>JAKAOK010000004.1 GCA_021812245.1 bacterium | reverse complement strand
AACCTCCTTTTTTATTTGTTTTTCACCTGATGGGTGAATATAATTAGCAATAATTATATCACTGAAAGACAGATAAATAAAGGAGTTTTTTAGTTTTTAGCTAAGTTTCTATCGGCAAATTAGGGTATAAGGTCTTATTCCTCATCCCACACCTTCCATGCGGCATTGCCGGTTTCCCACATCTGGTTTAACTGAGACTTGTCTCTCTGGGTATCCATGCACTTCCATAAGCCTTTATGCTTATATGCAAGGAGATGGGCTTCCTTGGCAAGTTTTTCTAAAGGTTCCCGCTCAAAAATAGTCGTGTCGTTTTTAATGTAGTCTATTATTTCCGGTTCGGCTACGAAAAATCCTCCGTTAATCCATGCGTTATCGCCTTTTGGCTTTTCGAGAAATTTTATTATTGCGTCAGTATTTTGGTCAATGTCTAAAGAACCGAAGCGTCCTTCCGGCTGGACTGCGGTCATAGTCAATAACTTTTTATGTTTTTTATGAAATTTCAAGAGTTTTTCTATATTGACGTCGGATACGCCGTCGCCGTAAGTAAGAAAGAACGGTTTATCGCCTATGTATTTCTTTACCCTTTTTATTCTTCCGCCGGTCTGGGTGTTTAAGCCGGTATCCACAAGCGTAATTTTCCAAGGTTCGGCTTTGCAGTTATGGACGTCGATCGAGTTATCGGATAAGTTTATGGTAACGTCGGACTGATATAAAAAATAGTTAGCGAAATACTCCCTTATCATATTTCCTTTGTATCCGAGGCATATAATGAACTCGTTAAAGCCGTAACAGGAATATATTTTCATTATGTGCCAGAGTATCGGCTTGCCGCCTATTTCGACCATGGGTTTTGGACGCAACTCGGTTTCTTCCGATAGCCTCGTTCCGAGTCCGCCTGCTAGGATTACTACTTTCATATATAAAATTATCGGTTATGTTATGACTTAAGTTAAACGGTTAAATAAATTAAATCGGGAAATATAAACATTAAATATTGCATATAGTATGATATAATTTTTTTATATTAAAAACAAATACAGGGCTATATTATTGAAACAGATTAAAAAAATTAATAACTTTAACGATTATTTCAGAAACAAAAAAGTTCTAATCACCGGACATACCGGCTTTAAAGGTTCGTGGCTGTCTATTTGGCTTTTAAGGCTCGGTGCCGAAGTCGCGGGTTATGCCCTTGACCCTTATACGCCGAAAGATAATTTCGTTCTTGCAGGCTTGTTCGGAAAGATGAACGATATAAGAGGGGATATAAGGGATTTTAATAAATTAAATTCCGTCGTAGATAACTATAAGCCGGAAATAATATTTCATCTTGCGGCACAGCCTTTGGTAAGGGAGTCTTATGAAATTCCTCTTGAAACTATAGAAACGAATGTTGCCGGCACGGCAAACGTCCTAGAGGCGTTCAGGATGTCGGGAAGCGCAAAAATCCTCATAGTTATAACTTCCGATAAATGCTATGAAAATAAAGAACGGTTATGCGGCTACAGGGAAACGGACCCTATGGGCGGATACGACCCTTACAGCGCAAGCAAAGGAGCGGCAGAGTTAATTTCCTCCGCTTATATGAAATCGTTTTTTAATCCGGATGATTTTAAGAGGCATGGAAAAGTAATAGCGACCGTAAGGGCGGGAAACGTTATAGGCGGGGGAGACTGGGCTAAAGACAGACTTGTGCCGGACTGTATAAAGGCGATAGAAGACGGCAGACAGATTGAAGTCAGAAATCCGGATGCGGTAAGACCATGGCAGCACGTTCTTGAACCGTTGAGCGGATATTTGCTTCTGGCTTCCAAAATTTATGAAAATCCGGCAAGATATTCCGGCGCATGGAATTTCGGACCTCTTCCCGATTCTGCCGCAACAGTCAAGGAATTAGTAAAGATGGTAATAAAATATTACGGCAGAGGGGAATGGAAAGATATTTCTGGCCGCTCAGGCTCAAGCTCAGTCGCCAACGTTTACGCAAAAGGCGCGCATCAGCCCCATGAGGCTAAACTATTAAATCTTGACATAGGCAAAGCGGTCTCCGTCCTCGGCTGGCAGCCTAAGCTAAATATAGGCGAAGCCGTTAAGCTGACCGTGGATTATTATAAACGGTGCAGAGCGGAAGACGTTTATGAATTATGCGGCAAACAAATTAGAATGTACGCGGAAAAATGAGAAATAAAAATCTGGAATAAAGCGGTAAGAGACGTGGAGCGGGGTGGTTTGGATTAATCATTAAAGTTGTCCACAAATAACTTCTCCCACGCTTCTTTAGGAGAAAATATAGGAATTATATTTTTTGCAGGTTCGAAGTGTTTCATATTTCCGGTTATAAGACCGTCCGCGTTTGCGCTTCTCGCAGTTTCTATAAACTTTAAATCGGCGGTATCGATTAGTTTAATATCGCATTTGCCGGAAGTAATAAATAATGCGTTGCTTGCCGTAAAATCCAAGAAAGAATCGACATCAGTTTTTTTTAAGCCAAACTTTTTCCTTCTTAAAACTGCTGAATATTCTAAATATATCCTGTCGTCAAGGGCCAGCGTAAATCTTTTATCCAGAAAATAGTCGAGTATGCGCCATGGATAACTTTCGGAAATAAATCCTGAAATAAATACGTTGGTATCTATTACCAAAATCATAATATTTCTTTCCTTTCGTCGTTTATCTCCTTGTCTATATCTTCGGTAGAAATCTTATTCTTTTTAAAGGTTGACCTCATATTCCTGGCGGCAGCTTTCGCCTTCATCGACTTAACAAAAAAAAGTGTCTGCTCTAAGTTTGTTTCATCAATAGGCAGCATTAAAGACGAAGGCTTCCCATTAGAGGTTATAATAATTTCGCCCTCTTTTTTTAGCTCGTTTAAAACCGATGCCGTCTTTAATCTTAAATCCCTCGATGGAATAAATTTCATAATCAACCTGTCTAATTTATTATTGCATATTTTAAGTGATGTATCATAATCGTTACCATTTATGATACATTAATTTTAAAAATTTGTCAAAATAAATTTCTAAATTATGTTTGCATAATCATAAGAATTTAAAAAAATATTAACTTTTTATATCAATATTGTGCCTTAAATATTACACATAATATGATATAATAGCCATATAAGCAAAATATAAAAATATATTAAATGCAACCCTGCATGGAAGAAAAAGAAATAGAAGAAGCATTTAATCTTGCCGCCGCAAAACATAACGAGGGCGATTTAGAGCAGGCGGAGCATATTTACAGAAATATATTGTCCGTTGACGGCAGGCATATTTTATCGAACCATAATCTTGGAACCCTGCTGGCTTCAGCCGGCAGACACGCGGAAGCCCTTTCGTTTTTGGGCAGAGCTTTAATGTTAAATCCTTTCAATAATGTTTACTGGAAAGATTATATCGACTGCGTATCCGAAATATCGGCTTCCGGCAATTATTCTTCCGAATTAAAAAGCGCGGTAAGCAATTCCATAGATACGGCATTATTATTTATTCACGATAAGCTCTCCATTCCTGAGTTTGGCAATGAACTTGGGAATCCTTTGAGAGATTTAAATATTTTACTTCTGGGGACATGTCAGGCCGAGTTTTTTTTTAACGCCGGTTTGAATTCAGGCTGTAAAATAGACCATTTCCTGTTTGAATCCTTTCCGTCCTCGCAGTTGCCGTCATTTCCGGATTTAAAAGATAAAAATTACGATGCGGCGGTAGTAGGCCTGACTTTCCGCCATATACTCGGTGAGGCGCTGAAAGTAATAAAACCTGATGTTCAAGGCGATTTATTTTTTACCCGCAATAAATCGCAAGAAGAGGTTGACGCCGTATTAGACGAATGTAAATCGATAGCGTCGAAGTTAGTTAAAACGATAAAAGACGGCGCGGGCAATATACCTGTTTTTTTCTTAAGTTTTTTGGAACCACAGTTTAATTATCCGGGTTATTTTTCTTCCCGATACGAATACGGCGACCCGAGGCATTTTTTCTATGAATTAAATAAGATTTTATATAATCTGACAAAAAATGCCGGCAATTCCTATTTTATAGACGTGAACGAGATTGCGGGACAGGTCGGCAAATTTAAGATTCAGGACGATTTTTACCTGCATATTACCCATAACGGATATATAGGGCAGGAATATTTTAATCCCGAATTATATCTTGCGATATACGGCGGAATGGTATGGCATAGAATTACCGGACATATTAAGGCGTTAAGAAAAATCGATTCCGTAAAACTTATAATAGTTGACCTCGATGAGACTTTATGGCGCGGGACTGCCGCCGAAGAGGAAGCGGATATAGGCAGCCGGACGGAAGGCTGGCCCTTGGGTTTTGTAGAAGCCCTTTTATTTTTTAAAAAACGCGGAGGAGTTCTTGCCGTTTGCAGTAAAAACGATACGGCGGAGGGTGAAAAACAGTTTAACGGCATCTGGGGCGGTAGGCTTTCCTTAGACGATTTCGTATCCGTTAAGATAAACTGGAACGATAAATCTTTTAATATATCGGAAATACTCGACGAATGCAATATACTGCCCGAAAACGCATTATTCATAGACGACAATCCCCGCGAAGTTTACGAAGTGCGGGAGGCGTTTCCCGAAATGAGGTGCCTGACCGGAAATCAGCTGGACTGGCGGAAGATTATCGTGTCGTCTCCCGAAACGCAGACCGAAGTTATTACCGAAGAGTCTAAAAACAGGACGGCTTTAATAAAGAGTAAGATAGAGCGGGATAAAATAAGGATGTCGGATTTGGAAACTTCGGGCGGCAGCGGCAGCGGCTGGCTGTACGGGCTCGGTTTGACGCAGAATTTCAGCGTTATAAAAGACGGCTCCGATAAAAACTATCCCAGAGCAAAAGAGCTTCTTAATAAAACTAATCAGTTTAATACTACAGGAAAGAGATGGAACGAAGACGATTTGAATCTATTTTTTAAAAGCGCAGGCATTATAATCTGCACGTTCGTAAAAGATAAACTTGCGGATAACGGTCTTGTCGGACTGGCGTTAATTAACGAGAATACGATAGAGCAGGTCGTATTGTCGTGCCGCGTGTTCGGTCTCGGCATAGAATACGGGTTATTAAGATACGCGTTAGATTATATATTTAAAAAATACGATTCTGCTTCGGCGCTGTTTAACTATACCGGTAAAAATTTTACATGCCGAGGTTATTTAGAGAGGTGCGGTTTTGCAAAAGATGACGCAGGAATTTTAAGAACCGGAAAAGCCTCCCTTCCGAATTACCCCGAATGGATAACGGCGGGAAATACCGAAACACGATAAAATTATAACCTTTAAGTTTATAATATAAATATGCACGACGGCAGACATATAATAATTACCGCGATACTTTTGCTTTCTATCGCTTCGGCGGGCGGAATTTTAACAAGATACCTTAGAATTCCTTATGCCTCGATGCTTGTTATCATAGGGCTTTTTGTGGGAATTTTCCGCATATTTCCCAGCTTAAATATCACTCCTTACCTTATATACTACGTTTTTCTTCCGATTATTATATTCGAAGGGGCGGTAGGCATCAAGATGCGCCCTTTAATATCAAATATCCTTCCGATAGGCATGTTGTCCATATTCGGAACGATAATCTCGGCAATTTTTACCGGCGCCGTTCTTCATTTTGTTTTAAATTTTCCGTTAAAACAGTCTTTAATTTTCGGAGCCATAATAACCCCTACCGACCCGATATCTATACTCGCCCTGTTAAAAAACAGGATAATAAAAAGGGGCGGCGTTCCGCCAAAGACCGAGAAAAACGATGCGGGAAACGAAGCCAAAAATACGGACGAAAACAAAGAGATAGAAGCAGATTGCTTCGCTAACGCTCGCAATGACAAGCTAGCCGAAAATACGGACGGAAAAGAAGATATCGAGACGTTGTTGACCGGCGAAAGCCTTTTTAACGACGGAATAAGCCTTGTCCTTTTCGAGGTTTTTTTGGGTTTGAATCTGCATGGGGCGGCGCATACGGCAGATTCATTTTTTTTAAACGGCGGCGGCTTAGATTTAAACTACTCATATAATATGTTTTATTACATTCTTGGCATAATAAAAACCTCTACGTTTGAATTTTTATATGAATCCATAGGCGGTTCCATACTCGGCATCGTCCTCGGATATTCCGTATCGCTCCTATTATCGCTTGCAACCGATTTTTTGACGGAAATAATGATTTCCCTCCTTCTTGCTTACGCATCTTTAATAACGGCGTATTATCTTCATATGTCTTTTATTATGGCGGTTATTTTCAGCGGCATAGTTCTTGCGAACTATGGATTTAAGAAGAAAGTTTCAAACCGGACGCTGGAAGTTTTCCCAATCGTCGTCGAATATTTAACTTTTATAGTAAATTCTATTTTATTTTTAATAATAGGAATAGAGATAAATTTGTTTAAAATTTTAGATATATGGGTTATATCGTTGTTTATAATAGCCCTTTCTCTTTTTTCGCGTTTCATAGGGGTATATCTTATTTCGCCTCTCGTTAATATTGCAAAAAGCAGGTTTAAAATATTTTCGGACGGTCTGACCATAAATAAACAATATAAAAGATTCCTTGTATTCGGTGGCTTGAAAGGCGCTTTGCCGATAGCCATGGCTTTATCCCTGCCCTTAAATCTGCATTTAAGGAATGAAATAATTACTTATGTTTTTATAGCGGTCCTGTTTTCTTTAACTATTCAGGCAATATCCTTTGACATTTTTATTAAAAAAGGCTATAAAAATAGTATATGAGTCCTTCAATAGCCATAGGGATAATCGGGATAGTCATACTTCTGGGTTTTCTAGGAGAGATATTCTTTTCATACACTAAATTTCCCTCTATCCTGCTGTTAATGATTGCCGGTCTCATACTGGGACCTGTTTACCACATTTTTAACCAGCAGTTGTTTATTAATTTTGCGCCTTATCTGAGCACGCTGGTTTTAATTCTCATTATGTTTTCTGGAGGGCTAGAGCTTAATTTTATAACGGTTTTCAAGAGTTCGGCATACTCCATGGTTTTACTTTCCGTAGGATTAGCGCTTTCCATAATTTTAGCGGGAGGATTTTTCTATATAATGGGCGGAGGGGGTCTGATACAGTCCCTTATGCTCGGAACGATAGTATCATGTTCGAGTTCTACCGTTATTATGCCTCTTTTGCCTAATATCGATGCAAGCGATAAAAATAAGACCGTAATAGCCATGGAATCCACGTTCAACGATGCGCTCGCCATAGTCGTTTTAATAATTTTAATTAATTTTGCTAAAAACTCGTCCGTTCATATAAATTATTTATCCAAATCGGCGGGTCTGCTTTATTCTTTTGGAATATCCGCCGCCGTTGCGGTTTTGTTCGGAGTAACGTGGTTTATACTGTTAAAGTTTATATCCAAAACAAAATTTGCTTATTCTATTACTTTCGGAGGGATGTTAATACTTTATTTATTGATTCATTTAATTAACGGAAACGGCGCTATCGCGATACTGGTTTTCGGCATAATAATGGGAAACGAAGAATTATTGAACAGGCTTAAACTTAATTTCTTCAAGATGAGCATAAAGGAATCTTTTATAAAACAGTTTAATTTTGAATTTTCGTTTTTAATACGGACGTTATTTTTCGTCTTTTTGGGAGTCGTAGTAGAATTGTCCCATATCGGCTGGGGATTCATAGACAGGCTTTTTATCGTAATCGTTATGCTGATAGCCGGCAGATATTTAAGCGTGTCGGTTGTATTTTTTATGGAAAATTTCAAAAAAAAGGAGGAAGAGAAACTGCCTAAAAAAGAAAAATTTTTCTTGTGGTCTATGATAGGAAGGGCATTGGCCACGGCTATAATGGCTTATATGCCGTTAAACGCCGGAATACCCGGCACTAAGGATTTCCCTGAATACGCATTTCTCGTGATTATAATTACAAACGTTATTTTAACTGCCGGAGTTTATGCATACGGCAGGATGGATAATAAAAAAAGTATAAAAGTATAAAAGTATAAAAAGGGAGTAATATGAAAATAAGGGTGGATATAAACTTGACCGCTAAAGATAACGGTTATGATATATTAATAGATTCCGGCATCATAAGCGGGGGGTACAATAAAGAAACAGCCGCCGTTTTAAGTTCCTCCGGCTTAAATTTAAAGAGCAGAGCTTTAGTTATAACTTCCAAAACCGTAGAGGGTTTATACGGAAACGCCGTCTCTTCTTTCCTTGAAAATTACGGCACGGACAACTTTGCTTTTATGTCTCTTCCGGACGGCGAATCTACGAAAAGCCTTAAATATCTTTCCGATATTCACGACAGGCTTGTGGAAAACAGGTTTGAAAGGTCGGATTTTATTATAGCTTTCGGCGGAGGGGTCATAGGGGATATTGCAGGATTTGCGGCGGCGACTTATCTGCGTGGCATAAACTTCATACAGATACCTACTACCCTGCTTGCCGACGTCGATTCGAGCGTCGGAGGCAAAACGGGCATAGACCATCCGAAAGGCAAAAACCTTATAGGCGCTTTTTACCAGCCCAAAGCCGTTTTGATAGATACGGACCTGCTTAAAAGTTTGGATAAAAGGGAATTGATAAACGGGTTTGCGGAGGTTATTAAATACGGGGCTATACTTGACGCCGGATTTTTTGCTTATCTCGAAGACGGTTACGAAAAAGTTCTTTCTTACGACAAAGACGTTTTGACGCATATCATACAAAGGTCGTGCAGTATCAAGGCTGAGGTGGTAAAGGAAGACGAAAAAGAGGCCGGACTTCGTTCGGTGCTTAATTTCGGACACAGTCTTGGGCATGCTATCGAAACTTTATATAATTATGAAAGCATAAAACACGGAGAAGCGATTGCGATAGGAATGGTTTTCGCTGCGGCGCTTTCAAAGAAAATAGGGTTATGCAGCGAAGAAACGATAAAAAGAATTGAAAATTTAATAAGGAATTCGGGTCTGCCTGCCGATATCCCCGACTTTACCCCGGAACAATATATAAATGCAATGAAACTCGATAAAAAAGTGAGCGAAAAGCAGATTAAATTTGTTTTAGTAAAGGATATAGGAAGATACGAATTTAGAAAACTTGATTTCGGAGAAATATACGATTTTTTAAAAATAATAACCTAATTATGAGTTTGAGATTGCTTCGCTAACGCTCGCAATGACGGCATAGTGTCATTGCGAGCGAAGCGGACAAAGTCCAGCGCAGCGAAGCAATCTCTAACGCTCGCAATTACATCTAATAATAAAATGAAAGAAAATGAAAGCGGAAAACTGCGGCGATAAACCGGAAAGGATTGTCAAAGACGAGCTTGAAGGATTTATAGGCGAGTATATTTCTTTTTTGAAAATAGAAAGGGGTTTAAGCCTTAATACTATTTCGTCGTATTATCTTGATTTAACGAAATTTCATGCTTATGCCAAACGCGAGAAAATTGACTTTAAAATGCTTTCTCCGCTTTTTTTCCAGAATTTTTTATCTTATCTCGCCGAACTTAATTTAAACGGCAAAACAAGGGCAAGATTCTATTCGTCGATAAAAGGATTTTACAAATTTTTACTTAAACGCGGAATAATAGCCGAATTTCCGTTTAAAGATATAGAGTATCCGTTTATATCGAAGAAACTGCCTAATTTTCTTACGAAAGAAGAGGTCGGCAGAATCTTATCCGTGGAATTTAAAAACGAAGGCGCCAGAAAAAAACAGAAGCAGAGGCAGTATTTTGAAAATATCAGGAATAAAGCCGTAATAGAGCTTCTGTATTCCAGCGGTCTAAGAATTTCGGAACTTGCGGATATAAAACTCGATAATTTTAACTTCGATATGAATTTTATCAGGGTCAGAGGAAAAGGTTCGAAAGAAAGAATAGTCCCGTTCGGAACGCCTTTTAAAGAAATTCTGAAAGCTTATCTGCCGCTCAGGCAAAAATATGCTAAACAAGGCGGCGGTCATTTATTTATCGCCGAAAAAGGACATCCGCTTACAAGGCAGGGTTTATGGAAGATAATTAAAAAAGCGGCCGTTCTTGCTAAAGTGGATAAAAATATTACTCCCCATATGCTGAGGCACACTTTTGCCACGCATTTATTGGAAGGCGGCGCCGATTTAAGGTCTATCCAGCAGATGCTTGGACATTCCAGCATATCGACTACGGAAATTTACACCCATACGGATATATCGCATTTAAAAGAACAGCATACGAAGTTCCATCCGAGGAATGCCTCAAGCGGCGGAATCATCGGAAACAATGAGAATAAATAAAAGCAAATAATACGAACGAAATGCGCGGAGAAAACTTTGACGTTGACGCCTAAAGATTTAAAAGAAAGAATTAAATTAAAATACAAAAATTTAAAAGACGACCTTCTGAACTACGATTCTTTTCACGCGGCAGGGGAAATATCCAAATTTTATGATTCCGTAATCATAGAAGCATTCTCCGGCATCGGAGGCAGAGGCGATTTTTGCATAACTGCGGGCGGCAGTTATTCTAATCTCGAACTATGTCCTTATTCGGATATCGATATAATGATAATTATAAAAGAAGGGCTGAATCAGGAAAATGTCGCGAAAGACCTTAAGGACTTTTTTTATTTATTTTGGGATGCGGGGGTGGATCTCGCCCAGAGCGTAATGACTATTCCGGAAGCCGCCGAGTTGATGAAAAAAGACTTAAATACGTACACTTCTTTTATAAATACAAGATATATCGCCGGAAATAAAGATTTATACGACGGGTTCAAGAACGGTTTTAAAAAAATAGACACAAAATCGGTTTTTTTGGTAGAACTTATGAAGAACTTAAGAAGAAGACGGCTGATTAACGTTATGTCGGATAACGACATATTTCTTCTAGAACCGGACGTTAAGGAAGGCATAGGCGGTTTAAGAGATTATTCTTATTGCGAGTGGGTATATTATTTAGCAACGGGGGAATCCCTGCCGTTTCCTTCCGCCGAAACCGAAACAAGGATAATGGAAACATTAGGGGTTAAAAAAATGGACAGCTCTTTGAGTAAAGAAGATATCGCCAATCTTTACGACGGAAAAAAATTCATCTTAAGGACAAGAATAATGATGCATCTGCTTGCGCAAAAAAAGGTCGATAAGCTTACTTTCGATATTCAGGAAAATGTCGCTAAAGCTTTTTACTACAAGGACGGAAAGTTTTTAGACAAGATAGAATATTTTATGCACGACTATTATTTAAACGCTAAAAATATACATAATATATCTAAGCTGGTCATAAACCTTCTCATAAAACCGAGGATGCTTATAAGCAGGCATAAAGAAAACGAAAAAACCGGTATTATTATAGAAAACAACCTATATTTAGAAAACGGCTTTATTGCCGTGCGGAACAAAGAGCTTTTTTTATCCGACGCTAAAAATATATTTAATCTGCTTAATATATATCAATCTGCCGGTTACAAGCTTAGCGCGGAATCCGTCAACCTTTTAAAAATAAGCGGAGAAAAATACAGAAAAAACATTAAGAACAGCGATTTTGCAAAGGATTTTTTTATAAACCTTCTAAAAAACAAAAAAAGAGTTTATCAGACTTTGCTGTTAATGCATGAAACAAAAATATTAAGCGCGTTAATCCCCGAATTCGAAAAAATAGATTCTCTGTCCACCAACGACGTTTATCATATCTATACGGTCGATGCGCATTCGCTTAACGGCGTCTATTATTTGGATAATACGGCTAATTTTAAAATCAACGGAGACCTTAGGGAAACATTTGAAGATTTAAGCGCCGAAGATATGCTTATTTTAAATTTTTCGCTTTTGCTTCACGATATCGGTAAAGGGTATTCTGCACATCATGAAGCTATAGGGTCCAGAATAGCCGTAAAGGTTGCAAAAAGGCTAGGTTTAAGCGAGAGCGTCCAAGACTGCATAGGATTTTTGATATTAAACCATTTTCTTCTTCCGCTTACGTCCGAAAGAAGGGATATTCACGACCCGGCGACTATTAAATCCGTTGCGGGCATGGTTAAGGACGCAAGGAGATTAAAACTGCTTTTTATCGTCAGTATCTGCGATTCTATGGCGGTTTCAAAGACAAGATTTAATTCGTGGCGAAAAATGCTTCTGACTGAGCTTTTCGACAGGACTTTATCGTATTTAAAGAATACCGGAGAGTATTTTAAAAGCGACATGTACTATATTGAGAATGTAAGCGAAACCGCAAAAAATTTAAAAGGCAAAAGAGGCTATAATTTTCTTAAAGGTATTAAAGACCTAAATGGATTTATAACGGGTTTCGTAAATCAATTTTATTCCCCCGGTAAATATTTAACAAGAGAAAGCTCCGAAAACATTCTTTTGCATTTAAAATTATTTTCAAAAATTACGCCGGGACACAGGTTTAATTTCCTAGCGAAACCGCATATAGGCGAAGATTATTACGAGATAATTATCTGCGGCGAGGATAAAAAGACTATGTTTTCCGATATAACGGGGACGCTTTCTTATTTTGACTTTAATATAATGAGCGCAGATATTAATACAAGAAAAGACGGAAGGTTTATCGATACCTTTTTCGTAAATCATATATATAAAAAAGTTGACGGGGATATCGACTGGCATAAACTGCGGAATACCTTTTTTAATGTGTTTAACGGAAATATATCGCTCGAAGATATGCTCAAAAATAAGAGAAAGAGCGAAAGTTTATATAAAAAGAGCGGACCCCGCGTTTCAAATTCGGTGGAAATTTATAATAATATAAGCGGCGAGTTTACGGTAATAGAAATTCAGGCTCTGGATAGAAAAGGGCTTTTATACGACATAGGAAGAATTTTTAACGTTTTTGACATAAATATATTTGCATCGAAGATAACGACTCAGGGGAATAAGGCATTTGACACGTTTTACGTAAAAAATGACCATGGGGGCAAGATTAGGAATCCGCTTTATATAAGAAAAATCAAGCAGGCGGTTATAAATGAGATTTAAATAAAACATACCCCAAATCCCGATTTAGAAAATATTTTAATAAATTCCAATATCCCGTCATTGCGAGCGCAGCGAAACAATCCCGTTATTATATTTAGATTGTTTCGCTGCGCTCGCAATGACGAAATAGTGCGCCCGCAATGACGTTATTAAGTAATTCAGGCAATTCATATATAAAAATTTCTAAATCGGGATTTGGGCATATTAATTTGCATATTAATTTGCTTGACTAAACATAAGCCTGTGTGATAAAAATAATACATTATGGCATTAGAACCTAAGACAAAAACGTTTGCCGGAATTTACGAGTCACAGGGACATTATGCGGAAGCGTTAAATATTTACATAGACCTGCTGAAAGAAAATCCGTTAGACGAAGAATCGGCGGATAACGTTAAGAGACTGCAATCGTTAATTAAGGAAGCAAGCGAAGGAAAGAAAAGAACGGCCGAAACCCAAATATCCTCTCTGGAAACTTTTCTTCAAAAAACATATGCCTACAGAGAAACGTCTAAAAATACCTAAAAGAACCTCCAACCACCTTTATGTTTAATGTTTCCGATATGATATCGCGGCTGATAGACAAAAAAGCCGACGGTATTTTAATAAAAAAGCCTTCCAACATATTTTATATGACGGGCTTTTCAGGGGAAGGATATGTCTATTTTACCAGCGAAGGTCAAATAATCCTTTATGCCGACGGCAGATATTCCGAAAGGGCATCCAAAGAATGTTTTGCCCATGTAAAAATTGTTAGAATAAAAGAAATCTATAAAGATATTGCCGCGGATATATTTAAAAGAAACATTAAAGTTATAATGTTCGAGTCCGATTATATTACCTGCGGCGAGTATGCCTCGTTAAAAGAGAAATTTAAAAGCAAAATTAAGCTGATTCCCGCCCGCGATGCCGCTTTAAAAATAAGGTCGATAAAAGACGAGGGCGAACTTAATTATATTTTAGAGGCTGTTTCTATAGCCGAAAAATCCATGCTGGACGCCTTGAAAACTTTAAAGAAAACTTTCTGCGCCGAGAACGATTTAGCTATAATTTACAAAAAAAATTTATTAGAGCGCCGTTCAGAGGAGTCTTTCGAAACTATAATACTTTCCGGCAGAAATTCAAGTCTGCCGCACGGCGTGCCTTCGGATAAAAGAATAGATAAAAAAAGCGTTTTATTGTGCGATTTCGGGGCGGAACGAAACGGTTACAAGAGCGATGAAACTTTGACCGTCCATCTTGGAAACCCCGACGGCAGGTTTCTGGATGTTTACGATACGGTTTATTCCGCACAGCAAAAGGCGATTTCAAAAATAAAGCCCGGCGTTAAATTCAGCTGTTTAGATAAAATTGCAAGAGATTATATCGATAAAAGAGGTTACGGAAAATATTTTACCCATTCTTTAGGCCACGGGGTAGGGTTAGATATACATGAATATCCTTATATAGGCAAAAAAAACGGCGATACGGTTAAAGAAGGCATGGTATTTACGGTTGAGCCGGGAGTTTATATCGAAGGGGAGTTCGGCGTAAGAATCGAAGATATGTGTTATGTCGAAAAAGAAGGCGCGCGGGTTATTACCAATATTAAAAAAAATCAATGCAAGATTGAGGATTTAGCCTAAATTTTAAACTTATAAAATTTAGTAGTTGATTTTTATTTTGCATTGTTTTAAATTAGTAGGCATTGCAAATAAATCATAAATAGATACGAAAACAAAGAAACGGAGGTTTAATTAATTGTATTCCACTACCGACTTTAAAAAAGGGCTGAGAATAGAAATGGAAAAAGAGCCTTACGAAATTATCGATTTTCAACATGTTAAGCCCGGGAAAGGAGGGGCTTTCGTCAGGACAAAATTAAAAAGCCTGATTTCGGGAAAGGTGATAGACAGAACCTTAAGGGCAGGCGAAAAGGTCGAAACGCCTAATATAGAAGAAAAAAATATGCAGTATCTTTACGATGAAGGAAGCGATTTTGTTTTTATGGACAATGAAACGTACGACCAAGTACATATAGACAAAGAGGCGTCTGCCGAAAGCGCCGGTTTTCTGCTTGAAAATATTCATGTAAAAATTTTATATTATAACGGCAGGCCTATAAATATCGAAGTGCCGAATTTTATAGAGATCAAAATAACGCAGACGGAACAGGGGCTTAGAGGCGATACCGTTTCCGGAGCCACGAAGCCCGCAACTCTTGAAACCGGACTTGTAATCAGCGTTCCGCTGTTCTTAAACGAAGGCGATATTATAAAAGTGGATACGAGAACCAAAACATATATAGAAAGGGTCAGCTCTAAGTAACGGCCGGTGGCGGCGCTTATAATAAAAGATAGGGATAATAACGAATAACTGCTGACGGCGAAGAAAGAAGAAAAGAGGAAAATATTATGAATATCAAAGATATAAAAGATCTGGTAAAATTTATTAAATCAAACAAACTTAAAGAATTTTATTATAAAAAGGGCGACGAAGAAGTTAAGATTACATTAAATTCCGATGAAATTTATAAGCGCGGCATAAAAAGCATAATTTCCGAAAAGAAAGAATATTCGGCTCAAATTTCAGGCGGCGAACAGGCAGACCTTGCAAAATTTGCCGCATACAGAGCCAAGTCCATAGAAACGGAAATAACCCCTGCCCTTAAAAATGAGCATCTTAAGGAGATAGTATCTCCTTTCGTAGGTTCGTTTTACAGGTCGGCTTCTCCCGATAAACCGCCTTTCGTAGAGATTGATTCAGTCGTGGAAAAGGGGAGTCCGGTTTGCATCGTCGAAGCTATGAAGATCATGAATGAAATTGAGGTCGATATCAAGTGCAGAATAGTATCTATAATTGTCGAAAACGGTCAGTTAGTCGAGTTTGGACAGCCGTTGTTTCTCGTAGAACCCCTTTAATAAAATAAATATACAATAATTAATATGTTCAGAAAGATTTTAATAGCCAATAGAGGCGAGATTGCCGTCCGTGTTATCAGGGCGTGCAAGGAGATGGGGATAAAGACGGTTGCGGTATATTCGACCGCCGACAGGGACAGCCTTCATGTAAAATATGCGGACCAGAGCATATGCATCGGCCCTCCGCCTTCGTCAAAGAGCTATCTTAATATATCCTCCATAATATCGGCGGCCGAAATCACCGACAGCGAAGCTATACATCCAGGATACGGTTTCTTATCCGAAAATTCTAATTTTGCGGAGATTTGTGAAAATTGCGGCATTAAGTTTATAGGTCCCACTTCCGCCAATATGAATCTTCTGGGTAACAAGAGGAATGCCAGGAAACTTGTCAAGAGTCTCGGTATTCCGGTTTTGCCAGGCAGCGACGATATAGGCGACAACGAAGAAGATATTAAGAAGGCGGCGGAAAAGATAGGCTATCCGTTAATTCTTAAGGCTTCTATGGGAGGCGGCGGAAGGGGCATAAAGATGGTTTTGACGCCGGCGCATTTATCTCAGGCATATCATCAGGCAAGGCAGGAGGCGCAGTCTTTTTTCGGGGATAAAGACGTTTATTTGGAAAAATATTGCGAAAATCCAAAGCATATAGAGTTTCAGGTCCTTGCCGACAGGTATGGCAACGCGGTTTATCTCGGGGAAAGAGACTGCTCTATTCAAAGAAGGCATCAGAAAATAATCGAAGAAGCACCCTCCCTTTCCGTTAAATCTTCCGCAAGAAAAAGAATAGGGGAATTAATATTAAAGGTTGTTAAAGAGATAGATTATATAAATGCTGCTACTTTTGAGTTTCTATTAGACGACAGCGGCGAATTTTATTTTATGGAAGTAAATACCAGAGTTCAGGTGGAGCATCCCGTAACGGAGTTTGTGACTAATACCGATATTATCAAAGAACAGATAAGGATTGCAAATGGAGATAGGCTTAAAATAAAGCAGGAAGACGTTAAAATTAAAGGACACAGCATAGAACTTAGAATTAATGCCGAAAATCCGATAAATTTTAAACCTTCGCCCGGTTTAATAACATTTTACAATAAACCCGGAGGTTTGAACGTCAGGGTCGATGATTTTGCTTATTGCGGATATAACGTACAGCCGTTTTACGACTCTTTAATCGCAAAACTTATCGTTTACGATACGACCAGAGCCGGAGCTATAAACAAGGCTAAAAACGCCCTTAACGAGTTCAGGATAGAAGGTATCGAAACGAATATTTCTTTCCTCAAAAGGATACTTAACGATAGCGATTATCTTTCCGGCAATGTTGACATAGGCTATGTCCAGAGATTCATAGAAAGATAAAAATTAAATTATAAAATTTTATATTGCAAATGTTTTAAGAATATTATTAAAATATATAAATATATAATTTTAATAATTAAAAAAGATAGATAATAATAAGAAGAATAAAGGGGGATTTATGGATTTTCCAAAAGGCTTAAAATACAATTCCGAACATATCTGGGTTAAAGTCAACGGGGATAATGCGCTCATAGGGGTTACCGATTACGCGCAGGATCAGCTTGGAGACATTATATACGTCGATTTGCCCGAAACCGGTTATGAATTAGAGCAGAACGAATCGTTCGGGACAATAGAATCGGCTAAATCCGTTTCTGAACTTTATGCGCCGGTCAGCGGGCATGTTGTCAGCGTCAACGATTTGCTGAAAGACGAACCCGAACTTGTAAATGAAGAGCCTTACGACTCGGGATGGCTCCTTAAGGTTAAACTCACAAACGAAGACGAGCTTAACGAATTAATGGACCAGAGCGCGTATGAAGAATACTTAAAAAATAACGGTTGAATGAGTTTTAATCTTATAGTTTCCGGCGGCTGTTCCGGTATTTTCAATATGTCAGCCGATTTGTTTTTGCTAGACAAGTATAAAATTGCAGACGATTTTTCAAGTCGTCCCACGTTAAGGATTTATTATTTTTCCCCACCTACCCTTTCGCTTGGTTTTTTTCAAAAAGACAAAGATATAGACGAAAGAATTATTGAAAAAGCGGAAAAGAAAGGATACGATATCGTTTCGAGGCCTACGGGAGGCAGGGCGGTATTGCATAAAGCGGAAATAACATATTCCATAACGGCGTCATATAAAAACGGTATTTTTGCAGGAAAGCTCATAGAAACTTATAAAAAAATAGGCGAATTTCTATATCTTTTTTTTGTAAAATTAGGTTTGAAACCGGATATCGGGAGCGTAAACGGCGTTCCACCGCAAGGCAAAAACAATAAGACGGCAAAAAACAATTTTAATTGTTTCCTTAAAGCCCATTCATACGAAATAACGTTCGGCGGGAGAAAAATTTGCGGCAATTCCCAGAGAAGAAGCGATGCCGCATTTCTACAGCACGGGTCGATTTATATCGATTATAATCCCGAAGAACATATCGAGTTGTTCAATGACGGAAGTTCCGCGGACAATGCGGAATATTTTAATAATATTACTGGTATTCGGCAGGAAATGAAAAAGGCCGGAGTCGATTATAGTTTAAGCGATTTAAGTTTCGCCCGCCTTTCTAAAATTATGTCCGAATCGTTTGCGGAAGCCTACAGCGTTAAGCCGGTTCCGGCAAACATAGCAATACCGGAAATCTAAATTATTTTTCACCTTATTTTTTCATATATTTTACAATTTTTTATTTTTGTGGTATAAATATAATATATAAGCGGGCATAGCTCAGTTGGTAGAGTACAAGCTTCCCAAGCTTGGTGTCGCGAGTTCGAACCTCGTTGCCCGCTCCATTATTTACAAGGGTTTCAAGGTTTCAGTATCCGCTCTTCTTCCCTCGCTGTGAAGGAATTGTGAATTTTTCTATCGAGCAGGCTCACGGCGCTTTTAACATGAGCGGCCGATAAATGCGAATACCTTAAAGTCATCGTTATATTCGAATGCCCCAGCAGTTCTTTTATCGTGGTTAAATCAGCTCCCGCCATAACTAGACGGCTTGCGAACGTATACCTTAAATCGTGAAAAACTTAAAATCTACGATTTTAGCCTTTCTTAGCGCAGTATGCCATGACCTATCCAGTCTGCTGAACGGCATGTAATCCTTAGTTTTTAGCATTGTAGAAAACGAAGTTGGCATTCATGTTTCTTACCAAACCTGCCAGAGTTTTATACAGCGTGTCATTTACGGGAATTTCGCGCCTCTCGCCGCCTAAAAGAGCCTTAAATTCCCTGTCAGTCAGCGGCTCTTTTTTGCCAAAGCATGTTCAGAAACAGCGAACTTGCAAACTACCACTTGTTTCTTTTCGCTGTCCCAGCGATTCTTTTCGCATTTAAACCACCCTAAATTCTTGACGATACCGCTCCCGCAAATTGGGTATTTCACTCCGCTTACAATTTCTTTAAATTTACAATACCTAAAATATTGGAAAAATTACGTAAAGTATTTTACCTCTTTTTGTTCTTGCGAAAACTTCAGGCAAGCCCGCTATTACAAAAATGGGCTTTAGTCTTATGCTAAAGAATTTGGTTGAAAAGATTTTAGGTAAGGACTATTTAGATAAAGCCCATCCGCACGATTTAAGGCACACCCTAGCTATCCATTTGTTAGACAGCGGAATGAATATAATGCTATTGAAAAACTTTTTAGGACATAGTAATATCGTTAATAGGCTTATATATCTTAAATACAGCAATAAGGATATGGCGGAAGCGATAGACAGAGCTAACGGTAGCGATTAATAAAATGGTAAGGTAATCCCGGGCATTCCGACATAGGTCAAGATGAAAAAAAACATTATTAAAATAATATCCGCAATATGCTTATCGCTTTTTATATCTTCTCCCGCAGGTGCATGGACGATAGGCGGGAAATATAATCAGTCCGACCCCAATTTTAACAGACTTGCGATGCGGGTTTATAATTCAAACAGTCCTTATATTTATACTTACGGAGCTTATACCTATAACGCCATACCTATTACTACGACTATGTCGGGTTGTAAATTAATAAGTATAATAAGGCGAACGAAAGGCTTTTCTGACCCCAATTATTGGGCTATTGAAAATTATAAAATATGCTCCGGCAATATTGCTGAGGTCAAAAATACCAATATGGCGGGATGGGATAACCTGCCGCAAGGAATAAAGCCCGTTATAAACAATACTATTGCGGAGGCAAGGCAGTACGGCAAGGCTACTGCTAATTATTACGGATACAGGGTGATAACGAAGACGGGAGCATACGTCGGGATGGTATTCGTATATGTGCTTAAAGGAATAAAGTTAGAATCGATAATGAGGTTTTAGGAAATTGCAATCAACATTGAATAATATAATATAAATCGTAAAACAAAATGGAGGTAAAATAATGAAGAGGGTATTTTTAGCGTTAGTTGTTTTTTGTTTTATAGGATTCTGCGGATTAAGCGTAGCTTCGGCTATCAGCAATGGTTTGAAAAATGCGGGCGGGGCGGCGTATTTGTATGGTTATAATAATATAAATAGGTTTGATCCGATGAATCGGTGTTATGAACATATTATGTATAGCAGATATGATAAAAAGTATGCTAATAAAATAATCAGTGGTTTTCTCAATGGACGAAAAAAAATATCAGCATTTAATTATGCTCCTTATCGGCCTTATATAAAATACCTGACCGAAAAATGCGTCCAGGGGGCCACAGACAGCCATATAGGTAATGCTGCTAATTGACAATCTGTTTCGGCATCAGGTTCCTAAAATGTATTATTTTAGTAACTAAGCTGGAAACGAAAGACGAAAATCGGGTTAATTTTTTTTACAGGGATAAGTCGATTTTTCTAAAAAAAGTTGCTATAAAATAGTATTTTGGCAACTTGTATTCCTGGGAGAATATAGCAATGCTCAACAGTTTTGTCATTTCTGATACGCGCTTTGGGCGCGACGATATGATTATGTCTGAACCTTCGAGATTCTTGCTTGCCTATTCCGGCGTTTCGGTATTAAATAGAACAATCGCCTATAAGATATACGGCCGGTTGGTTGAAAAATGGAATGCCATCGTCGGAAAAAACGATACGGTTCTGCACCTTGGCGACTTCGCTTGTGAAGACAATGGATACGATTAAAACATGGGCTAAGCATCTTAACGGCCATATAATTCTTTTTAAGGAAAACCATGACCTAGGCGCATCGGCATATTCAGAACTCGGGATAGAGCTTATAGAGGGAATCTTGGTGAACAAAAAACGTATTCCCGCTCTTGAAAACATTAATGTCGTTATAACCGAGATAAAAGGCTTAAGGATTATGTTTTCGAATTTTCCGGTTAAAAACGATATAGAAGAAGACGAAAGGTTTAGACCGATTACCGATAAATTATTCGAGATATTTAGGGGGTATAACTGCGACATTAATGTTCATGGACATATTCATTCTTATATTTTAGGAAATGCGCCTTTTTGCCGGAATGTTTCGGTTAAGACAACTGGTTTTAAACCCGTAAGGATAAGAGAAATGCTTTAGCTGGTTTGCAATAAAATAAAATTCACTGCGACGTTTTTGCAACGCTTTTGTTAAAAAAACGACGAAATAGGGGGTATTACAAGGAATTGCCGAAAGCGGCAAAACCTTTTATTGTATTTATAAAAGCAGGTGGAAAGTCGGTTTAGTTAGATAGCCCTGGAACGTTTCCCAAGACTGGTGTCGTGAGTTCGAACCTCGTTGCCCGCTCCATTTACCATTTACGCATTAATAAGCAGCATGTCCATCGGGTTTACGTCCGAAATATAGATATCTATCTTAAGTTCTTCGGCAAGAATTTTCTTCGAGTTTTCCATGTACTTAGAAATATATAAAAAGTAAACTGTTCTGTATTTACCGGTTTTTTTGTTTTAATATAGCGATAATAATGCAGTTCGCAGCCTTTTCGATAATATTTTATGTTAACCTTTAATCTTGCAATAGAACTATAAAAAAACCTCCCGATATGTTATAATTATTGATATCTAAGCCAATAACAAAACATAACAAGGAGGTTAATCGATATGAAAAATTATACCATAATTAGAGGCGAAAAGAAATACTCCGCATTTGCCGGAACGCAATTAATCGCGCAGATGTTTAAAAGTCTTAATCTGGAAAAAAAATATCTTCTATTTTTAAATCCCCTTTATCGAATAGGGCTCATAAACCCTTAATCTACGTAAAATCCATAGCAACCGGTCTTTTAACCGGCGCGGACTGCATAAGCGATATAAACCATATAAAAGACGACGATACCCTAAAAGGTATCTGGGAAATAGAAAAGATGCCCCATACCAGCAGAATAGGTTCTTTTCTTGCAAAACAGAATATTCGGCAGATAGACGGAACTCATTCCCTGCTGCAGAATATAGCTATTAAGACTATAAAAAAATCAGGCGTAACCGAGGTAACCTTTGATGCCGATGCAACGTTTATAGAAACGGACAAACAGGATTTATCGAAAACCTGCTATAAGGGATTTAAAGCCCTTCAAATTCTTTACGGCTTCATAGCCGAAACCCAAAGTTGCATATATTCTGAATTTAGAAACGGAAACATATCCCCCGCCTCCGGATTATACGGGCAGCTAATAAATGTAGATAATATTCTTTCAGAAAACGGAATTAAATTAAAAAACTACAGGGCGGATGCCGCAAGCTATCAGGCTAATATTATAAATTACTGCAAAGATAAAACGTTTTTCATAAGAGCTAAAAATTACGGAATAGATTATTCCGTAATAGATAAATGGGAACCCCTCGCAGATAGATACGGAACTAAAATAGACGGCTGCGAGATAGGCGAGACGGTTCATGCTATGGAAAATACCGAATCGTTCAGACTCGCAGTTACCAGAAAAAGGAAAAGGTATGACGATCCTAACCTTTTCGGAGAATGCTATTACGAATATTATGCTATAGCGACCAATTCGGATCTGTCCCCTAACGAAGTATATAACTTCTACAATTTAAGAGGAACGTGCGAATACTACATAAAAACTATGAAATGGGACTATTCCCTGAGGAAACTTCCGACCGGTGCTTTTAATGCAAACGCCGTATGGATAAACTTAGCCGGATTAGTATATAACTTAATGAAGTTATTTTCTTTGATAACAGGAATTAATAGAAGCCTTAAATCTTTAAGGTTTTTACTGTTTAATACCGTAGGAAGGATAGTAAACCATTCCGGCAGGCTGTTATTAAAATTATACATGAGTAAAAAAGGATTCCGAAATTACAAAGATATATTATCGTCGCTGCAAAAAATATAGATGTTTTTTTAAAATAACCTTACGATTATACGGGAGGGGTGCGTCTTGAAAACTTAAAAAATGACCATTTTAAAGCATATTCTTGGAATGATAATAAAAATTATAAAAAATACTTTTAGAGGCGGCTAAATTTAGCTAATATTTTACCATTTTTTAAAAAATTGACATTTTTGGTCATATGTCAAAGGTGTAATTTTTTCTATTGCAAAATTAAAGTTAACGGAACGGCTTGAAATTTCAAAAATATGCGTTATAATTAAATTAAAGGAAAGAAAATAGAAAATAGGTTTAAGGCAAAGATATTCCCGAATATATATTTTTAAGCAGCATGCCGCCGTCAGTCAGTTTAATGCTTAACTTTAAGCACATTGGACGTTAAAAACCAGTGACTGCGACGGCGGTATTTTTTGCTCCGAAAATAAGAATGAGCAGGCGATAATTCGATAGGATATTTCCCACAAAAAATGATAAAATAATTATATTATGGAGTCATTTAGCCTTGTTTCGGAAAACAGCCCTGCCGGGGACCAGCCTCAGGCGATAAGTTCGTTAATAGGCGGTATAAGAGATAAAAATCTAAGGTATCAGACTCTTTTGGGGGTAACCGGGTCTGGAAAAACCTTTACAATGGCGAACGTTATTAAAGAGCTTGAAAGGCCGGCTCTTATAATTGCGCCGAATAAAACTCTTGCCGGACAGCTTTATTCCGAGTTTAAAGCCCTCTTTCCCGAAAATGCCGTGGAGTTTTTTATAAGCTATTACGATTATTACCAGCCCGAAGCATATGTCCCATCAAAAGACCTTTACATAGAAAAAGATTCGGCCATTAACGACCAGATTGATAAAATGAAACATTCCGCCACGCGTTCCATTCTTTCGAGGCGGGACGTCATAGTGATAGCGTCCGTTTCCTGTATTTATGGATTAGGGTCGCCCGAAAGTTATGCCAATATGCTTCTTGAAGTAAAGAAAGGGGATGAGGCAAATCTAAGCGATATTCTTAATAAACTGACCGACATAAGATACGAAAGAAACGATATAGATTTTCACCGCGGAACGTTCAGGGTCAGAGGCGATATAGTCGATATTTTTCCGGCTTACGAAGAAGAAATTGCGCTTAGGATTGAATTTTTCGGCGACGAGATATCTATGATTGCCGAGATAGACCCATTAAGAGGCGCCGTTACGCGAAGGCTTTCCAAAGCCGCAATTTATCCTGCATCGCATTACGTTGCCGACGAGGTTACCTTAAAGAGCGCCGTCAAATCCATAAAGGAAGAATTAAAAGAAAGGTTAATGGAGCTTAAGGCTATGGGCAAACTTGTCGAAGCGCAGAGGCTTGAACAGAGGACGATGTATGACCTTGAAATGATGCAGGAAATGGGCTACTGTTCCGGCATAGAAAATTATTCGAGGCATTTGACGGGAAGAAAAAAGGGGGAGCCGCCGCCCACGCTTCTGGACTATTTTCCCGACGATTTTATAATTATGATTGACGAATCCCACGTTTCGGTTCCGCAAATCAGGGGAATGTATAACGGGGATATTTCAAGAAAATCGACTCTCGTGGAATACGGTTTCAGGCTTCCCTGCGCATTAGACAATCGACCGCTGAATTTCGAGGAATTTTCGTCCCATATAAAAAACCTTATCTTTGTTTCCGCTACGCCTGCCGAGTATGAGCTGAGCGTGAGTTCGCAAGTCGTCGAGCAGATAATCCGTCCTACGGGATTAATCGACCCTGAAGTCGAGGTAAGACCGGAAACAAATCAAGTCGATGATATAATAGGCGAAATTAAAAAGACTGTTGCCGGAGGAGGAAGAGCTCTTGTAACCACTCTCACTAAAAGAATGTCGGAGGACCTGTCGGATTTTTTGACGGATAGCGGCGTCAAAGCAAAATATCTGCACTCGGATATAGCTTCGCTAGAAAGATTTCAAATTATAAGAGAGTTGAGACTCGGCGAGTTCGATGTTCTGGTCGGAATAAATCTTTTAAGGGAAGGCTTGGACATTCCGGAAGTGGAGCTTATAGGCATCTTAGACGCCGACAAAGAAGGCTTCCTTCGTTCAAAAACATCGCTTATCCAGACTATAGGCAGGGCGGCAAGAAACATTAAAGGGAAAGTAATACTTTACGGAAATAAAATGACCGATTCGATGAAGTTTGCGATTTCGGAAACCGAAAGAAGAAGGAAAATTCAGGAAGCGTTTAACAAAGAAAATAACATTACTCCTAAATCTATACAAAAAAACATAGCCGGACTGTTGACTACTATATTCGAACAGGATTATATCGATATCTCCGGAGGTTTTGACGAAAATTCCCCGCTCATTATCGACCCTAAAGAAGCCGAAAGGCTCATAAAAAATTTGTCCAAGAAAATGAAAAAAGCCGTGAAGGAGCTTAATTTTGAAGAAGCCGCCCGCATTAGGGACGAAATCGGCAATATTAAAAAAAATATGCTGTTAATGGATGCGGTTTGATTATGAACGAAGATTTAGCCGTAAAACTTAAAAATATTTCCATGTCCCCGGGCGTTTATATTATGAAAAATATAAGCGGGGATGTCATTTACGTCGGCAAAGCAAAAAATTTGAAAAAAAGGGTTTCTCAATATTTTTCCGGTAAAAATGCCGGTATCAAAACCGAACATCTTGTTTCAAAAATTTACGATATAGAGACTATAATTTCCGCCAACGAATTGGAAGCTTTTCTGCTAGAAAATACGCTGATAAAGCAGTATAAGCCTAAATACAACATAAGCCTTAAAGACGACAAATCATATCCCTATATAAAAATAGCAAAGACGAAAACCGGTTTCCCTTATATCCTTAAAACAAGGAGTTTTAAGAAAGGGGACGGCGAATATTTCGGTCCGTATTCAAGCGCTTTTGCCGTAAACGAAACGATAAAAACGATAAACAGGATATTTAAAATGAGGACGTGCACCGATAATAAATTCAATTCTTATGCCGCCCGGGGGAAGCCGTGCCTTTATTATCAGATAAACAGGTGTTTGGCTCCCTGCTGCGGGTATGCCGATATAGAGGCGTATAAAAAATCCATCGACGGGATAAGGCTTATGTTGAACGGGAAAAACAGGCAGTTGATAAAAGCGATGAAACAGTCGATGAATGCGTACGTTAAAGAATTAAATTTTGAGGCCGCCATAAAATTGAGGGATAAAATCAATGCTATAATAACTATTAACGAAAAACAGGCGGTAGTGCTTAAGGAAGAAAAAGATATTGACGTTATAGGATTTTATTCGCAAAACGACAAATTAGACGTCGTAGTTCTTATTATAAGGAACGGCAGGGTTACCGGAACCGAGAATTTCTTTTTTAAGAATATATATTTAAACGACGGAGAGATGCTTTCGGCTTTTTTGAACAGGTATTACGCCAAAAATTTAGAAACAGGCGCAAATATTCCGGACGAGATATTTATACCCGTAAAAATAGAAGACGAGGATAAAAAGAGCCTTGCCATATATATTAAGCAATTTTCCTCTAAAAATGTTAAGATTTTAGATGCGAAAAGCTCGGTAAGAAACAAAAATAAATACGAAACCGTCGCGGCTATGGCTTTAGAAAATGCAAAAAAGAACTTTTTCGAGAAGGCGGGCGGCGGTAGAGCCGTAGAAAACATAGAAGAAACAAATCCCGCAGGCAAAGAAAATAGCGCCGTAACAGTAAAAAGGCTGAATACGTTAAAAGACATCCTGCGGTTAAATAAAATTCCGGAAATTATAGAATGTTTCGATATATCAAACATTTCCGGGACATATGCTGTTGCATCTAAGGCAGTTTTTAGAAACGGCGAAAAAGACATTTCTTTATACAGGCGCTACAGGATAAAATCAAAAAATACCCCGGACGATTACGCAATGATGTACGAAGCTTTAAGCAGGCGTTTCGGCAATGCCGCCTCAGGAAAAGACCCTCTGCCGGACGTTCTTATGGTTGACGGCGGAAAAGGACAGCTTAACGTTCTCGTAAGGGCGGCAAAAGATTTTACCGAAAATGGACGCATAAGCGCGGAAAATATGCCTGCCCTTATTGCGATAGCAAAAGCAAAAGATGCGGAAGGAAATAAAAAGAATAACGAAATAGATAAAATTTATATTCCAAACAGGAAAAACGAGGTCAATTTCGGAAAAAACAGGGAAGAAATTTTTATGCTTATGCGTTTAAGAGACGAAGCCCACAGGTTTGCCGTATCGTATTATTTAAAAATCAAGACTAAGTCTTTGATTACTTCGGAATTATTGAATATCGACGGCGTAGGAAATATAATTTACGGCAGCCTTGTTAAGAGCCTCGGCAGCGTGAAAAATATAAAAAAGGCGGCGGCGGATGAATTAGCGGCTGTTAAGGGCGTAAACAAAAAGACTGCAAAAAATATTTACGATTATTTCCATAATTGATTCATTGCCGAAAATCGACGATATAAGTTTTACTTTTACCGGATTTTCGCTTCAAATTCTTTTAATTTTTGTATTAAATAATCGTTGTCGGATTTTTTCCTGACCGCTATCCTGAAATATTTACAGTCCAGACTGCGGTAGCCGCCGCAATGTCTGATTAAAATGCCGTATTTAAGCAAATAGTTTTTTAAATCCCCTGCGTTAAATCCGGCATTTTTTATTTTTATTAAAAAAAAATTTGCCGTGCCCGGTATTATTTCAAAAGATTTTAATTTTTTAAGTTTATCCAGAAAGTCTTTTTTAAATTTGCTTAATAAATTATGCGACTTTAAAATATAATCTTTGTCTTTTAAAGATGCGGAAGCGATTTCAGCGGATAGAGAAGTTACTTTCCACGGCGCCGATGCTCCGGCGAGTTTTATTGTAATTTCGGGGTTTGCGAAAATATATCCTAATCTTTGCCCTGGCATTGCGAAAAATTTCGTCATAGACCTTATTATTATTAAATTATCGAACTTTCCGCCGTCGGCTATAAATGATTTTGACGAAAATTCTTCGCAAAAATCCATAAAAGATTCGTCTAAAACTAAAAAAGCTTTTTTTGTTTTTACCTGTTTTAAGATTTCCGTTACGACATTTATCCGCGTTATCGCCCCCGCAGGGTTTGACGGACTTGCAATAAAAATTAAGTCGTTTTTATCGAGCTTTTTGATATTTTCTAAAAGTTTTGACAAACTTTTGCCTTTTAGTTCAAAATTTTCGGAAAAATACGTATTTATATGAATTATATTCGACTTTCCGACCTGCAGAGCCGCCGCCCTTTCGTATTCCGAAAAAGAAGGCTCGACGATAATAATATTGTTCGGATTTAAAATATTGACGATATTAAAGATAAGGTCGGCGGCCCCGGCGCCGGGAAATATGTATTTTTTATCGATGCCGTGGTAATCGGATAAGGCTTGTATAAATGATTCGGAATATATTTCCGGATAATTTTCCGTATAGAATTTTAACAATTTAAAGTCTTTTAAAATCTCAGCCGCTTTTTTGCTTAATCCAGACGGGTTAATATTTGCCGAGAAGTCGATTATCCCGCTTTTATATCCGTATGGCAAAATATTGCCGCCATGGTTAAAAATAAACGCCTCCTGCACGGGCGCCTCCGAGAGAAAAGATGTTGCGGAAGTTTTTTTCATGCTTTAGCGACTTTTTGTGCAAATAACTCCAGAAAACCGGCAGAAGTTTTTATGGCTTCAGGCAAAATTCTATTCATAGCGCCAAAATATTCCGTTTTAGTTTTTGCGTACAGCAATTCCGGTAAAAACATCGAAGAATTATGGGCGTTGTAATCTACCCATCCAAAAGGATGCGTATCCTTATAGTGTCCCTTTAACGATTTAAATTTATATAAACCCCGTTCTAATTTCAAATTTACGTCTAAATAGTGTGAAGACATCCATCTTTCGAAAAGTATATGTTTTTTAAGGGCAAGATTCGTGGTATGAAAAGGGATGCATAAATCCTGAACCAGGTGAACGGCTCCGCCAAGCGCAATCAGGGATTTTTTAAACCTGCCGTATTCCCAATCTTTTACGGCTATATTAAACAGCTGAAAACATTTTGTGCCTGCATCGGAAAACCCTCTTATATAGCCGGCATGGGAATGTGGATACAGGTAATGTCCTCCAAACCAGTGAATCCTTAATTTTTTTATCGCCAGCCTGTCGATTATGTAAGAGCCGTGATGCATCAGCTTAATCCGCTCGTCCACCCCGACTACCGAAATGCGGCGGTCAAAAATAGTTTTTAAGGCATTGCTTCCTGAGTCGTTATACAGAAGTTCAAAAGTTTTATCTATGCAATAATTATGAAGTTTAGGCTGCATATTTTTTTTAAATTGAATTTATTTAATTGTTGAAATTAGTTTGTAAACTATTATATAATAAAAAAAGAAAAAATTGTTAAAATTATAAAGGATAAAAATATGCCTCTGTTGAGCGAACAGGATTCCGAATTTTTAAAGAAAGATTTTAAGGATAAGCTTAAAAATAATATTAAGCTTATATTTTTTAAATCCGAAGACGGCTGTTTATATTGCAAGGAAGCAAAAGATATATTGCTTGAGGTATCCGGTCTCAGCGATAAAATAAGCTTTGAAGAATACGACTTCGATAAAGATGCAGACAAGGTAAAGCAGTACAATATAAAAAGAACTCCGGCTATCGTTATAGAAGGAGACAGGGATTACGGCGTCCGTTATTACGGTATGCCGGCGGGACATGAATTTATGACGCTTGTTCATGGAATAATTAACGTTTCCGCCAAAGAAACCGGTCTTTCCGAAAAAACCATAGAAAAACTTAAAGAAATTATAAAACCTTTTAATATTCAGGTGTTTGTAACCCCTACCTGACCTCATTGTCCGCCGGCGGCGGTTCTTGCACATAATTTTGCGATAGTAAACGACAATATTACTTCAGATGTCGTAGAAATTCAGGAATTTCCTAATCTTTCGGATAAGTATTCGGTTTTTAGCGTTCCTAAAACCGTGGTCAACGAATCCTCCGAAGTGGTCGGAGCGGTTCCGGAAGCCGTATTTTTAGGAAAAGTCATGGAAGTATATTCCAAAGAATAAACTTATATTTTATTTATTAGTCAGCATTTTTTACAGTGATATAATAAAACCGGAATATCTGATTTTCTTATTACGTTTTCCGCTATCGAGCCAAGCACTAATCTTGTTAAGCCTGTTTTCCCGTGGGTTCCCATAATTATAAGGTCATGACCGTCTTCTTTTATCGTTTCCAATATAACGCTTATAGGCTCTCCGTGGGTCAGCACAGTCTTAACTTTAATGCCCTTTTTTTCACACTCGTCCTTAAGTTTTCTTAAGACGGGTTTTTCTTCTTCTATCAAGAGATTGATATCGTTTATTCCGCCGCCGGATAAATCGCCTATATTTTGCAATGCCTGAATGTCTATAATGTGAATAAACGTTATCTCCGCTTTAATTTCCAAAGAAAAATTGATGGCATTATTTGCTGCATTCATAGAAGTATCGCTGAAATCAACGGGACATAGAATTTTTTTAAACATTTAGCATCTCCTTATTAACGTTAGAATAGCACCTTAATTAATATTAATATATCTTATACGGCTATAAAGTCAAGAAAAATCTTAATAAAATCCTAATAAAACTAATAAAAAAAACTAATAAAAAAATTGATTTTTGTTATTAATAATGTATAATGAAATAAAAGCTTTAATTATAAAAACATCAAAAAAAGGGCATATATGTCTAAAAAATCGGCATCGCGCAATAAGAACCGTTTCTATTTCATATTAATCCGTTTAGGGTTTGCTGCGCTTGCGGTTTTTTTTATCTTAATAATCACGGGGCTTGCAAATTCCGAAACGGCTATGAAGCCGTCTAAAAAGTATTATACCGAAAGCAAAAAATTTATAATGCTTAAAATGTCTAAAAACCTAAGAGCCTATGTCAACAAAAGAAACCAAAAAGTCTATTATTATTATAATAAGACTTATTATTTTTGGGCCAAGGGAATATGGTTCGATTCCAAAAAGATTAACGGAATGTTTAGTATAACGCCGCAAAGCGAGATACCGCAGCCTTTAAAACACGGTCCGATTCTGAGGGTAAAAAGGAAGAACACTCCCGCCGGTTTTGCCGCATTAAAAATCCCTCCTCAGCCCGTCAGGCATGAATTGCCTAATGCGGCAACGGAACATTTATATAATCTTCCCTTAACCCTTCACGGGCTGGTTATTTATCAAAAGAATTTTAATTTTAATAAAATAGGTAGCGGTAATTAATTTAATTAGCACTGCAATGCAATTTCTTAAAATATTAGAATACCCGGACCCAAAGCTAAGGACGAAGGCGCGCCCCTTGAATCCAGACGAAATTGCCGGCAATATTTCTTTAATTAAAGACCTTGTTTACACGATGTATAGAGCCGACGGCATCGGGCTTGCGGCAACCCAGACCGGAATAGGTAAGCGCATAACCGTTTTAGACGTCGGCAGGAAATCGGACAAGAACAGGCCGTGTTTCCTTAACGAAGCGGATATACTGACCGCCAATAAAGATTTAATAATAGCCGTTAATCCCGAAATAATTTTTAAAGAAGGGAAGACCTCGTATGAAGAAGGGTGCCTTTCTATACCTAAATTCAATGCCGACGTCGAAAGGGCTTTGGAAATAAAAGTCAAAGCGCTTGATATTTCAGGCAGGGAGTTTGTCGTTGAAGCGAAAGATTTGCTGTCTATCGCTTTTCAACACGAAATAGACCATCTTGATGGAATTTTGTTTATAGATAAAGTTTCTCCATTAAAACGCTCTTTATATAACGCCTCGCTTAAGAAAAAGAAGTCCGCAAAGCATGAAAAAGAGCCGGATTACACTTCTTAAAAATTTACTTAACTTAATTTAATATCCTATTTTAAAGCATCCTATGTCTTCTTTGAATGCCGTATTTATGGGGACTCCGGAAATAGCATCGGAGTCTTTGTCTCATATTGCGGAATTGCAAAAGTTTAATATAATCGGCTTAAAATCGGTTTATACCAAACCGCCGGTCTGGAATAACAAAAAAAAAGAATTTGCGGCATCCCCTGTAGATAAATCGGCGAGAGAACGCGGAATAAGCGTTAGGACCCCCCAAACCTTAAAAAATAATATTGAAGAGGTAAATTTTTTAAAATCGTTAGATCTGGATTTAATTATCGTTGTGGCTTTTGGACTTATTCTTCCTTCGGAAATATTAGATATTCCAAAATACGGAGTTTTAAATCTTCACCCTTCGTTACTGCCGGACTTAAGGGGTCCGAGCCCGATACATTATGCCATATTGAAAAGAATGAAATCCAGCGGAGTTTCCATAATGGCTTTAGACGCAGGCGTCGATACCGGCCATATAATAGCGCAGCAAAAAACCGGCATAGATAAAAACGAATATTTTTCAAGCCTATATAAAAAGCTGTCTTTATCAGGCGCATTTTTACTGGCGGAAGTTATCAAGACGGTTTTCAAACTTAGAATAAATATTTCTCAGTGCGGATTTCCGCAGGATTCGGCATATTCAGGTTCTTTTTCTTTAACGGAATTAATAAAATCGGACGAACTAAAAGTGGATTTTTTCTTTGACGATCCTTTAGATATTTATGCTAAAACAAGGGCTTTTACCGAAGCCGGCGGGACATTTTTCGTTTTTAGGAATAAAAACGTTAAAATTATCGAAGCGAGATTGATCGCCGATGAAAAAGATATTGAAATAAAAGAAAAATGTTTCGGTAAGGCTGGAGAAAGTCCAGTATTCGATTACTGCGATTATGCGGATTATTTTCCCGATGCACTGCCGCAGGGAATTATGCCGGATATTCCTGCGGGGATTATAATAAACGCAGATAAATCTGGATTATTAGTTTCAACCGTTAAGAAAGGAATTTATATCAGGCTTTTAAAACTTAAGCCGGAAGGGAAAAATGTTATTAATTATATCGATTTCATTAACGGATTCAGGATAAAACAGGGTGAAGAATGCCGCTAAAAAAAGAGCATATATATTTTTTAAAAATAGTATCGGCGTCTATTTTAGTGATTTTGGCGGTATCGTCGTTTCTTTTCTGGATTATATCCGGAGGACTGGAAAAACTCAGTCCAGACCTGCCGATGTATATATTTTTGTTTTTAGACGCGGTTTTATTATTCGTTATTTTCATTTTTTTTCTGGGGCTTGCTGGAAAGCAAAATAAAAAAAATAAATCGGTTCTGATTTACCCGGCCAGATATATACTTGTAAAAATTTTATACCCGTTGGCTTTTTTTATAACATCTATTTTTAGGATAAACAGGGATAAGATGCAGAGCTCTTTCATAGATATAAATAATTTCCTCCTTTTTTCTTTAAACAAAAGGATAACTTTAGACAGGATATTAATTCTCCTTCCGCATTGTTTACAGCTTCATAACTGCAAGGCAAAGATTACCGACGATATTCATAACTGTCTTAACTGCGGAAAATGCAATATAAAAGAGCTTGCAATATTGTCGGATAAAAAAGGAATATTTATAGCCGTGGCAACCGGCGGTACTCTTGCGAGAAGGGTTCTTGAAGAAAAAAGACCTAAAGCAGTTATAGCCGTAGCATGCGAAAGAGATTTAAGCTCAGGCGTTATAGACAGTTTTCCGCTTCCGGTTTACGGCCTTCCGAACATCAGACCTAACGGTCCCTGCAGAGACACTCTTGTGGACGTTGCGGCGTTAAGCGAACTTATAGAAAAGATTACCGCAGGGCATTAATTAAGTAAACAGGTCTGGATTACCGCAGGCTGCTAAATTTTCTTTCTAAGGTCGTTAATTCTTTTTGCTTTTCCCTGGCTTCTTTCTAATGTTTTTGGAGGCACGGGGGTTATTTTGGCGCGTATTCCTATCAGCTCATATATTTTGTGGGATATTTCGTTTGTTATTTCGTTAATTTTGTTTTCCCCTTTATTGAAGATTTCTTCTTTGGGCTCTATAACAATGTTTATTTTGTCAAGAAGGTTATCGGTATATAGTTCTATTAAATAAACCGGTTCCAAATATTCATAGCGGAACAGAACCGATTCAATCTGAGAAGGAAATACGTTTACGCCTTTCAAGATTATCATATCGTCGGTTCTGCCTTTTATTTTATCCATTCTTACGAATGTTCTGCCGCAGAGGCATTTTTCGCGCGTAAGTTTTGTTATGTCTTTAGTCCTGAATCTTATAAGAGGCATAGCTTCCCTGTTGAGGCTCGTTATAACCAGTTCTCCGGTTTCGCCGTCTTTAAGGACTTCTCCCGTTTTTGGGTTTATTATTTCCGGAAGAAAATTATCTTCGTTTATGTGAAGCCCGTTTTTATACACGCATTCGAATGCCACGCCGGGACCAATAATTTCGCTTAATCCGTAAATATCGTAAGCGTCGATATTCAGAGATTTTTCAATTGTTTTTCTGAGTTCGTTCGACCATGGTTCTGCTCCGAATATGCCTTTTTTTAGTTTAAGTTTAGACCTGTCCCGTATATTTTTATTTATTTCCTCCGATAAAAATAGGGCGTATGAAGGGGTGCAAAAAAGAACCGTTGCGCCGATATCCTGCATCATGGTCAACTGCCTTTCGGTAAAGCCGGTTGACATAGGAATAATAGTCATACCCAGCTTTTCGGCTCCGTAATGAAACCCTAATCCTCCCGTAAAAAGTCCGTATCCGTAAGCATTTTGTCCTATATCATTTTTGCCTATGCCCGCGGCGCAAAAAACCCTCGCCATAAGTTCCGACCAGATTTTTACGTCCCGTTTAGTGTAGCCGGCTATGATAGGTTTTCCTGTAGTGCCGGAGGATGCGTGAATCCGGATTACATCATTTAACGGACTGGAAAACAAACCGAAGGGGTAGTTGTTTACCATATCTATCTTGGATATAAAAGGAAAATTTCTAATATCTCCGGCGGTTTTAATTTTTTCGGCGTCTTTTAGATTTTTTACGCCGGCTTCGTTCAACTTATTTTTTAAAAAACCGCCGGCCGTAAAAATCTGTTTCAGCGTTTTTTTAAGCCTGTCCGCTTGAAGCGTTTTAAGCTCCGAAGCATTGATAGTTTCCAGCTTTTTTTCAAAATATTTTATTTTCATAATAGTTTCTGCCGGTCAAAAATGCTTTAATATTTAAATCCGCCGTTTTTTGGGGAATATTTTTTTCTATGGCTTTCAACCATATTTCTTTTTTAATCCCGGTAAAACCGGACAGTATTCCTATCAAAATTATATTGGAAACTTTGATATTTCCTAAATCTTCGGCTATTTTTTTATCGTCTATAAGATTTAAAAATTTAAAATTAGCTTTTAACAATCCGGCAACGGCATCCGCATCTATGAATCCGTTTCCGTTTTCTTCAATTTTATCATTTTTATTCTTAGACGTCCACGAAGGAATTTTTCCCTGGTTCGACGATATTATTATTGTTTTTTCGTTTGCAAAGGAACGTATATATCTTGCGGTTTCGTAAATATCGAAAGAAAGAATTGCGGTTGCTCTGTTTTCGGGTATCAGCGGAGAGAAAATTTTCTTTCCGTATCTTATATGAGTCGATACCGAGCCGCCTCTCTGGGACATTCCGTGAACTTCCGACGTTTTAATATCCAGACCGCTTTCAAATGCGGCAAGGCTGACAATTTTACCTGCAAGAACTACACCTTGACCTCCTATGCCGCATATTAAAATATTTTGAATTAAATCGTCCATTTTGCCCGTTTTTATTTGTATTTATATTATTTCTTTATTTCATCTATAAAATTAAATATGCATATGTCTTTGCATATAGAACAGCCGGTACACGAGGCATCGATAAAGGGAATCCTTTTGTTGCCGGAAGGATTAAAAAAGGAGGAGGTTAAAATAGAAGGGCATCCTATCTGCATGCATAAGTCGCACCCGGGGCATCCTTTAAGAACCTCGAACTTTTTTCCGCAATCCAATTTTTTAGGGTACAGGACGCACGGCCTGTTAGTGATAACGACGTTCAGGTTTTCCGATTCGAGCGCTTTTTTTAAAATTTTAAAGGTTTTGTTATAATCGTACGGGTCTATCGTATAAATTTCGTTTATCCCGATTCCTTCTATAATTTTTTTTATATCTATTTTATTTGAAACGGATTGGTTAAGAGATAGGTTTCTGCCTGTTCCGGGGTGGTCTTGCCCGCCGGTCATAGCGGTTGTTGCATTGTCTAAAATAATCGCCGTAAAACTTATGTTGTTGTATTTAGCGTCTATAAGCGACGTGATGCCGGAATGGAAAAAAGTCGAATCTCCCATAATTCCGACTGTTTTTTTGGATGAAGATTTTGTCAAGGATAATCCCTGTGCCGCTCCGAATGCCAGACCCATAGATATGCAGGTATCCATAGCGTTAAGCGGGGGCAATGCCCCAAGTGTATAGCATCCTATATCGCCCATAACAGGAACTCTTAATTTTTTAAGCGCGTAAAATACAGCGGTATGTGGGCATCCGCTGCATAAGGCAGGCAGTCTCGGCTGGAGGGTTTCCAGAATATTCCCAGGGTCGTCGAAACCGGGTTTATTATTTTTAGAATGGCTCCGGCTTTCGTAGGCAATAAAACCCCCCGCTTCTCCTAAACCCCGTTCTACCATGTCAGGGTTAAGCTCGCCGTCGCGCGGAAAATATTCTTTTCCTTTTAAATTTATGCCTAGGGAAGAAATTTCGTTCTGAATGAAAGGTTCTAATTCTTCGATTATAACGACGTTTTTAATATTTTTGACAAATTCTTTAATGAGAATATTGGGGACGGGATAAGAAAAAGAAAGTTTCAAAAAAGAGGCGGACGGCGCAATTTCTTTAGCATACTGATATGAAATTCCGCTTGTAACGATGCCGAAGTCGGGACTGCCGTATTCGATTTTATTTATGCCGGAATTATTTGAAAAATCGGTTAAATATTCAAGTCTTTTTATTGCGGCTTTGTGTCTTTTTTTTGCATAAACCGGGGCCATTACAAATTTTCCTATATCTTTTATATAAGGTTTATTTAAATGTTCGCTATAGGAAGCATTCGGTTTAAAAATGACGGCGGCGCCTGGAATATCCGGTTGAGAAACTATGCTTCTGGAATGAGATATTCTTGTAGTCGTTCTTAAAATAACGGGCGTATCTAATTTTTCGCTTATATCGAACGCCGCCGCCGTAAAGTTTAAACATTCTTCGCTGTCGGATGGTTCCAACATAGGAATTTTGGCGAATTTGGCATACAGCCTGTTGTCCTGTTCGTTTTGGGAACTGTGCATACCCGGGTCGTCGGCGGTAACTATAACTAAGCCGCCTCTTACGCCGGTAATCGCAAGAGTCATAAGCGGGTCGGATGCAACGTTCAAACCTACGTGTTTTGTCGTAAACATAGACCTTTTAAAGCCTATGGATGCCCCGACGGCAATTTCTAAAGCTGTTTTTTCGTTTATAGACCAGTTTACGATTGCGCTTTTGAATTTTGCGAGAAACGGCAGGATTTCGGAACTCGGGGTTCCGGGATAGCCCACGGCGATATAAACGCCGGCTTTATGCGCTCCCGACGCTATGGCTTCGTTTCCGGTCAAGAGGGCGTTAGAATTATAGGAACCCGTTATATTATCGTATTGCAATGATTTAGAGCCAATTAAAAAATATTAATATTAGTAAAAAATAAGAATAAAAGACGAAAAATTTTGAATATTAATAATTTAATTCAGGAATAAAATAAAGAAAGAGCAATCCGATTAAATACGCGTACTTTGAATCGATACCGTTGCTTTCTTTCGAACCTGGCGGGGTTTTCAATCTCGATACCGTACCGTCGGATTACTCCTTAACGATTATAACATATAACGATAGTTTTTAAAAAGAATTATTTTGCCTTAATCGTGATGCAGAAATTTATCGTCCTGAACTTTATCATGTTTTCTTATATATTCCATAAGCATCGCCGCATGTTCTTTTTCCTCGTCCCTGTTATGAGAAAGGATATGTTTTAATTCTTCGTCGTTAGTGTATTCTATCCTTTCCTGATACCAGTTTATAGCTTGAAATTCTTCTATCAGCGACTGTCTTGCCATTTCAAGATTCCTCGTCTCTTCGCTTAATATTTCGTCGACATGGTGTTCTTCGCACATAATGCCCCCTTAGATTTAAAATTTAACTTGTTTATTTTGCATCAATATTATATTACAGGCGCAGTAGGATAGTCAATCAAATAGAAGAATAGGAACTCGGTTCAACCCAAATCCCGATTTAGAAAATATTTAATAAATTCCAATATACCGTCATTGAGTAATTCAGGTAATTCATATATAAAAATTTCTAAATCGAGATTTGGGGTTCAGAAGCCGTCTTGAAAAAAAAAGCTTAATCGGATAATATTATATATATGGAAATAGAAAAAAAAGTCCTGATAGCAATCGATTTGAATTTTGAAACCGGTTTAATATTGTCTAAGGCGGCTTCATTTTTCAAGGATACCCCTGTAAAATTTTACGTTTTGCATGTTATTTATTCAGATATATTTACGTTCTTAGATAAAAAATCGACGGCAAAATCCAAAACAGATGAAGCATATGGGTTAGCCGAGAAGGAATTGAAAGAGGCGGGACTGTATTATCTGAATTACGAAATTTTTATTTCTATGGGCGTCCCGGCCGCAGAAATTATTAATTTTTCAAAAAAAAAAGGCATCGATATAATTGCCTTAGGGACACATCAGAGAATAGGTTTTAAAGAATTCATTTCAGGGTCGGTCTCTTTTTCCGTTTCAAAGAATTCGATATGTCCCGTTCTTTTAATCCCTCTTAAAAATACCGTTAAGGCGGCAGAAAAGGAATTAGTCAAGGAATCCGCGATATCTTTAATAAATCCATCCTGATTAACCTGATTAAATTAATTAAATTTTTATGATAATCGTTTACGATTTTAAAATTCCGGTAAATGATGCGGAAAAATTCAAAGAAGACGAAGAGCTTTTTTTAGATTATTTTATCGATTATTTGAATGATTATGCTCCGGATAAATTTGAACAATTCTTAAAATCAGGCCGGAATTTTGACGTAAAAATTTTGAAAAAATCGGTGGATTTAAGGCAAAAAGAGCAAAAAAAGGTTTTTAAAGTCTTGATAAAATTTAATACTGCTGCTGGTCAGGAGGACGGCTTTATAGGTTTATTGGATAAAATCGGCGTAAAAGCGAGAAAGGCGGATAATGAAGAAGAAAGATTGTTTAACCTTGAAGAAGCGGATATTTCGATGTCCGCGGAAGTTCAAAATAAAAACATCGCGAAGCGTAATAAAACCAAAGTCCTCATAACCGGAATGGGTCCCGCCGGAATTTTTGCCGCCGCCTATCTATTGAAAAACGGCGTAAAACCTATTTTAATAGAAAAAGGAAAGCGGGTAGAAGACAGGATAAAAGACGTCAAGGACTTGCTGGATAACGCCATATTCGACAAAAAAAGCAATGTAGTATTCGGGGAAGGCGGCGCCGGAACATTTTCGGACGGAAAACTTACGACGAGAAAAAACGATCCCGCCGTTTTTTATGTTTTAAATTTTTTAGTAAAAATGGGAGCGGATAGGAATATTTTAACGGAGCACAAACCTCACCTCGGAAGCGACAATCTGATTCATATATTGAAAGAAATAAGAGAACATTTAATTAAGAACGGAGCCGAAATTTATTTTGAAGAAGAATTGAAGGATTTTGAGATTAACGAAAGCGGGTCGGTATGTTCGGCTAAGACAGATAAGAGGATTTTTAAAACAGACTCCGTTATTTTAGCTTCGGGGTCTAACAGCTACGACACCTATGAATTATTAGAGAGAAAAGGGGTCGCTATGGAAAGAAAGCCTTTTGCGGCGGGCTTCAGAATAGAGCATAAAAGGGATTTTGCGGACGGTTTATTTTTCAGGGGAAACGCCGGGAAAGAAGGCGTAAAACTAAAAGGTGTGTATTACAATATATCATCTAAAAAATACGGCGGATATTCTTTCTGCATGTGTCCCGGCGGCGTCGTTATCAATGCGAGTTCCGGCGAAAATCTCCTCTGTGTTAACGGTATGAGCTATTCCGGCAGGGATATGGAAAATTCCAACAGCGCAATCGTTGGGGCGGTCAGGCCGGAAATGTTGGACGGGATAGACCCGGACAGATATTCTTTGGGAACTGGAGCCCTGCAGTTCAGAAAAGATTTAGAATTTAAAGCGTATGAGGCAGGGGGAGGAAATTTCGCCGCCCCTTATCAATATACGCCGGATTATATGAAAGACGTTTATAATGCATGCGCCGGTGCCCGTGTCGGCCTGAGCGTAAAAAATTCCTCCGCCCCCGGCATACCTGCGCCGTCGTACAAGCCCTCGGTTAAATATTTTAATCTTTTTAAATTGTTGCCGGATTTTTTAAATTTATCTATTGCGGGGTCATTGAACGAGTTTGAAAGCAAATTTAACGGATTTGCCGCAAAATCGGTTTTAACGGGACTCGAAACGGGAACTTCGTCTGCCGTAAGAATTAAAAGAAATTCCGATTACGAATCTATGTCGGTTAAAGGTCTGTACCCATGCGGAGAGGGTTCCGGATATTCCGGCGGAATAATTACGAGCGCCATAGACGGAATCAGGTGCGCAGAGGCGGTAATAACAAAAAATAATCGTTAAAGATAGTTAGAAAATATTAAATAATAAGGAAATAATTTTTATTGAAATTTTTGTTGCAATCCTATTTATAAAAATATAAAATTAACGATAAATAAAAATGTGTATGAAATTATTTAACAGGTGCTGTATATGAAATTCCTATCCGGTAGCGAATACCAAAAATTAATTAGAGAAATAAGCGAACTTAAGTCAAAAAATAACGAAATTGAAGTTTCTTTGAAAAAAAAGGATTCCGAAATTTCGTCGGCAATAGACGACTATAAAAAAGAAATCGAAGGTCTAAAATTAAAAATAGATTCTCTCGAAGAGGATGTCCGCAGCAAAGAAAATCTTTTAAATTCATGTGCAAGCGATTCGGAGGAACTGCCCAAGGTCAACGAGAAATTTAATGAATTTACGGCAAAATGCAGGGAATCCAAGGCGGGCATTAAAAATTTCATTGATTCTTTAAGCCATATGTATTCCAGCTCATTTTCGACTTTAGAAAAAACATATCAGGATTCGGTCGAACTTTATAAACTAACCCTTTTTACGGACGAGATTTTAAGCGCCATCGTTTCTATTACCGACCAGATTAATTTGCTGGCGTTAAATGCCGCAATCGAAGCCGCAAGGGCGGGAGAGGCTGGAAGGGGGTTTGCCGTCGTCGCCGACGAGGTCAGGAAGCTGTCGGAAAAATCGTCAAGCTCTACCAAGGAAATATCTAATGTCCTTTTCGGGATAAGAAAGGTCAGCGCGAAACTCAACGATACGCTTAGAATAGACAGCAAAATGAACGAAGGTCTCATGAAAACCATAAAAAATATAGACAATAAAGTTAACGATATCTGCGTATAGGAGGAGGTATTTTAAGCCATGATATCAGAAGTCTTATACGAATCTCCCAATCATAAATTCGTTTACATAGGCAAGGACCCCGACAGGCCCGATTATATAATAGACACGAATCAATATCTACTGATTCACGATAAAATAGCAACCATAATGGATCCCGGCGGAATAGAGATGTTTTCTTCTGTTTCGTCCGCTTTTGCGGGGGAAGTGCGGATGTCCGACGTAAAATTTATATTTTCTTCCCATCAGGACCCCGATGTTATTTCATCCCTAGCTTTATGGCTTTCCATTACCGATTCAAAAATAATTATCGATAAAATCTGGTCAACGTTTATTTCGCATTACGGCGCAAGACCGGACAATATGATTATGGTAGAAGATGCAGGCATGAAGTTGAATATGACCAAAGATTACGCTTTCGATATTATCCCGGCTCATTATCTGCATTCCCCGGGAAACTTAAATCTGTACGACCCTATATCCAAGATACTCTTTACCGGAGATATCGGAGCGGCTCTGGTTCCGAGAGAAGAATTAAAGGGCAAGAGAAAGCCGAACGTTTTCGTTCAGGATTTCGACAGCCATATAAAATATATGGAATATTTTCACAAGAGATGGATGCCTTCAAACGAACCAAAAAAAATATGGATAGACAGAGTGTCGAAATTAGACGTAGAGATTTTAGCTCCTCAGCACGGCTTGATTTTTAAAGGGAAGGAAATGGTCGATAAGTTTCTAAACTGGTTCGACGGCTTAAACGTCGGCTTGTATTCTAAATAAGCACAAGCAGTCTTGTTTTGCAATATAATAAAAGACCTTATAAATTGGGAGTCGGATTTGAAGTCCGTCTCCCTTTTTACGTTTTTATAATATAATATAGATTAATATGGTATAAATTTATGATTTATTCCGCTTTATTAAATAATTATACCGGCGATTTAGAAAGTATAGCGCCTGCGATAGAGGCGGTAATCTTTGCTTCGGAAGAGCCGGTTTCCATAGAAAGACTGCTTGAGCTGTTTAACGTACGGGAAAGTTGCGCAAATAATTCAGGCAACAAGTGGGGCAAGCACGTTAAAGTTAAAAATAAAGCTCTAGAAGAACAGTTAAAAAAAGAAGCTAAAGCCAAAAAAGAAATTATTTTAAAGGCGATTGAGTTTATAAAAAAAGAATTCAACGAAAAAGAAAATCACGGCATATATTTATCTATTAATGAAAACGGCATAAGCTTTAAAACAAAACCTGAATATTTTGACGTAATCTCTGGAAGTTTAAAAGTCAAGCCGTTAAAATTTACGGGACCTCAACTTGAAACTTTATCTATTATAGCGTATAAACAACCTGTTACTAAGAACGAAATCGATGCGATAAGAGGGTTTGACTCTGGAAGCACGGTAAAATTTTTACTCGAAAAAAATCTTGTCAGGGTTGCCGGAAGAAAAGAAATAGTGGGAAGGCCTTTGATTTATAAGACTACCGATTATTTTATCGAGGTTTTTAACCTGAAAAATTTAAATGACCTGCCCTCGATTAAAGAAATGGAGGACGTCGTTAAAAAAGGGAATGAGGGTTCGGAGGAGGGTTCGTTGTTTGAGTAAATTAATTTTTGTGATATAATATATAATTGTGTTGAAGCGAAAACCTAAAATTTTGGCAATTACGGAGGATAAATTTATAAATGAACTATTTTAAGACTTTCCTGCTTATGCTGGTTCTTACGGGATTATTAATCGTCGCCGGCGGGGCCATAGGGGGAGAGCAGGGGATGATAATAGCCCTGATATTAGCTGCGGTGATGAATCTGGGAACATACTGGTTCAGCGATAAAGTAGTTTTGTCTATGTATCACGCAACGTCTGTTACGGAAGCGGAATATCCGGAACTTTATTCCATAGTCAGAAATCTTGCGGTAAGAGGAAACATCCCGATGCCTAAGGTTTATATAGTAGAAGAAGATATCCCGAATGCCTTTGCTACCGGCAGAAATCCTCAGCATGCCGCCGTCTGCGTTACGACGGGGATTATGAGAATTTTAAACGCCAACGAACTATCGGGGGTCATAGGGCATGAACTTACGCACGTAAAAAACAGGGATATTCTTATAAGTTCCATTGCGGCTACCGTTGCCGGCGCGATCAGCATGCTTGCGTGGATGGCGGAATGGGGAGCGATGTTCGGCGGTTTCGGCGGAAGAAGCGACGACAGGGAAGGCAATATAATCGGTTTAATCGCTATGGCCATACTTGCTCCGCTTATTGCAACAATGATACAGCTTGCCATATCCAGACAGAGGGAATATGCGGCGGATAAAGGAGGCGCGATGTTGAGCGGGAATCCTCTTTATCTGGCAAGCGCGTTAAATAAATTAGAGGAAGGAAACAAAGAAGAACCTATGCAGGCAAATCAAATGACCCATGCTACCGCTCATATGTTCATAGTTAATCCCTTAAGGGGAGGAACATTTAAAAGTTTATTCAGTACTCATCCCGCTACCGAAGATAGAATCGAAAAACTTAAAGAAATGGCAAGGGGCGGCATATAACTCCTAAATATCACAGAATGCGAACAGACTAAAATCTGTTCGTTAAAAAAAAATAAAAAGAGGAAAAAATTTTGAAAAAGATTGCACCTTCCATTCTATCCGGAAATTTATTAAATCTTGCCGATGAAATTAAACTGATAGAAGAGGCGGAAGCCGATTTAATACATATCGATATTATGGACGGTATATTCGTTCCAAATATTACGGCAGGTTGGGATATTGTCGAAGCTATAAAATCCCTGACCGATATTCCGTTAGACGTCCATTTAATGATAGACAGACCGGAAAGATATATAGAGCAGTTCGTTAAAAGCGGCGCGGATATATTGACGGTGCATTTTGAAGGCTCGGTGCATTTACACAGAACGGTCGAAAAGATAAGGGAACTTGAAGCAAGTCCCGGGGTTGCGATAAATCCTGGAACGCCTATAGATTTTTTAAGCGAGATACTTAATTATATCGATTTAGTTTTGATTATGTCGGTTAATCCCGGCTTCAGCGGCCAGGATTTTATTTATTCTTCTTTATTTAAAATAGAAAAAATGCGCAAGATTATAAGGCGGCGCGAATTAGAAACGCTTATCGAGGTTGACGGCGGCATAAAAGCGTTAAATATAGCCGATATAGCCAATTCCGGCGCGGATATTTTTGTGAGCGGGTCGGGGATATTTAAAACCGATAATTATTTAGAAACGATTAATGAAATGCGCGAAAGAATTTAATGGAAAAAATTAAATAAATGTTTTATAATAATATCCTATTTAAAATCCGCATCAAATACTATTTTAATAACATTTCTGTATTTTCGGGACGTAGCGCAGCTCGGTAGCGCACTTGCTTCGGGAGCAAGGGGTCGCTGGTTCAAATCCAGTCGTCCCGACCATTTCAAAGGCTTTTCCTGCCGCATAAAAATCTATTTTTATATTTTTTGCTTAAAAATAACCGTATTTTCAAAATTTAACTTATAAACCTTTAATTAATAAAACCGTTAATAAAAGGTTTATAATGCGTTTAATGAAATAAGCTATAATTTAAAAATAATTAAATATTAATTAATTAAATTTAACATTATTTAAAGGAGAATTTTATGAAGAAAAATTATTTTAAAGTTAAGAGCCTTGCGATTTTTTTACTCTTATTTTCGGCGCTAACCATGTTCACGGGAACATACGCGTTTGCAATGGGACGAGGCGATTCTAATTTTATGAAGCATAAATTTATGAGGAATCGAAAATGTTCATTCAACGTCTTTATGCTTAAAAGAAAATTACGACTGACTAAAAAACAGGTAAGGCAGATTATTATCGCCAAAAAAGAAAAATTTAAGGCTTTAACGGCAAATAAGGGAAATTTAAGGAGTCCGATGCTTAACGCTTTAAAATCTGGAACTTTTAATAAAAGCGTTTTTGTTTCCGATTTAACGAATAATGTAAAAAGTAAGGCGGAAATTAAGGCGGATTTTATTTCTAAGTTTTTTAATATCTTAACTCCGGCGCAGAGAAACAGATTTATCAATTTAATTAAAAACAGAATAAAAAACAGAATAAAACATTTAGAATTTATGAAAAAAATGCTTAACGAAAAAATAGATATGATGAAAAAGATGCAGGAAAATTTAGCTAAATAAACTAAAACGGCGGCGATAAAGCATAATCTGATTTATCGCCGCCTTAAATCTTTAAAGTTTCAGGTTTTATAAAGTTTTGACGTATATTATTTTATGTAAATCGATAGAAAAAACATTCTCTCCTTTTAAGTATTCATACTTAATTTTTAACCCGTGTTTTTCGAGTATCTGTTTCGTTATATAAAGTCCAAGGCCGAATCCGTCTTTATTTTTTATATTGGTATCTTTTAAAAACGGTTCGAATATTGCTTCTTCCGGGATAGACGGTTTATTTCCGGTATTTGTAAAACTTAAAATGTCGTTTTTTATCTCGACGGTTACTTTTTTGTTATCGCTAAATTTAATGCCGTTTTCTATTAGATTTTTAACTGCAATGCTTAGCAGGTCGAAGTCTGCTTTAACGGCGTATTCTACGTCTAACATTATCTCTATATTTTCGTCTTGTTTTACTAAGAGGAGTTCCTTAGCCCTGTTTATAGCATCCTGAAAATTAAATGAAGTTAAATTTATTTCTTTGTTTCCTGCGGCAATTTTTTCCGAAGAAAAAAGCTCATTTATAAGCGTTTCTAATCTAATAAAAATATCGGCGAATACTTTTTTTCTGTTTTCGTCTTCGTCTTTTAAAAGCTCTAACGCAATTTTTCCTTTAGTAATCGGCGTTTTTAATTCATGGGCAATATTTCTTATAAACCACGTCCTCGTATTAATCGTTTTTTTAACGTTATCTATGGCACCCTTAAGTTCTTTTGCAACATAACCGATTTCATCTTTTCTATCGATATATCCGTCTAAATTTACGTCGATGTTGCCGTTTTTAAATTCCTCTATTTTATTCCTGAGCTTACCGAGAGGGTTTATAGAGCGGTATATGCTTAAATAGAGAAGAATAAGAACAAAATCTAATCCCAGCCATGCCGCCGTTAAAATTTCCAGCCTGCCGTAAGCTTTTGGTCGTCTTTCTAATAAAAAATCGGATTTTCCTATTTTTGATTTTAAATATATGTATTCGTTTCCTTTATATATTAATAAAGATAATATATAGCTAACGCGGGGCGGGTTTCTTTTTAATAAATATTTACCCCCCTTTAAAATTTTTAAGATGTCTTTTCTATTTTTTATTAAACTTATTTCTAAAAAATTTTCGTCGGTCAATTTATTTTTCTTTGCCAAAAATATCACTTTTTTTATAAAATGAAAAGTTTCGATGCGGTTAATAATTCTATAAGCCGAAAAATAAAAGAACAGAAGTATGATGAAAATTAAAATAAAGACGACGTTGATTTTAAACAATACCGAATGCCTGTTAATTTTCATAAAATTTATAGCCGTAACCCCTTATAGATTTAATATATTTTGGATTTTTAGGGTCGTCGCCTATTTTCTTTCTTATTCTTCCTATTAAGACGTCCACGCTTCGGTCGATGCTTTCATAACTCATAGTTTTTATATTTTCAAGTATAAAGTCGCGGGTAATTACGTTGCCCTTGTTTTTATACAAAGTAAGAAAAAGTTCGTATTCGGCGGACGTTAAATCTATGGTTTCGCCGTCTTTTTTTATAATCATTTTAGTTTCGTCTATTTCAAAAGGTTTCGGTATGGATTTTTGTCCGGTTTTTCTTCTTATAAGCGACCTTATTCTTGCTACAAGTTCGCGCGGATTATAAGGCTTTGCTACGTAATCGTCTGCGCCGATTTCAAGACCGGTCACTATATCGGAATAATCTCCTCTTGCAGATGATATTATTATGGGGATATTGATTGAGCGCGAAACTGTTTTGCAAATTTCTAAGCCGTCAATGTCTGGCAAGGTAAGATCTAATATCAAAATGTCAAATTCGCCGTTTTTTTCATTAAGGACTTTAAGCCCTTCTTCCGCGTTTTCAAAATTTGTCAAGTCAATATTAAAGCGATGCAGATATTCTTTTAAAAGTTCGGCAATTTCTTTATCGTCCTCTATCATTACGGCTTTTATCATAGTTTTTATATAACCGAATAAAACTATATATAACTTTTATACTTTCATTATAAACGATTATAGTGCGGCAATGTAAATGAATAATTAATATATTATAAATAATATAAAAATGTAAGGATTATTTTTCACCTATAATCCCGTTAATTAAAAAGTTGAAAAAGGCGTAAAGCCCTAATCCCGATTTAGAAAATATTTATAAGTTCTAATGCTAAATAACGCTGGATTCCCGCGAAAGCGATATTTCCATCCGTGTTTATCGAAGCATGTCTTTGATACGGATGGAAATGCCAGAAAATAAATTCCTAAATCGGGATTAGGGTAAAGCCCAAATCCCGATTTAGAACAAAAAAAATAACTATAAATATGACAAAACCCCCTTAATTTTTCTATGTTTACGTGATATAATAATCACTGAAATCTCCAACCAAAAAGGTTTCACAAACTATAGAAAAAAATAAGGGGGTTATTAATAATGATACAACAAACTCTATTTCCTTTCAAGTTAGAAATGACGAAAGATAAATTAACTTCAAAGGCGGGATTATCTATTTTTGCAGAATATAACCAATCTATCGGCTTAACGGAACTGTCTGATAAATATCTTGCCTCCCCTAAAAGCAACAGAGGATTTAAGCCTTCGGTATTTGTAAATTCTTTAGTCCTCCTATTAACTGCGGGAGGAGGATGCTTAGACGATTTAAGAGAACTTAAAAACGAAAAAGAACTGTTAGGCATTACCGGCATTAAAATTATTCCGGAGCCCGATACTGTTGGAGACTGGCTAAGAAGAACAGATATAGAAGAATTAAATTCTATAAATTCTTCGGTAATAAAAAAAATAATTGAAAAGGAAGATATAGCCGAATATACCTTGGATATAGATGCAACCGAAATTACGGCAGAGAAAAGAGAATGTATGTACACTTATAAAAATAATAAGGGGTATATGCCGATGCTCGGTTTTTTATTTGAAAACGGCATATGCCTGCATAATGAGTTCAGGGAGGGTAATATCTCTCCCGCCTATAATCATGTAGATTTCTATAAAAAGTGCAAAAATAATATGCCTTACGGCAAAACAATAAAATACTTTAGGGCGGACAGCGCATCTTATCAATCCTCTTTAATAAATTTACTTGAAGAAGATAACGTTAAATGGGCAATAACCGCGGATCTCGATTCTTCCGTTAAAAAGGCTATTAAATCAATCGAGGAATGGATAAAGCCCCAAGGATTAGACTTTGAAATATCAGAAGCCATACACTGTACCAATAAAACAGATAAAGCATTTAGGCTTATCATAAAAAGGGAATACAGGAAACAACCCGATTTATTTGAAGGGCAATATTTTTATCATGCGGTAGCTACAAATCTCGAGGGAAAACCATTGGAAATATTAAACTGGCACAATAAAAGAGGACAGGCAGAGAACTTCAATAAAGAGATTAAATGCGGTTTTTCCATGGAAAGTATGCCATGCGGGACGTTTGCTGCAAACGAGGCATATTTTGCAATAGGCATTCTATCCTATAATCTCTTTATAGGGTTTAAATCTTTAAATCCGTTTTTTTCAAATAACACAATAAAAACTTTCAGATGGTCTTTCTTTAATATAGCCGGAAAAATAATAAAACATTCCGGCAATATTATTCTAAAAATAAAAACGGATATGGATAGATTTAAGCTGCTTTTGGGATTAAGGCAGAAAATATTATGCGTATGAACTTATTTTTGGAAAATTTAACGACTATACAGGAGGATTGCGCCTGAAAACAGTCTTAAAATATAATTTTCCAATATATTTTACAGAAATTATTTTTTTGAAGTCAAAATAAAAGTATTTTTATAATACCGCATAGAAAAATAACCGATTTTTTAAAAAAAATAAAAAATCGGTTAAGTTATAGAGGTATTAAATTTCTAAATCGGGATTTGGGGTAAAGTAATTTTATATAAAAAATTATAATTTTGTGGTATTATTAAAAAATAAGTATATAATAAATATTTAAGCAATTAATATTAAGCATAATTAACGAATTTTAATTAATTTCATTTCATTATAAATCTCATTATGGTTTATTTTAATATTTTAATTTGATTTCGGATAATATTTGCAGATGCAAGATATAAGAAGTAAGTTTGAAAAATGATAAAGTGGGAGGAAAGTTAAAATGACCGAAAATTTAAAAAATTTTAAAAGAAAGAGATTGCTTCGCTTAGCTCGCAATGACGCTTTTACGTCAAAGAGACCTCTTAGATTGGCAATATTATTATTTATTATTGTTTGCGCATGTTACTTTGTTTTTTCCGGCGTTTCTAAAGTTTATGCGTCCGGCATACTTGGGTTCGAGGTGAAAGGCGGGGCATATTTTCAGAATCTTACGGGGCATGTTGCAGCCGGGGGGAATGTCGGAGGAAACGGACCTACTAATATAACCCCTTCGGATTTAGGGCTTCAAACAACCAAAACCGAACCTATGCTGAAAGCGGCTATTTATATTTTATACGACAATAGGATTTCTTTTACATATGTTCCTTATGAATATAGCGGCTCCAAGGTATTATCTCAAAATGTCTATTTCAACGGCCAGGAATATAATATAAACGCCGAGGTTAATTCAAAATTAGACCTTTACAGCTACAAAATGTTTTACGACCATAATTTCGAGATTAACAGATACGCTTCCATCGGGCTTGGCGTGGGCGTGGACGTCATCACGGCTAAAACGGAATTAGATTCGGCTTCTTTAGGGTTATCGGAGTCAAAAAACGTAAATTTGCCCATACCCTTAATAGGCGGAAGAATAAAAATATCGCCTTTAAACGATTTTTCTTTTATTGGAAAATTTCAGGGATTTACCGTCGGGGCCGACGGTTATTATTACCATGCAAATGTTGGAGTGAATTATAAAACCGTCGGTCCGCTGTCTATTTTTGCGGATTACGTGTACGATAAAGTCCATGTAGATACTAACGGCGTAAACGGCAGTTTAGAGTTTGACGGTCCAGAAGCAGGCGTAAGGTTTAGATTTTAAATCTTCGAGCCAATAATCAAGAAAAAGAAAAAATATTGACGGGGATAGGGCGGGTTAAGTTTCTTTAAAAGCGGATAAGATATTTTCTATGAAAACCGGCGTGTATTTATATCCGTCAAGGTAAATCTCCGCGAGGGATTTTTTCTTTCCGATTACGCAGTTTATTGTTTTTACTTTTATATTTGTGCCGTCCGAGGCGGTTTTTATTTTATAGTCCGGCACAAACATAGTTTCGTCCGTAATATCGTCCCCGATATTTACTCTTAAAATATTTAATTCTTTTTTTAATGCCGGTTTCGAGAATTCATTTACGATATAATCACAGGCGCGCCCTTTGTTCCAGTCGATATTAGGCCTTATTTCCATAATCTTTTTCCCCTTTGTTATATGTAAATATTCATCAAATAAAGGATTTTTAGAAAGCAAATTTTTTATATATGCTTTTAAAATTTTAGTTTCGCCGGAATTTAATAACCTGTAATGCATGCTTATAGAGAATTTTTTGTCTTCTACGATTAAATTTTGCAATTCAGTTTTTTGAAATTTATTTATTTTGTTTAATGTTTTTTGTATCAGCGGAATATATTTTTCGGCGTTTTTTACAAGGAAATCAATTTTAAGGCTATCGTAATAACTTTTTATCTCAAAACCGTGGTTGCCGGAATAAATAATGTTTTTGCAGATGCCGACCCTGTTTTGTATATCGTACAGTTCCCGCCCCGTAATTACGCATAAGATTACATTTTTTATTTTACCTGCGGTTTTTAAAAAAAATTTAAGCTGTTCGGGAGCGTAAGCATCCAAAGGGTTTTTGCATATATTTACTAATGTTCCGTCGAAGTCAACGCAAAAAAATATAAAATCCGGCTTATAAGCTACTTCGGCGAAACCTGAAATTATATTTGTTTTTATTTCGTTAAATTCTTTAATTCCGTTATAAAACATAATTTATTATTATAATATAATATAAAAAATAATGGAATATTGTAAAAATGATAAAAATATAGTAAAATATAATGAAAATATAGCTATAATATTATATTTTAATTAAATCCTTAACAAATTCAATAATTATGGAAAAAAAAAGATTTAATGATTTAATTAAAGAAAAATTAGGCAATATTAATTTAATAGTCGCCTCCAATAGAGAACCCGTATCCCACGAATATTTCGGAAAAACAATCAAAGCGGTAAAATCTGTCGGCGGTCTTACTATTGCCCTTGAACCGATTATGAAAAATCTTAGCGGGACATGGGTTGTTTACGGTGGCGGAAATGCCGATAAAACGGTATCCGACCAAAAAGGCAGGATAAAACTTTCCGAAGGCGAAGAGTCCTATACCCTTAAAAGAATTTTTCTTAACAAAAAAGATATAAACGATTATTATTACGGCTACGCAAATTCCGTTTTATGGCCGCTATGCCACATTGTTTACGTTAAGCCTGTTTTTAATTCCGCCCAATTTTTAACTTACGACGACGTTAATAAAAAATTTGCGGATTCTATAATAGAAGAAATCGAGGAATCAAAAAATTGTTGCAAATTTAATGATTTAAACAATATTTCAGATGTATCCGATTCGGACGAGACCGTGAATTTTACGTCGTCGCCGGAAAATGTTATATGGCTTCAGGACTATCATCTTGCGAGATGTGCAAAATACATAAAAGAATATGACGAAAATATTAAAATTTCGATATTCTGGCATATTCCGTGGCCTAACCCCGAAATATTTTCTATATGCCCCGAAAAGCATGAACTCCTTGAAGGTTTGCTGGCAAACGACCTGATAGGATTTCAAATAATTTACCACTGCCAGAATTTTTTAAGAACGTGTGAATGGGAGCTTGAAGCTCAAGTAAACTGGTCTGATTATTCGGTCACATACAATGGGCATAAAACATGGGTTAAGCCTTTCCCGATTTCAGTCGATGCCGACTATCTGCATCATTTTGCGAAGTCGAGAGAAACCGATAAAATTATAGATAAAATCAAAAAGAACGACGAAATCACCGGGCAGTCGTATGAATATTTAGCAGTATCTACTGATAGGCTCGACTATACCAAAGGAATCGTAGAAAAGCTCAAGGCTGTCGATACTATGCTTGAAAACCATCAGGAGCTTATAGGCAAATTTGTTTTTGTCCAGTTCGGCGTTCCTTCAAGAGTGCATATTAATGCTTATAAGAAATTAAACGAGGAAATTATAGAGCTTATCAGCGATATTAACTGGAAATACGGAACATCGGAATGGCATCCGGTAGCAGGTTATTTTAAACAGCTTGAATTAAAAGTTTATTTGGCATATTACAGGCTTTGCGATATTATGATAGTTTCTCCTTTGCACGACGGGATGAATCTTGTTTCTAAAGAATATATTATGTCCGATACCGATTATAAAGGCATGCTTATACTGTCTAAATTTGCAGGGTCGTCTAAAGAGCTGTACGATTCTTTTTTAGTTAACCCATTCAATACCGAATGCTTTGCCGAAAAAATATACGAAGCTCTTATGATGGATAAAGAAGAAAAAGAAACGAGAATTACAAAGATGCAAAATATAATTATGGAAAACGATATTTACGACTGGGCGTATAACTTTCTTGCCGCTCTTTATTTTATTTAATATAATCTATTTTGTAATTTATTGTTTCCGTATCTTAATATTAAAAAGGTTTAAATAAAATATGGGCAACAATAGCGGCAAAAAACCGGAAGACGAATTTAGGGATAAAAAGACTGCTCCTGCCGCCCCCTTAAAAAGACTGATTAATATTATAATACCCATAGTCCTTCTGGGTTTTTTGTTTTTTGTATTATTTTACGTTATACATTTTTACTCGAAATATTTTTCCAAAAACACCTTCCCTAAAGGTTATTTTTCCATTATCGAAGCAATATTTATCGCCGTCTTCGGGATTTTGGCGATAAAAATAATTCAGAAAAGCTCGTCTAAAATATTGAGCGGATATATTTCCGAAGATAAAGCGGGATTTTTGAGATTTTTATTAAGTTTTATAGGGTATTTTATTCTTGTTCTGTTTATTTTTACCACATTAGGCATAGATATATCCAATATTCTTCTCGGCGCTACTTTTTTAGGCGTAATACTCGGAATTGCCGCTCAGTCGTTTTTATCCAACCTGCTTGCCGGTTTTATAATATTATTCGGGAAAACTTTTAAAATAGGCGATAGAATAACTATAGTTACATGGCAGTACGGTTTATTAATGTCCACATACCAGCATGAAACCGCTAAGCCCGGATATACGGGGACAATAAAAGATATAAATATGCTTTTTACGACTATTATCGAAGACAACGGTTTTACGATGAGGGCGCCCAATAATATTTTAATGCAGGCTTTAATAACGAATTACGACAATACGAAAAAAAGATCGGTAAGGGTGAGGTTCGAGCTTGACAAAGAAACGGATTTAGAAAGCTTTAAAAAGGAACTTTATGACTACTTAACATTAGCCGGAGATGATAAGAATATTTTGGAAAACGATTCTAAAATTATAGGCGGTTTAATAGAAAAAAATCCACGGCCGGTTATCAGAGTCGTGGATGTTTCTCTGACCAGCTATTTTGTCGCCGTTGAAGTTTACACTCCGCAAATTTATGATGACCCGGTAAGGGATTTAATATTGTCTTTTGTATTAAAAATGAAAAGGGGGAAGAAAAATGGAATCGAGGGCAAAATATCCGTTTAAATTTTATACGCGACTTACTTTGCCTCAGCTTACCGGGATTTATGCCTTAAATTTGAAGGAACTTTTAGAAGGCATAAAAAAGGCAAACGACCCTATTATTTATTACCATACGCATCATTATCTGATACAGCACCATTATGTAGTTCCGGATGCTCCGAACGATTTCGCCCACTGGGTTATCAATACGCTTGGAGAAAGATTATTAGGAGAAGAGATATCGAGTATAGATATGTTCGCTTATAATACTATGGATGATTATAAACAAGAGTTGATAAGAAAATTAACGGTTTTTATATCAAAAGATTCAAAGACCAGACATGTTGAAATGAATGAAAGATTTAATTTCATGAAAGCGGTTACTTTTGTAATGTCCACAGGAAAAGAGGCATATACTCTCAGGGAGTTTCACGATATTTTAAAAAATATCACTATTTTTTCGGTATATTATCATTTTTTCGAATCCCATTTCAGGTTAAGCTCAGGATTCGACGATTTTTCGGCATGGATTAAGGACGAACTTCAGCTTCCAGATTTAGCCGGTAAAATTGCGAACCTCGACCCTTATTCCGTTACTATGGATAAATTAAAAGAACAAATTATAAATTATACGAAAAAATATTTTTAAAAATATCTGAATAATTATAATTATAATTTAAAATTAAATAATCATAATAATAATGGAAAAGGAATCAAATGAGGTCTATAAAGGATTACGCAGATATTGTAGGCGAAGAAACGATAGAAGAAATTGAGAAATTAGGTTCTTATCTAAACGGAAAAATTATTCAAAATATAAATTCTACTCCGGTCGGCGGCGGTGTTGCCGAAATTCTTTCCGGAATGGTGCCTCTCTTAAAAGAAGTCGGCGTCGATGCCAGATGGGATTTTATAAAAGGCGGAGAAAAATTTTTTGAAATAACAAAAAAAATTCATAATTCCCTTCACGGCGTTGAGGAGAATATATCGGAAAGCGATTTCGGACACTTTCTCGATGTTACGGACGAAAATTTGAAAGAAATTAATCTGCTAGGCGATATTATATTTATACACGACCCCCAGCCGATAGGATTAATAAAAGTTAAGGATAGGAAGGGCTTTAATAAAAAAAAATTTATCTGGAGGTGCCATATAGATTTAAGCTCGGCTAATACGGATACGTTTAATTTTTTAAAAAAATTCATCGAAAAATACGATTATTCAGTTTTTTCCTCTCCCCTATTTGCAAAAAAACTTAAAATACCCCAGATATTAATTTCACCGTCGATAGACCCTCTTTCCGATAAAAATAAAGATTTGCCGGCAGAAACTATAAACGAAGTACTCGAAAGATTTCGCATAGACCCCGAAAGAAATATTATTACCCAGATTTCAAGATTCGACAGGTTAAAAGACCCGTTAGGGGTCATCGACGTTTACAGGCTCGTTAAAAAATACGTCGATTGCCAGCTTATTCTTGCAGGCGGAGCGGCGGCGGACGATCCCGAAGCGACCGAAGTTTATAACGAAGTTATAGAGAAGGCGGGAGAGGATAAAGATATATTCGTTTTAAATCTTCCGCCCGTTAGCAATATCGAAATAAACGCGCTCCAGAGGGCGTCAACCGTAATATTGCAAAAATCCATAAAGGAAGGCTTCGGTCTTACCGTTTCCGAAGGCTTATGGAAATCTAAACCCGTGATAGCATCGGCGGTCGGAGGCATACCGCTTCAAATTACCCACAAATATTCCGGACTTTTATCCAGAACGATAGAAGGAACCGCTTTATACGCAAAGCAGATACTGCAAAATCCCGAATATGCTAAACAGCTTGGGGAAAACGGGCATAACCACGTGAAGCACAGCTTTTTAATTACCCGTCATTTAAGGGATTATATCCTGCTGTTTTTAAAAACCGGATTTAGAGAAGATACCGTATATTTATAATTTTAATTAACCCAAATCCCGATTTAGGATTTTTATATAATGTCATTGCTTCGCTGCGCTCGCAATGACTGGATATTGGAATTTCTTAAATAGTTTCTAAATAGGGATTTGGGATTAAAGTTATGTTTGCAATTATGCAATATAAAATGATATGATATATTTATGAAAAAAGAGAAGTCTTTTTTGAATAAAAAATATAAGATTTTCCTGTTTCTTCCCCTTGCCGCCGTTGCCGTTTTTTATCTAATCGCGGCTACGGATATAAGTTATATACTTAACGTTCCGATGATTATGTCCCCGATGAAGGCGGGAATATCTATGAATATGAGGCAGGCGGGACAGGCGGCGGGGAAACCGCTTCCATCTTTTTTAAAAACCGCAGGACAACATTCTAATAAGTTGAATTTACAGTCCTGCGTAACCTGCGTGGAATGTCAGAATTTACCTGCCGCCTATCGTCCGGCAATGTTTTATTACGGCGGTATTATTAAAACAATCTCTTCCAAAGTAAAATCCTACGTCAAACATTTTTCTTACGATATACCGCATCCCCCTCAAAACAGCCTTACCTTATTTAGTTAGATTAAACAGCCAATCTTAGCATCTTGCGCGCGGTAAAAATACATAATTTGCATAAAATTAATTAATTACCTCGATATGCCTTAATTGTGTAAAATTATATTATTTTTCTGTGCCTATAGTTTAGGATTTGGACTTAAGTTATATGTTCGGATATTGTTTATATATTTATTATAAATATTATAAATAATTATGTTCATATGATACGTTGATATTGACGAAATAAGAGGTAAAATTTTAACATAATTAAATTTAAAAAAAGGAGATTCCTTATGAATACAAAATATCTATATAATAAAAAAGCGATAATTATTTTGATATTATTAACGCTGTTAGTTATTACGGGAATTTATCTGCTTGTCGGAAATAGTTATCGTAACGGTATGAGAATGATGGGTAGCAGCGGCGGAATGCATGGAATGATGGGTATGGGCAATAATATGACAGGCAATATGGTGAATAATATGGGACACAAAATGTTTCCTCAGTATAAAGGCGTAAAAACAGGACAGGCTTTGTTCCATTATGAAGGCTGTTTTATGTGCCATACAATAAACAGTTTAGGCGTCGGCGGTAATGATGCGCCCAATCTATCGCATATAGGGAAGATAAGAAGTTTCTCATGGATTGCGACTCAGATAGCCGACCCATCTGCGCATTTTAAGAGAAACAGCGTCGTAACTTTAAACGGGGTCAAATATAGGGCTGTTATGCCTTCTTTTAAAAATATGTCTTCAAAGAATATCGGCATACTGGCAAAATATCTCGAATCCTTAAAATAAGAAAAGATTTTATAATAATTATGGAGAATAATATGAATATTAATAAATATAAATTAAAACTATTTTCTTTCTTTTTAATTTTAACAAGTTTAATTTTTTATAGCGGTTGTTCTTATGCGGCAGGAACGCTATCTTTAAAAATGCTTGTAAAAAATTCTTTGAAAAATCCAGATATAACCTCATCAGCGCTTAAAACCGAAGGGCAAAAAGAAGAAATTATAATTGCCAAAGCGCTTCCTGAGCCGGTGATAGGCATCGGAATAACCGATGCAAACGGATTTAACAATCCCGGGATAGGAGTTAATTCTATGAGCGATATCGGTTTAAACATAAGCCAGAAGATACCGTTCCCTTCTAAACTTGAAACAAAAAGTCAAATCAATAAATATTCTTATATGTCGCTTAAAGAAAAAACACGGGCTTTGAAGGTTAATACGGCGTATTTAGTTAAAGCGGAGTATTATAATCTGGCTCTAATAGAGGAGCAAATCGGCATAATAAAATACGACAGAATGCTTTTAAAGATTATTATTAATTATGCTTCGCAAAAATACGGCGTCGGGGAAACTTCAGCTCCTTCATATATAAGGACAATGCTGGAGGATTCTTCTTTAAAGGCATCGCTATTTTCTTTGGCTAAAGCGAAATCAAAATTAATTAATTTATTAAGCGAGCTTACCGGTTTAAAGAAATCTTTGATTAAATCTAAAACGGCAGTATTACCGGATATAAAGAGAATTAATCAAACAAGGTTGGAATATAAAATAATACTTAAAGAGGCATTTGAATTTAATCCTGATTTAAAATCGGTAAAATACCTGCATAAAAGAGCAAATGAAGAACTTGATTTTGCGAAAGAAAGTTATTTGCCGGATTTTTATCTAAAAGCGGGTTATGGCGACAGATATTCTATGGTTCCTGTTTTATCGGCATCAGTCGGGTTATCGCTCCCCATATATTTTAATAGTTATCAAGCGCCCTTAATAAATAAGGCAAAAAAAGACAAACTTTCATCTGTTTATAATATCAGCTGGGAAAAATTAAAAATAATCAAAAATATCAGGGAAGATTTAAAAAATATGAAAGAAGATTACAATAATTATAAACTTTATAAGAATTTATATGTTCCTGAAGCGAAACTTCTTTTTAAGTCCGAATTATCATCTTTTAAGGTTAAAAAAACAACCGGTTTTTCGCTTCTTGACAGTTTTAGGAAATTGGCCAATTCGGAGTTTGAAAAAGATATTTACAAGTCAAAATATTTTGCAGATAAATCGCGCCTTGATTTAATCGCAGGCGGGATTTAAAAAAAATAAATTAAATAAAAATACGGAGATTTTAAAAGAAATGAAAACTAAAAATATTTTAATTTTTTTGGCGGCTTTTCTTTTTGGCGGCTTTGTAACATTTTTAATCGTAAGAAATAAAAATGCAGGCAATCCCGCGCAAATCGGCTCAAAGCCCAAAATGAAGATGGCTAAAGGTGGAATAATGGTTAATACTGCACAAAGACAGCTTTACGGCATAAAAATAGGAAGAGTAAAATTGATGAATTTGACAAGAAAAATTAAAACCATAGGCGAGACTACTTACAGTGTGCCGCTCGAAAAAATCGTAACATTGAAATACGGCGGTTACGTCAAAGAACTCTTTATAAATAAACCGGGCATGAGCGTTGTTAAGGGAGAGCCTCTTTTAACGGTTTACAGTCCGCAATTAGTCAACAGTGAAAACAATTTTATACTTGCCTATGAAAATTATAAAAAATTAAAAAAATCGGGTTTTAATTTCGGAAAAAAAGAGGCCAAAGGATTTTTAAACTCTTCGATATACAGGCTTAAGCAGTTTGGCGTGACAAACAGCCAGATAAACGGACTGAAAACAGGGATGCCTATTTTAACAAATACTACGGTTTATTCGCCGATAAGCGGCGTTTTTTTAAAAAAATATATCTTTTCGGGAAGCTACTTTAATGCAGGTCAGCCGCTTTTTAAGCTGGCAGGTCTAAACCGCGTATGGATGAATATATGGGTCTATGAAAAGGATATGTCTTTCATAAAGACGGGGGCAACGGTAAAGGTAACGTTTAACGCTTATCCCGGGCGGATATTTTACGGCAGGACGTCGTTTATCTACCCTTATCTTGCCGGCAAAAAAAGAGTTGACGAGGTCAGGCTCGTTTTTGACAACCCGAACGGCGAGATAAAGCCGGGTATGTACGGGAATGCCGAAATTGCGGTTAAAAGCGAAAAGACCGTTGCGGTTCCTACATCCGCCGTTCTTATTACCGGGGCAAAACCGCTGGTTTTCGTTTATAAAGGAAAAGGATATTTTATACCTAAATATGTCGTTATAGGAACAAGGTACGGTGATTACTATCCGGTAATATCAGGCTTAAAAGACGGCGAGAGAATCGTAGTATCGGGAACGTTTCTTATGTCGAGCGACTCCAATCTGTCGCAGACTACGGGCTCTATGGCGGGAATGCCCGGGATGTGAAAAAAGACGAAGAATTAATTCCTAATTTAAGATTAAATATGGAGAGTATTTATGATAAATAAAATAATTGATTACTGTATAAATAACAAGTTTCTTGTTTTTGTTTTTATGCTGTTTCTGGGGCTTGGCGGGGTATATGCGGTTTACAATATAAGGCTTAACGCGCTTCCCGATATAGCGCCTTCCGAGGTTATCATCAAAACGGCGTGGCCGGGACAGCCGCCGAACATAGTCCAGCTTCAGGTGACCTATCCCATAGAATCCTCGCTTATTTCCGCTCCAAGAGTTAAAGAGGTTAGGGGAAACTCTATGTACGGCACATCTTTTGTTACTGTCGTATTTAAAAGAGGGACATCGTTAGGATGGGCTAGGGCGCAGATACTGACTTATCTTTCTCAGGCAAAAAAACTGCTTCCTTCAGGAGTTTCGCCTGTTTTAAGTCCTTATGCAAACGGCGTGGGTTGGGTTTATCAATATGCAATAATAGATAAAACGCATAACCAAAGTTTAGCCGATTTATATTCTTATCAGGAGTATTTTCTCAGATATGCTTTGGAAACAGTTCCGGGAGTTGCTCAGGTTGCAACCTACGGCGGCTGGAATAAGGAATATCAGGTTACCGTTAATCCAAGAGCTCTTCAGTATTACGATTTATCGTTATCCCAAGTAATAAGCAGTTTAAAATCTTCAAACTCCGACACGGGAGCAAGGGTCATAAACTCTTCGTCGGGAGTCAGCCATTTAATCTATGTAAGAGGTTATCTTCATAATCCGAAACAGATAAGAAACATCGTCGTCGGTTCAACGTCCAAGCACACGCCTATTCTAATAAAAAACATAGGAACGGTTCAATTAGTGCCTGCTTCAAGCCGTTCTATTTCCGATTTAAACGGCAATGGGCAGATGATAGGCGGGGTAATAATAAAAGACCAGGGCGCGGACACGCTTAAAGTAATAGCCGCCGTAAAAAATAAACTTAAAAAGATTAAAAATTCCCTTCCGAAGGGGGCTAAGATTATCACCACATACGACCAGAGTACGTTGATTCGCCGTTCCGTCTCAACGCTCAAAACTACGCTTATAATGATAGTTTTAATAGTCATATTCGTTATAATGCTTTTCTTGTTCCATTTAAGGTCGTCTTTAGTTATCGTTATTATGATTCCCTTTGCTATTCTGGGGGCATTTTTGCTAATGTATATGCTTCATATAAGCGCAAATATAATGTCTTTATCCGGTATAGCCCTTGCGATAGGCGCAATGACGGATTCCGCTATAGTTATGATTGAAAACTCTCATTCCCATCTTGAAATTTTAGAAAACACTCCCGAAATTTCTCCTTACGGAGATATGGAGGATAAAAACAAAGCGAGAAAACTCGTTATCGTAGATTCCGCAAAAGAGATGGGGCGTCCGCTTTTTTATTCGCTTATTATTATAGCGGTCGGATTTTTGCCGATTTTCTTTTTAACCGGCGAAGTAGGCGCATTGTTTAGACCGTTGGCTTATACTAAAACATTTTCCATGCTTTTTGCCGCCGTCATTTCGGTTATATTTGTGCCTATTCTTATGGTTTATTTAATTAAAGGCAGGATAATGCCATTAGATAAAAATCCCTTAAACAGGTTTTTAGTTTTCTTATACTCACCTATTTTAAAATTCATTATGAAACATAAAGCCGTATTTTTAATCCTGCTTTCTGTTGTTTTGGCAAGCGGATACTTTGCATACAGCCGGCTCGGTTCGCAGTTTATGCCGCCCCTAAACGAAGGAACGCTTTTATATATGCCTTCCTCGACTCCGGGTTATTCCTATACGGATGCGGCGCAGCTTTTACAGATAGAAGACAGGCTCATTAAAAAATTTCCTGAAGTAAAAATGGTAACCGGAAAAGCGGGAAGGGCAAATACGGCTTTCGACCCGGCGTCTTTAAATATGACTGAAACGACGATAGTTTTAAAAAGAAGGAAATACTGGCCGGAGGGAATGACGGTCGGAAAACTTATAAACAAAATGAATAAAGCGTTAAATATACCCGGCCTCGAAAACGTATGGACGATGCCCATTAAAAACAGGATAGAAATGACGTCCGCCGGTTTAAGGACGCCGATAGGAATAAAGATATACGGTTCCAATGTAAAAATCTTGCAAAAATTGGCGGAAAAAACAGCGGGAGCCGTTTCAATGGTAAAAGGAACTTTAAGCGCATATGCCGAAAGGGTTTATAACAGACCTTACATAGTGATTAAGCCAAAGCCGAGGGCTATGGGTTTTTACGGTATTACGCTTAAAAGTGTAAATGAGGCGGTAGCTTCCTCTGCCGGCGGTAAAACGATAAGCACTATTTACGACGGATTAGCCCGTTATCCGCTTTCGGTCAGATACCCTTATGCTTATAGAAATAATTTAAAATCTCTTGGAAACATACTGGTAAAAACCGATAGCGGATTTATACCGCTTAATGAAATTGCCGACATAAAATACGAACTGGGTCCGTCCTTCGTATCTTCACAGGGCGGAACGCCCGACGACACGGTTGATATAACATTGAATACCCCAAATATGGTATTATGGGCTAAAAACGCCAAAAATATGATTAATAAGTATGTTAAGTTTCCTAAAGGCTACACATATTCCATAAGCGGCGAATACAAATCGCTCAAGAGGGCAAATAGCAAGCTTATGGTTATAATTCCCATAACTATATTTATTATCTTTCTTCTGATATATTTTAACTTTAAATCTATCCCGTTATCGCTTATGGCGCTTTTTTCAATACCGTTTGCGTTACTCGGGGCATTCTGGTATCTCTATCTTATGCATATAACGGTGTCCATCGCCGTTTGGGTAGGCATCATCGCCGCAATGGGGGTATCGACGGAAATAGGGGTGGTTATGATTTCCGTACTGGAACTTACGTTCCATAATTATTACGAAGCCGGCGCCGACATAGAGCAGATAGTAATTAAAGGCTCGATAATAAGGCTCCGCCCTATCGTTATGACGGCAATGTCCATCATTATCGGACTTCTTCCGGCAATGTTCGCCTACGGCACTGGAGCAAGAATGACAAAATTCATAGCGTCGCCTATGGTCGGCGGGATGATCACGGCTACGATACTTAACCTGCTTTTGTTGCCGATATTATACCTTATTTGGAAAAAATGGGAAATCGGGCAAATAAATTCAGGCAATATTAAATAAATCTTATAATTATTAATAATTATATATCATATATCATATAATATGTTATCCGGACCCTAATCCCGATTTAGAAATTTTTATATATGAATTGCCTGAATCACTTAATAATGTCATTGCGAGCGCAGCGAAGCAATCTTGTTTTAGATTGCTTCGCTGCGCTCGCAATGGCGGGTTCTTGGAATTTCTTTAAATAATTTCTAAATCGGGATTAGGGTCCGGATAAAATGGTTTTAATAAATTAACAAAGATTGTTATAATTTTAATTAGAACATCTTAATTTTGTTTGCAATTAAAGCTTAACCAATGAAAATATGGAGATTATATCTTTCTGAATTTATAGGAACGGCGCTGCTTATAAGTATAGGCGTTTCTTTTGTTATTCTTGATTTTGCCAAAGGAAGCCCTATACCGGCAATGATTCCAAACGCCGGATTAAGGCGTATTATTACCGGCTTTTTGTTCGGAAGCACGGGAATGTTAATTACATTTTCGCCTGTCGGCAAATGGAGCGGCGCCCATATTAATCCGGCAGTAACACTCTCATTTTGGTTAAAAGGAAAAATAAAAACTTATATAGCTTTAGGCTATGTCATATCTCAGATTCTTGGCGGCATTGCCGGTGCCGCCGCTCTTCTCGCATGGGGAAAATTAGGAAAGGGGATATTCTACGGAGCTACTTTTCCCGGAAAAGCAGGTGTTCTTGCCGCAGTTATCGGAGAATCTATAACCACACTCTTTTTAATTGCGGGTCTTTTTTTCTTTCTGGGGCATAAAAAATTAAGACCTTATACCCCGGCTCTTTTTCCATTTTTATATGCCGTCATGGTTTATTTTGAAGCGCCTATTTCTGGAACAAGTACTAATCCCGCACGCAGTCTGGGGCCGTCTTTGGTATCTGGAATGTGGAGCGGGTGGTGGGTATATTGGATAGGTCCGTTCGCCGGCGTCTTTATTGCTCTTTTTATACTTAGCAAATGGGCTCCATGGCTCAAAATAGAAGTTGCCAAAATTTACCATTTTGAACACGACCCTTATAATATATTTAAAAATTAAGTTTTTATTCGTATATGGAAATCATTTCCTTCCCAACGGTTAGCATTTATCCAATAAAATGTAAAAGCTATTTCACCGTCCTCAGGAATATTAGAAGATGGTAAATCGGTATAATAAACACCAAAACCTGAGTCTTGCGTTTGCGTATCTTTAACCGTATGCCAGCCGTCATCGCTCCAGCGAACCAAAGCGGGGGAGAGAGTTTCGATACGCAATATTTTACCCTGCGGTATGTTATGCAGTTTATGATTAAAGCGCCATTGCATAATATTGGATGTTGCGCCGTTTTTAAGGTAACGAAAAACCGTTTGGGGAGGCATATCGAACACCCTTTCTTCCGTGAGCGAACGAACAAGTTTTAAATATTCTGCATGAGCCCATACCAAAGGCATCGCCGACCCCGTCGGACGGCCGAAAAAAAGCCCCCGCTTAGGTATGTCGGGGCTGTCCCATACCTGTTCGGGCAAAAGTCCGATGCCGTCTGCCAGACCTTCCATAGTTTTGAGCAAACGCTCCGCCTCTTTGAAATTTCCGGCGGCTATTGCATAGTGGGCGCGTTCGCCGGTAAGCAAAGGCCATAGCCGGCCTCTGCCGGTACCGTCAAATGGGCTTCCGTCTTCGTGTTCGCCGTAGCCGTCCCCGTTGTACCTATGCCAGCAGGGTCCCGAAGGAGTTTCCACTTTAAGCAAAGCGTCTATAACCTTTAATGTGTTAAGTATTCGCGAGTCGTCTGCATTTCTTAACCCAAAACGAACCAAAGCTAAGGCATCGGTGCATACCACGGAGGCAACGTGAGGATAACAGGAAGCGGGAGGACGGTTTTTAATGCGAATAGTATCGTCGCCTTCTTCAAAATCAGGAGGAGTAACCCTGACATAATAACCTTCAACCCCTGTTTTGTCTGCAAATTCCCCGCCTTTCACATAAAGCCAGCGGTCAATGCATGAATACCATGCGTCTGCGGTTTCACGCAGATAAGGAGCGGCACCTTCTTCGCCTGCTAATTCGGCAATTTCGGCGCCGGTTATAAGAGCGGCAATTTCGGCTGCAAGAGTAAAAGGGGTATATCCTCCGTTTTCTTCCCAGCGGTCCTGTTGGGTGACGGGCCCATTTTTAACGATATAACCGAGGGCTTTTTTTATCATGGGCCAAAAACGGTAAATATCGCTCTCTAAAAGCGCCGTTTCCCTGCGGGCAAGGTCAAAAAGCAGAATGGGCAAGGCTGTTTCATCCATCTGGATGCCGCTCCAATACGGAAAACCGTCAATCCACATATTTTGCGGCCAATGCCCGTCCAATTCCTGAGTCGATTCAAGATAAACGAGAAAATCCATCACTTCCGTTTTAATGCCTGCGGCGATAAGACCGCCTGCGGACTGTACCATATCACGCGGCCAAATCAGGTGATAACCGCCAAGATCTCCGTCGCCCTTGGAAAAGCCCCACGGTACGGCAAGGCTTGCAAGAATAGCTCCCGGAACATATTTAGAACTGTGGATAAGGATAACCATGGCGCTTATCGAAAAAAGTTTGTGCTTTTCGGCATAGGAAACCGGTTTTTGCTTCTGCCAGAACTCTTCCCATGTTCCGCTATAAGAATCAAGAAGGCTTTGAAAGCCCTCATTAAGAGATGCCCTCGATTGTTGTGCGGCTTCCGAGGGATTGCGTCCAAATCCAAGCGCTAAAACAAAAGTATTGTTTTTAATATCTATTTCGCCGGTAAGCGCCACATTGCCATTTTCCGCTCTTGTATAAAGCGCGCTGAGATTACCGTGCTTTATTAAATCCTGCCAGCCGTCGGAAAATCCGACAAAACCTACCGAACAGGCTTTAAAACCGGTATTGCTCATAAGACAGAGGGAAGTGTTGTGACGGGAAGCAAAAAGCCCCGTAATTCCTTTGTAATCGCTAACCCATGCCGTATTGCCTGCGCCGTAATTGCCGATATGCGAACCCGTAATTACATAAAGCCTGTAATTTCCGGGTTTTAATGGAGTAAACTTTCCTCTTATAAGAACTACGGGTCTATCGGGATCGGTTATAATATCTTTTTCGAAGCGATAATATCCCCTGTCGCAGACACTTTCGAGATGATAAGCGGGAACGCCTGCATAAAAAAGCGACGATGAATGAACGGCGTGTCGTTTTTCTTCGGAAAAAAAACCGCCGTCTGTCGTAATAATAAAACCGAGGTCGCGGATGGCGGCCTCGTCTATTCTTGGAGAATATACTTCATTCAAGATGCCGTGGGAAATAGTAAACCAGACGGGGCTTCCTTTAAAGGCGGTTCCGACCCCGCTTTTATTGGCTCCTGTCCATCTTCCCGGGATCCCCGGCCATCCCGGAGCAAAAATTGACTCTGACATCCTCATGCACCTCTTAAATTTTAAAATTAATTAAATTAATCAGCCCCCATGTGTAAAATTAGCATAATCGATCATTGCTCCATCCACAAATACTGTGCTTCCTGTTACATAAGAAGCGTAATCGGAAACCAAAAAAGCGGCTACCCGGGCTACTTCTTCACATTCTCCCATTCTTCCAAGCGGTATTTTTTTAAGAAGATTGCCAAGGGTTTCGGGATTACCCCAGACGCTTTGATTAATAGGCGTTTTAATTGCGCCGGGAGCTAAAGATATTATTCTTATTCCTAAGGAGCCGACTTCCTGAGCCATAGTTTTCGTCAACATAGATAAACCCGCTTTTGCGGCGGTATAACTGCTATAGCCGCTCCATGGAATATTTTCATGGACTGAGGTAATATTTAATATTACGCCGCTTTTTTGGGTTACCATATATTTTAAAGCCTCTCTAGAACAATAAAATGGTCCGAATAGGTTAATTTTTACTACCTTTTCCCACTCGGGTATATCGGATTCCCACACAAGAGAGCGAACCCCGTCGATTCCGGCATTATTTACGAGAACATCTATTCCGCCCCATTCTTTTACAAAAGCATTTATCATTGCTTCAACCGAACCCGCATCCGAAACATCGGACTGCAAAGTAAGCACGGCACCCCCGTTTTTTCTTATCCCTGAGGCAATTTTCCCGGCTGCTTCCGCTTCCGAATGGTAGTTAAGGCCTATCTTTGCCCCATCGGCTGCAAATTCTCTGGCAATAACCTCGCCGAGTCCTGAACTTGCGCCCGTAATTAAAGCTCTCTTACCTTTTAAATCGACATTCATAATTAAAATCCCCACATATAATAATATAATATATTTCAGGAATTAAATTATCATAAATTAAGCCGCTTTTTTACCGTCATCATATCTTTTGCGTATTCCGTTTCTAATCGAACGCTAAAATCAGCAATTAATCCCTTTATATTTTTTATACAATACCGTTAATTTTAAGTCAATGAAAATATCCATCCCAAATCCCGATTTAGAAAATATTTAATAAATTCTAATATTCCGTCATTGTGAGAACCCGTTATTAAGTAATTCAGGTAATTCATATATAAAAATTTCTAAATCGGGATTTGGGTCCATTATTTAATATCTAATGGAGGATTAGAAGGGGGTGCCCCCTTCTAAAAAATTCCGCCGCCGCGGTAATTTTTCAAGACTTAACGGCTGTCATATTCTTCCTCAGAGATTCTCCCGTAAACAAAGTCTTTAATTTGTTAAAATTTAATATTTATTATGATATAATTCTAAATAAAATCAAATTAAAGGCATAATTAAAAATTATTTTATATCGATTATATGTATATTAACTGAATAATTACGGGAGTCAGGTCGGCTTCCCCATAAGCAAATTCTACGGATTATCCGCATTTTACATTTATAAAAATGTAATTTTAATGTAATGCATTAAACGGAGGAATAGCTTATGGGAGCGTTAATTTATTATATTTCCGGTTTTATATGGGCGTTGTTTACCGGATTCGTATTTTCCACGGTAGGAGCCGCCGGAGGAATCCTTGCAAGTTTCGGATTTATTACCGTTTTAGATATTCATGCCGCCAATTCGGTAAAGGTAATGAGCCAGATTCTTATTATCGTCTCGCCGCTTATCGCCCTTCCTATTTATTTAAGGCAGGACAGGGTCAAACAGATAAAAAGCATTCTGTTTTATATCGGCTTTATTATAGCCGCAGGTGCTATTCTGGGCGCTTTACTCGGCTCATGGTTTTCCAAGAGCTATCTTTTTGAACTTAAATCGTTTAAATATCTCTTCGGGTATCTGACATTTTTAGTCGTCGCTTTAATGGTTTACAATATTTTAAAACAGAGAAAGAAAAAACCTGAGCAGAGTAAGAAAGAAGGCGGAGCGGATGCCGTCCCGGCAGGGGAAGGCGGTAAACGCGGTAATCCTTCGATAGTAAAACTTTCCGTTAAGAAAATCGATTTTAGATGTGCGGACAGGGACTATTCCGTCCCGCCGGTCGTTTTGTTTATAACAGGGTTTGCAATAGCGACGATATCTTCTATTTTTGGAGTAGGCGGCGGATTTTTGATTGTTCCGTTTCTGACGGACGTCGTAGGTCTTCCGGTTTTTTTAGCGGCAGGTATAAGCATTCTGGTGGTTTTAATTTCGTCTTTAACCAGCGTGTCGAATTATATAAGAATGGGGGTGCTGGTAATCGTTCCCATCCTGTCGGCGACCTTAGCCGGCGTTATAGCAGGTTCGATATTAGGTCCAAAAATTTCACGGCATTTAAACGAAAAAATGTTAAAATATGTTCTAATGGTCCTGTTAGTTTTTGTAGGCGTATTTTACGTGTTTAAACCGTAATTAAATCTTGATTATTGAATAATTAATTAAATGGAGGAAAAAAATGGAACCCGTCGAAATAAAAATTATCACAAAGTGTCCGCCCCACGGAAGATGCAAAATGTATTCTTCCGTAGTCTGGCTTATCATTTCCACTTTTAAAAACGTTAAAATTTCTATAATTCCGTCCGAGTATAAAGATAAAAGCGACCCCGACGGACCTTGCGTTATAATAAAAGGCAGGGCCATAGAGCCGTCAAATACCGTTTATGTTTCCGGCGAAGATTTTATAACAGCCTTAAAGGAAGCCGGAGCCGTTGCCTATGAAGGCGTTAATCCCGATGTTTCCGCTTTCGACGAGATAATAGAAAAATGTATAAGTTAAGAAAACAGAAACAGGAACATAAATCTAATTGCTTAATATGCGGACATCCCCTTGAATATCTGTCGTCCGCCTTTGAATTGACCTGTTTTTATTGCGGCAAAAAAGAAAAGGGGAGTATCTTTTGTTCGTCGGATAGGTATCATTACGTCTGCGACGACTGCCATAACCTATCTTCCTTCAATTATATAAAAGATTTTATATTATCAACCGGCGGCAAAAACCCTTTCGAAATTACATTCGATATTTTGAATAACCCAAACGTAACGGTGCCTATGTTAGGATGCCATCATGCTTATATTTTAACGGGGGCGGTTTTAGCTTCGTTAAAAAACAGGGGGCATATACATATTTCCAGAGCCGATATCGAAGAATTGTTTTACAGGCTCTCGAAGCAGGCGGTAGGCGGCTACTGCGGCTTGAGCGGGGTTTGCGGCATAGTTCCTGCGGGCGGTATCATATATTCAATTTTAACCGGTTCTGTATGCGGCAAGGATAAAGAACAAAAAATAACCATGAAGATTACGGCTCTTCTTTCCAAAGCCGTGTTTGATTTAACCGGGCCTTCCTGCTGTAAAGCTTATCTTTTTAAGGCGCTTGAGATAATCTCCGCAAGCCTTTACGAAGATTTTAATTTTCTTTTAATAGATAACGACGTAGATATAACATGCAATTTTAAGGAACTGCATCCACATGGGTGCATGCGGGAAAAATGTCCTTACTATGCCGATTCTTATATCGTTAACGTCGAAAAGTTAAAAGAAAGTTTGAAAGATACGACTATTGAAATAAATTTTAAGCTCGATAAATCCAGCTTTGAAAACAATAACAATATACCTCCCGCCCCCTGCTGAAAATAACGTGCCTTAAGTTTAAGGCTGATAAATTTATAACTTTGCGTATTTTTTCTTTATAAAAAGCCCGCCGTATATAACGGGAGCAAGCCACAGAGACATAAAAACGGATATTAACAAGCCTCCCATAACCGCAACGGAAAGGGGCTTAAGGAGGTCCGTGCCTCTTCCTATGCCTATAGCCAGCGGCAGGAAACCGAAAACATCCGCAAGCATAGTCATAAGTATAGGGCGGAGGCGTTCTCTGGCGGCAAGAAAAACAGACGACGGGCTTGGAGACGAGTTAACCGCGCCGCTGATCTGTCTCGACCTTGCGAATATAAGAATCGCGTTATTTGTGGAAATAGCAAAAACTAAAAGAATGCCGAGAAATGCCGTGCTGTCCAGTTCTATGCCCGTTATTAAAAGAGCGGCAAGCGCTCCGGCTCCCGACAGCGCAATAGCCGTCATAGATGCGATTGCCGCGCGCTGGCTTGCGAACTGAAAGCCGAAAAAAACAAAAATAAGAATCAGTGCAAAGGCAAGCATAACGGCCATCTGCTTGAAGCTCTTTACCTGCGAATGATAATAGCCTCCGATAGATGCGGTAACCGACGGCGGAAGATGCATTGAACCTATAATAGAGCGCGCTTTAGCCGCGCCTGCCGAAAGTCCTTCTCCTTTAACCGGCTGAATGAAGATATAGGCATACGGAGCCATATTCTGGTGGGTTATAAAAGGGACGGCTTTTTTGACGCGTATTTTAGAAATATAATCTAATCTCGTATGCGTTCCGTTTTTAAGAGTAAAAGGCCAATTTTTTAAATCCGATACGGAGGCGGATTTCTTTTTAAGAAAGACGCGTACGGGTAGTATCTGTTCGCCGTACAGCAAAAAACCGGCTTTCTGTCCCCATAGGAGTCTTTTGACTTTATCCGCTATAACGGCAGGCGGTATGCCGTAAACCGCGGCGTAATTGGACGGCGTAAGAGTTATTTCCGGTCCCGCGGATGGAGATTTAAAATTGACGTATTGAAAATCGCCGGTTTTTCTTAATTTGCCTGCTAAAATTTTACCGTATTTTCTGAGCGCATTGGAATTTTTGCCGAAAAGCATGACTTCTAAAGGCGCATGGGAGCCGGATAAAAACCCGAGACGGTTTACCATAACCTGCTGAAAATTCAGGTCTATAAGGTTAGGTGCGGCATTATGAAACTTGTTATAAAGTTCCCTCATTATTTTTTCGGTGGTTTCGGTGCGGTTTCTTCTTAAAACTATCGTCAAATCGCCTTTGTTCGGCGTCGAATAAGGGTTGTCCAAGCTCCTGCCGACCACCAAGGAAACTCTTTTTACGTTTGGGTTTTCTTTAGCGATACGCAGAAGATATTTTCCGGTTCTTTCGGTGCGGGCGACGCTGCTTGCCACAGGAGTCCTGAACGGGACTACAAAAATCCCTTCGTCCCATTTTGGCAGAAAAGCCGTCCGCAGATAAAATAAAGAAAGCGCAATCGCAATTATCAGCGCAAAAATCACGGGCAGCGCAAGCCGCGGCGACCGCATACCTTTGATGAGTATATAACCGTAAATTTTCCTAAGCCTGTTTTTTTTATAAATTTTACCGCCGCCGCCGCTTTTTCTTTTTGCAAGTATTACGGTAAGTATCGGCGTAAGGGTTAAAGCCGTCAACTGCGACGTTATCAGCGCAATGACTATAGAAAGCGCCATTTGTTTAAAAAGGATGCCGAGCGTTCCGTGTATAAAGATAAGGGGTATAAAAACTATAGAAGACGTGATTGTTGCCGCAGTCATAAGCGGAAGTATCTTGCCGACCCGTTCAAGGGCCGATTCGTCCGCATCGGCTTTTCCGCCCGTTTCTCCTTTCATTTTATGAAAACCTCTTTCCACGATAACAATCGCATGGTCTATCATAGCTCCTATCGAAGCGGTTAATCCGCCGAGCGTCATGATATTAAGGCCGAAGCCTAAAACATTAAGAATAACGACCGTTAAAGATACCGAAACGGGTATCACCGCAAGGGCTATAAGAGCACCGTCCATGCGCTTTAAAAATAAGAATACCACGAACAACGCTATTACACCGCCGAGAATAAGCGCAATCCAGACGTCTTTAAGATTAGAATGGATAAGCCGGCTCGTATTATAAACGGAAACTATTTTCAAACCTTTTGGCAGGCTGCCGTTTAAAAATTTGATGCGGCTGCCGATATTTCCGGCGACTTTAACCGTATTTATATTTAAATCCGGCATAATATCGATAATAAGGGCGTGGCGGTAACCGCTTACCGCCGCTTCGCGGATTAAAGGGGGAGGGCTTATATTTATAGCGCCCAAGGTTTTTAAGGGCAGAAGAGCATGCTTTACCGGAATCATAAGATTTGACAGGTCTTTTATATCTGCCGGACGCGGAGTGGTTGCGACTACGAACTGCTTATGATATGCATCCAGCACTCCGGAAAAAAAAGGTCCCTGATACGACCGGAGTATTTTTACTACGCTTTCCGGAGAGATATGATACTGGGCAAGGCGGAGCGGATTTAAGTTTATTCCGACCTCGGGCCAGCCGCGCCCCGTTCCTTCAATCTTATAAATCCCTTTAACGGAGAGCAAAGCAGGTCTGATTTTAAAGGCAAAAACCGACATCATATCGGAACTGTTATAACCCTGCCGGTTAGAAACAAGGGCATATTCGGCAAAAGGATATACGTTAGGGGACATCAGCCGGACGGTCATTTTACTGCCGGGCGGCAGCGCCACCTGACTTAAACGGGACTCAAGCATTAAATAGGCTATATGGGGTTTTATGTTCGATTCAAAATAAACGGTAATTTTAGATATGCCGTTGCCCGTTTGGGAGCGGACGAGGCGGACGCCGGGTTCTCCTTCCGCCGCGGCTTCAAGAGGCTTAGTCGCCTGAACCAGCATAAATTTTACGGGAAGTCTGCCGCTGTGGACTAAAACGGAAATCCTTGGAAAATTGACGTCGGGGAAAATGCTCTCCGGCATGTTGCGCGTATAAAACCAGCCGATGCCGATAATCATTAAAGACAAAAGAATTATCGAAAACTTATTTTTTAAAAGAAAATTAAGATATCTTTTCAATGTTTTACCTCTACGGCGATGCCGGATATAAGGCGCGTAACTGGATATATTATTACTGGTTCGCCCGCGTTAATATCTCCTTCAACGTATATCTTGCCGTCTTTCCGTCCTATTACTTTTATTAAAATTGCTTGCGCTTTGTTATTTATTACGGCAAATACAAAAGTGTTGCCTTTAAGCGTAATAACCGCTCTTTCAGGCAAAGAAAAAGCGGCGGCGGAAGGTTCCGCAAAACGCAGTTTAACCCATTCGCCGGGGAATAAACGTGAATTTTCGGGCAGGTTTATATAAACTGGTACAAGACCGTTATGTACGGCATTGCCGCCGATTGAAATTATCCTGCCGGTTTCCTTAATGCGCCCTTTTTTTATTCCGACCCGCATATTATTGTAAAGATTAAAACTCTGAGAGGGCGTTACATATGTTTTTATCCACGGCGAACCTTTGCCGTTTAACACGGCAACCGGGTCGGCCGCCGCAACTATTGCGCCGTCGGCGGTAAGATAGTGCACGGTTCCTTTGAAACGCGAGATAAGGATGCCTTCGCGGTCAATGGACTCAAGGGCATGAAGAGACGAATATGCATTGGACATATTTAAAGCCGCCTGCTCCAGCGTTTTTTTTGCCGCAACTCCGTAATTAAATAGAAGTTTCTCTCTTTTAAACTTTATCTTTGCGTATTTTACCGCAGCCCGCGCCGAAATAATTTTTGCGTATAAGCCGGGACTTACGACTCTTGCGATAACCGTTCCGGCGGCTACGGATTTTGGGAAAGGAAAGGATTCTATCAGCCTTCCGGTAAAGGGAGCCGTAAAAACCTGCCTGCCGTTGCTGTGAATTTTTCCGGGCGATGTAATATTTTTTAACGCCGCCGTTTTTTTCGCATAGACGGCTTTTACCGGCATTGCGGAACCGGCAAAGGCGGCTGACGGCATGCTAATGCCGTAAACAACGCACAAGAACAAAATTGAAATTGCATTTTTCATGATTTTCCGCCTCATAGTTTTCCATCTCCGGATGGGATTATCCCCATATCTATATCCAGCTGAGAAATTGCCAAATAAAACTCGTTTACGGCTTTGGCGAGTTCCAAGCGCGATTTTATCCAGTTATTCTGCGATTCCTGCAGTTCAAGAGCGTTAAAAGCCCCTGCCAAATAACCTTCTTTCGTCATTTTAAAAGCCTCATACGATTTTTTGACTAAAATTTTTGCCCCGTAAATTTTCTTTTTTGAGGCTGCCGCTCTGCCGTAATCAATTGTCAGTCTTTTTTTTACGGACAATTTAACGGCGGATTCGGCTGATTTTAGCGCCATAAGCCTTTCATTCGCCGCATCGATATAACCTTTATGGAGTCCAAAATTATAAATAGGAACATTCAGCATAACAAAAAACTGCCAACCCAAGTCAGGGGAGTCGAAAGAATTTACGGTGTCCTCTCCGTATGCGGCGCCGCCCTGAATACTCGGAAGTTTTCCGGCTTTACTTATTGAAACGGATGCCTTTGCGGATTCAATTTCCGCCCGTGCTATTTTGAGCAGGGGCTGTTTTTTTACAGCGCTTGAAATCAGGCTATTTAAAGGAGGAACCCGGCGGTATAAACCGGCGGATTCTGGAACGGGTATGAGCAAAGAAAGTTTTGCGGGATGAACATTACCGTAAAATATCTCCATTAAGAACATTCGTTCAAACGATTTTACTTTGGATTTCAAAATTTCTAAATTAGTTTGAAGGTCGGCCGTCATAAGCTCTGTTTGAACGACGTCGAAACGCGGAAGACTGCCGGCTTTATATCCTATTTTTGCGGCGGTTAAAATTTTTTTAGCGCCGTATAACGCTTTTCGTTCTATTTTTATTTCGTCTTTTAACAGAATTAGTCCATAAAAATATTGCGTTATACGGGCGGCCGTGAAAAGGCGCGCCAAACGCAACCTGTATTCCGCGGCTTTAAGATTATTTCCCGCAAGCGAAATTTCGCCGTAGATTTTAGGGTCGAATATCGGAACGGTTAAACCTATCTGTCCGATTAACTCTCTCATACCGTTGGCGGAAGCGAACACGGGATATCTGTTTTTCGTCCTTGTCCATATCCCTCCGGCATTAACGGCGATATCAGGCAGTAAACCGGCGTAAGCCGCTTTTTTTAAGTCCATTCTTTCGGATATTATATGCTCTGCTTTCAAAATATTTCCCTGATTCGACAGGGCTCTTTTAATAGCCGATGCTAAAGATATTTTAATTCTGCCCGGCGCGGAAAGCGGGGAAGATTCGGTTTCGCCTGGCAAAGCAATGCCGGAGGGCGAACTTGCGGCGCTTGAAGCATATGCCGTTTTGACGATATTTACGATTAAAAATAAAAATAAAAATAAAAAAACCGTTTTTATATAAGTTTTTATATCCATGCCGCTATTTTTCCCCGTCAATCGCAATCGTCAATAACGATTATTTTATTTTTAGATTTCAGGCCGGTTTTTATGGTAATTTTATTTGTAGGCTTATCGTAAATTTCGGCGATTTTTCTTATTACGGCTTTGTTTGCTTTATTTTCGACCGGACGTTCTTTGATTGAGATTTTCAGCGCTCCGCCCCCTAGTATTTCGTAATTTTCAGTTTTTGAACCTGTTTTTACGGCAACCGAAATTTTTTTTTGCATAAAAATTTAATGAAATATATAATATTGCATTATTATATACAATGCGGCCTAATTATGCAAATTACCTTAATCCTGCATTAGAAATTTATTTTCTGGATTCCTGCTTTCGCAGGAATGACTATTCGGGAATTGAGGTTTTAACCCAAAGGGTGTCATTCCTGCGAAAGCAGGAATCCAGAATTTACATATAAGAGAAACATCTAAATATTTTCTAATGCAGGATTAAGGAATTAACGAGAAATTTAATGGGGGGGGAGGGTAAATGATAGTTAAATCTTTCGGAGCGGTAAAAAACGTTACGGGAAGCTGCCACCTGCTAATGGACGAAAAAGACGGTTCGAGCGTAATGGTGGATTTCGGCTTGTTTCAGGAAAGGGAATTTGAAGGAAGAAATTACGGGCTCGATTTTGACCCGAAAAATATAGATTATTTAATCCTGACCCACGCCCATATAGACCATTGCGGCAGAATCCCGTTTTTGATAAAAAACGGATTCAGAGGCAGGATTCTATGCACAAAGCCGACTTACCGGCTTGCCAAGGTTTTACTTTTAGACACCGGAAAGATAATGTTCGAAAATTATAAATACGAATTAAAAAAAGCTTTAAGGAGGAACGAAGAAAAACCGCGCCTTTTATACGACGAATCGGACGTACTGGATTCTTTCGATTATTTCGACCCGGTCTTGGAATACGGAAAACCCCATGAATTAAAAAACGGCTTTGTCGTAGAAGCGCACGATGCAGGGCATATCTTAGGCTCTTTTTTCGTAAAGATAAATAAAAACGGCAAATCGGCAATATTTTCGGGCGACCTTGGAAACAAAGAAAAACCGATTGTGAGAAATTTCGAATATCCCGACGAGGCGGATATAGTATATACCGAAACGACGTATGGCGACAGAAATCACAGAAGTTTTAAAGAATCTAAAGAAGAATTTCTGGCGGCTATAACGGAAACGTTTAAAAATAACGGCAATGTTTTAATTCCAAGCTATGCTACGGAAAGAGCGCAGGATATACTTTATATGCTAAGGGAGTTTTACGAACAGGGGCTTCTTCCGAAATGCAGGGTTTTTTTGGATTCGCCGCTCGCCCTTAACGTTACTAATATATTCGTTCAAAATTTTTCTTATTTCAAAGAAGATAATATCCCGCTTTTTAAAAAAGGCGACCCGTTCGATTTTCCGTATTTAAGCATGGTAAAAGATATAGAAGAATCTAAAAATATAAATAAAGTATCGGAAAGAGCTATTATAATCGCGGGAAGCGGCATGCTTCACGGCGGCAGAATTCTGCATCACCTCAAACATAACATATGGAAAAAAGAAAATGCCGTAATATTTGTCGGATATCAGGCAAAAGGGACGCTTGGAAGAAAAATCGTCGAAAAAGAAAAGAAAGTGTATATTCTGGGCGAAAATTTTGAAGTCAATGCTCAAATTTATACCATAAACGGCTTTTCGTCGCACGCCGACCGGAACGAGCTTATGGAATGGATTACCGCCTTAAAGTTCAAGCCTGAAAAAGTATGCCTTATACACGGAGATGAAGACGTTATGAATATTTATAAAGGCAAATTAGAAGAAAGGGGGTTTAGCGTTTATATCCCTGATTACGGAGAGGAAATAAATTTTTAGCAGGAAAAGTATATGGGAAAATCTAACAAATTAAATAATAATAAAATAATTATAACGGGTATAGCGGCTATAATTTTATGGATAATAATAGCCGCTATAACTTTCGACAGGACGTTTATACCTTTAAAAAACTATATAGGCAAAAATTCGGAAGTAATTTTACGCGTATCTATAATAAACGACGATATTGCCCAAATTGGTTTTTTAATTAAGAGGGTAATTTTTTACGAAACATATAAACCCGTGCATTATAAAAATGATATAAGAAAATATTTTAAAAAATTATCGCTTATTACAAATAAGACCGACGTGGATTATAAAAATTTATTTACCCTGCTGCACCTTAAGCCTCCCGTTAAATTAAAAAGTATACCTTTTTCTAATGCCAAATATTTTTTGACATTCGTTAAAAAATCTTATTACCACTGGGAATACGTTTCTAAGCCGATAATTAAAAGATTTGTTAAATATACAGGGGTTATGCCTTTAAAATTGTCGGACAGGATGTTCTTCAAATATACTTTAGATAAATCTGTTTTACCTACATATGAATTTATTCGTAAAATATCGGCAGGTTTCGCATATTTGGTACGCTTTGCCGCATTTACGTTTATTTTTGGAACGATAGTAATCATAGTTCTGGGCATTCTTGTCATATATTATTTAAATAAATTTTTTAGAGAAATCAGGAAAAGCGAGCAGAGATTTAAAAACATGTTTAATAACAGCCCGGACATACATTTATTAATGGATATAAATACCGGCAAAATTATAGATGCAAATAAAGCCGCCGAAAAATTTTATGGATACACAAGAAAAGAGCTGACGGATATGAATATTACCGATATAGCTCTGGCAGACGATGAAGAGCACTGGAAATTCAGGTTAGACTCGTATAACAGGGGAGCAGAAAATCTTACGGTAAAAATTATAAACCACAAACTAAAAAACAATGAAGTAAGAAGGGTGGAACTTACCATTGCGCCGATAGAAATCGACGGCAAAGAATATTTAATTGATTCGGTTAAGGACATAACGGAAAAAATACTTTACGAAAACTCTTTAAAGAATTCGGTCGAGTTTTTTAGAATATTGAGCGAAAATATTCCTTCGATAGTAGGTTTATACCGCGAAAAAATTTTTTATATGAACCCTTTCGGCTTAAAAATACTCGGCTATACTGAAGAAACTATCAAAGAGTTGAATCCGCTGGACTTGGTAGAAGCAAGAGAGGAAGAAAAATTTCTTTTATCGGAAAATATTAAAAGAAGGCTTAACGGCGAACAGTTTGAATCGACATATACCTTAAAAGTAAAGAAAAAAAGCGGCGAAACATTCTGGGGAGAAATCGTTGCAACCACGATATTTTTTGAAAATATATGGACAGGTCTTTTTATTATTGCCGACGTAAGCGGCAGGGTCGTAAACGAGCTTAAATTATTAAAAGAAAAAGACGTGTTTAAAGAGCTTTCCGAGCTTGACGGTTTAACCGATATTCCCAACAGAAGGTCGTTCGATGCAAAGCTGGAAGATTATTTAAGCAATACGCTGCTTAAAAATTTTAAGTTTTCATTGATAATGTTCGATATAGACCATTTTAAGGAAATCAACGATACTTTCGGACATCAGGCGGGAGATGCGGTTCTTTCCGAGCTTGCGTCTTTAATTAAAGACAATATAAGAAAAGACGATTTTTTTGCAAGGTTCGGCGGGGAAGAATTTATGATAATATCGAATAATATCGGCGTCAGCCGCGCGGTCGAACTTGCCGGAAAATTAAGGCTGGCGATAGAAACCCACGGTTTTCCCTTAAAAATAAACGTCAAATGCAGTTTCGGAGTAACCGCCTACAGGCGCGGCGATACGGCGGATACAATAATAAAAAGGGCCGACGATGTCTTATATGAAGCAAAAGAAAACGGCAGAAACAGTGTGAAAAGCGCGGAATGAAAGAAAGGCAGGATTTATAAGATTTTTAAATTAGCGGCTTTCATGTTTTAATTTCTTCATAAATTTTGTAGTATAATACTCCTCAAAAACTAGACTGAGGTCTAAGGTGTATGATAAATTATAAATAAATAAATCTGACGCCTTTATTCTTTTATAGTCCGCTTAATCAGAAATAAAATTCCGAGTCATACCGACAATCTGGATTTTTGCTTGAATTTTCTGGGGGGGGGTATAATTATTATTATGTTTATAAAAAAAATAAAAAACTTAAGGTTGTTTGAACGCCGGCTTTTGTTAAAGTCATTAAAATCCCGCGTATTCATAGCCGGTTTGCTTATACCGTCTCTTTACGCCGCTCTCGCCTTTGGCGTATATAGGTTTTTTTTACTAACGATGACATCGCAAATGAAAACCGAAGCGGTTTTGGAATTAAGGGCAATTACCCTCTCGCACGATTTACTGGAAGTCATAAACGCAACTAAAAGTACGATTTTATATACTAAAAATAACGATAAAACAAAACTGAAGATATCTCTAAGTAAATTAAAAAAATCTATTCCCAGATTATCGAAAGATTTTATCAAAATCGAGGCATCCCTTAAAAAAGAACCGGATTTGACCAAAACCATCCTGCCTTATATGAAAGGAGCAAAACGCCACTGGAATTATTATACCGTCCCTATCCTTTTAGTTTTAATTAAACATCCCCGGTTAGTCGCAAGCAGGATTTTTTCCGAAGGCGTGCTCAAGAACCTTTATAAAAGCGCCCCTTTTTATGCGCCGGGAGGCGTTAAAACAATCGAAAACCACATAAAAAAGGAGTCCCTGCTCGGAAAAAATACTAATATTATTTTTATTCTCGGTTCTTTTATAATATTCGGCATTACCCTTATTTTTATAATTATAATTGCTATCAAAAATGAAGTAATAAAAGAAAGCGAGGCAAAATATTTCCAGATATTTAAATCGAACTCGGCTCCTATTATTATGCTTGACGTTGACACGGGCGATATCAAAGATGCAAATTATTCCGCCGTTAACTTTTACGGCTATTCGGAACCGGAATTTAAAGGCATGAATATAACCAAATTAAATCCTTTCGTTTCCAAAAGGGAACTAAAGGATTTCTGGGATAAATTAAGAAATGCGGGCGGCAACATAATACCAACAAGGCACAGGCTTAAAAATGGCGAAGTTAAAGACGTCGATATTTACGCCACCGTACTAGAAGATATCGGCGAAAAGACCTATTATATTGATATTATCCACGACGTTACCGAAAAAAAGATGTTCGAAAATAAAGTTAAAGAAGACGAAGAATTATTTAGGTCGATAGCCGAAAATATGATAAACGGAATTATTATCTACCGGGAAAAGATCGTTTATGCCAATAAAGCCGCTCAAAATATAATGGGTTATACGGAAGAAGAAATGTTCGGCTTCCACATATGGGATATATATAACCCTAATGAAAACGAAGAAAAATATATGATAGAAAAAAATGCCGAAAGAAGATTAAAAGGCGAAGAATTTGAGACAAAATCCTTTGAGCTAAAAGCATTTACGAAGGACGGTAAAGAATTATGGCTTCTAATATATGCGACTACTATTTTTTATAAAGGAGAACGGGGTGGTCTCGTCACTTTTATAGATGTAACCGATAAAATCAGGTTAGAAAAAGAAATCGAGCAGGAAAGGCAATTGTATAAAAATATTTCCGAGAAAGACGCTCTTACCGGCATCTTTAACAGGAGGAAGTTCGATAGCTCCTTAAAAGAAATGGTAAAATTGGCTTTCAGATACAAAAGACCTCTGTCATTAGCAATGTTCGACATAGACCATTTCAAAGAAGTAAACGATAATTTAGGTCATAAGGCAGGTGACGAGGTTCTCGGCGAATTAACGGAACTCGTCGAAACCTCTTTAAGAGATACGGATATTCTTGCAAGATATGGGGGAGAGGAGTTTATGATTATAATGCCGGAAACCGATATAGGCGATGCGGATAATATTGCTGAAAGAATAAGAAAGACGGTTGAAAGCCATATATTTAAAAATATTCCGGTCGTGACGATAAGCTTCGGGGTCAGCCTGTACTCCGACGGGGAAGATATGGACAGTTTTGTAAAGAGAGTGGACGGCGCTATGTATAAGGCTAAACAGGGGGGAAGGAACAGGGTCGAGGTATTGTAAGGTTAAGCATTTAATTCTTAATTTTAATTTTTCGGTTATGATTCAAGCATCCTCGCTATTGTTTCGAAATCTTTTCCCCGTGCGGAGGTAAACGCCGTATAACCTTTGCCGATAGCTTTTTAGTATGCTTAAATCTTGAATGTCGAAAAGAGGCTTTAACGGCTGGATTTATTTTATAAGGTTTTGAATGGTCGGGACGACTGGATTTGAACCAGCGACCCCTTGCTCCCAAAGCAGGTGCGCTACCAGCTGCGCCACATCCCGAAAAATAATCTTATTTGGAATAAATGAATCTGACGCCTTTATTTTCAAAAATAAACGTCAAATGCAGTTTCGGAGTAACCGCATGCAAGAGCGGCGATACGGCGGATATAATAATAAAAAGGGCGCAATGCCTTATATAAAGCGAAAGAAAACGGCAGAAACAAGGTGGAAAGCGCGGAATAGCATGGAATAAAGTAAAGAAACATCAAAATTTTTTATAATCGCCTTTTGTTTTAATCTTTAATTTATTTATTTTAATTATGATATAATTAAAATAATATTATATTAATTATAATATTAAAATGTAGTTTATTTTTTATTTTAGTTATTTGCGCTATATAAAACGCAAAAGAGCGAATGCTCGAAAGAGGCGTCAAGGAAAAAGAAGTTGTAGAAATAGTAACAAAATCGCGTTATAATTCCAAACATGCTTAGAGATAAATACGGCTTAATTGTAGAAAATTTGACTGCAGAGATTAAAAATTTTTATGGAGACAGACTTGTTTCTTTTGCCGTTTTTGGTTCTGTAGGGAGGGGCACGCCCAATTACGATTCGGATATAGACATACTCATTATTGCGGATAATCTTTCCGACGGCAGGATGAAAAGGGTTTCCGAGTTTAATCATATAGAAGGCAACATAGAGCCCGTTATCGAGTCCCTTAAACAATATAATATTAACACCCGCCTGTCGCCGGTAATAAAATCTAGAGAGGAAGCCTTATTCGGCAGCCCCCTTTTTCTGGATATGATATCGGATGCGGTTGTTTTATATGACAGCGACAGTTTTTTAAGGGATATTTTAAGTAGTCTCAAGATTAAACTTGAAAAATTAGGTTCAAAGAAAATAATCCGCGGAAACGCTTTCTTCTGGGATTTAAAGCCAGATTTAAAACAAGGGGAAGACATAGTCCTATGACCTTTCAAAGCCTTGCCGAAAGTTATCTGAAAAAGTCTCTGGCGAGATTTGATATATTGGAAGTCCTTTTAAAAAAGGACGATTATTCCGACGTTATAAGGGAAGCGCAGGAAATAGTCGAGCTTTGCCTCAAGGGCATGCTTCGCTCAAAAGGGATAGAGCCTCCTAAATATCACGACGTGAGCGGTTTTTTATTAGAATATAGGGATAAATTCAGGGAAATAAGCGACGAAGATATACAAAAAATTGCTTCAATTTCAAAAAAGTTGAGAAAGGAAAGGGAGATTTCTTTTTACGGAGACGTGGATTTTATCCCTACTGAAAGCTATACGAAATCGGATGCGTTGGAAGCCATAAAAGACGCCCGGTTTGTCCTTGACGCTGCGGAAAAATTCATAAAAAACGTAACCAAAATATAGAAATTTTTTTTATAAACGATTTATAAATCCAAAAAATCGATATAGGCTTAATCCTTATATTTATTAAAGTTGAATGGTGGAGCTGATCGGGGTCGAACCGACGACCTCTTGCATGCCATGCAAGCGCTCTGCCAACTGAGCTACAGCCCCATAAAATATATTGAGAAAGTATTAATTAACGTTAATAATAATACTACAATTTAATATTTTAAGTCAATAATAAAAACCTGCATAATAAAAACCTGCATCCAAAACGGACCGCGTCATTAATATCTTTTGAAAGCAATAAAAGAATACCCGAACGATACTTCGGTCAAAATTTTAATTAATAATTTTAAATCATTATAATGTTATAATATTATTAAAAATTTAAAAAAAATGACAGGTGGTCATATTTGGATAGTTTATTTAAAGGCGTTATCGATTTCCATAACAACGAATATAAAAAACACAGCAAACTTTTTAAGAAAATAGCAGAAGAACAGAATCCGCATACCCTTTTTATCGGATGTTCCGATTCGAGGGTCGTTCCAAGCCTTATAACAAAAACATTGCCCGGCGAGCTTTTCGTAGTGAGGAATATTGCCAATTTAGCTCCGCCTTACAGAAACGTCAGCGAGTTTTTGGCTACGACTTCGGCTATAGAATATGCGGTAAATATTTTAAACGTGGAAAACATCGTAGTATGCGGACATTCAGGTTGCGGCGGCTGCAGGGCTTTATATATGAACGACGATGATTTAAAGAATATTCCGCATACAAAAAAATGGTTGGAATTGGCGGAAAACGCAAAAAAAATAGTGTCTGATTTAACGTTAACTGCGGGCGGGAAGAAAAGGTTTGCGGGAAAGGAGATAGAGTTATTAACGGAAAGGGAGAATATAAAAGAACAGATTAAGCACCTGCATTCTTATCCGTATATCCAATCTAGATTAAAAAATGGCGAAATTAAAATATACGGATGGCATTATATTATAGAAACCGGAGAAGTCTATAATTATTCATCCGAAAAAAATATTTACGAAAAAATTGACGAGGCGGCAGTTTAATAAGTGCACTCGATATTTTCGTCGGGAAGCCTCGTTACGGTCGATAAACACGTCGCTTTAAACAGATAACCGTGCCACGCATTCCGCGCAGAGTTCTTAAAGTGACGACCGTCCAGAAAAAAGCAAGCATAATAACGAACCCAAATCCCGATTTGGGTTTAATTTTTTATTTTTAAATATTTGAATTATGTATTATAATAATTTATTATTAATATAAATTTATAAAAGAATTAATCATAGAAAATGGAGGATTCAAAATTCCTACTCAGACAATAGACGCAAGAGGACTTAAATACCTCCGACCTATTTTAAAATCACGTCTGCCGCAATAAAAATGAAAGCCGGAGATATAATAGAAATCCTTGCGGATTGCACTACCTTTGAAAACGGCGTAAAAGACTGGCGCCAGAGATCCAAAAAAATGTTTATGCGGGCCAGGAGAAGCGGCGGCAAAAAAAGCCCGGATTCAGTTTTAATAGTTTGATTAAGCAAATGAAAGAATTCAACCTAAAAAAATTTTTTTCAAAAAAAGAAAACTCTGTTTTATTGGAAAATATCGCCGATATTTCCTCTAAGCCCGTTTCCGTTCTGGACAATGCGGGCAGTTTGATTGCCGGCGGGCATCCTGCCGCAAAATCATTTTCTTTTCCTATAAAAATAGAGGGAGAAGAAATAGGCAGGGTTTCGGGAAAGCGCGGAGCCGAGGGTGCAGCGGCGGTTCTGTCGCGTTCCATACGGTCATGGTTGGTGCAGAGGTCGCTTGCCGAAGAAATACTTCAGAAATATAAAGAATACGATTTGCTGTATAATATTAACGACCTGATGTCGTTGTGTCCTAAGCCTGCGGAAATAGCGGATTTTATTATAAACGAACTTTTAAAGCTCATAAAATTCGAGTATGCCTCGATAATAATTCTTAACGAGGCTGACAAGACCTTGGATATTCTTTCTTCATACGGCAAAAACCACAACGGCGCCGGTTATAAAAAAAATATAGAAAAAATCAATGCCAAGGTTTTTAAGAGCGGCAAAGGCGAAATTATCAACGAAAATATCGAAAAAGACTGGGGCGGAAGAAAAAAAGTTAAAATAAATTCAGGCGGAGACGCTTATTCTTTTATATCCGTTCCTTTAAAAACAAAAGGTAAAAATATCGGACTCATAAACGTATGTTCTTTTAAAGAGGCGGCGTATTATATTTCTTCGGACTTTAAAATTTTATCTACCATCGCTTCCTATACGGCAAATTCTATAGAAATTACAAGGCTTTATAATATAGAAAAAGAACGCGCCGATAAACTTCAGGAAAAAAATAAAGAGCTTAATGCGGCAAAAGAGATTGTTTCCAACGAAAATATAAACCTGAAGCAAAATCTAAGGCAGAAATTTTCTCCCAAAAAAATACTGGGTATAAGCAGACAGGTTAAAAATTTATTAGACAAAATAGATAAGATAGCCGATATTTCTTCCAATGTTCTTATAACCGGAGAAAGCGGGACAGGCAAAGAGCTTGCGGCTAAAGCCATTCATTATTCCAGCGCAAGGGCGGAGAAGTCTTTTATCACCGTTAACTGTTCGGCTATACCGGAATCTATATTCGAAAGCGAACTGTTCGGCATCGAAAAAGGGGTCGCTACCGGCGTCGATAAACGCAGAGGCAGGGTGCTGGATGCGGATAAAGGCACCCTTTTTCTGGATGAAATCGGAGATATGCCTTTATCGGGGCAGGCTAAGGTATTGAGAATGATTCAGGACAGAGAGGTCGTTCCGGTAGGGGGATCCAAGCCGGCACCGTTCGACGTAAGGATAATAGCCGCAACCAATAAAGACTTAAAAAAGGAAATAGCGCGCGGAAATTTTAGGAAAGATTTATTTTACAGGCTGAACGTGATAAATCTGAATATACCGCCTCTGAGGGACAGAAAGGAAGACATAGCCGTTCTTGCGAATTATTTTTTAAAAAATAACGTCGTAAAATTGGAAAGACGCAATATGCAATTTACTCAAGATACAATAGATGCGCTGACAAATTACGAATGGCAGGGAAACATAAGGGAACTCGAGAATGAAATAGAAAGGGCGGTCGCGTTAAATATTTCCGGTAAGATTACTTTTGGAGATTTGTCAGATAATATCAGGAAATATAATTCATCGAACGATAACGCGTCAGAAACGGAACAAACGGTGAACATAGAGGAGAACGAAGCTATTTTAATCAAGAAGGCGCTCGAAAAATCCCACTGGAATAAATCCGTCGCCGCGAAAATACTAGGAATAACAAGGGAAGGTTTGAGAAAAAAGATGATAAAGCTGGAAATATAAATCTTGCCGGTAAAAATTATGGAAAATAATAAAAATAATATCGAAAAAGGGGCGGCAGATATTTCCGCATATATAAAAAAGGTCTTAAACCACGAATTCGAATCTCTGCCCGAAATTTCCGGTCAGGCAAATTCCAAACTTGCCGAATCCGTTATATCGCTTGCCTCCGAATACAGAAATTCGCTTAGAAGAACCGAAGATTACGTCCGCAGTCTTGCAGAAGCGGAAAATAAAATATTGCGGACGCAAAAAATTTACGGAGCAATGCTGAATAATTCTTCCGTCGGGATTACTCTTGTACGGGAGAGGCGTTTTGTTTTCGTCAATAAAAGAATGGCCGAAATGTTCGGATACGATTCGCCCGACGAATTAATCGGAAAATTATCTAGGATATGCTACCGTTCCGACCGCGATTTCGATGAAATAGGCAGAAACGCATACTCGACCGTAAAAACAGGTCTGGAATATAAAGTGGAATATATAGCCAAGAGAAAAGAGGGCTCCGAATTCTGGTGTCTTTTGACGGGAAAATCGGTCAGTCCGGACGAGGTCGATAACGCCGATTCGGCCTGGGTGTTTCAGGACATAGACGAAAGAAAAAGGCAGGAAAGCCAGTCATCGGTTATTGTTTCAAGTTTAACCGATGCCCTGTTCGTCGTAAACAGGCATAAAAAAATATCTTCCTATAATTTTGCTTTTTTATCTATGTTTGGTTTTAACGAAAAAAATATAGGAAACGATTTATCCAGCCTTTTTGACAAAAAAATAAATGCCTTGATAGATAAAGTATTTTTAAATAGAGATATAAACAAAAAAAATATTTATACCGATGAAATCAGCCTTAGCGGAAACAGAACCTGCAAAGCTACCGCAACGTCGATGTATTTAGACATCGAAAACACCCTGTCGAAAGACGATTATGCCGCCGATGCTTTTGCCGGCGTCGTCATTACCGTAAGGGACATCACCAAGGAAAAGGAGGTAGATATGATGAAGACGGATTTCATATCCACCGTATCCCACGAATTAAGGACGCCCCTTACTTCCATACTCGGCTTTGCCAACATCATAAGCAAGAAATTTAAA
>JAKAOK010000024.1 GCA_021812245.1 bacterium | reverse complement strand
CCTCCCTCTCCGCCAGTTATAGAATAAAAGACAGTGCCGTTCGTTTATGAAACAAAGTTAATTACGGAGGTAAATAAAATATGTTTGGATGGTCGCCGATAACGATAATCGTCATACTTATAGTAGTTTTTCTGATATTTGGAGCAGGCAAACTTCCCGAAATAGGCAGCGGGCTGGGCAAAGCCCTAAAAAACTTTAAAAACAGCGTTTCGGGAAAAGATGAAATAGACGTTACGCCTGAAGATTCTAAGGACGATGAAATGCCCACAAAACCCAAAAAAAAACAGATAACAAGGACAAGTTCAGCTCAAGCATCCGCAAAAAAAACAAAACGGACAAGCTCAAAAACGGTCAAAACGACTAAAAAGAGTTGAAAGCTACTTTTTAATCCTGTAAAAATGGCTGATTGAAACCGAGTAATTTTTTGAGTTTGGATTTATATCGAAAAAAACCGCCATAAACTTTACAGGATGATTAGGCAAAATTTCTACGTCCGACATATTTTTCCCGTCTTTATTGTCAAGCTCCATATCTATTGCAACATTGGACATCTTTTTGAGTTTTTTTATGCTTATAAAATTTCCCGCATATACATGCTTGGTTAAAAGGACTATATTTTTTGTGCTGTAAAGTTTACAGTTCAGTTTGACGTAACTTACCGGAAATTTATTTTTATTTACTAAATAACCGGTAATAGCCAGATTGTTTTCCGGAAGCGCCTTAGATTTGTAAACAATGGTTTTTAGTTCAAATAGTTTTATATTCGTGCCGTTACCGGGAAATAACGTTTTAAATAAATAATATGCCGATAACAGCGCGGCTACTCCTAAAAACAGATAAAATATTTTTTTAAATCCGGCTCTGCTTTTATTTTCTTCGCCGTTTCTTATCTTTTCTTTTTTAGGAGGAATTTCTTTTTCGGTTTTATCCTGTTCTTTTTTGTTGAATATGATTTCGGATAAATCTTCATTATCTATTTTTCCTATTGAAAAACCCTTCGTAGATTCATTGTTATCCTTAAAGAGTTTGTCTTCCTCTTCTCCTAATTTCCAGTTATCCATACTGTTTTTACTTTTTAACACCCCTTAAAATTTTCTTTATAATATTTTATCATATAAAAAATTCATAATCCAACATCATAATTTACCTTAATCCTGCAATAGAAATTTAATCTTCTGGATTCCCGCTTTCGCGGGAATGACAATGCAGAGATTGAGGTTTTAACCCAAAAGATGTCATTCCCGCGAAAGCGGTATTTTTGTCCACGAGCTTATCAAAGTACGCCTTTGATGTGGACAAAAATGACAGTATTTACATATAAAAGAAACATTTAAATATTTTCTATTGCAAAATTAAGGGATTTAATACCCCTTGAACAATTAACGTCTATATATTATAATTTATATAAAATATCGGAAGCGATTGGAGAGCTGGTGCTCCCCTTTGACTTCAAATCAACTGTTGTCCCCATAAGGGCAAGGCGGGTTCGATTCCCGTACGCTTCCGCCGCTATAGACGTTTAATGCTAAAAACTATTATATTGTGCCCGAAAGCGGCTGATTGGTTGTATAACACCTATTTGTATAATAATAAGGAGGATTTAAAATGCCTTTAATCTCTGCGAAAGCAATTCTCGACGATGCGAATAAAAACGGTTATGCCGTCGGAGCTTTTAACGCCAACAATATGGAGTTTCTACAGGCAATATTCGCTGCCGCCGATTCAGAAAAATCACCAATTATAATTGCTGCAAGCGAAGGCGCCATGAAATATGCCGGTCAGGAAATGCTCTACTCCATGGTTAAAACCCTTTCCGATGCATATCCTCAAATACCCGCCGCCTTGCATCTTGACCACGGTTCAAATATAAAAGCCGTAATGACGGCGGTAAAAGCCGGTTTTACTTCGGTTATGATAGACGCGTCGCATTTTCCGTATGAAGAAAATCTTAAAATGACTAAACAGATAGTCGGCGTTTGTCACCCGGTCGGAATTTCCGTGGAAGCTGAACTTGGAAGACTTCAAGGTGTGGAAGACAACGTTTCCGTTGCGGAAAGGGATGCCGTGCTGGTCAATCCCGCCGAAGCGCACGATTTTGTAGAATCGTCGGGTATCGATTTTCTTGCCCCCGCAATCGGCACTTCACACGGAGCTTTTAAATTTAAAGGAGAAGCAAAGCTGGATTTTGAAAGATTAAAAAAAGTTAAAGAATTAACCGGCATTCCGCTTGTGCTTCACGGAGCTTCGTCCGTTCCGGAAGCGGCATCTAAAAAATTCGAGGAATTCGGAGGCGATTTAAAAGGTGCAAAAGGAGTTCCGTTCGATGTCTTAAAAGAAGCGGTAAAATTCGGCATCAATAAAGTCAACACGGATACTGACCTGCGCATTGCTTTTTTGGCAAAAGTAAGGGAAAGCGTCGCAGGCGATAAATCGCAGATAGACCCGAGAAAGATTTTCGGTCCCGCAAGAGATTACGTTATAGAAGTAATAAGGGAAAGAATGAAAGTGCTGGGTTCTTCCGGCAGGGTTTAAACCTTATTAGTATTACCCCGCATCGCATTACCTTGCGGCTAAAATTTTTATGAAGAAGACCGCCAGTATAAGAGATATGAAAATAAAAGGGAGGAGAATAGCCATAATCGACCTCGGCGTAGAAAGTCCGTTAGTTTCTTTAATGCCTATAATCAATAATGCCGCAAACCAAGCGGCGGATATGTTGTATCCGAATATGGGAAATATCGAGAAAACCCCTACTCCGGAAGCATAACCGATTATTCTGAAAGTATTTTTTATACCCTGCTTCCCTCCCATAAGCATCACGAATCCGTGTATTATGACGGTTAAAAGCGTTAGGAAAATCGTATATAATATCCCCAGAAGCAGCAAAAGAAAAATAACGCCTATAACTATATATAAATTTATAAAGTTTTTATTAGTAAAAAAAAGGGGTATTTTGGGCAGGATAGCATAATTTCTATAAAATCCTATTTTGAAAAACATTACTTCCCAGAAGAATGAAAACACTAAATTTATATAGGTAAATATTATCGCGTAAAAATAAGGATGGGCTATCCCGCTATCCCCTTCCGCTCCGGTATCGTTTAATTCTTTATAGAATATTTCCGGATTGAAAAGAGATTTTTTCCATGTCGAAAATAATGCTTTAAAAAATCCCATTTCTTTTATATCGTCGAAATCAGTCATTTTTAGGCTGCTCCTATTCCGTCCGTTCTTTATCTAATTTATAAATTATGCTGTCGGCAAGAGCTATATAAGACGCTTCTATTATGTTTTCCGATACGCCGAGCGTCGTCCATTTTTCTTCTTTATCCGAAGATTCTATCAATACCCTGACATAAGAAGCCGTTCCTGATTTTGTTTTATTGCTTATTACTCTTACCTTGAAATCGGTCAATTTCATTTCGTTTAATATCGGATAAAATTTCATCAGCGCTTTTCTCAGGGCGTTATCTAAAGCATTTACCGGTCCGTCTCCTACGGCAACGGTATGTTCGGTTTTGCCTTTGACCTCTATCATTACGACGGCTTCGCTAAAGATATTTTTATCTACGGTTTTTTCTATATTTACCCTGAACGCAATAAGTTTAAAATATTCTTTATTTTTATAGTCTTCGGACGAATATTTATTCAAAAGGATTTTAAAAGACCCGTCTGCGCTCTCGAAATTAAATCCTAAGCTTTCAAGCTCTTTTATTTTATTCAAGAGCTCCGCTTCCCGGGATGCCGAAAGAACGCCGATAGCTAATCCAAGCTCTTTTGCCTTGGCTTCTATATTGCTTTTTCCGGATAAATCTGAAATTAAGAACCTCCTGTTGTTTCCGACAAGCGAAGGGTCGATATGTTCGTAAGAAGAAGGATTTTTTAATACCGCATTTGCATGAAGTCCAGCCTTATGCGCAAATGCGCTTTCTCCAACATACGGCACATTCTTAACCGGAGTATTATTTGAGATTTCGTCTATTAATCTGCTTACTTTAAGTAGATTTTTAAGTTTTTCCTTTCCTATAGTCCTGAATCCGGCTTTTAATTCTAAATTTGGAATTATAGACGAAAGATTTGCGTTTCCGGTTCTTTCTCCGTAACCGTTTATCGTTCCCTGAACATGTCTTATGCCGCATAAAACTGCGGCGATAGTGTTTGCTACGGCACAGTCGGTATCGTTATGGGTATGGATTCCCAGATGCGTTATGTTTATCCCGTGACGGGTCCTAAGTTTATCTATTATTTTAGAAATATCGTCAGGCAGACAGCCTCCGTTGGTATCGCATAAAACGACTTTATCGGCTCCTGCCTTAAACGCGGCATTTATCGTTTTTACGGCATAATCCTCATTATTTTTAAATCCGTCGAAAAAATGCTCCGCATCGAAAAATACCTTTTTTCCGCAGGATTTTAAAAATTCCACAGAATCTGCTATAATATCTAAATTTTCGTTTAAAGATATTTTTAAAACGCTTTCGGTATGCAAATCCCACGATTTGCCAAAAATAGTGATGTGCTCAACAGCCGTTTCGCCGAGAACGGTTAATCCGGCATCATCTTTTGCCTTAATATTTTTCTTTCTTGTGCTTCCGAATGCCGTTAATTTAGAATTTTTTAAAGTTTTTTTCGCCGCAGTGGCGAAAAATTTTTTATCTTTAGGATTGGAAGCCGGAAATCCGCCTTCTATAAAATTAACGCCGAGTTCGTCGAGAATATCCGTTATCATTAATTTATCGTCTATGGACAAAGAGAACCCTTCGCCCTGCGTCCCGTCCCTCAAAGTAGTATCGTAAACCTCGACGAAACCAATCTTTTCGTTATTCGAATTTTTATTTTTATCGGTATTCATATTTTTTAACTGTATGATTTCGTTAACCGTTAAGTTTGCCGAGATTAAACGCATCATGGAGTATCCTTGCGGCAAGTTCGGCATATTTGGCGTCTATAACGCACGATATTTTAATTTCGGATGTGGAAATCATCATAATGTTTATATTTTCTTTTGCAAGAACGTCAAACATAATTGAAGCCGTTCCGTAATGATTTCGCATACCGACTCCTATAACTGAGATTTTGGCAATTTTGTCGTCGCTTATTACCTCTTTGGCGTCAAGTTCTTTTGCAAGGCCGCCGGTTATTTCCAGAGCCTTTTTTAAATCTTTTTTAGATACCGTGAAAGTTAAATCGGTATGCCCTTCAACCGAAATATTCTGGATAATCATATCTACGACTATATTGGCATCTGATATTCTCGAGAAAATTTTTGCCGCAATACCCGGCTTATCGGGGATTCCCCTTATAGAGATTTTAGCTTCGTCTTTATCGCATGCGACGCTTGAAACCTGCAATTCTTCCATATTCTTATCGTCTCCTAAAAATTTTATTTGAGTTCCTTTCCCTTCCGCAAAAGTCGATTTAACAAACAAGTTTACGCCGTATTTCATTGCAAATTCCACAGACCTGATTTGAAGAACTTTTGCGCCGAGACTCGACATTTCAATCATTTCGTCGAAATATACTACGTCTAAACGATGCGCTTCTGGAACTATATTAGGGTCCGCGGTGTAAACTCCGTCCACGTCGGTATATATATCGCATCTGTCGGCTTTAACCGCCGCCGCTACGGCAACAGCCGTAGTATCCGAGCCGCCCCTCCCGAGCGTAGTGATAAACCCATTGGAATCTATCCCCTGAAATCCGGCAATTACCACGATTTTCCCGTTTTTAAGTATTTTGTATATATTTTCTGAATCTATCGAGGATATTCTTGCTTTCCCGTAAGATTCGTCAGTAGCTATTCTCACCTGGTGCCCTAAAAGCGGAACCGCATCGTAACCCTCATTTTTCAATGCCAGCGATAAAAGCCCTGAACTAATCTGTTCGCCGCTGGATATTATCAGGTCTGTTTCCATATCATCCTGACGGCCGCCCATTTTAACGGCAAGGTCTAAGAGCCTGTTGGTTTCTCCGCTCATAGCGCTTACGACGACTACGACGTCGTTTCCAGTCCGTTTTTCTTTTATTACGCGTCCCGCGACCTGTTTTATTTTTTCTATGCTTCCCATTGAAGTGCCGCCGAACTTTTGAACTATCAACGCCATAAATTATTTTTCCCTTATATTTATATATTATTATATTATTCGTATGTTATCGTTAGCTTTCCAGTCATTGCGAGCACAGCGAAGCAATCTTGCTTTACAGTCATTGAGATTGCTTCGTCGTTCAACTCCTCGCAATGACGCCTGTTACATTGTTATTGCTGTCGCCGTTATTATGCCTTAACCTTTTTTGCCATTCTCGGATTGACTTTGTGTATAGCTTCGCCTATAGAATCGAGAGCCGATTCGGGAACTATTTCCGAAAGAGTCGGATGAGAATGAATGGTCGATTCTATATCGAAGACGGTTCCTCCGAAATGCATATATGAAGCTATTTCGGCAATCAGTTCGGGAATGTCTGCGCCGATGCCGGTTGCTCCTAAAATTTTTTTCGACTTTTCGTCCGTAATGACCTTTAAGAATCCTTCCGGTTCTTCCATTGCCAGCGCCATTCCGCTTGCGGCATAAGAAAAACGCCCCACGTTATAATTTAATTCGAAGAGCCCCGCATCTCCTTCCTTTAAGCCTACCGTTCCTATAGCGGGATTTGTGTAAATAGACCATGGAAGAACGCCGTAATCTTTTTCTTTAACAATTCCGGCAATATTGTCCGCCGCGATAATTCCGTCGTACGATGCCTTATGCGCAAGCATAGGTCCGTCTATTATATCGCCGCAGGCGTAAACTCCTTTAATATTAGTCTCGTTATGCGTATCGGTTTCTATCTTCCCTCTCTTGTCTAATTTAACTCCTATATCTTCTAGTCCCAAACCAGCCGTATTCAATTTTCTGCCTATTGAAACAAGCACTTTTTCCGTTTCAAATTTTTCGCCGGTCTTTAACTTTACTTCCGCGCCGCTTTTGCCGTTTAAACCCAAAGCTTTAATACCGGCAACTTCCACGCCGGTCATAATATCTATATTGCGGGTTTTGAAATTTTTATTGATAAATTTAGAAATTTCCTTGTCTTCGGTAGAAAGAATAGACGGCAGAAGCTCTATCATCTTTACCACAGAACCGAATTCCGAAAAAATATTAGCAAATTCGCATCCTATAACGCCTGCGCCTATTATAATTAGCGACTCGGGTATATTCCTCAATGAAAGGGCTTCATCCGAGGTTATTATATTTTTATGGTCTATATTGAAAGCCGGTATCATAAGTGGGACGGAGCCCGTAGCGGCGATAACGTTATCAGCCGAAATTTGGACGTCGGAACCGTCGTTTGCGTTTATTTCGATCCGAAAAACACCGTTTTCTCTACCTGCAATCCTACCCATGCCGTAAAAAATGTTAACCTTCCTCGCCTTTAATAACTTTTCCACTCCGCCGGTAAGAGTCGAAACGACTTCATCTTTATAATTTATTATCTCGCCGTAATTAAAACTAAATCCGTTTATTGAGAATCCCCGCTCAGGTTTTTTAAGCTTATTTAAATATTTTGCTTTAGAATAAAGAACTTTCGTCGGAATGCATCCCCTGTTTAGACAGGTGCCGCCTAATCTTTCTTTTTCGATAATCGCCGCCGATAACCCGTTAATCGCGCACTTTAATGCGCTTGCGTACCCGGCGGAACCGCCTCCGATAATGCAAACGTCGAACTTTTCCAAAACTAAGCCTCCAAAAGTATAATTATATTTTATTTATAAAATTTTTTCTATTTCTATATGTCTTATTTCTTTATTTTTTTCGGCGCCGCTTATTTTGATATTTATCGAGTAATAGTTTCCTACCGCATATTTCCCGTAATCTACTCCGACCATATTCGTCCATTCGGCTATGGTCAGATTTTTGCCTTCGAGCGAATCAAAAAATCCACAGTTTTCAAGGTCGAAGGCAGTCTTCAGTCTGTAAAAATCGAAATGGTTTACGGCAATACCGCCGCACCGATAATTATTCATTATAGAATAAGTGGGGCTTGCCGCAACCGTATTCCCGCAAAAAAAACGTATTATCCCTGTTGCGAATCTTGTTTTCCCAGCGCCCAAGGGACCGTTAAGCGCGACAAAATCGGAAGGTTTTAATTGTTTTGCAAATTCCGCCGCAATTAATTCCGTGTTTTCCGGCGAACCGGATTCAAAGGATTCAAACTTCTGCAATTTAACCGTCGTCATAGGAAATTATTTTTTCGGTTTTTCTTTTGCTTGAGACATCGCTTTAATTATATCGTATCTCGAAACTACGCCTATAATTTCTTTATTGTCGTTTACTATCGGAATGGAGTAGAATTTTTTATCGGCCATTACCGTTGCCAGACCGTAAATATCGTCCGCCTCTTTAGCGGAGAAAACATCTTTATTCATAATATCTTTAATTTTAGTCGCGGTTATTTTGCTTACGTCATCTTTAAAATGTTTTGAGGTTCCAAGATAAAATATGCTGTCAAAAATAGTAAAAACCGTAGGTATATGAAGATTAGATTCCTGATACACCAGGTCGGTTTCGGAAACTATTCCGCATAATTTTTTATCGGCATTTACCACGGGAATAGCGTTTATTTTATCTTTAAGAAAAATATCCGCCGCTTTCTTTATTTCGTCCTCCTCGCTTAAAACTATTACGTTTTTGGTCATAATATCGCCTGCGGTCATCATTCGTTATGTCTCCTTTTGTTGTTTTTTAATTAAATTAACTGTTCTCGGAATATTTTCCGTTATTTTTACCGCGCCGGCGCCAAAATCTCCGTATTCGTTTTCAAGGTTTTTCGCCGAATAAACTAATATAAAGGCCGCGCATTTCATACTCCTATATAAGTTCATACCGCCGCAGATAAAAGCGCCGATAAGTCCGCTCAGAACATCTCCACTTCCGCCGCTTGCAAGTAAGGGGCTGTGTCCGCATTGCACGGAAATATGCCCGCCGTTTTTATCGAAAATAAACATATTCGAGCCTTTAAGTATTAGATAGACGCCGAATTCTTTCGCGAAGCTTTTCCCGATGCCTATGGGGTCTTTTTCTATGGATTTTCTGTCTATGCCGGAAAGACGCTCCATCTCTTTAAAGTGGGGCGTAAGTATTAAATCGGTTTGATTTGCCGTTTTCTTTAAAAAACCGGTATCTTCCGATAAAATGTTTAATGCGTCGGCATCGAGAATAACCGGAACTTTTATTTCGGGAAGAAGCCTATATAAAAATATTTTGGTTTCTTCTTTTAAACCTATGCCTGGTCCTATAACTGCCGCATTTTTCCCTTTTAATAAATTTTCTTTTATAATTTCGGCGCCGTTTTCCATAAAAAAACCGGCATTATCGTCAAAAACAGGATAGGTCATAATTTCGTCGGTTTTTGCTTCCATAACGTCGTTCAGTTTAGCGGGAACCGCCGCCGTCACCAGACCCGCGCCGCCTTTTAATCCGGCATAAGACGCCATAAAAGCCGCGCCGCTTTTACCGGAACTTCCGGCTATAACGAGAAGATGTCCGTAATCTAATTTAGTTCCGGTTTTTTTTCTATCCTTAAAACATCCTCCTATTTCTTCCCGCGTAATTATTTCTATTCCGGGACGGTGTTTTTTCAATAGTTGCGCGGGCTGGTTTATATCTATTAAAACGGTTTTTTCGCTTAAAAGCAGTTTTTCGCCGTCGTTTATATAAAATCCGGTTTTTAATCCGCCGAATGTAAAAACTTTTTTTATATTATTTTTGACGCATGCACCCATAAATTCGCCGGTATCTGCGTTTAAACCGCTTGGAACGTCTATGCAGATTATGTCGAAGCCTTTTTTGTTTTGATAGTTTTCTAGTTGATATTTGCTTTCAAATTTTTTTAACCTTTCGTGATGTTTGCCGTAATCGCTCTTTTCATTTATAATTTCGATAATTTTTTTAAAAAAACTGCTTACTTCCCTGTTTAGCCCTACTCCGAAAACCGCATCGGCTAGAATATCCGTTTTATCTAAAATTCCGCCTAAAACCGGAATTTTATCCTCTTCCGATATTTCGGCTACGTCTGCGCCGAGATTTATCAATATGCCTAAATTTTCCTTTGCAATTCCTTTATACGAGCCGCTTTCCGCAAGAATTACGGTCTTTACGTTAAATTCAGCGTTAAAAAGATACCTCGAGAGAACAAAGCCGTCCCCGCCGTTATTTCCTTTGCCGCATATTACGGTAATCGAGGCTCTTTGGAGAAAATCTTTACCGTATAAACTTAAAATCTCCCTATAGCATCCGCTTCCGGCATTTTCCATTAATATATTTTCGGAATATCCGAAAACAGAATAGCTTTCTTCATCTATTTTTTTTAAATTTTCCGAAAAATATAATTCCATTTTTTTATTGAGTTCTCTATTGAATTACTACGACGGCGCAGGCAAAACCTTTATCATGAGATATACTTACTTTTGCCGAAGAGACATTTTGTTTAAAATTTATGTCGATATCTATATAAGGCTGTCCGCTTTCATCGTTTAATACCGTTATCTTATTTAACGGAATAGAAAAAAGACCTCTTCCCGCAGCTTTCAAAAAAGCCTCTTTTGCCGCAAAATATCCGGCGGCTTTTTCAAATCCTCTGTTTTCGTTCTTACTCTTGACGCTTTCTATCGCTTTTACCTCTGCTTCCGAGTAAACCCTCGAATAAAACTTCTCACGCCGCAGCTCGAGTATTTTTCTTATTTTTTCTATATCTACCAGATCTATGCCTATTCCTTTTATCATTTTTGATATTTCCCCAAATTCCGATTTAGAAACTATTTAATAATCCCGCCATTACGAACTGTTATCTGTCATTGCAACCACATATGTCGTCATTGCGAGCATATCTTTTACTGCGTTTATAAAACCAACGGTTTTATGCAGGCAAAGATGGGACGGACGGACTAAGTCCAGCGCAACTAACCAATCTCGTCTTTTGCATTTAGCGGCGATAGATTGCTTCGTCGCTTACGCTCCTGGCAATGACTGAATTTGGGTTTTTTATAGATTGGAATTTTGCGAATTCCGCCGCTTTTATAATGCCGAGCATTTCTTTAACGGCTGATTCAAGTCCGTCAAATACAGCCTTGGATACAATCGAAAATCCTATATTAAACTCTTCAAATCCGTCTATCAATGCCATATCACATATGTTTTTATAGTCTAACCCGTGCCCCGCATTAACCTTAAGCCCTATCTTCAATGCGTGCTCAACCGCTCTCTTAATTTTTTCGAGCTCTTTTGCCCTGCCCGTTTCGTTAGTTTCCCCTGCATATCTTCCCGTGTGTATTTCTATGAAATCGAATCCTGCCTCCATTGCCGCATCGGTTTGCCTTAAATCAGGCTCTATGAAAGCCGACGTTATGCTGTCCGACGATTTAAACTTAAATGCTTCTGTAATATTTTTGTATCTTTTTATATCCGCGGCTACATCGAGTCCGCCTTCCGTGGTGAGCTCTTTTCTTTTTTCCGGAACTACGGTAACGCTTCTCGGCATAATATCTATTGCTATTTCCACTATTTTTTCGTCTGCGGACATTTCCAGATTTAATTTTTTCGTCAATTCAGATATAATCCTGACATCGTTATCTCTTATATGCCTCCTGTCTTCCCTTAAATGGCAGGTTACGTTGGATGCGCCTGCTTCTAAAACAACGAAAGCCGCATGAACCGGCGACGGAAAGTTTTCTCCTCTTGCATTTCTTAAGGTTGCTATATGGTCGATATTAACGCCTAATTTCATAATTCGTTTTTACCTCCATTCTTAAAACACTTCTCTATTTCTTCCTTTATTTCACTGCCTATGTCGTTTATCTCTTCGCAGTTTTCGCCTTCGACGAGAACCCTGAGATAGTTCTGTGTTCCCGAGTATCGGACGAAGATTCTGCCCCTGTTTTTTAGAACTTCGCCGAAATATGCAATTTTTTTTGAAACCCCGGGCAATTCGTCTATGTTTTTTCTATATGGAACATCGACGTTAAAAAGAGCCTGCGGATAAGGTTCTATTACTTTCCTAAGCTCGGAAAGCGGCATGCCCGTTTTTACCATTACGGAAAGAAGTTTTAAGGCGGATATTATGCCGTCGCCTGTATTGATGTCATCTAAAAATATTATGTGCCCCGACTGCTCTCCTCCGAGATTGTATCCGTCTTTGAGCATTTTTTCCATAATATGCCTGTCGCCTACGTCGGCGTAAACGGTTTTTATTCCATGTTTTTTAAATAATATCTCTAAAGCTATGTTTGACATAGGGGTAGTAACCACGCCGTTATTTTTTAAATACCCTTCGGTCTTCATATGCAGAGCGCAGATTGCGAGGAATTCATCGCCCAACAGCGTCTTTCCGTTTTCGTCGCAAAAAATTACCCTGTCGCCGTCGCCGTCCAAAGCCAGTCCGACGTCGGCGCCGTTTTTTTTAACGGAAGAACTTAAATTTTCGGGGTACATCGAGCCGCATCCATCGTTAATATTTATTCCGTCCGGATTTGCGCTTTCTAAAATAACTTCGGCTCCAAGCTCCGAAAAAACTTCGGGGGCGGCTTTATAGTTTGCGCCGTTAGCACAGTCCAAAACAATTTTTAGCCCGTTCAGCGTCAGGTTTTTAGGGAAAGAAAGTTTGGCGAAAATAACGTATCTTCCCGTAGCATCGTCTATCCTGTGAGCTTTGCCTATATTAATTCCCGTCGTGCCTGCGTTATCGAAACTAAAATTAAAAAATAAGTCTTCGATTTTTTTTTCTACTTCATCGTCGAATTTAAACCCGTTCCTGTCGAAAAACTTAATACCGTTATCGTAAAAAGGATTATGCGAAGCGGAAATTACGACCCCGGCATCCGCCCTCATACTTGAAGTTATAAAAGCAACTCCGGGGGTCGGCATAGGCCCGACTAAATAAACGTCCGAACCCATAGCGCATATGCCGGACGAAAGAGCCGTTTCCAGCATATAGCCTGAAATTCTCGTATCTTTTCCTATAACTATTTTTAACCTTTTATTTTTGGATTTTAAGACCTTGACTAATGCCATACCGAGCTTTAAAGCGACTTCGGATGTCAAAGGATATCTGTTTGCCTGTCCGCGCACGCCGTCCGTGCCGAATAATTTCCTGACGCTCAAATTATCTCCTTTCTATGTTTATTAAAATTTTACGACTGTTATGCTGACGTTTACTTTTTTATTATACAAAATTTTTACCAATTTTGTAGGTTTTCTTAATGAAACCGTTAGTAACTTATTTTTGCCTATATTATTTAAATTTATTTTCATCGTCGTTATAACCGAGAGATGATCTACGATGTCCCTTGGTCCCCTTACTTTGACATATTGCGGAAATACCCTCATACTCTTTAGCATATATCCTTTAGGAAGAGCTCCAGCCGTTACGGGAAGGATTTTTATATATTTTGTTATAATTCTGCTTATTATGACGGGAACAATGCGCGGACGAATTTTAATAATTTTAATTCCGTTAGGAAGATTTAAATAGGCGCTGCCTAAAATTATCGTATTTTTTTTCGCTAAGAGAGAATATCCGTTTATTTTAAAAATAATTTTTTTATTAAGATTCATCAATGCTATTCTAGAGCCGCGCAGTTTTAAGTGAATTTTTACCGGAAGGGTATTGCTTACGGCATATCCCTTAGGAAGATGCTCTATGGTTAATCCTGCAGTATAGACCGCATCCCGTTTCGTTCCTCCTACGACGTAAGCCCATATAATAACGGCAAAAATTAAAGAGAAAAGTTTCAGCCAAAAATTTTTTTTAATCAAATTTTCTAAATATTTACCCATTTTTATTTTTCGCCGTATTTTCCGAACAAAAGTTCTGAAATAGATTTTATTAAACTATGCCCATGGTCATACTGGTATTTTAAATTTTTTAAGAGCTGATTCCTCAAATCTTCCATATTTTCTATATTAGATATTCTTTTTGGACGGACAATCGAAATTTTACCGCTTTCTTCCGAAATAACTAACGAAAAGGCATCTGTAAGCTCGGAAAGCCCTATCGCGGCTCTATGTCTCGTTCCTAATTTTTTGCTTATATTGTCCTCCGTGGAAAGAGGCAGATAACAGGAAGCGGCGGCAACTCTGCTCTTTTGAATAATAACGGCTCCGTCGTGAAGAGGCGAAGGTGGAGTAAATATGCTTAAAAGAAGTTCTTTGGATATTATAGAATCTAATTTAACCCCGATTTTTAAATAATCTCCGAGGAACACGTTTCTTTCAAAAACTATAATCGCTCCTATTCTTTTTGAGGCTAGTTCAAAAGCCGCCTTTGAAGTTTCCTCGATTAAATTTATCCTTTCTAATTTATTCTGAGCGACGGCGAAAGGATTTTTTCCGACTTCGATGAGCGCCCTTCTGATCTCGTTTCTGAAAAGAACTATTATTACGATTATAATGGAACTCAAAAAATTACCGAAAATATATTCAGTTGCATAAAGCTTAAGCACTACCGAAAATAAAAATACGGCAAAAACTATTATAAGCCCGACTAATACCTGAAACGCCCCGGTACCTTTAATAAGCGTTATACCCCTGTATAATATAAAGGCGACTATAATGATATCCGCTATATCGCGCCATCCGAAATTTTGCAAAAGAGAGAACATAATCTATGCCGTCACCCTTTCTAATAAAGATAATGCCGATGAGGTTTGCTTTACGTCGTGGACTCTTACTATATCGACGCTTTTAAGTTTTAAATAAGATGCGAGCGCAATATTTCCGCTTAAGATTTCGCTTTTATTATTTCCGGTAATATGCTTGATAAACGATTTTCTTGAAACGCCAGCCATAAGAGGCATCCCAAGCGATTTAAACGATATAATTCCAGCCGATAAATTATAATTGTCGTCTATAGATTTTGCAAAACCGAATCCCGGGTCGAGTATAATATTGCCGGTATCATATCCTTTAGTTTCGAGATATTCTATTCTACTTTTAAAATAAGACAATATTTCATAAAAAATATCGCCGTACGGCTCTAAATTTTTTTGCATATTTTTAGGGGATTTCTCTCTGGAATGCATCATGATGTATGAAGCTCCGGTATCTTTTAGAACTTTAGCCATCCCTTCGGCATCGAAGGAAAGACCGGATACGTCGTTTACTATAGAAGCTCCGGCGCTTAAAGCTTCCTTTGCGACCGCCGGTTTTCTGGTATCTATCGATATGGGAACAGCCGTTGTTTTAGACAATTTTTCGATTACCGGACAAACTCTGTCTATTTCCGTTTGAGAATCGACTTCGGAGGAGGAAGGTCTTGTGGATTCGCCTCCTATATCTATAATGTCCGCGCCTTCTTTTTCAATTTCGATGCCTCTTTTAACGGCGGAAGAATAATCCGAATATTTGCCTCCGTCCGAAAACGAATCGGGGGTAACGTTGAGAATGCCCATTATGTAAGTCTTCCCGTTAAAGACTATGTCGTTTTTTTTGGTTTTGAGCGTTACGGGATTAGATTTTTTAAAAGATTTATCGCATTCCGAAAGTATATTTTCAAGCTCGGCAGATAATTCGCTTAAACCGAATTGCTGCGATTTTATTTTTTTTACGATAATTCTTAACTGTACCGGCGTCCCAAATAAAATAGAATCCGATACCGCAATCTTTCCGGTTATAACGTCTCTATGGTTGGCAAGTTCCGCCCCTATGCCGAGAGCTTCCTGCTTGAGTATGTTCAGGGCGGTCGAATTTATGTTTTTAAGCTTAATAATTATATATTTAAGCTTATCTCCCATAATAATTTTGCCGGTGCCGGACACTCCTATGCTTGATAATGCGTTAAAAGCGATATGGCTGTCCAGAATATCTACGAGATATGCTTTCATATATAATAAATTTATTTAGTCCTCGATATCTATTCCTTCGCCTGTTTCGCCGCCTTTGTCGCCCGAACTATCCTTTTCGCCTTCAACTTCGTTAGTTTTGTAATCCGGCTTACGGGCGATAATAATTTCATCGATTTCCTTCCCGTTTAAAGACTCTTTCTCTATAAGTTTTAAGGCAAGGTCGTTAAGTATATCGATATTAACGGTTAATATCTCTTTCGCCCTTTCATGATTTTTGGTTATAATTTCCTTGACTTCGTCGTCTATCGCAACGGCGGTGGATTCCGAATAATCCTTATGCTGGGCAAATTCCCTGCCGAGAAATATCTGCTCCTCTTTTTTTCCGAAAGTAATCGGCCCCAGCTTTTCGCTCATACCCCATTCGCAAATCATCTTTCTTGCAATATCGGTAGCCCTTTCTATATCGTTTGAAGCTCCGGTAGTCGCCTGGTTGAAGATAATTTCCTCAGCCGTTCTGCCTCCGAGTAAAATGGCTATCTCATTGAGCAGATATTCTTTATCGTAGTTGTGTTTTTCGTCTATAGGAAGCTGTTGCGTGAGCCCCATCGCCATACCTCTGGGAATTATGGTAACCTTATGTATAGGGTCGGTTTCCGGAAGGAGTTTCGCGACAAGGGTGTGCCCCGATTCGTGGTAAGCGGTAATTTTCTTCTCTTTTTCCGTGATTACCATGCTTCTTCTTTCGGTTCCCATCATGACTTTATCTTTAGCTTCTTCAAGGTCAGTCATAGTAACCGCCGTTTCGTTTTTTCTGGCAGCTAAAAGAGCGGCCTCGTTGACCATATTTGCAAGGTCTGCGCCGGAAAATCCGGGGGTTCCTCTTGCTATAACTTTTAAATTCACGTCTTTATCCAAAGGCACGTCTTTAATATGAACTTTTAATATTTCTTCCCTTCCTTTGATATCCGGCTTAGGAACCACGACCTGCCTGTCGAACCTCCCAGGTCTTAAAAGAGCCGGGTCTAAAACGTCCGGTCTGTTCGTAGCCGCGATTAAAATCACGCCTTCGTTAGGTTCGAAACCGTCCATTTCCACGAGAAGCTGATTTAACGTCTGTTCTCTTTCGTCGTGTCCGCCTCCTAATCCTGCGCCTCTATGCCTTCCTACTGCATCTATTTCGTCGATGAATATTATACACGGGGCGCTTTTCTTCCCCTGCGCAAAAAGGTCTCTTACCCTTGAGGCTCCGACGCCGACGAACATTTCTACAAAATCAGACCCGCTTATGCTGAAAAAAGGAACTCCCGCCTCACCGGCTATAGCTTTTGCAAGAAGCGTCTTACCTGTTCCGGGAGAGCCGACGAGAAGTACGCCGTGAGGTATCCTGCCTCCTAGCTTTGTAAATTTTTTCGGGTCCTTTAAGAAATCGACTATTTCCTCCAGTTCCTGTTTTGATTCTTCTATGCCTGCCACGTCTTTAAATGTTATCTTGTTGGTCCCGTCGTTTAAAAGTTTTGCTTTCGATTTTCCGAAAGACATCGCCTTTCCTGCTCCGCCCTGCATCTGCCTCCAGAAAAAATACCAGAACGCGAAAAGTATTATTATCATTGGCAGCCAGTCTATCAAGAAACTCAAATACCACGGCGAACCGGGTTTCGGTTTGGCGTCTATTTCCACGTTATGTTTTTCTAAAAGCGTAATAAGTCCGGGATAAGTCGGCGCATACGTGGTAAACTTCTTGCCGTTCTTAAAAACTCCTATTATATTGTGAGACTCTACGGTAACGCTTTTAACGTTATCGGCTTTAACTTCTTTTATTAAAGAAGAAAAAATTACTTTTTGAGTTTTGGGCGGATGATGATTAAACATCGTAAAGATAAAAATCATCAAAAAGATTATAAATATCCAGAGCAAAAGATTTTTTAGTCTTGAATTCAAATTATATTAACCCCCTTAAGGTTTTTGACGTAAATTATTATACGGCACATATATAAATATGTCATATTTATATATTTTTTTCAATAACTATTTGTATTCTAAATCCCGATTTAGGATTTTTATATAATGTAATTGCGAGCGCAGCGAAGCAATTTCGCTTTAGATTGGTTAGCTACGCTCGCAATGACTGGTTCTCGCAATGACTGGATATTGGAATTTCTTAAATATTTTCTAAATCGGGATTTGGGTGTATTCTAAAATTGTCTATTGTCTATAGAAATAAATTTTTCTAGATTTCCGCTTACGCGGGAATGACATCTTAGTATTTTAGATGAAACCTGTAGAGTTTTAAATTAGTCATTTCCGTCATTTCCGCGTAAGCGGAAATCCATGATTCTTCGGAATTTTCACTCTATCCGCATAATTCCGACATTCCTTGTAAATCCCGTTATTTTAATATCGTCGCTTATTTCGTTAAAGGAAATCCATGCTATTTTACCGCCGAAAAGTATTAACGGAATTATTTTTCTTATATTCACGGCAACCTTCTTGTCTATAAAATATTCTTTTAATTTTTTACCGCTTTTCATACCCAGCGGGAGAAATCTGTCGCCTTCGTTGAAAGGTCTTATCGTAATAGGAAGACTGATTCTGTCATAATCGAAATAAGCGATATTCGGCTGAAAATCAATTTTTTTTTCTAAAATATCTTTTATAGTTTTATCCGATGCCTCGGCGGATAATTTTTCTAAATGAAAGATTTTATTAATCTCGTTAATATTTACCGACTGCCTTCCGGTTTCGACGGCAGTCTTATCGATTAAGTAGTTATATCTTTTTTTTAGACCAGATTTTGGGTTCTCAAGAGGCTCTTCAAGTTCAAAATTAAAAGATTTAAAGATTAAGTTTTTTGCCGACGGAATATATTCGACAATAATCTTATCGTATTCTTTTCTGGCGGCAGTAAATGAATTAATATAAAAATAGGTATTAGCTTTTTCTGATTTTATGAGTTTAACAAACGCTTTAAGATTTTTATAATAAACTATCGGTTTCTTTATGAAAATATCATTTTTATTTTTTAAATCATATCCGCATGCGTTCAAAACCGAAATCCTTAAAATCCTATATAATAAAGCGTCTTCTAAGTTTAATAAGTCGTTTTTTTCAAAAACGATGCGTTTTCCGTTAATGTCCGGTTTGGCAATATCGTTAAAACTTTTACGCGCAATTTTTTCGATAAAATCGTCGTCTTTTCTTAATATTTCCGCTGTATTTTTAACCGTTTTCAAAAAAGAGCTATTGCATTCTTTAAGGGAAGGAATAATATTTAATCTGACAAAATTTCTTAAAATTTTTGTATCCGCGTTCGTATGGTCTTCGACGAATTTAATGGAATTTTTATTTGCGAAATCCGTTATTTCCGATTTAGAATGGTTTATCAGCGGTCTGATTACGATGCCGGATTGGACGTTAAAACCCGATATCGCGCCCGCCCCCCCTCCGGTAATCAACCTCATAACCAAATTTTCGGCAAAATCGTCTAAATGATGGGCAACGGCAATCTTTTCCGCTTTAAAATCATCAGCCGTTTTCATTAAAAAGCGGTATCTCAAAATGCGCGCCGCTTCTTCAAGATTTAATTTATTTTCTTTTGCATATAATTTAACGTCTTTGCTTTCGGTATAAAAAGGAATGGAAAGTTTCTTGCATAAATCTTTAACGAACGCAGTATCTTCGCCCGAGGACGGTCTTATTTTGTGGTCGAATGAAGCGCACGCAATATTAATTCCGAAATAATGCCTAAGTTCGTAAATGGAATAAAGCAGGACGGTCGAATCTACCCCGCCGCTGACGGCGGCTACGACCCTTTCCCCCCATGCCAAAAGGTCGGAATCGCTTACGGTTTTAATTAATTTATTAAGGAAAGAAGAGCTGAATTTATTCAATTTAATTCATATTTGTATGGTCGAACGATATTTCAAAATAAGACCTTTTTTCTATCATATTATGAACAGGGCATCTCTGTGAAACTCTTTGCAATTCCTCGAGCTGGTCCTCGTCGAGATTTCCGATGAATTTTATATTTTTTTCTATTTTATTAACGTAACCTCTTTCGTTATCTGCCTCTATACCCGACCCCTTTATTTCTTCTACTCTTACTCTTTTGTGGGTTAAGCTTATTTCTACGCCCTGCAGGTCGTACCTCATCCTTTTCGCAAACATCATCAGAACGGATATCGTACATGCGCCTTCGGCTCCGAGAACAAGTTCTATCGGGTTAACGGCAAGTTCTTCGCCTCCGGAAGCCTCCGGTTCGTCCGTTATAAGCGTATGTTTTTCTGTAATAATCTGGTTCTGCAAATTATTTAGATGTTTTACTTTGACTTTGACTAATTCCGCTTCGGACATTCTTGCTCTCCTTTAGATTGGTTAGCTGCGCTGGAGTTAGCTACGCTGGACTTCGTCCGTCCGCTTGCGCTCGCAATGACAACTTAAAATTAATCATATTCCAACAGTTCCTTTCTTACTCTGTTCACGTCGCCTGCGTTAAGTTCGAAAGGAAAGCTCCTTATATTTTTTGGCGACGAATCTCCGAAAGGTCTGTTGCATGCTGAAATTTCCGTCTTTCCCGGACAGCCGGTAGTCTGGAAAGCCGCACCCTTTTCTATTATTTCGGCTACGTTTTTAAACGGTATTCCAAAATCTGTTATTTTTCCGTCGTCCTCGAATTTCATATCTTCCACCCTGCCCATATCGTAGTCTATTATATGTCTCGCAACCTGAATTCTTCTGTATTGACCCGCCGGACACTGAGGATGATTTTCTAATCTAGAACCCTTTTCCCGATAAAAAGAAAAAAGATGCGACCTTGCGCCTTTATCTCTTACCGCCTGCATCCTAAAAATCATTTCCCGTTCCGTTTCGCCCAAACCGACTACAAGATGGCATCCCACCTTATTTTTACCGAATACGGAAACGGAATATTCCAGTATATCGTTATATTTTTCCCATCTGTGCGGACCGCCGACTCCTCTTCCCCTGTATTCGTCAAATAATTCGGGGGTTGCGGCATCCAGCGCAACCGTTACCATATCGGCGCCGTATTCTTTAAAGCGGTCTATATCGGCATGCTTTAATATCGTCGGAGTCATAAGTATGGAAACCGGACAATGCAGTTCGTTCGCAAATCTTTTTAAAATCGTGAAAGTGTCGTCTTTTGCTCTTTCGTGCGTTATCATAGAAATACAGATTCTATCCACTATATTATTCTTTTTAAGGGTGGATTCGATAATATCGTCCGTTTTAAATACCGGCCAATCGACTCTTATGAAACTCTTATCGTTATATTCACCTTCTCTAGATTTTTGAAGCCCGCAATATGCGCAATTTGCCCTGCATCCTTCGTCGTAGGTTAGAAGAACGTTTATACAGTGCAGGCAAGCGTTGCGGTAAAAAATGCCCGTTACGAAATCCATCGTCATCGCCGCCGCAAGACTCACTTTTAAATATTCGGGGGAATTGCCGGAAATATTATTTTTTCCGATTTCATTATTTAAGTTCAAATCTTCTATAGTTGCCGTTCCATTCATATCGTATATCGCCTCCGATTTAATTTTCATTTAAACATTTTAAATAAAACATTAACCCCTAGCGAAGTTTCTCCGTCGAACCTGCCCTCGTAAGCATCTTCTTCTTTTTTGTATTTATAGCATAAAGGCGATGAAATATCGATTAACAGAGCTTTTACTCCGCTTTCCTTAAAGGCGCCGTTTCTTTTTATATAAAATTCTTTACAGCAGAATCCTATGTAAGACTTAACGCCGTTTATTTTAAGTTCATTCAGGGTTTCGACGAGGTTTTCGTAATTGATAACGGTTTTAGGGACAATCCCGTATCTTTCCGCAAATTTATAGGCGGTTCCGGTTTCGCATTCGCCGCAGGATATACATTCGTCTTTATTTCTGTATTCGCAGTCCGCTTTTTTAGCGCAATAAGGCAGGAGAATATATTCCGCGGACGAAATATCCTCAGGCTTCATTCCGTTTACGAAAATAAATCTCGATAAATCTTCCTCTTTTATCCCCGTACTTTTAGAAAAATTAACCTTATTTATTATCTGAATAATTATATTGAAAAAATCTTCCTTGCCGATATTCTGAAATTCAGGCTTAAATTTTTCGAAATAATCGTCTATTTTAAATATTGCTTCATTTAAAGCCGTATCTTTGAGGCAGCTCTCTAAATCATTAATTGTCCTTGCGGGAGAAACAAAATAGTCGCCCGTAAAATAAATATATTTCAATAAATTTCTTTTTTCATCGACCTTTGCGTAAGTCTTAAAAATGCCTCCGTCGCATTTATATATTTCCGAAACCATTTTTGTTTCTACGGGGTCAAAATCATTAGAATAAACCCACTCTTTCGACCCGTAAAAAGAACGGTTTTCTTTTAGAAAATTTTCTTCTTCAGACGAGAGTTCCGATTCGTAAAAATCTAAATCTAAATGTTTTTTGAATCCCGAAAGAACAGCCGATTTAATCAGGTTTAAATCCGGTATATATCCTAAAATATTTTTAACGGAGGTTATTCTTGAAAGAATAGAATTAAAATTTTTAGACGTCAATTTTTCTACGGGAATTTTTAGCGATCTCGCCATATTTTCAGGATTAAAATCTAAGAGGAGCGTTCCTTGAAAAAAATAAACCGAAGATTCATATGTGCCGCCCGTTCCCGAAATCTTGCGTCCCTCAACTTCTATATCGTTTCGCGGCCTGAATTCCGCATTGATTCCAAGCCTGTTTATTCCTTTGGCAAAAGCGGTACAAATATTTTCCGTTAAATCTTCAAGAGTTTTAATCTTAATACTTTTAGAAGAAAATACGAGCTCCCATCCAAGCTGAGTCTCGTCAAAATATATCGCTCCTCCCCCCGTAATTCTTCTGCCTATATCGATACCGTTTTCTTCGCAGTAATCTCTCCTTATCTCGCTGAATACCGACTGGTGGTATCCCGCCAGAACGCATGGTTTGAACCTTAAAAAACGCAGAGTATCTTCTATTAATCCCTCTCTTCTAAGTTCCAAGAGAGATTTATCCATGCATATATTATACGAAAAATCGTTCAAACCGGTGTCTATTACCCTGAACTTATTCATTTAACCGCCCATTTCTATGACCGGTAAAGCCGTTTCGGAAAAAATTAAAGAACAGCAGACTTCGGAAAATTTAGGTTTTAATCCAAGCTTAACGCTGAACGGTATAATGCCTTCGGAGGGATATGCAATGCCGTTTAACCCTGATTTCACCGCCAGCTCTTCTATTTTGAACTTGCTTAATCCGTAAGGTCTTTCGCATCCTAAAAGAACCGGGGTTTCGGTAAATTTTTTGCGCGCGTATAAAAACACTTCTCCGATTTCTTCCGCCGGCGGCGGAAGAATATTTTCCATTTTAGTATTATGCATCGGCATAAACCCAACTAATACCAAAGAAGAAACATCATAGTTTGAAATAATGTCGATAGCGTTAAATTCACCGGCAATACGTCCGTGTTTTAAGCCTATTACCACATGGGGAGAACACGGTATTTTTCTGTCGGATAAGTATTTCAAAGAATTCTCATAATCTTTAACCGCGGCGTTCAAATGGTATATTTTGCGTATAGTATCTTCTTCGCCTATTATATCGAGCATTGCCGAATCGACGCCTGCGTCCGAAAGGCCGTCGGCAATCTCTTCGGTTATAAGTCCGCAATGAACTATTACTTTAAGGTTTAAATCTGATTTTATTTTTTTAATGGTTTTTATATACGGTAAAATATCGACTATACCTTTGCTGTTGGAGCCCCCGCTAAGTAAAAAACCGAGGCCGCCGGACTCATATATTGCTTTAGCCCTGCCAAAAAGCTCTTCCGGCGTAAGCGCCGGAGCCATAGATTTCAATATTTCGGCATTGCAGTGTTCGCATTTTAAAGAGCATGAACCTCCCGTAATGGAAAAAGGCGGGAAAGAATCGGATTTGTCGTTCTTAAAATCTTCGGTTTCGTAAGATTTAATACTCGGAGCATAAAAATTTATTTCCGAATTAAAATATTCTTTTCTGATATTAAATCCTTTTAGATATTCGTCGTTTATGTCCTCGTTATATTCATAAAAACTCATATTTATCTCTTTTTGCAGATTATATCTTCTTCTTCCAGCTTTTTTATATAAGCTTTGACGGCTTCTTCTCCTGTGGGAAGGGAATTTACGTCCGATATAGATTCGGGAAGAGGTTTTAGTTTCACTATCCAGCCTTTTCCGTAAGGGTCTAAATTAATAATATGGGAATCGTTTTCCAGCTCTTTGTTTACTTCGACTACCTCTCCGGCAAAAGGCATCGGAAAAGGACCGACGTATTTTCCGCTTTCTATAGTCGCCGCACTCTTGCCTTTTTTGATTATTCTGCCTGCAGGCTTAACGTCGGCGTAAAGAATTTTGCCGGCTAAAGACTGGGCAGGATCGGTCATTCCGAACGTAAAAGTGCCGTCGGCGTTTTTTCTGCCCCAAACCTGATTTTCTATATCGTAATAAAGATCTTCGGGAATATTACATTCGTTAAAAATAGACATCTAAATATTCTCCCTAATTTTAAATTATTCGCACTTAATCCCGTCGGCTTCTATCTTTTTTTTGTATGCTTCCACGGCTTCTTTTCCGGTAAGAAGATTTTTTTTATCGGCTTCTATATTGTCGGCTTTGATTTTGCATACCCATCCTTTGCCGTAAGGGTCGGAATTTATCAGGGCTACTTCTTTAACGGCATCTTCGTTGATAGCTGTTATTTCGCCCGAAAACGGAGCGGGGACAGGTCCGACGTATTTGCCGCTTTCTACCGTTGCGACCGATTTAAGCTGGGCAATTTTTTGTCCTACTTTTTTTGGGGTCAGATATAGCAGTTTGCCTGCCAGACTTTGAGCTACGCTCGTCATTCCTACCGTTACCGTTCCGTCATCCTCGAGCTTTCCCCATACATGTTTTTCGACGCTGTAGTATAAATCCTCCGGAATATCGCATCCTTTAATCTTAGACGACATGGTAAATTCCTCCTTAAATTAAATTATTTTTTTATTTATGATACTATAATTTTTTATTATTCTCAAGTATATCATAAAACCCAAATCCCGATTTGGGATTTCAATAATTCTCTTTTAAGCCTAAATTCTTCACTTTAAAAAATTAAATTATAATAATTTATATTTTTAAAGGATAAATTATTAGATTTATTTATCGTAAAAAAAT
>JAKAOK010000046.1 GCA_021812245.1 bacterium | reverse complement strand
CAGACGATATTAAAAAAATAATCTCCCCGTTAATGACCGACCGGAAACTTCTTTCCGGCGTTCCGCTGGAAGTCAATATAGGCACCGCAAAAAACTGGGCGGAAGCCCATTAAGAAGTAAAAATCAGGCAATTCGCGTATCTTACACTTTTTTCTTGACAAAATTCTCACAAGTGATATAAATATGATAAATAAGATTAGATTAATCTTAAATTAAAAATATAACAAAGTTATAAAATTTATTTTATAGGGAGCCGGACAAATTAAATATTTAAAAATTAATAATAAATTGATAATTTTAAATTTAGGGATAGAATTAAAATAGGATAATGTTCCGTAAATCGTTAATTTTTTTTATTGACATGTAAGATATGTATATATAATTATTACTATTAAGATATATTTAGTCTTTAATAATGGTTATCGTTCTTAATTGTTGAGAACTTTTAGAACTTTCGCCGTATGTTTTATTTTTTGTATTTAATTAACTTAACTTAATTTAATTATTTCTATCTAATTTCAAAGGGGTGTTTTATGGATAGTCTGTCTTTATTTCTTGCGCGGTTCCAGTTTGGAATGACCGCCTTTTTTCATTTTCTTTACCCTCCCTTGACGATAGGTCTGGGTACCCTTCTTGTTATAACCGAAGGAGTTTACATTTTTTCTAAAAATCAGGAGTACTTAAGAATTACCCGTTTTTTTGCAAAATTATTCGCTATTAACTTTGTAGTAGGCGTTGCAACCGGAATCGTTATGGAGTTTCAGTTCGGAACGAACTGGTCGCAGTATTCTTCTTACGTAGGCGCGATATTCGGAGCGCCTCTCGCCATAGAAGGGCTTTTCGCCTTTTTTATGGAGTCTATTTTCGTAGGCGTTATGCTTCTGGGCTGGAACAGGCTTTCGGCTAAAGCCCACTGGGTATCTACGATATTCGTAGCACTCGGTTCGACTTTATCCGCGGTTTGGATTTTGGTAGCGAATTCCTGGATGCAGAGTCCGGCGGGGTATAGAATCGGTTCCAACGGAATACCTAAGATGACTAATTTCTGGCATGTCGTGTTTAATCCGTATTTTCCGTCGGAATTTATTCACGTCATAGCCGCCGCATGGGAATATTCGGCTTTCTTTATGGCGGGAGTAGCGGCATGGTTTTTAATCAAAAACAATAAAGATGCGATAATGAGAAAGGCGTTAAAGATAGCCGTTATATCGGGCGTTATTGTCGCCTGCATTCAAATAGTTTTGGGCGATATAAGCGCAAAGGAGGTAGTTAAATACCAGCCTACCAAGCTTGCCATGATGGAAGCCCAGTGGCATACGCAAAGATATGCTCCGGAAACTCTTTTTGCGATACCTAATAATCAAACGCAGTCTAACGGACCTCATATAGGAATTCCGGGCATGCTGAGCATGCTGGCATATATGAATCCCGCGGCTAAAGTTATGGGATTCAACAAGTCTATAAGCTATATTAACCATAAATATAATTTGAAATTGACTGCGGAGATGTTTCCGCCTGTTTCGTTAGTTTTCTGGTCTTTCCATATTATGATGTATTTCGGATTTTATTTTGCCCTTATTATGCTTATAGCCCTGTATCTTTTAATTAAAGATAAATTGTACGACAGTCCGAAAATGCTCAAAGTTTTCTGGTTCTCCACTTTCCTGCCTTTGATAGCTATAGAGTTCGGATGGTTTACCACGGAAATCGGAAGACAGCCTTTTACTGTTTACGGACTCTTAACTACCGTAAAATCGGTATCTCCTAACGTCAGCGCGTTGGACGTAGGATTATCCACCTTAATGTTTACCTTGATTTACATAACGTTGGCATCGTTTGCGATTTTCCTGTTTAAAAGGGAATTAAAAGAAAGAGCGGAGGGCAAAGACGAGCTTGCCGGAGAATCCGCCCCGGCGGCCGCTTCAAATAATAAGGAGGTGTTACCATGAACTTAAATATATTATGGTTTATTCTTGTCGCGGTTCTTATTCTGGGATGGTCGGTTATGGACGGTTTCGACTACGGCGTAGGCGGACTGTTAAATTTTATAGCTAAAAACGATAAAGAAAAAAGATACGTTATGAACGCCATAGGGCCTGTTTGGGAAGGAAACCAGGTCTGGCTGATACTTGGCGGCGGCGCGGTTTTTGCGGCTTTTCCTTTAGTTTATGCATCTATTTTCAGCGGATTTTATCTTGCAATGATGTTAGTCGTCTGGCTAATAATATTCAGGGCTGTATCTTTCGAGTTCAGAAGCAAAGTCGAAAGCGCAGGCTGGAGGAAGTTTTGGGATGCCGATATTACGGTTACCGGCTTAGGCATCGCTCTCCTGCTCGGCGTGGCTATCGCAAACGTCTTAATGGGCATACCGCTTAATAAAGACCACGTCGATTACCAGTCCCTGTTCAGCCTTTTAAATATTTTCGGATTAGCAGGAGGGCTTGTATCGCTGTCGATGTTTTTAATGCACGGCTCGGCTTATTTGATTATGAAGACAGAAGGGGAAGTCCAGCAAAGGGCAAGAGTTTTTGCAAAATGGTTTGCAGTGGCGTATATAGTATTTACCCTGCTGTTTTTACTGATTTCTCCGATATTTGCGCCGAGGCTTCTAAACAACAGCTTCGGCATTATAGGGGATATTGTTCCGGTTATAATGCTTATCGGCGGGATAGGCGCTATTTTAACTGCGGGGTCTTCGAGCGACGTTAAACCGTTCGCCTATTCTATAGCAGGCATTCTTGGAGCGGTCGCAAGTCTGGCGGTCGGGGTATTTCCCGATATCGTACCTTCTTCAATTAATCCTGAATACAGTTTAAACATATATAATTCCGCTTCTAATCATCTAACGCTTTTAGTTATGCTGATAGCGACCCTTATAGGCCTGCCGTTGGTTTTAATATATGCAATTTACGCGTATAAAAAGTTCGGATTAAAGGTAAAAATGGACGAAAGCAGTTATTAATTTATTTCTTCTCGATTTTGTTTTGACCTTTATCCGATGCCCTATAATTAAATTAACCCCCCTTAATTTTTTATAGGGCATTTTTTTGCCGTTTAAATCAAGCTTGGCTTAAATTAATATGTTTTTTTCAAAATTTTTGTAAGATTTTAAAACCCTAATGTATAATTTAACATAATTCCCTCGGACGGACTTTCGTTTGTAAAACCCTTTATATAAGTTACCCCGATTGTATTATTTTTTACAACGGTATAAATTAACGATAAATTTCCTGTGACAGTATCATGGGTGCCGGAAATAAAAGCCTGTGTCCATGCGCCTGAAACAGCAAAAGATAAATTATTTGTAACTAATTTACCGGCGCCGGCGTAAGCCGACAAAGGATTAGACAATCCGTTAACGCCTGACGGTTTGCCTAAAACAGTATAACCGCCGTTAATAAAATAGAAATATGATTTAATTAATTGGGTTAATCCTAAGTTGAAGCCGAAATTTGTTTGTCCCGTTCCTAAACCTTTCGACTCGCTTGCGGTCGGTAAATCAACGAAGGCCGTTGCGGTTAAGGTCGGAAGGGAATGGTTATTAAGCTGATTTATAATATTATAATTTCCTGTCAACACAATGTCTCCCAAACCGCTTTCCGTCGTAGTCGCGCTTGACGAAACGCCGCCTCTTTGAACAGGCACTCCGTTAATTAATGTTGCAGATGCAGGTTTACTGACATCCTCATAAGGGATTGTCGCCGAGAAATTAAAAGTGCTATTCGGGTAATAATTTATATTCAACGGTATATATATCAAGGATGTCGTATAATTTGTGCCGTAATTCCCCCATGTTTCATTATAACCGATTCCGGTCTGTATCTTTGAAGAGCCGAATGATTTGGGTATATAAACGAACGTTAAAGAAAAAATTATTAAAAAAAATGTTATATATCTTGCTTTAATGATGTTTTTTGCCATATAAGCGCTTCCTTTTTATGAATTATCGATTAAATTATTTAACTATATAAATAATTAAAATTTAATAAAAAAAATGCAAGCCAAAAATCTAAAGATTATAAAAATCGATTTAAATAATCGGCTTGCGCAATTTTATTAATGTTTATCTTCCCATCATCTGTCGTTGAGTATTATTAATCTGCTGTAATTGTTGCTGGGTATTGTTTATCTGCTGAAGCTGCCGCTGAGTATTATTTACCTGGTTTATTTGCCTTTGTGTATTATTAATCTGTTCCAACTGCTGCTGATTGGAATTTATCTGCTGGATATTTTTGTTGGTATTTTGTGTTTGGTTGATTATTTCATGATTTTGATAAACGTTGCCGGTTTGGTTGGTCATATAGTTTTTTACGGTTAAGTTATGCGAGTTATTTGGAGTATTGACGGCGAGACTTAATTCATGGTCAACACTGACGCCGGTTGCAGTTCTATAGACCTCGTTTACGACTTTTAATTTAACGACGTTATTCATTTCCTTTATTACATTTTTTACATTAAAGCTGTTGTCGTTGAGTTGTCCAATCATATTCTTGTTCGCCGAATACTTATTGACAAAGTTTTCTACTTCCGTCTGATTAACGGCATTTTTTTCAATTATTTTTAAAAAAACAGCATCACCTAAGCTCGCGCTTTTGTTCATATAATTATTCAAAGCCGATTGTGTGATGCCGAGATTTTTTTCAATAGCGGGGTAAACCTTTTTGTTATTGCCGACTTTGTTAAGGATTTTGACATAGACCTTAATCAATTCTGCATCTTTCTGCGATATTTTTGCCGCTGCGCCGTAAGACGAATTTCCCGTAAAAGCGATTCCCATAATAACCATAATAGATACGGCCAAAACATTAAAAACCGTTATAGCTAGAAATGTTTTAGCGTTCACCTTCGTTTTCATAATCTTTTTCCTCCGATTTTCCATTTTAAATTAACTGCTTATTATAATTATACTTTTTGATTAAAGTATATCTTAATAATAAAAATAAGTCAAAATATGTCTTAATTTTTTATAGGGCATTTTTTTGCCGTTTAATATATAATAAAATATAAGACAAATTTTATCTCAATTAGAGGTGTTTATATGAATATTTCAAGAGCCAGCGATTACGCGATACGGGGACTGGTATATATGGCAAAAAAGCCTGCAGGGGCGGTATGTTTCGTAAAAGATATAGCTAAAAACACGAATTCGCCGGCTTCTTTTATGTCGAAAATATTTCAAACGCTCGCTAAAAGCGGTCTTGTCCATTCTTTTATCGGAACTAAAGGCGGATTTACGTTTAACGCCCGCCCCGAGGATATTACAATAAAAATGGTGGTAGAAATTATAGACGGGCCTATCGTTCTGAACAGATGCGTGGTTAATAAATCTTCCTGCCGGAACGTAGGCAATTGCGACGTGCATTTTATGTGGCTCGATATTCAAAAAATGCTGACGAAAGCCCTAAGCTCTTATTCCATCGCCGATTTTGCAGCCGATAAAAAAGGGAATATGTTACCGGAAGCCGTGCAATAAAAAAGGCGCTTAGATTTTTTTAAAAAGAATATTGTTTTCCATGTGAACGTGAATCATTATATCGTCTGAAATATTCTTCAGCAGTTCGTATGCATGCTTATAAGAAGCGCAGGCGTCTTTAGGAACCGAATAGCCGGAGCTTAAAAAAAGCATCTCTTTCAGAATATGCCCTACGTATTCATGGTAATACAGCG
>JAKAOK010000045.1 GCA_021812245.1 bacterium | reverse complement strand
ATCCGTATCAAAGACATGCTTCGATAAACACGGATGGAAATATCGCTTTCGCGGGAATGACAATATGGGGATTTAAGATTTCACCCAACGGGTGTCATTCCCGCGAAAGCGGGAATCCATTGTTATTTAGTATTAGAACTTATAAATATTTTCTAAATCGGGATTTGGGTTATAAAATTTTATTGTTTAAATTTTGTAAATTATTTATAATACAAAATTATGATTTTAAAAGAGGACTGTATTTTTTGTAAAATCGTAAATAAAAAGATACCGGTCGATATAGTTAGAAAAACGGATAATTTTATCGTTATAAAGGATATTAATCCCGTAGCGCCGATACATCTTTTGATAATTTCGAAAAGGCATTACGACAGCGTTCTGGATATAAAAGTCGAAAATGAAAACAGATTGCTTCGCTGCGCTCGCAATGACGAAGACGCTATTCGCAATGACGTGAATGGCAATGACGAAGATGCTATTCGTAATGACGTGAATGGCAATGACTGGAATGAATGCCGGGACGGTGGAAACGAAATCTTCGGGCTTCTCGGCGCGCTTGCCGAAGAATTTAAAGTTGCGGATAAAGGGTTCAGGACGGTTATTAATACCAAAGAGGACGGCGGGCAGACCGTAAACCACCTCCATATTCATTTTATGGCGGGCAGAGGGTTCGGCTGGCCTCCGGGTTAAGTAATCAGGAAGAATGTTATAATAAATTAATAAACTTTCCGGCATTTTAGTCCACATCAAAGACATGCTTCGATAAACGTGGACTAAAATATCGCCTACGCGGGAATGACAAAGAATGGATTTCCGCCTACGCGGGAATGACAAAAGGAGAAATAAAAAATTAATGGAAGCTTGGTTTTTCGAGAATCAGACCGGCAATTTTGGAATTAAAATAAGGATTAAATCCGTTTTGTTACATGAGTTTTCCGATTATCAGGAAATAACTATTTACGATACTTTAGAATTTGGAAAGGTGCTTGTTTTAGACAAAGCCGTTATGTTCGCCGAGAAAAACGAGTTCGTTTATCACGAGATGCTCGGTCTCGTTCCTTTATTTTCCCACAAAAACCCCGAAAGAATTCTTATTATCGGCGGCGGCGACGGCGGCGTAGTCAGGGAGTGCCTGAAAAATCCTTTCGTCAAACATATCGACCTTGTAGAGATAGACAAAAAGGTTATAGACGTCTCCAAAGAATTTTTTCCCGAAATAGCCTGCAAACTTGAAGATAGGAGAGTGCGGATTTTAGCCGAGGACGGCATAGAATTCGTCAAAAGAATTAACGAAGGCGGCAGTGAAGACGAAAAATACGACGTAATTCTCGTGGATTCAACCGACCCGGTAGGTCCGGCGGAAGGTTTGTTCAGGCGCGATTTTTACGAAGCGGCGGCAGGGTCTTTAAAAGACGACGGAATATTTACCGCCCAGACGGAATCCCCTTTCTTTAACCAAAATTTGATAAAAGACGTAGGTAAAATCATAAAAGAAATATATGCAAAATCGTCCCTTTACTGCGCCTCCATTCCGGTTTATCCCAGCGGTTTATGGAGTTTTACGGCAGGCTCCAAAAAATACGATACGAAAGTTATCAACGAAAGTTATAATAATTTCGATTTTGGACGGTTTGAGGCTGATTTAAAATATTATTCGCCCGAAATCCATTCTTCATCGTTCATTCTGCCAAATTTTATAAAGGAGATACTAAAATAATAATCCTATGATAAACGTAAAAGTAAAAGAAAAAGCCGGACGCAAAGGCGTTAAAGGCAAAAATGTAAATAAAAGCCGGAATATCGACAACGGCGGAAGCAAAATTATAGATGAAAGCATCGGCGCCTATTTACGGTCTATTCTATCCAAAACGTCGTCGTTTTTTAATTCATCCGATTCTTACAAGGAATCCGATTTAATTCTTCTCGGGATTCCTATGGATTACACGGCAAGCAATATCCCCGGTTCAAGGTTTGCTCCAAAAAGGATAAGAGAATTGTCTTATACGCTCGAAAATTATAGTCCGTTTTTCGACGATTACATCGATGAAAAGTTTTACGATATCGGCGATATAGTTATGCCGTGGGGCAATACGGCCAAAAGCATCAAATTTATAGACGAAACGGCCAAAAGTATTTTAGGCGGCGGAAAAAGGATAGTCAGTATAGGCGGCGACCATTTAATTACGTATCCGATAGTAAAGCAGTATGCGTCTAAATATAAAGACCTGGTTGTTTTGCAGTTCGATGCCCATACGGATTTAAGGAAGGAGTGGAATAACGAAAAATATTCCCATGCCACCGTTTTAAAGCTCATTCACGACATCATAAAAAAAGGAAATCTGTATCAATTCGGCATACGCTCCGGTTCCAAAGAGGAGTTCGATTTTGCCGAAAAGAATTGCCATATTTATAAAAACGATGTTTACGAGCCGCTGAAAAAGGTCATGGGGTCGCTTGCGGGTAAAGACGTTTATCTTACCATAGATATCGACGTTCTCGACCCTGCTTTTGCTCCGGGAACGGGGTATATAGAGGCTGGAGGAATATCATCCAAAGAGCTTTTCGATTCCGTATCTTTGCTCTTGTCGGAAGCCAACGTGGTAGGTGCAGACGTGGTCGAGGTGTGTCCGCCGACGGACAACTCGGACAGGACGTCTGCGATTGCGGCAAAACTTATAAGGGAAATAATTATAGGAATGGGTAAAATATAATTTTTTAAATAAATTAATTTTAAAAAACAAAGAAAAGCGGAGGAAATAACAGTGTTTGAAACGCCCGATATATATACTTTGGCGTCGGGGACGTCCGAGGGAACTTCAAAATTGGGGGCATTCGATAATGCCATTTTAAAAGCGGGAGTAGGCAATACTAATTTAATAAAGTTAAGCTCTATACTGCCGCCCAGAGCGGTTTTTAAAGAAAAAATAGTTTATCCGCGGGGAGTGCTTGTTCCTATTGCATACGGTTCTATTTCAAGCGATAAAAAAGGTAAAACCATAGCGGCTGCGGTCGCCATAGCCATATCCGTCGAAGAAGGGTTCGGCGTTATAATGGAATATTCGGGAGAGGTTTCGGCGGAGAAAGCGGAAGAAACCGTGAGAAGAATGGCGGAAGATGCAATGAAGCACAGGAATATCGCAATTAAAGAGATAAAATCGAAAAGTTCGGAACATACGGTAGAAAATTTTGGTTGCGCCTTTGCCGCCGTTCCTATGTGGTATTCCAAACTGTCGTAATATTTTACATATAAAATACTTCATATAATATTTTTTTTATTTGCATCGCATAAGGAAATATTTTGCAATATTCAATTTACGGAAGATGCAATAAAATAACAAAGGAGAAGGGTTCGGGAAGGCTCGTGTTTTTAAAGGGCGTCCCCGTTTCCGGGAAACGGTTTGAATAAAACCTTTGTAATATCGACATCTTTAGGCTTAATATTTGTTATAGTCCTGGTTTTTATAGTAGGTCCGAAAAACATATTGCAGATGATAGGACATCTAAGTTTTTTGGATTTTATAACTTTATTTTTTCTTTCTTATCTTGCACTTTTTTTCTCGGCGCTTTCTTTCGACAACGCTTTAAACGTGTATGACGCAAAAATAGGCTTAAAGCACGTTACTAATATTAAACTAATCGGATACAGCGCAAATTATATAGCCCCGTCCGGCATATTCGCCGGTTTTATCGGAGGCGACGCCATAATGGCTTTGATACTTAAGAAAAGAACGGGTCTTGAATTCAAACAGGGTTTTTCGGCCGGTCTTGCCGCCAAGGTAATCGAGTTCGCAATTTTTCTGCTTTTTATTTATCTCGGTCTAATACTGGGGTTCAGGTATTTTTATCTTCCTACGGACATATGGTATTTACTGCTTGTAGCGGCGATATTCGTAGGGGCGGTAACCCTTGTTTTTTTGATTAATCCGATTATAGACAACAGATTTTTTACAAAAATCTTAAGATATTTAACGAGATTTAAAATCCTTAACAAAGTAATTTTTAAAATATTAAAACACATAAATAACTTTGAAAAGGAACTTCATCTATTTTACGTTAAAGGAAAAAAATATCTTTTTTTAAGCCTTTTTTTAAGTTTAATCGAAACGGCGGCACTGGTATTTCAGATATGGCTTTTAGTCCATTATCTCGGGATAAATATGGGGTTTTCTAAAACTCTTTTAGTGTTTTCGGTGTCTATGCTTGTTTTTGCGCTCCCGCTGGCTCCCGCTTCGGCGGGGACTTACGAACTTTCGCAGGTTGGTCTTTTCGACTTACTTGGCCTCGGTTCCGACGTCGGGCTTGCTTTTAGTTTAATTATGAGGGCGATAAATCTGCTTATGGTCGCAATTTCGTTTTTCCTTGTTCCCCATTACGGATTTCATTTCTTTAAAAAACCTGAAGGACCTGAAGAGGAGAAAATATGAAAATAATATATTCTCTTTGCAGTTGGGGGCTTGGACATGCGACGAGGGGGCTTCCGGTAATGAGGCGGCTTATAAGAGACGGCCACGAAGTTATCGTTTATACTTCGGGAAGAAGTCTCGAACTGCTTAAATCGGAACTCGGAGACGGCGCAAGGTATATCGCCGCCGTGCCGTATCCTTCGCCCTATTCGGATAAAATAGGATTTGCATTCAGATTCCTTAAAACCGCACCTAAAATAATGAGGATTATTAAAGAAGAAACGAAAGATATTGCCAAAATAGCTCAGGAAAATAAAATAGACATTATAATTTCGGATTCGAGGTTCGGCTCTTACTGCAAATCCGCGCCGTCTTACCTGCTGTTTCACCAGTTGAGATTTATAGCGCCGTTGAGGCTTACTCCCGCCGAGATGGTTACGGAGTATTACAACCATTATTTGCAGGATAAATTTGAAAAGATAATAGTTCCGGATTATCCGGAAAATTCGCTTTCGGGGGATTTGTCCCATAATCTAAGATATTTTAAGAAGGAAAAAGTCGAATACGTAGGGATTTTGTCCGATTTTGAAAAAATAGAGACGGATGAAGACATAGATTATCTTTTTTCTATTTCCGGACCGGAGCCTACCCGGACGGCGCTTGAAGAAAAACTTCTTTCCCAGATTCATTTGCTTAAAGGAAATATTGCCGTTTCGCTGGGAAAACCGGGTAAGTTTACTGAGGAAAAGATAGGAAACGCCCTCGTATATTCGTTTCTCGAAAAGAGGAGGCGGGATGAGCTTATGAATAGGGCTAAAATGGTCGTTTCGAGGTCGGGTTATACTACCGTTATGGATGTTGCCGAAATAGATAAAAAAGCGTTTTTTATTCCTACGCCAGGACAGACGGAGCAGATTTATCTCGGAAAACATCTTGAAAAGGCGGGGTATTTCCATTCCGTAAAGCAGAGGAAACTTAAACTTGACGCCGATACCGAAGACGCGTTAAAATATAAGGGCTTTAAACCTCCGTGGAAAACCGAGGAAAGCGTGGAAAGATTTCTTAAGGTAACCGGCGTTAAATAATTTCATTAATAGATTAATAATTAAGGCAATATGGTTTCTATAATTATACCGGCACACGAAGAAGAAAAGTATATAGGAGCTTCTATAGAAAAGCTTTTAAGCCAGAGCGGCGTAGTTTTTATTAAAAAAGACGAAAATCCGGCAGATTTCAACGGGGTTGCGGCCGAAGGGAAAACCGTCTGCGAACTCA
>JAKAOK010000023.1 GCA_021812245.1 bacterium | reverse complement strand
TTAACCGCAGTTATAGAGGCGGATAAAAGCACGCCGGTAATTTAGATTAAATTAGTGTTCGGTTAGGAACGGAAACGCCGTTCGGTTGGAAACGGAATCAGTGTTCGGTTAGGAACGGAATATACACCTTTATATTTTTTATATAATACCGTTAATTTTAAGTCAATGAAAATATCGATTATTTAAAAGAGATTAAAATAAAAGACGTGGCGTAGTGGAAGAATTATTCCGATTTATCGATATTTTTGATATGATATAATGAATGTCGTTTTCATTTTGTTTATAAATTACGCAATTTGATTAACCCGTTAATAATTTTAAAAATATTTTTTTGTTTTATTTGCTGCGGCGGGCTTTGTTTTACAGGACCTGTAAAATTCTCCGGAAACCCGTCCGATAATATATTATATAAAAAACTGTTAAGGCTTATCTTTTTATCGTCTACGAGATATTTCAACCTTTTACCCGCTATAAGCCGATATAACGTAATTATTATAATATATAAACAGACATGAGTCAGCATAATGACCGTAATATGGATGGTAAATAGACGGCATTGAACCCCCTGGGGGGATAAAAGCAAATGTCGGTGTAACCGTTATACTGTTGCCATGTGCGGAACAATTCATATACTGAATAAATAAAGTATTATTTGTGGGGTTATAAGCACCGCCATAATAAGTGCCTACTAAGCTATTTGCTTCTTGACTCCAACCTGGCAATCCTGAACTGTTCGCATATCCTGCCGTATTAGCATAATTGGCGTTACCGGCACTGTTAGCATAGTTCGCATTGGCAACTGGCGGACTTGATGGAATAGGCGCCACATAGCTTACGTCCTGCGTGCCGCTTGCCCCGCTTCCCGGTAGTTCATGCTCGACGTAAGTTTGAAAATTTGCCGGGATATTATATATTCCTACAAAATACCCGTTATTTCCCACATTAGGATTATTCGGACAGCCGGAACCGTTATCGATACAGATATTGATTGTTTGATTCGCTATCTGTGCGCTTACCCAGTTCGGCTGCGGGTAGCTCCCGCCCTGGACGGACTCTAAGAAATTACTTGATAAATATCCTTGACCCGCAAGCTGCGTTAAATCCGCGAAACTATTATTTTTAGCCATATAAGCGTTTTCGGCGTTTTCTATCGTCTTTATAACGCCGACCGTATATTTCGCCTGCTTATAATTCATTTTCGCCGTGAATGTCGGCACGAGCATAGCCGACATAATGCCTATTACGACAATAGCTACGATAAGCCCTATAAGACCGGTAAAACCGGCTTGGTTTTTTAATGTTTTTAGCATATTAATCACCTCTTTTTTTTTCACCAATTGTATTTTAAAACCGCATCCTGTTCGGGATTGTCCTCCTGTGGGATAGCGTAATAGCCTATCTCTTCCATATTTCCGCTTATTCCTATATCGAACGCCCCTGGAACGGTATGAACGGCCCCCTTAAACTCAAGCGGAATAAAGGTATATACTAATATCCCCGCCTGCCTTACGCAGTAATTATTGGAATTGACGGTTATACTCGAGTACGCCGGCTCTAAATAATATTCCTGCCCGAAATAATTCGTATCGCTTGCTCCGATTGCCAGGCTGCCGGAATTTACGAGATCTGAAAAATTATCGGTATATACATGATAAAGCTCCGTCTCATTATAGTTTGTTCCGCCTACCGTAACCGTGCAGCTTAACGGCTGCGTGTCGCTTTCGTAAAACAGGTTTTCCGCCTGAGCTATAGACTTCATTTCTTTGACCGTTTTAACCGCCTCGGCCTGCCGTATATAGTTATAAGCGGAAGGTATGGCCATCGCGGTAAGCGCTGCGCTTACGACGAGCGTTATTATCAGCTCGATTAAAGTAAAGCCGCTTATCCGCCCAAGAGAGCCTTTGTTTTTTGTCGTTAATGGTTTTATACCTAAAATCATTTTAAAGCCCTTATAGGTCAAATGCGTGCGTTTATTTCAATTAAAAAATGCTTTAATTTTTTTTCGCTATAATATTTGATTTCAGAAAGATTTCTCCTGTCGAAAGTAGTGTATATAATCGGCTTTATAAAATAGAGATTTAATAAGTTTATTTTGTCGATATTTGTTTTTTCCATTTTTAAATTTAGGCTTAAGTTTTTATTTATTTGCGATATAAAAACATCCCCCATCTCTTTTTCGTAGAATACGGGGAAATGTTCGTTTATATAAAAATAATCGTCTTTAAATTTAACTATAAACACGTCTTTACTATAAATTTCCGCCGAAAATTCGGCTATCGTCTTTAAATATGCGCCTTCAGGGAACTCATGAAACAATTTATTAATCATAGTCACATACCCGGCGTATTTATCTTGGATAAAATATCCACTATTTCCTGATTAATGCCTTTATTTTTCGGGTCATCTTCGTTTTTTAATATCTTTATTACATCCATGTGTTCTAAGTTCCATACATTGTAAATTCTTTCTTCCTTAATAGCCGAATAAGAATCTGCCACAGTCAACACATCAATTAAGATATTATCCGAAACAGGATAGTCCTCTAATTTTTGAGGATACCCAAACCCATTACGATAATGATGATACAATATAATAGGATTTATATTTTTAAGAGATTCAATATGGGCTAATTTTCTATACCCAGATAGAGGATGGTCTTTAACAAGCTCAAACTCTTTATCGGTTAACTGGCGAGGAGCTAAAAGAATAGATTTAGGAATAGAAAGCTTGCCTATATCATGTAAAAGCGCAGTATACCTCATAAGTTCCTTATCCTTACCGTTAATACCCAATTTGTCCAGTATCGCCCCTGTTACGGCCGCCACGCGTTTGGAGTGGTCGCCCAGAAAATAATAGCCGTCGTTCATATAATCGAGAATTAGTTTTATGAAATCGTCTATAGAAATCGTCTTGTTTTCGGCAATATCGAACATTCTATCTCCTCTTAAATTTACGGCTATTACCTACTTCCCACCGCTCCGCCGGTTTTAAGGTTGGTTTATCCATCCGAACCGACTGCGCCGCTTCCGGTTCGCGGCGTAAATCCTGTTTTAAGCACTGTTCCTGCCGTTTATTTGTCGTTTCCATCTCTTTGTTTATCCTAACCGTCGGTTCGTTTTTGGACTCGTTAACTTTAAAAGTCTTGAAATACATTCCTGGCGGCAGAAAGCCGTTTTCTTCGACGAGCTTCATAAATTCCCTTACAGCCTTCCTTTTCGACTTAACCTTAACGCCGGCTACAACGTAATAATTTTCCATATTGATGATATAGAGCCCTTTAGCTTTGCCGTAACCTATAATATTAGAATTTAGTTCTAATTCGTCTTTATGCCCCCAATCTACGAAGAAGGCTAATATAACCGCTACCGCCGAAACTATTATGATGTAAAGCATAGCCGTCATAAAATCACCTCGTCCTTATCTAAATAAGCCCTGTCGCGTCCGTTTTCCTTCGCCCTATAAACATTTTCGTCTGCCTCTTTTACCGCCGATTCTTTTTCTTTATTTTTGTTCGGAAATCCCGCTCCCATCGAACAAGTTATTTTCGGAAGTCCCTGTACTTCGATGTCTCCTATCGCCTTTCTTAAATTACTTATTATCACCTGTGCGTCTTCTCGCGGGGGAATATTAGGCTTAGTTACTATCATTACGAATTCCTCGCCGCCGTACCTGAAGAACCTGTCTTTATCCCTTCTGCTGTGTTTTATTATACATTCGGAAAACGCCTTTAAAACCCTATCTCCTGCTTCGTGACCATATGTATCGTTGAACTTTTTAAAATAGTCTATATCGAAAAAGATAACGAAAAACGGTTCGTTAAAAAGCTTAAAACGCCTGTAAACTTCGTTTAAATACCTGTTAAAAGCCAGCCTATTGTGTGCGCCGGTGAGATTGTCTTTTAACGACCTGTCGTTTAAATTTTCTACTAAGTTTTCCAATTCTTCCGGCGCTCGTTTCTCGTTTTTACCGCCGATGAAAGTTGCCGCAAAATTCAGAATCCCGAGAAAAGCGAAAAGCCCGGCAAATATACCCGGATGGGCGGCTAAAAATACGAACGATGCAATAAGAATTAATAGACTCACAACGAACTGCATTTCACCCTCTCATGGTAAGCATTCCGTTAATCATCGGCAGATAGATCCCGCCGAATATGAATATTATAAAAAATATGACGATAGCCATGCTTACACCCGTTAAAACCTTCTTAAATATTTTCACTTCTAATTCGAAGAGCTGATCGTAAGTTTTCGAAAGTTCCATAAAAGCGGTATCCAATGCCCCGCTCGTCTCGGCCGAAGCTACGAAATGAATATCCTGCGGTCTTAAAAAATTAGCTATTTGTAAACTTTCCGTAAGCGAATATCCGTAAACGATGTGCGCGTAAACGAGTCCTATCTTCTGTCTGTAGAAATCGTTTTCTGTATTTTCCTTAAAAAATTTCATAATATTGGTTATATGTTCTCCAGCACTTACTAATATCGAAAATTCGTATGCAAAATAACGAAGAAACTCATACTGGAAGAGCGTTCCTATTACGGGTATTTTTGCGAGGGCATTAAAGAACTTTGTCTTTATACCCCATTTGTCCATTACGAAAAAATAAAAAAATAAGGCAACTATGATTATAAAAAGACCCGTATAATACATATAATAAGCCTTCAAAAAAGTAAATGTATTTATTACGAGAAGCGTCCCTTTCGCTAAATGATGAAATTGTTTAAAGAACTTTGCGAACGCCGGAACGACATAAAAAATAAATACAAAGAAACTCACATATAGCATGAAAAATAATGTTGCGGGGTAGGCCAGAGCATCCATTATGCCTTTTTTGTATTTCTGTTTGGCTTCGAAGAATTCGGCGCATTTTTCGAATGCCTTAACGTAATCGCCCATAGCGGACTTTGTAATGGTGATAACGACTTCGTCGAACCGATTGTCTTTCAGGGTTTTCGGAAGCTCCGCTCCGGCGGATACGTCTTCTTTAAAAGATTTTAAGAATAAGATATATTTCTTAAACTTATCTCTGTAGTATTGAATTACCAATTTGTCGATTAAATTTCTTATTTTAGAACCGTGCTTAAAACCTATTGGTTGGGTCATAGCGAGCCTATCGTAAAGCATGTTTACGCTCGTTCCTATCGAACCCGTTGACCGCATAAGATTTGATAATTGAAAAAATAAATCTTGGCATTCCTTGTCTTTTAACCCTGCGTTTTTTTTATATTTATTCAAATCGAACGGCCAGGGCAAAACAAACGAGGCGATAACGCCTTGATCTAAAAAATATTCTTTAACGGCCATTATACTTGCTCCTTCTATAGTCGTAAATCCCAAATCCGTTTTTACTAAATATTGCATACTTTGTTTTACCTGTTAGTTATCGTATAAAATTGATTTAAATCTACCACGCCTTCGGATAGAAGATTATAAGCTTTAAACTTAAGCGGAATAAAACCTTTTTTTGCGAAAGCGCGCTCAGTATCCAAGAGTGTATTTTTCATCGCAAAATCTCTTAATAATTCATCAAATACCGCTATTTCTATAACCGCTCGTCTTTCTTTCCCGTAACCTGTATAATTGCAATGCACGCAGCCGGCTCTTTGTCTTTCGAAGACGAGATTTATTTTTTTTACTTCTAAATTTAAAGTCTTTAAATTTTCATAAACGGCGCTTAAGGCTCTTTCGTCGTCTGATTTTACTTCTCTTTCCGTTCTGCAATACGGACACAACGGCAAATAAAGCCTTTGCGCCATAACAATCTTCGTATTCTCTATAATCCTGTCAGGTTTTACTCCGAGCGCCTCAAGCCTTTTAAAAAACGACAAGGCAGAGTTTGTATGGAGCGTCGTTAAAACTAAATGTCCAGTTTCGCTTGCTATAGCCGCGGTTTCGGCGGTCTCCTTATCCCTGATCTCGCCTATCATAAGTATTTTAGGCTCGCACCTGAGGACCGTACGGATTGCGGCTGAAAAACCGAACTGCTCTTTTACCTGCAGCTGCGTTATGTTAATATCGGACATCCTGTTTTCTACGGGGTCTTCTATTGTGAATATCTGTTTTCTCGTCTGCGACAGATATTTAAGCGTTGCATAAATCGTAGTAGTTTTTCCTGAACCGGTGGGTCCCGTCCAAAAAATAATTCCGTTGGAATAATTTTTTATGGATTTTAAAATTACTAATTCTTCTTCGGTAAAACCTAAGTTGCTTAAATTAAACATTTCTTTGGAATAGGAATAATGTATTCTTAAAACAGCCTCGAATATGTTATTAGCAAAATGAGACTCAATAGGCAGGAATTCTACTCGTATATCGTAGTCACCGTGTAAAAATTTAGAGCTCGCAGGATATCCAGGCACTAAATTTATTTTAGGCTCGCAGTATTCGGTAAGAACCCTCACCACCGCCCTGCCGGATTCTAAGCTTATCGACTTCACCGCTTCGGTCGTCCCAAACTGCGTATCTATGTTGACGTAAAAACTGTCCGTCGTAAACTTTATACGAATATTTGCGGACTTTTTGGCAATAGCTATCATTATAACTTCTTTAATGATTTCCGCCGGAGTTTGTTTACCGTTCAAGCTCTCCGTATCCGCGCCAAACCTCGAATTAATAGCATCGTAGATAACGGTTTTTGTAGATACCGCAAACTCGTAGTCGAAAATACCTGCTTTAATTAAAGCCGTCGAAATCGCAAAGTCGGGCTTATACGCCGCCACTATACATTTTTCCGCGGACATTAAGACGATAAAGCACTTATCTATAAAAAATTGTACGCTTATCTTTTTACAGATATGCGTATCTACGGCTTTAACGTCTATTAGCGGCATAAACCTGCACGAATACTGTTCGGCGACGGCTCTCGCCAGATCATCTTCAGTAATGTATCTTTTTTCTAAAAGTATCTCGCCTAATAATTTATCAGGCGAGATTTCCTGAAGCATCAGAGCTTCATTTACTAATTCATCTGTGCAGACGCCGAGCGAAACGAGAATGTCTCCAAGCCGGCTTGTTTTGACGGATGTCTTTATAATTTCAGGTTCTTGTAAATTTATAACGCTCATTATTCGAATCCTAAATAAAACGGTTGAGTTATATATGAATTATTCGACGGAATAGCTGCGCAATTAGTTCCGCCGGTCGAAACGGGATAAGCTGAGCCGTTATATCCAAATCCTGCGATTTGATTTTCAAAACCTATACAAACGGATTTGACTATATTATTTGTTATCTGCGTACCAATAAAACCTATATCGAAAGAATCGCCCGTCATACCGTCCGCTCCCTGCGTTATGTAATAACCGGATACCGTACTTGCATCAGGAGGAACAGCTTCGCTTCCCGCCACGCTCCAATTCGGCGGCAATATTCCGTCCGCCTGCAAAGCCGACGCCGATATGCTGGAGAAACTGCCGCCGTTGTCTTCGGCGTAAATCTGCGAAACATTTTTAAGCTGGTTGACGTTATTCACGATGCCTCCCGTGTCGGCTTTCCCGATAACGCCATAATAGACGTAAAGTCCCATAGCGGACAGTATAAGTATTACCGTCAGCGTAATTATTAATTCCATTAAAGTAAATCCTGCATTCGATTTTAAATTCATTATTTGCCTCCGTTTATTATGGGCGTTATCATTATTATTAAATCGTTTTTGTTTTTTGTATAATTTACGGACTTAAACAGGTTTCCTAAAAGCGGTATGTCTTCAAGAAGAGGCACGCCGTAGATATTTTTTTGCTTGTCGGTGGATAAAATCCCCCCGATTACCATAGTTTTGCCGTCGGGAATAACGACGGTATCCGTCAAGCTCTGCGCGGAGACTTCCGGCTCCGAAAATGTATTACCGCCGATAGAAAAGTTTTGGTACTGGTTTACGTTGTTGTCTATAAAATTAATAGTAACCCTGACGGTTTTTTTCTTAGTGTCGACGGAAGGGGTAAAGGCTATCCCTATGCCCGAAAACACCTGACCTATGATAGGGTATGTTTCCGTCGTAGAACTCAAACTGCCTACGGCTAACGTCTGAACCGACTGTACGTAGTTTTGAATTACCCCGGAAGAAATTACCCTCGTTTCCCCTGAAATCAACATAAGGCGCGGCTGGGAAAGAACGTTAACCGCGCCCTGGCTCGAAAGGGCGTTTATTACCGCCGAGTTTCCGCCGCTGCCGAACGTTATTTCCGGCGCGTTCGATATATTGTTGTTAGCGGCAAGCGGCAGACCTATCGAAACGCTTCCCATACCTAAAGCATTTGATTTAAACGCCGAATTAAAAACCTCGCTCCAGTTAATTCCTGCCTGGAACGCTTTATTAAGCGTTACGTTTAACACCTCAACTTTTAATAAAACCATGCGCTTTAAATTTTTCTTTATCCTTTTTAGAAACTTTAAAGAATAATTAACTTCTCCAACCGGACCGGAAAGGTAAATAAGACCGTTTTTAGGCTCTATCGTAAAAAACCCTGACTTCAATATGACCTTAAGGTTCTTTTTGATATAAGACAAGAGACTTTCGGTTGAATTGCTGCTTAAAGATATAATCCCGCCCGGGTTAGACATATTCGCCGTATTCGTTCCCGTCATTCCCGTGCCGGCAGTTCCCGTCGTTCCCCCCGCCTGATACTGCTGAGTATTATTATTCATACTATTCTGGTTCGTATTCATCCCTGACGCTCCAACCGTTGAACTAAATTTAAGCGACAAATCCGAAATTGGCAGTTTAAAAGTGCGTGTTTCGTAAGCATATACCGAAAGAAGCCCTTTTTTAAAAGAGTATCCGTAGCCGTTTTCGGTTAATACAATATTTAAAGCCCTGTATAATGATTCTCTTTTAATATAAAAGTTAAAAGTCTGCTGACCTTTAAGCTCAGCCGTAATAAGACTTATCCCATGCACGGAGCGCATTATTAAATTTAAAGCCAATTCTGGGGTCATGGAACCGACCAAACTAACCTTTTGGCTTAAAAGATACGGCACGGGCTTCTTTTTTATTTTTATAACTTGCGGTTTTATTGCCGATTTCGGGTTAATAATATAAACATCCGCAAAAACGGAGCCCGATAATGAAAAGAATGCCAAACATGCTAAACCAAATATCACAAAATTTAATAATTTTTTTATCATTTTTTTACCCCCGTATTTACGGTATTTATGATGCCGTCAGAAGCCTTTTTTCGTCCTCTGCCAAACTCTATCGGATATTTTTTTAAACGTTTGGAACAAGCTATCTTAACATCAAAAGAGTTTATGCCCATCACGGTGCAGTTTCCGAAAGAATCTCCCGCCTTAAGATATAAATCCGCCCCGCCGTATTGAATTACCGCAAATTTATTAGATACTCCGAGAACCTTAGGTCCGGACGGCGTCTCATTAATCCCGCCGTTAATTCTTGCTTTAATATTTTGCAGAACGTTAGGCGGTATGCCGTTAAAGTTCGGAGCTGGAACTTGATACGCCGGCAGGCCTACGGGAGGATGAGGACCCGCGGAAACGGCCTTGGGCTTTTCCGCATCTTTAAGTTTGAAAAGGTCGTTAAGATTTTTAGTATTTTTTTTAAGACTCGCAGGCGCTTCCTGTATAGACGGCGAGACCTGCCCTGTTTTTCGTATAGCCGCGGGGTTTTCGCCCTTAACCGCTTTTCCTTCGCCCGGGGGCGACAAAATCAAATTAGGCTTTTTAATAATAAAAGAGCGGCTTTGCGGCGGGAAAATAACCGCCGTTTTGTTCACCGTAAATTTTTTAAAAACGATAAATCCGATTAGCCCCAACATGATTAAAACTCCTACTACCGCAAGCAGTTTTAGTTTTTTTATTTTTCTTTTTAACGGTAAAGCATTTCCTTCTAAGAAATCCACGGAATTATCCGAAGCGTCCTGCTCTTCTTCAAACCCCATCCCCCCGCCGCCATGGACATCTTCGTTATCGTCCTTTTTGCCGTTTAAAACTTCTTCCAAGTTCATATTTCTCCTCCGTAAATATTAAAATTTATGACGAACTTTTTATCCGTTATAAGTATGCTGTTTATCCGCGCGGGGAATAGCTCCTGCACATCCCCTATAATCTTTAAAACCGTTTTTATATCGCCGTATTTTTTTATTTTATAAACGATATTAATCTTATCTATGCCGTAAAAAGATTTTGATGGAGATATATATGAATTAAGCAGTAGGTAAGAAGCAGCCACGGCGGCGTCAATAGGTTTAGTCCCTGGTTTAACGCGGGCAGGCATAGCTTTTAAATAAACTATTCCGTTATAACCTTTATAATTGATATAATTCGAAAAACTTAAAAATGTCAAAAGATAGGTAGAAACGGAACGATACTCTAATACCGGCGCCGGCAGGCTGATGGATTCTAATTTTTTAAGTTTAACCGAAAGCATATTTTTTTCATTTAAACTCGTAAAATAAAAAGCCTTCGCGGCGGCGTATTTTTTGTAAATCTTTACCGATTTTACTAAGAGCGCGCAGGACAAAAGGATTAAGCAGCCAGAGATAATTTTTAACGTCAAATTAAAATTAATCTTTTTCAAGCATATCCCCCCTTATAACGAACCTGAAATCCGCGTTTGAATTTACGAGCGGCTTTATCGTATATCCCTTTCCGCTCAATCGGTTTTTAAGCATATTAAATACCGTTGCGAAATCACGGTAGCTTTTCACGGTATAACCGTATATAGTAAGAGAACCCTTCGAGACGCTTACCTTTTTAACATAAGCCCCATCGGGAAACAATTTTAGAAGACTCGTTATCCTCCGCGCGTATCTTGGCTGCTTATCTAACTTATATAAAAACCTCTTCCCTGTTTCGGTTTTAAGCTCGTTTTTAAGGTTTCGAACGGTATAAACATTATTTAAAGCTTTAGAACGATAGACTTCCGTTTTAGTCTTAAACCCGTTATAAACGAATATAGAAAAGATTAATATTAAAAGAGATGTTATAAAGATTCCCGTTGCCGATTTTAATTCCCTGCTTTTTTGAGTTTTTATTTTAAAAATAGGCTCTTCGAAGACGTAAGGCGAAACGTCTAAAACAAATAAATCGTCAAAACTCAAAACGGAGGCGTCAGGTAGTATGGACTGTCCGCCCTTGCCTAAGACGAATAACTTTGCTTGCGTCGTTCCGGTCTTTTTAATCTTGCCTATTTTCTCCCTTATAAAATTTTGAAATATAACCGGGGATTCTAATGACGCCGTTTCGACCGAAATAGAAGTCTGGGGTATGACGGCAGTAACGCGAACGACCTTGCCGTTATCTAAAAATTCAACTAAAATAGCGGGATCTTTAATGCCCGAAATTTTAAGAAACTGAAGAAAAAAGATTTGATACGGAAACGGTTCCACCCCGTATTGTTCGTATATATTTTGAATCGCTTTATTATTCTCGGAAAAGATAACATAATCGTTCTCGTTTTGAAAAACCGAAAGGGATCTGGTCTTAGAATATTTTTTATAAAATTTCCGAAAAAGCCTTGAGTTCGAAAAAGAATAAGATTTATTTTTGATGGTTTCGGAAAGAACGGCTAAAGGCTCACCCGATACGGCAGATTTAATTTCAGTAAATCCGTTCGCCGAAACGGAATAAAATTTATTTAAATACCCGTCGTATAATTGCATATTATCCCTCTATATAAACCTTTTTTTCAGCTGGTATTATTTTTACGGTATCTTTCGCAAAAAGCTTACTTAAAAGCTCCGCTAAATTATATTTTCCTTTAATCGTTATCTTTTTTCCCAAATTAACCCGCCTCGAGGTAAACATATACCCCGTCTTGCTCGATACGTCCTGCAGGACGCTCCATAACGGCTTATTTACAAAATTTACGGTCAATACCGGCAAGCCCGAAACAGGACCGTGTATGCGGGCGGCGGCGGGACGGGCGTAAATAATCTTTAATTTAGGTAATGTAAATGCCGCCGCGCTTGTAATCGCAGAACATAAAATTATACCCGCAATAATTAATTTTTTAAGCATTTTAAACCTCTTATAATCCATGTTTTACACACCATTCAAAACCGAACAAAATCGATATAGGCAACGGCGGACAGGATCCTGCCGACGATGGTTGAATTCTTGGAAATTTAATGGTTAAAAGACTTCTTGTATAACTTCTGCCAAATCGGTTCATGTAGGTTATTTGTGTAATAGGATAACCCCTGAAAGCCCTTTCGCATTCCCACGCATCGAAACCTTCAGTGATTTGTGAGTTATAATCAAACCACGTCGTTTGTTGCGTCTCATAATAATTTAGAGCATTGTTTTTCCACCAATCGTAATAAGCCTTATCGTTCCAAATCGGAATTATCGGACCGAACTCCAACTCTCCTGGAATCATATATTGAATATCCAAAGAAGATGATTGGGTTATATCTAAATTCTCCGTATATTGCCAAGTATTGTTCTGCCAAACGTAATCAAAAACGGACGAATATCCACCGTTAGACATAGTATTTTCAAAAACGAATGTTCCGCTATCGTTTACGATATTTACGCCGCCCAAACTTATATTCGAATCGTTCCCGCTAAAATACTTGTTATAAATATTTTTTGAAACTTTAGCGACATAATAAGGGTCGTAATATTGTCCGGTTCTCTTGTTGTAATAATGGTAACCGAGTGGGCGTTTAAATGTGCATACGCCGTTGCCGTATGTCGCCGCAAAGGCATGTTTTACTGCTAAAATAAGCAACACCCCTGAAATGGCGAATATTAGAAGCCAACCAAGCGCGGATAAAAATAGTTTAAATAAATTCAATACCGGAGAAACCTTTTCTTGTTTGGTTTTCTTTTTAGTCATTTCGATATCTCCTTATAAAATCTTGCGATATTAACTATATAACTATAGGTTGAATGCGGCACTCCGCCGTTGGGTCCGGCATTGTAGCAAGCTAAGGCAAGGGCGGTATTTCCGCCCTTCAGGTTTAAACAATATCTCAAGTAATAAACGCCTCCTATGACGTTTTGGACCGGGTCATAAGGGTTGACGCCGATGGCGGCTGCGGTGGACGGCATAAGCTGCATAAGCCCCACGGCACCCTTGGGGCTCACGGCATTGATATTAAAATCGCTTTCTTCCCTCATGACCGCCAGAACTAGACCAGCCGGTACATCAAATTGCCTCGATGCCCCGAGAACCGCGTTTATAATTTTCCTATAAGGATATGCCCCTGAGGCAGTAGCTTCGGACATTGAAAATATTACCGCTATTATGGCAATTAAAAATTTAATATTTTTACGCATAATGTCATGCCTTTTTTATATTTATCCGCAACCGTAAGGTTTTGGAGAATTTCATATTTTTTAATTCCGAACGTTCTGCCCGCGTTGGAATATTTAAAGTTTTCTTTAACGATTTTTTTACTTCCAGGATTTTTTACTAACAGCGATACCACCTCGTAGCCCCTGTCGTATCTTATCCCTTTTACGACGATATCCGCCTCGCCGATATTAAACGTTCTATTTATTTCGACAGCCTGCTGGGCGAATATCTTAAGAAATAACATATCGCCTTTCGTTTTAATACTATAACCGACGCCGTTTTCAGCCTTAACGGTTTTAACCGGCACCGTTTCGGGAGACGGGTTTATTATTTTAACGACGTCGGAAGGCTGATAATAATTACTACCGGCCTTCCGACGCGTTTTTTGGGGGGCTATAATAGAAAACTTTGCAACAGGTATATTTAAATACGAGAACATTATGCCGTTTAATTTATCTATCTGCGATTGGGTCAACCGTTCGCTTTTTAGCGGGATATAGGAGTAGTTATATCCGCATCCGGAAACCGCAGCCGTAAACACTACTGATATTAATATTAAAAATATAAATCTCATAATTGGACTCTTATTATTTCAAGCTTACCGTTAATGTAAAAGTGGGCAGAAACTTCGTCCGCCGTTTTGTCTTTATAGACTATTACCCCTTTATATACCTCCCGCGGCATGAGTTTTAAGTTTGCGGGGGGATTTAATACCGTGTCCTCTTTTTTAGAGGATGCGCCGTACCATGACGAGACGGCGGTATAAAGATATAAATCGTGCAACGCCACATAATTATCAGTGCTATTTGAAATCATATACCTTATGTAGTATTTACCTCCTATCTTAGACGCATAAAGCACGGTAAACGACACGCCGGCTTTGTTGCCGGAAATATCTATCTTTTTTTTATTGATAGACAATATTAATCTTTGAACATATAGCTTATTCGCGGCAACTTGCTTTTTCATCGCCGTTATGGTCCTATATTTTGTCATATACTGATTTTGCAGCTTAGATTCTAATACCCGCAATTTCTCCGCAATATAATTTTTATAGAACATCCCCGAATCGGGGCTTGCTAAATTTAAATCAAATGCCACGTCTTTTTTGTTAGTTATTCTTATTAGGATATTTAATAGCCCGTATTTTGTCAGAATTTCCATATTGGTAGATATTTTTTTATTGTACGACAACGGTTTAACGAATATTTGATTGCCAAGCACGTTAAATGCGTATGCGGCCGAATTGCCTATCGCTATATTAAGCGGTATAACCGGCAGGGTGATAACCGATATAAAACCGTATGCCGTGTTGAGCGTATAGACTACGTTTTTGTTTATCGCCAACTTATGTACGCGCTGTCTGTTGTAATAGCTGTAGTGATTTAAATCAGAATAACCCATGGCGGCCGCGTTAACGGCCCATAAAATCGTAATGCAAACGGCAAATACCGATCTTTTGAACATTTTATCAACTCCTTCTAATATTATATGGATCGTAAAACCCTATTAATCAATATATCTACGGACTTTATATCCGAGCTGTATGTCCATAAACTCGATTTAATGTTATAAATATCTTTCTTCTCAATCTCGCTATCTCCCCTGAAAAATGCCGATGCCTTAAGTATCGAAACTAAATCCCTGAACCTTCTGTCGCTCGCATGGACCTGTCTTAGCAGGATTTCTTTTTTGATTAAAAAAAGAACGTCTATTATACCGTCAGGCAAATTAACCTCTTGAATATCCTTATAATCCCTTTCGAGCTCGTCTATTGTTAAGAGGCTATCCGGCGACGGCTCGTAAGGTTTGTTTATTTTCATGAGTTTTTTGAAATCTTCTTCCTCCCTTAGAGGCATGACTTCCTGCCTCAATAAAAACCTGTCGTAAAGCGCGAGCATAGACGTCCCTTCCGTCGCGTCCGGTTTTTCGTTGCTCGTTGCAAAGACGGTCAAGAGCGGTATAGTTTTGCGTTCGGGGACATATATTATTTTCTCGTTTAAAATCGCGAGCAAACTGTTAAGTACTGACGGGTTGCCCTTAAAAAACTCGTCTATCAGCGCTATATGGCAATTGTCGATACCTATGCCGCCGTTGTTATTTACCGAAAGCAGGTCTTCTAATTTAGTCGAAAAGCTCATCTGGTATTCGAAGAAGCTAAAATCCTTAACAGACAAAGAAAACGCTTTTAATATGTCGGTCTTCGCAAGCCCCGGCTCTCCTATTAAAAACGCGTTCTTACGCGCAAAAATGGCGAGAATTATCATGTTAATCGTATCCGCCCGGTTCACGTAATAGCCGTTTAAATCATTTTTAATTTTATTGATATTTTCTAAGCTCATTATTTCCTCGTTAGCGGTTTTAAAAACATTATCTTTATCGCCGTTTTAGCAGGCAACGTTATAACGACTTGACTTGAGGACTGCGTCGCGTTATTAAGGCTGTTCTGGGCATACTGCGTTTCGTTTTGCGCAACGTTCTGCCTTAACGTGTCCTGGTAGGTATATGCGCCGTTTGAATTCATAGCCGAACCGCCGCCCGCAAACATGGCCGCTGCTCCCAGTATGCCCGAACCGATGCCGGCCAGAACATTCTGAACGACGTGATAATGCGCATTTCCCGCCACTCCCGCCGAGCCGTTAGGCATGACCGCTATCGCATCGACGGCCAAAGACTTGCCGTTCTCTGGATTTATTACCTGCGTGAACCCGATGTCTAACCTTGATTTTGTATGCTCTGAAACTGAACCCATAAACTCGTATCCAGCGGGAATAATCACTTTACCTTGGAAGCGGTAAGGATTTGATACTACCGCTATTACCGGAACTTTAGAATTATAAGAATACAATTTGTATTTTGTATAGGCGGATATTACGGCACCTTCGGGTATTAATATATTTTCCCCGGACGGCCGTTTTTGATAACCGGAAGCGTAAGGATTAGAACCGGCCGGATATTTCAAGGCCGCTTGGGTTATCTGCGCCGGCGATGGTTTATTATAGCCTTCCCGGAACTTAATCTTCTGCGCGTATTCGGGATTTACGAATATAACGATGGATTTGCCGGAGACCGAATTCCCGACCGAGGAAACCGCCGAGCCGGCAATTTGGGTTACCTTCTGGTTTTTCAACTTGTTTTTTAACAAGTTTATCTCGCTGTTTAATTTCGAATAAGCTAATTTTTTCTTGGGCGTTTTATTTTTCGTATAAATAAAATCGCTTGCCGTATAGTGGGCGGGTTTTATATTTTTATATGCGCTTTTTCGAGGCGTCGGTTTCGAATTCCCCCTATTAACAAAAAATCCGACAAACTTCGAAAAAATAAATATCAATAATATTGCCGCAAAAGCTATAATCCAGCCCCAATGATGATTAGGCTTACCTTTAAGGCTTGCTATTTGCTTCTCTATCTCGATTTTTTCTTCTTCGGATAGATTGGGGTTTTCAAGCCTGTCTTCCAATTCTTTTATTTCTTTATTTTTAAATATCATAATTTCGTCTCCACGAAATTGACCACTTCAAGACCAAAAGGATAATCCGTGCTTCTCGGTATTCTTTTAAGGATTAATCTATCCATATAGGAATACGACTCGACTATTTTAGACGTCTTGTTGGAAATGACGTCTATATCGGCTATTACCCTCAAAATCACGTGATGCGCCGTTTGATTTCTGATTTCCATTTTCTTGATTTTTAGTCGGAAATCCACGTCTGCTTTGACGGCGTTTTTTATGTACTTAGTCCTGACTATATAACCGTCCATATAACTTGCGTAAGACGGGCTCATTTTGTTCAATGCCCGCGCTATTTGCGTCCTTACCGTAAAGCTGTTGAACCCCGTCATTTCCCTTAAAAACGATTTCGTAAAGTAATATATCTCCCCTTTGCCGGCAGGGTCGCTAAATGCCGTCCTGCGCAAAACCTGCGCGTTACCTGTTTTATTAACCCTTACTACTATAGGGACCCTGTTTATAGAATAAACATAATAAGAAAGGATTAAAGCTACCACCGTAACCAAAAACATCGCTCCGGCTAAAATCTTATACCCGAGATTTTCTAATTTCAAATTTCCCCAGATTTCGTTAAATAATCTTTTATTATCCATAATGCCTCTCGTTATTTCGCCTCGTTAAGTTTTGTAGAAGCTCCCGGGGCGATGCCCCCTCCGGCATTGCCGCCCTGTTCTTTTATTCCGTCCTGAGCGGCGTTTACTCCCTGCTTTACGCCTTCTTTAGCCATATCAGCCGGAACGGATGCCCCTCCGGTGGCTAAGGCTTTAAGCCCTTCTTTCATTTTCTCTTGAGTTTGTTTCGAGTCTTTAGTGTCTTTGGCATTGTTGGCTTTGCCCATCGCGCCGTGCGCGTGTTCGCCGCCGCCCGTCATACCGAATATTTTATGAATAAGAAACGGTCCGGAAAGAAGCAAAAGAACCATGGCCATGACAAGCCCTAACGCTACCACCAAACTTACGCCCGATGCCATAGTCATTAGCCCCGCGTTAGCGAGGTAATTTTCGACGACAGTATTAAATATCACGTCCATTAGCCCTATAGCGACGCCCCACGTCGAGACCTCGACGAACCATTTAAACCATGAGCGTAAGGGCTGAATACTTTCGGCGTATTCGCCTACCCATAAGCCGAGCGCCACGGGGAAAAGGGCGTATAAAACCCCAAGAATTAATAATTGAAAAATATATATCAGGAAATAAAAGACCACGTAAATCAGGTAAACCAAAAACAATATAATCATAAAAACAAATTCTAAGACGAGCGTAGTGGCGTAATACTGTAATTTAGACCATGTGAAAGGATTGTACCACTGGAACCCGCTGCCGCCGGGTCCATTAATCGTATCGATTACGTGTTTAACTACCGTTTCTATTCCGGTTATGCCCGAAGAATTGGTTAGCGAATTCCATATATCATTTTGTGTAGCGTCTATCCAAGTCAAATATTGCGTGAAAAAAATACCTTTAGACCAAACATATAAAAAAACAAAAGCAAAAATGAGCTGCGCGAATAACTGCCAGTGTGTTTTGTTTTTGCTCTCCGCTCCGACCGAAAGTCTATAAAGGTTCATATACATGTTATATATAAACCCAAAGGCTATTAACGCAGCCCCCATGCCATAAAGCCAACTTTCAAGGCTGGAATTGTCGAGTATGTCTTCCGGAACTTTTTGAATTTCTAATCCGTTCATAACTTTAGGAATATAAAACATTTTCGGAATGGTCATTTTTGTCGCGGCGGCGGTATTCGGCGGACAGCCTTTCACGTTGTCGCATGCATTGACCGCAGGAGACTTTGGGGCAGGCTGCCCGCTTTGGGATGTTGACGGCGGAACGTAATTCGGTCCGTTAGGATTCGTCGATTGCGGCGAACCCATGGCGTAAACGGAAATGTTCCCTGCCTCTAAAGCTAAAAATATGGTCAGAATAAAAAATATTTTTTTCATTATTTCCGACAGTTTTAATAGTACCAGCCGTTAGCTATCATTTCTTTTATTGGGTCGTTAGGTTTTCCGACTACCGGCGTTTTTTTATCGTTAACCGCCTTCGCGGCTTTGGTCTGGTTGGCCATAGCTATTTGTTTAGTAAGCGCTCCGGTCGCTTTTAACTGCTGCGCGTTTTCTTCCGCAAGCATCTTTAAAAGTTCCACCTGCTGCAAATAGTAAGAACCGTTAACGCCGGATACGGCGTTAGAAAATCCGGACCCTTCGGCTATTTCGGCATTACCTTGCGCTATGCCTTCGGTTCCGTTTGCGAGCATATTTTTGTTCAGTTCCGAATTAACGGCTTCCGAATAGCTTTCCGTGCATTGGGAAGAATTGGAAACCATTCCGGAAGCTATCTCGTCCTGGCATAAATTGCTAGTCGGAGATATGGAAACCGATCCGCCGAGGCCGTTTTCGGATACGCTCGAGAAATTATTAACCCCGTTTAAAAGAGAGGACTGGTTCGGAGAGCTTCCGGATAAAACGCCGGAAATACCCGCGCCGGAAACCCCGGCCTGACCGCCTAAATCCGAATATGTTCCCTGTAAACCCGATATATTCGAGTTAATAGTTTCCTCCGTGCATTGTTCGGAGGCGATAGAACCCATGATTCCGGAACCGCCCTGGCAATTTGTCATCACAATACCGCTGGAAAGCAGCGAGTTTTGCGCACCGGTTATATCGCCTTCGGCGTTATAAACGTCTGATACCGCGTTAGTTGCCGCATCGACAGCCGACTGGACTTTGGCCAAGGATACCTGAAGTTTAGCCATAGAAACCATTATTTTCCCTGCATCCCCAAATTTATTCGCAATCGTTGTACCAAGAATATTAACTTGCGATGAAAGACCAAACGGACCGGGAATTGAGGATAGAGTGATACCTGTTGCAGCTCCGGCTGCCTGCAATGCCTGTCCTGCATCAGCTAATGAACTTGCTGCATTTACTACTCCCGATAGTGAAGGGACTATAAATGCGAAAGCATTCCTTGTATTGGCGAGCGATAGAGTTAAATACATAGAAAGTGTCGTAATTACCATAAAGGCAGTAACTTTTTTAAATTTTTTAAACATAACACACCTCAATTTTTATAACTTTTTAATTTTCCCGCATCTTTTAAAGCATAATAAACTATATTGCATCTGTCCGAATGGGCGTTATAATAGCCTAAATTCATTTCGCATAGTTTATATACTTTAGCGGCTTTTTTTAAATGAGTTTTATAATAGGCCTTCTCATTGGCAAAATGCTTGCCTCCTAATAATGCCCCCTCCGTATTAAATGCTGATTCGGCGGCGCATCCAGAAAAAGCCAGAACCGGGATTAACAATAAACCAAATAACAATATTTTCTTCATTTTATCCTCCCTATACCCCATAAGGCCCGTGAGGGTAGTGCTCCGCTAATATTTCCAAGCGTTCCTTAAGGGACTTATCAGGGTATTCTTGATTAATTTTATTTTCGACTATCCAGTCTTCATTGGATTTACAGTAAAGCCAGTATTCGAACGAAGACGGTTCGTTTCTTATCACCGTCGCATTATCCCCGAATTTTATAAAATATTCCGAAAAATAGCCTTTCTCGGTTTTCAGGCTGTTAACGGTCGCTATTTCTTTTTCGTTTAAACCGCATGCGGATAAATCGTCAACGGCTACGTTATTGACATCGAGGTGGAGGAATATTTTTATGCTCGAATTCGCTATTATGTCTCTTCCGGCCTGAGTTTTTAGCAAATCGCTGGGTTGCTGGGTTATGGAGTAAACCGCACAATCCCATTTTGCGGAAGTTTTATATAAAAATAAAACAAGCTTAGCAACCTCGGGGTCATCCAAAAACTGATGACATTCGTCGTAAAACATTATTACTTTTCTTTGCCTGTCGTACATCTTTTTAAAGGTTAAATTTTTTATAATAGCAAAAATAAGTTTAGAAAGTTCAGGATAATCTTTAATTTTTTGCAGGTCGAAAACATTTATGCGGTTAGATAAATCCATAGTGCCTTTCCGGTTAATTAAATTAAGATAAGGACTCGTAATATCCGTCCACCTGAACATATTTTTACCGAAAAGCATCGCGCGTTGCTTATCGGCGATATCCCTGCCTTCCTTATAATTAAAAAGTATGTTGTTTACGTCCGAAAAGGTCGGGTTTTCGTCTAAAGGCATAATATCGTAAGCCGACGATATAACCCTTAAGATAATCGTAAAATCGTTAGGTTCCGGTTTTTCGTTAGAAAGGACCATCATCGCGACGATATGCGACAAGAAGTTAAGTATCTCGGCATTATAATCTCCCGATGGTAAAACGACGTCTTTTTTATACGGAAAAGGATTAAGGTTATATTCCCCATCGAGTTCGATGTCGATATAATTTCCGCCGAAAAGGCGCGTAAATTTCTCATAGGTTCCGCCTATATCCACTCCCACTATGTCTATATCGTCCGACGACAGGAAACAATTCGATAAAAATCCGTTCATCATAAACCCTTTGCCCGAACGCGTCTTGCCGAAAATATTGCCGTGTTTGGCGGGTAGAGGATTATTGAAGAGGTCTAAGGAAACCGGCTCGAGCCTGGCGTTCAAAAGGGCTATCGGGGCTTTCTTTGTTCCCGTAAAACCCTGGTGGAGAGGGAAAAAGCATCCCGCCTCTTTAGACGAAAGAATCTTTTTACGGAAATTCAACTGCTGCGTGCCCGGGAAATAAGATAAAAATACATTCTTATATTCCAGCCGGTCGTCTATAACTTCCATGTTATTAAAATATTTAGAGGCGTGGATTACCGTTTCGGCGTCTTTTTTTAAATCGTCCTCGACCCTGAACGACAAGCTTACCTCGATAAATTTTTTACCGCCCTTGGCGACGGAACTCAACAGGTTTTCGATTACTTCGGACTCGTTTAACCCCTTGTAGTCGTCGTAGTTTCCGAGGGTAGATTCCGCGAGCGACTTTTTAACGTTCGCTTCCCCCCTTATATCGCTATATTTCCGCTCCTGGTCTGGAACGAAAAAACTCACCGCGACCGTGTATTTAAAGAAATAGTATCTGGCCGCGAAGTTTAATAAATCGGTAATGCCGAAACTCGACGCCTTTTTCGGCAATCTGTGCATGTTTAGAAATTTATAATTTTTAGCGCCTACCGACAAAGAATAGTTGGATATATGGATGGGGGAATACGATAACAGCGAACGCAGCGTATATTTATAGTCTTCTTCGCTATAAACGGGCGGTTCTAGGGTGCGGTCAGGATTAAGTTCTTTAAATAAAAAATTAAAAATTTCCGCGTCCCTGAGCCTTTTGACTTTTATGCCGATACTGGATGTCAAAAAAGATAAATTTCTTGAAAAATTAACAAGCTTTTCTATAGATTTATTATGGGAAATCCTTGTATCCGGACGGTGCTTAAACAGGCTTGCCGCTTTGGAAAAGAGTCCAGTTTTCAAAGCTCTTTCTAAATCAAAAGATTTTACGGTCGCATACAGGTATATATCTATTTTCTTAATTATCCGCCCCTGTAGGTCTTCTATTTTTTTATGCTTGATAAATTCAAAATCTTTAGGCGGATTTGCGGACAGGGCGTAATTGTTGATAAATTCCGGCGAACGGTCGCCTATTTTATAAATAAACGTCAGGATAAAATCGTCGGGTAAGAGCGACAGAAACAAATCGCAGATTTCGGTGATGCGGTTTAGACTATTATCCGTCTGGAGATAATAGTCTATTCCTGTTATCTTATAAATAGCCGTATGCGAGCCGTCTATCGAAATTACCGCATCGTTTTCGATATTTAAAAGATTCAATAGATTATAGGCGGCTTGAGTTTCGTCTTTAAAACCATAAGCTGAAGGCGACGTTATCATTCTTCCTCTCGAATTTATATGCTACGAAATAATTTTTATCCTGCAAAAAGTAATAAACGATTACGCTTTTTATGTAACCGTCCGGTTTACCGATTTTATAGACTTTTAGAGCTATAACGAGCAACGCCAAAGAAAGCAAATCGTAAAGCATTTGCATGCCGACATTGAATAATTCGAATTCCGCTATGGCTACAAATAAAACAAAGATCCACTCGTAGAGCGAAAGCCCGAATTTTAAAACCTTATTCGATATATCGTAAACCGGATACTCGTTTAACATATTAATGTTGATTGGCCTGAACGATACCTATAATCCCATTCACTATAGTAGGCGCTATCATCACGCCTGCGCCGGCTGCGCCGGTTATAAACGCCTTTCTTGCCGCCTGCGGCTGGTGCTGTTTAATGTCGTATAGACCTTTAACCACGCCCGCAAGCGTCGTTGCCGGAGCCAGACGGTAGCAAACCCAAGTCGTCGCGGTATTTAATATTCCAGACGCCCCTGTTTGAGGAACGTATCCAGCATTTGGATTAATCGGCTGTATATAGGCGGCCGAGGCATCCTTGGCGGAAATAAAACAAAGAGCCACAAAAAACAATAGACCCGATAAGGCAAAAAGTTTATCGTGGTTTAAGCAAAATAGGATAATTCTGTCTTTCATAACGCCTCCTTATTAATCTTTCACATTAAATTTTCTTTCATAGCACGACCTGCAAACATAGGTCTTTTTAGGTTTTTTGGACGATTCGTCAGCCTGGTACAATTCGACGATTTCGTCTTCTTTAAAGTAATTCTTGCACTCCGCACATTGATAAATTTTTTTTACCGGCATTTTTTACCTCCCGTAAATTGTTTTTAATTGTTCAATAAACGTTTTATCTAATTTAACGTTTTTATAAGCTTCGACCCCGACCTTTTTAGAAAGCTCGAGACTTTTGTCTATCGGATATAATAAAAGCAATTCATTTGAAACGTTAAGCCAGTTCTTTCTACGTTTTAAATAGTATTTAGTTAGGTTTAATCTGTAAGCGATGACCTTATTTTTTTTATCTTTCCTTTTTAAAATTTTACTCATTTGATATTCGTAATTAATTATAAAGACCGGCTGTTTTAGAAATATGTAATAATTTAAAGCTAATACGCCGGCGGCGATTAAAATTCCCGAGAATAATGCGATAAAATATATTTTAAACTTACAAAATTTATCCATAATTTAAATTTACATAAACTTAGTAAAAACATTATAAGCGACGCAAAGAGCTGATATGACGAATGTTCCAAGCGCGAGAAACATTATTGAAAAGCTGTCGAAATTACCTAATTTGTAAGAATAAGCCTTGTAATGTTCCCTGTCGTGCTTACACACCGGTATGCCCGCGGTGGTGGGGGCATCTTCAAGAATGTGCATAAACACGCCGAAGAAAAAACATGAAATCGAAAAAACCATCAACGGGAACACATAACCGTAGTCGTAAAATATACTACTTATGAATAAAAAAATCATAAGCGGTATATATATAGCCATATAGAGCTTATAATAATGCATAATCCCCCTGTGCCCGTGGATGTTAATCAAGCCCTCCGGCGATGAACCGGGACCGAATATTAAAATGTCGTAGTCGGGGAAATGAGCCCCGATTAGCGTCGAAAAAAAACCTATACCAAAATATTCAAGCATGGCGGTAGTGTTATATCGAGCGGCGAAGCTAAATACCGCCGAATAAATCGAAACTGACGTTAATCTGTGTTCCCAGGCTTTCATGGATTTTTCCTTGTTTTTTTTTGGTTTAATTTGAGGATCTCCGTAGCCGTGAGTTCAGCGTTGGTTATTTTTTCGATTTTTTCTGCGACCTCTTCCGAGATATTATTCCTGCCGTCGATATAATTAAATAAGTGTGTCTTAGAAATCCCTACTTGCTTGGCAAATTTAGAAATAGGTATATGATAATTTAAACAGTAGGTTCTAACTATGTGATGATTAAAGCCCATTACATTAACCTCGTTTTTAAAGTTTATATTATATAAATACAACTAATATGTTCTATTGTCAAGAGAAAAATTACTATTTTTTTTATGTGATATTTTTATTTTTAATTTATTAACATAGTAATTTCAATAAATTATTAATAAATTAATATATGGAAGACAAAGATAGGGTGGATCTATATAAATTTATAGGTTCAAAAATCAAACAGAAACGAAAAGAATTAAAAATTTCCCAGGAGAAATTAGGTGAAATGATAGGAGTGGACTATCATTTAATACAAAGGTATGAAAAGGGTATCAATAAAATACCCTTTGACAAATTAATAGAAATTTCTAAATATTTAAACACACAACTAGAGTATTTTTATATTAAAAAATATGCCTCACCACAACTTATTTCCTTAAACCCCGAACTCGAAAAAGAAATTATGATGTTAAAGGAAATATACGGTTATAACGACGAGAATCTTATATATATAGCTAAAACTAATATCGAGCTGGCTTACGGTCTGCTAAAAAAAGAGAGGAGAATTAGGAAAAATGCGGGAGATCCTAAAAAGAAAATGGCTTAGTGTGGTTAAGTGAACAGACTAAATTACTTTTTCTTTTTCTTAATCGTATGCTTAAACTTTAAGACCGCGAGGTTTAATTCGATAGAAGTTTCGGTATCGGTAGCGCCTAAGGCGTCATCGAGGAGTTCGGCTATAGTTTCCCCGCTCTTTTTCATCGAAAAATCTATATTTTATCTTATTATCAATGTTAATATTTATTTTCTATTTTAAATCCTATCTTCCTTGCTGGTTTTTCAGGCGTGGTCATTAATTCTTTTATGGCAGTAAAAACGATTTTAAATTGAGAATCGTATTTCTTCTCCATTTCTTCTATTTTTTGCTTTAAGTCTTTATGCGAGATAATCATTCCCCTTAATTTTACAAACGCCCTGACAACGAAGATGCTCATCTCGACCGCTCTTGGCGAATTAAGAATCGTTGCCGCCATAATTGCGCCCTGTTCGGTAAAAGCATACGGGGTTGCGCGGCGCAAACCGCCCCAACTTGAAGTCACAATTTGTGATTTCAAGTTGTCGAATTCATCATTATTAAGCTGGAACATAAAGTCTTCGGGAAAACGCTCCATGTTCCTTTTGACCGCCTGAACAAGCGTGCGTGGCTCGACGCCGTACAGTTCGGCAAGATGCATGCTTAGCATAACTTTTTGCTTGCGGATAAGATAGATTTTGTTTTCGATTAGTTCGTGTATATTCCGTTCCTAACCGAACACTGATTCCGTTTCCAACCGAACGGCGTTTCCGTTCCTAACCGAACACTAATTTAATCTAAATTACCGGCGTGCTTTTATCCGCCTCTATAACTGCGGTTAA
>JAKAOK010000022.1 GCA_021812245.1 bacterium | reverse complement strand
GCAGGAACGGATTCCGTTACTTCTTCTATCGGTTTAACGGGCGCCGGAGCTTCCAACTTCTCTTTGACCCAGCCCTCTTTAGGAAGCGTAACCATTTCCCCGGCAGCTCTTACCGTTACCGCAAATAACGATACTATAACGTATAACGGTTCAGCATTTAACGGAGGCAACGGGTTAACCTATTCGGGCTTCGTAGGGGGACAGAACAGCTCCGTTCTTTCGGGCACCCCTACTTACTCCGGCTCTTCCCAAGGGGCAGTTAATACTGGAACCTATACTATAATCCCTTCGGGCTTAACGGACAGCAACTATGCCATAACCTACGTTAACGGCGCTTTAACCATTTCCCCCGCAGCTCTTACCGTTACCGCAAATAACGACGCTATCACATATAACGGGCAGACATTTACCGGAGGCAACGGGTTAACCGCAACCGGCTTACAGGGAACGGACACCGTTTCCACTCTCGGTACTCCTATTTACTCCGGCACCTCGCAGACGGCAGTTAATCCGGGAACCTATACGATAACCCCTTCGGGCTTAACGGATAACAACTATACCATAACCTACGTTAACGGCGCTTTAACCATTAAACAGGCAGCATTCCCCGACGTATTCCAGGCGATATATAACCAGACGGGCTACTCGGGCGATGCCGCAATAGTTTACGAGTCCCTTTCTTCCTATTACGCCTACGGCGGGACTATAGGCGGAACCAGTCCGCTTCTGCCCTATACCGGACGCCCGGTAATTATTAACGGCATGCATAAAAAGATACGCTTCTTCAGTATAACGAAAGAGAAAAACGGCAGAAAGTTAATAAAGCTTTTTTATTAACGAAGAGGCGTGAGAAAGGCTTTAAAAAACATAACTTTTAAAAGGAACTTATATGAAACAAAACAACGAGCATAAACTAAATACGTTAATACTAGCATTAACACTGGGCTGGAGGCTTAGACGCGTCCCCTACGGTGTTTACGGCAAGGGGCTCTTCGAGGACATCGCGGTAGAGGCGAGGTTTTAAAATATTTATAAATTTTACGGCATTATCTTAAAACCTGCCGGTTGAATTTGTTAAATCGGCAGGTTTTAAGATCAGAGAAAAATAAAAAATTTATTATATACCCCTGTTTGTATTTGCGGAAAATGCCCCGCAAATACAAACAGGGGGCGGATTGGCGGGTTATTTTGTCATAGCGAACGGTCTGCCGAACAAATAAGGCTATTTTTGCTTGCTTCGGATTAGGCTTACTTTACGCTTCGGCGGCTTGCCGCCTCGCTTCGTAATCCTAATCCTACGGCGCAAAAATATTTAAGGGCAGTATATCGGGACTCGCTTCGTTCGAACAAAGCTATCCCGAACCCAAGCAAATCCGGGAAAAGTTTCACGGATACGTTAAAATAGACAGCCAAATTTGCGATTTAAGGCTCGAAAAAGAGTGAATAGATATTTACTATTCGTTTTTTTGCAGTATAATTTTAATATAATTATATTAAAATAATCTCAAATTAAAATAATTTAACGGATATGAAAATAACATTAGAACTTCCCGAAGACATAAAGGCATTATTAAACGAAGATGCGCAGAACCTTGCCGATGATATAAAGCTTATGGCTATAATAAAAATGTATGAACTCGGCAAAATATCTCTCGGCAAAGCCGCCGAATTTCTAAAACTAAATGAAATGGATTTTATGGAAATATTAGGCGAATATAAAATACCCGCAATAGATTATTCTCCCAGCGAATTAGACGAAGAATTAAAAACCTTAAACAAATTTTTAAATTAAATGGTTGCCGTTGCCGATAGTTCGTCGCTAATAGCGCTTTCTATGTGTAACCATCTTAATTTGTTAGATATGCTTTTCGATAAAGTTATCGTTCCCGAAGCCGTTTATAATGAATTAATTTTGAATAATAAACCTGAATCGGAAGAAAAAAGGTTATATAAAAACTTTAAGTCCGTGCATAGAAAGTTTAAAGCGGTCTAATATAAGAATATCGGAAAGTTTAATCCGAAGGGTATTACAGGAAGCCAATGAGAATTAAAAACATAAAAGGATTTAAAAAGCAGATATTGTCCCAAATTCGTCCCATAGCATTTTTTCCTTAATAAATTAATAAATAAAATTAATAAGTTATGCTATGCAATAACCTGACTTTTAATCAGGTGGTCGTGGGTTCGACCCCCGCGCGGCTCACCACTATTTACAAGGGTTTCAGGCGGACGCTTCGCCCGCCCTTGTCTCGTTTTTGCCACGCTATGACAAATATTTCCAATCTTTCCTTTTATAAAAAAAGTTGTGGTATAATTATTATAATTAAATAAAATATGTCTAACTTTTAATTATAAGGAGCATTAAAATGGAACATAAACTGCCTGAATTGCCTTATGCCATGGATGCGCTGCAGCCGCATATTTCGAAGGAAACCCTCGAATATCATTATGGAAAACACCATAATGCATACGTAAATAATTTGAATAACCTTATTAAAGGCACGGAATTTCAAGACCAGAACTTGGAAGACATTATTAAAAAATCATCCGGGGGGATTTTTAACAATGCCGCCCAGATATGGAATCACACTTTTTATTGGCATTGCCTGTCTCCGAATAGCGAGGGTCGCCCCGAGGGAAATCTCGCAAAGGCGATTGAAGCTAAGTTTGGAACTTTTGATGATTTTAAAAAACAATTCGGTCAGACAGCCGCTACTTTATTTGGTTCCGGTTGGGCATGGCTCGTGAAGAATCCAGACGGCTCTATCGAACTAATGGCAACCGGCAACGCCGGCACGCCTATGACTTCAGATAAAACCGCTCTTCTAACCTGCGATGTATGGGAGCATGCTTATTACATCGATTATCGCAATGCCAGACCGAGTTATATCGAACATTTTTGGAATCTTGTAAATTGGAAATTCGTTGCCAAGAATTTCGGTTTTTAACCGTTTAATTTAGAAAAATAAAACGTCCCTTATTTACTCCCAAAATAAGGGACGTTTTATTTTTAGCGTATATAATATTACGTGTCCATAAATCTGCCGTGCCCTTTCGATAAAACCATTAACATCTTCAAGTTATAATAGATAAACTTGACTAACTGCCACGGGATAAACATTCTTATAAATACGGTATATTTAGTAGGCACCATAAACGACCTCGCCTCTTTAGAATAAGGAATGTATTCGGTTAAATCTTTTACGTTTTTATCTTCCATAATATATCAGCCTCCGGTTATTTTTTATATTTAAATTAATATTATATTTTATCTGCCGAATTATCAATCCGGAATAAACTGCCACAAAAATTTTCCTTTCATCTTCCACATAAATAAGTAATGGAGCATATATTTAACCCAGTGTCCGGCAAGGCCTATATCGCCGAAAGTATAATTCAGATTTCTGCCGAATTTATATTTTTCGTAATTAGGAACTACCGGATCCATAGTTAATAAAGCTGCAGAACCGCGCGTCATCGATTTGCCCATAGAGGTTATGCATATTGCACCGAATTCCGTCATAGACGCCTGTTGCGTCGGCTCATCAGCTCCTTTCTTTACTATGTCGATAATGGAAAGCGCAACCGTATGCCCGATAATTCCAGATGCCATACCGGTTCTTGGCGGGCTTGGAACTATAAGGGTGCCATCCGGCGCTTTAAAAGGCTTGCTTATAGGATGAGGTGGGGCAAAAGCAATTCCGGCGGCAAATATGTTTTTATAAACAGGATTATTATATTTTTTAGGCCAGTCCGAATTCTTCCACTCTTCAAAAGGTTTTGCCGCGGATGAGTAATCGGCATCGACTTTCATAAATCCGCTCGGCACGCACATCTGACTTTTTATGTCGTTCCCGTCTTTATCTATGTAGGCGATAGGAATGCCGGCAAACGGCGGGATAAGCATAGAAAAGTCAAAATCCAGTTTTCCTTCTTCTCCTTCGATATTAACATAATCCAAGGAACCTTCTTCGACCTTGCGCACGTGCGCCCTTTCCACCCATTTTATGCCTTTTTCCAGAAAAGTAGATTCTGCAAAAAGCTTGCCGGAGACCAAGTTTCCGTTCTTTTTTATTACGACTCCTCCGACCCCGAAATCTCCGAGAGCGGGTTCATTTGATATCCATGTTATATCGGCATTACGACGGACTCCTCGCCTGTTAAGGTCAAATTCTAAATTATGTATAAATTCGAATGCCGCCCCTTGGCAAGTAGCCATTCCGTGTCCGGTGCCGACGACAAACTTTTGCCTCTTGCCCTGCTTCATCTTTTCTACGGCTTTCAAATAATTATCGCGGGTTTTTACTGCATGGGGCAACGTGCATATAGAATCCGAATAACCGGCATCCGGTCCAAGTCCGGGCGTTGCCACATAATTAAGTTTCGGTCCGGTTGCGTTTATTAAATAGTCATATTTAATCTGTTCCGTTTTGCCGTCGGAATATTTTACGACGACGTATTGGTCCCGACTATCGGGGTGTATCTCCTCAGCCGCCCCTTCCTTAAATATAATTCCGTGTTTTTTATAAATCGGCTCTAGATCAAACTGCGTCTTTTCCGGCTGCATCGAACCTACGCCGACCCATACCAACGAAGGAACGTAAGAAAAATTTTTTCGAGGCGATACAACGATAACGTCATGCTTATCGCCCAATTCTTTTTTTAAATTTAATGCGGCGGTATTACCGGCAAAACCGGTTCCAAGAACTACGATACTGGCCATTCTAATTCCCCCTTGTAATATTGTTAGTTAAAACCATTAAGTAATATAATATGAAGCTTATTTATTTCTATTGCTTATTTTAATTTTAGAATAAAAATTAATATATTACTATATTGATATATGCATATTATAGCATATTAAGAAGTAATTTCAAAGAGATTTATAAAACGCAATTTATAAATTGCCGCAGAAATAATTTTAAGGTATAATAAAAATATGGAAACCCTTGATAAAATAAAGCTAATCTATTCTTTCACGGATAACGACGCTTCCAATTTAATGCAGCTAAGCGGCCTAATGGGTTCTAACGCAAACGATTTCATTTCCAATACTTATTCTTTTATTGCCAACTTTGACGACTTCAGCAAGTTCCTACCCGATGAAGAAATTAGAAACAGGCATCAGGAAAAGCTTAAATTTTGGTTTATGGGCCTTTTTTCTGGAACGTATAATAATGAATATTTGCGCAAATTGAAGCGGATAGGAGAGGTCCACGCCGAAATAAAACTGCCTTCCCACTATGTAAGCGCCACGATGAATTATATAAGAAATTTTACACACGGGATTATTTTTAGAAATTTTCCAAGTTCGGGCAAAAGAGACGAGCTCATCGCATCCGTGAATAAAATTATAGATATTAATCTTGATATCATAATAAGTTCTTATATAAGTGAAGGAAAATTTTACATCGCGGCTACAAAATTCGAAACAAAAATAATTAAATTCAGTTCAAAATTTTCTTATATATTAGACCTATCTTTGGTAATATCGCTTATCGTTGCGACTATTATGGTTTTTCTCCTGTTTGCATTTGAGATATATAATTTTGCGTTCGGGGGCGGAGACTTTGAATCCACTGTTGTAGATATTTTAGGAGCGATGCTGATTGTATGGGCGATAAGGGAACTGCTTGAAGAAGAGGTTAAGAAACTTCAAGGACATAAATTTGCCTTAAGCGCTTTTATAGGTCTTGCAATGGCGGCGCTGCTAAGAAAGATATTGATTTTTTCGCTTGTTCCACAAAAATCTACAGAGGTTGCAATTCTTGGTTTTCTTGTTTTAGTGCTAGGTATCGTTTATTGGCTTATGAATAAAAGTTCTAAATCTTAATATGCCGTTAAGGATTTATAAAAAAATATTGCCTATAAAACTAATAAGTGTTAGAATTAAAATTGAAAAATATTTTTCGGGATGTGGCGCAGTTGGTAGCGCACCTGCTTTGGGAGCAGGGGGTCGCACGTTCAAATCGTGTCATCCCGACCATTCAAAACCTATAATGCATTATTAGCGGACAGATTAAATCGGGACGTGGCGCAGCTCGGTAGCGCACCTGCATGGGGTGCAGGGGGTCGCAGGTTCAAATCCTGTCGTCCCGACCATTAAAATAATGCAATAGTTATTCGTAATTTTTAATATCGCCCATATGCATTTTTACGGTTATTTAATCGTTGCCTCCGTAACAATATTTTTATTAACCCTGCTCCTTATTATTAAAAAACCATACAATATAGGAATAGGCTACAGCGCTATTATAGGCGCCCTGCTTGCGCTTATCTTTAACGTAATAGTCCTTAAGGATATTATAAAGGTCTTCGATATAGTATGGGATGCGACTTTTACGTTTGTCGCAATAATAATAATTTCGATAATCCTTGATGAAATCGGTTTTTTTGAATGGGCGGCGCTTCACATCGCGAGATTTGCGGGCGGCAGCGGCAGAAAAATGTTTGTTTACGTGGTAATTCTCGGCGCTTTGGTTTCTGCGCTTTTTGCCAACGACGGGGCGGCGCTTATTATAACGCCGATAATTTACGAAAAAATGAAAGCGCTCAAGTTCGAAAGAAAAAATATGCTCCCGTTTATTATGGCCGGCGGATTTATTGCCGATGCGGCGAGTGTTCCTTTCAAGATTTCCAATCTGGTAAACATCGTTTCGGCGGATTATTTCCATATAGGTTTTTTTACTTACTTTATGGATATGTATATGCCGGATTTGTTTTCGATAGCGGTATCGCTGATTGTTTTATTCCTTTATTTCAGAAAAGATATCCCCAAAAATTACGATGTGCGATTATTAAAAAACCCTAAAGACGCCGTTAAAGACCCTATAATTTTTAAATTTTCTTTTTTGATTTTAACATTGCTCTTATGCGGCTATTTTTTAAGCGAGTTCTTAAACCTGCCGGTGTCCATTTTTGCGATAGCCTTTGCAATTATATTTATTCTGTTAGGATTTAGAAGTCCCGCCGTTAATTTAAAAACCGTTTTTAAGAACGCCCCGTGGAATATAGTCGTATTTTCGCTTGGAATGTATTTAGTGGTTTTCGGGCTTAAAAATGCGGGCTTGACATATCTGCTCGGAAAATCCATTTCTTATTTTGCCGGTTACGGCGGCTTCATTCTTACCGTCTATGCCGGATATCTTGCGGCTTTAGTATCTTCGGTTATGAACAATATGCCTACCGTAATGATAAATTCTCTTGCTATTCATTCGGCAAATCTCAAAGATATTATGCTTAAACCTGCCGTTTACGCCAACGTAATCGGATGCGATTTGGGTCCTAAATTGACCCCTATAGGCTCTCTGGCAACGCTGTTGTGGCTCAATGTCCTAGAAAGGAAAGGAATTAAGATAACATGGGGTTATTATATGAAAGTGGGCTTTATAATCACCGTTCCTGTCCTTTTTGCAACCTTGCTGGGCTTATATTTAAGAATATTCTTATTTTAATTTTTATTTTAAACTATTTAAACTATGACCGGCAACGGAAAAGAAAATGAAAAAATTATAACCATTAACGGCATTATAAAAAAAGCCGTATTTCAGAATGCCGAAAACGGCTTTACAATTCTTAATATATATTACGGCGGTAAATTCGTTACCGCTTCGGGCACATTCTTCGACAAGCCGGTTCCGGATTCAAAGGTTAAACTAAAAGGCAAATTTATCCACCATAAAAAATACGGCTACCAGTTTAACTTCACACAATATGAGGTATCCCTCGCAAATACGAAAACCGCTATAATAGATTATCTATCTTCGAGTATTTTTAAGGGCATAGGGAAAGTCATCGCTGGACAGATTTACGAAAAATTCAAAGAAAAAACGCTGGATATAATCGATAACGAACCAGAAAAACTGAGGGAAGTCGGTGGGATCGGCAGAATAAAACTTGCTAAAGTGCTTGAAGGACTCAAGGAAACTTACGGGTTAAGAAAAGCAATAATATTTTTTAAGCCTTACCAGTTTAGCGATTATCAGATTAAATCGGTTTATAATCAATTTAAGGACAAAGCTATTGCGATAGCAAAAGAAAATCCTTATCTTTTTACCGAGATAAAAGGAATCGGGTTCAAAAAAGCTGATATTATGGCTGAAAAGTTAGGAATTAAAAAGGACGACCCCAATAGAATCAAAGAGGCTATAAAATATATTATTTCAAATTATTGCGAAAATTCTGGAAACTGCTTTGTATATTATAAAGACGTTAAAAACGGAATTAAAGATATTATAGAAGATACAAGTTTGATAACTGAAGCCGATTTAAAAAAATATATAAGCTGTTTAATAAGAGACAGAAAATTGATTGCCGATTTTGACGGGGTTTCTCCGGAAAAAAATATAGACTTAACACTAATCGAAGACGGAAACGAATTGAATAGCTTTAAAATATATCCTCCTGTTTACTATTTCAGCGAAATAGGCATATCGAAAGAATTAAAAAGAATTGCCGGATACGGATATACCGGACAGGAAGACGGAACAGAAGCAAAATTAAAAGAAAAGATAATGAACAATAAAGATTCGATATCACTTACGGAAGAACAAAAGCTTGCCGTTTTTAACGCTTTGAACCGCAATATCTCAATTATTTCCGGCGGTCCGGGAACCGGAAAATCAACCGTAATTAAAACTATCGTTTCTCTATACGACGGTAATAAAATTGCCCTGACTTCTTTATCGGGAAAGGCGGCACAAAGACTTTCGGATATTATAAATACCAATAGCAATATAGATATTTCTACTATTCACAGGCTTTTAAAGGCACAGTTCGACAGGCAGACAAACGAATCATTCTTTACCTTTAATGAAAACAACAAACTTCCCCACGACTTAATCGTTATTGATGAAATGAGCATGGTCGATATAATCATTTTTTATAAACTACTAAAGGCTGTAAAAGACGGCGCCTCTCTAGTTTTAGTGGGCGATGCCAATCAGATACCTTCGGTAAGTCCTGGCGATGTCTTGAGGGATTTAATATATTCATATTCCGGCATATCCGATACTTATGAAACGAGGGGGTTTTTCCCGATAGTTTTTTTAACGAAAGTATTCAGGCAGAATGAAGGCGGACTGATAAATTTAAATGCCCATAATCTTTTAAATAACAAAAAATTTATTACCGAAAAAAAAGAAACCGGCGGGAAAGAATTTATAATAAAATACAAAAAGGGTTATGATGCGGCAGGTTCGGGCAAAGAAGAACTTCTAAAAGATTTTATAGAATTTATTAAGAAGATTGCAAATAATAGAATAAATAAAAAAATAATAAATGCTTCCGCTTTTGACGATATTCAAGTTTTGACCCCTATGCGTAAAGGAGATTTAGGCTATAATAACCTGAATAAAATATTACAGGGCATATTTAACCCGCTGCCGGATTATACGGAAGATGCAACTAACATTCCGACAATTTACGGGGCGGAAAATACCACAGAAAATTTAAATAGACCGGTATTCATCTGCAACGGTATTCAATTTAGGCTATACGACAGAGTTATACAAAAGAAAAATAATTACGACCTTGACGTTTTTAACGGCGATACCGGCTATATCGTAAATATAGACCATAATGAAAAAACTTTATCCGTCGATTTCTCCATAAATAATAATCTTGACGGTAAAAATAAAACGGTAACTTACGATTTTTTAGACGTTTACGAAAATATAATGCACGCCTATGCCCTTTCCATTCATAAAGCGCAGGGCAGTGAATTTAATAACATTGTTGTTTTATTCCACCAGTCACATTATATGATGCTTAAGAAAAATTTATTATATACCGCTATCACCAGAGGAAAGAAAAATGTCGTTATTTTTGGAACGTTCAAGGCCTTCGGCATAGCAATGAATTCAAAAGAAGAAAAAAGGAATTCCGGATTAAAAAACCGCCTTGCGGAAGTATTCTCTTAATTAAAATCCGTCATTGCGAGCGCATGAGATTGCTTCGTCATCTCCGCATCTTTGTCTGCATAAAACCGTTGGCTTTATAAACGCAACCAAATATATCTCGCAATGACACTTTTACGTCATTGCGAGCGTAAGCGAAGCAATCTATAATACTTGTACATAATATGGATAAAAAAGGTTACTTATATATATTAACTAATATCAAAAATAGCGTTCTGTATACCGGCGTAACCTCTAATTTAGCGAAGCGTATTTATGAACATAAAAATAAAATAACACAAGGATTTACGGCTACCTACAACGTCAATAAATTAGTATATTATGAAATATACGACAATATATCCGAAGCAATATGCAGGGAAAAACAAATAAAAGCTGGCAGTAGAAGAAAAAAGATTTTATTGATAATAAATATGAATCCTGAATGGAATGATTTATAAGATAATATTGTTTAAATAATGGATTGCTTCGTCGCCTTAGCATCTTTGTCTGCATAAAACCGTTGGTTTTATAAACGCAACCAAAGATATCTCGCAATGACGGGAGTTTTTAACTGGCGGAGAGAGAGGGATGAGCGTCCTTAGGGACGCTAAAAACGACGAACTTCCTCTTACGGGCTTCGCCCTTCGAGGGTTCGAATCCAATTACTTTTTAGATATTTCTTACTGATTTGGAAATTACATTTTTAACTGGCGGAGAGAGAGGGATTCGAACCCTCGGTACATCTTTTAGGACATACATTCGCTTAGCAGGCGAACGCCTTCGACCTACTCGGCCATCTCTCCGAAATGATATTTAATTAAATTAATAAACTAATATAACATTATAGAGATTTTTATTCAAGCGGTAATACGACGGCATTAATATGTCTTATGTAATCTAAGGAAATGTCTATTTTCTATCGCTCAGCCTGACTATTTTTACGAAATCGGTAGAACCGGGTTCCCCTATGGGAACGCCGCCGGTCAATATCGCGTAATTGGGACTTTTACGCCCTGCATTTTTCAGTCCGCCGTTAATTAAATCGATTACGTCTTTTAAATCGATATCCTTACCATCTATATTTTTCATAACGGCGCATGAAACTCCGTAACTTAAAGACAATTTTCGCTTTACGAATTCGTTCGGGACGATAGCGAGAATAGGGACATGCGGCTTTAACGACGATATTAAATTGGCGGTGTAACCCGACCTGGTTATTGCCGCTATAATAGAATTTTTTAAAAGTTTAGACGCCGCAACAGACATTTCCGCAATTATATTGGAAATATCCGTAGTTTGCGTTCGAATAACGTTTAAATTACGATGTTCGGTCAAATATTCTCCGCCGCTGCCGGATTTATAAAATTTATTAAACATTGCGCTCTTTTCGGTAGCTTTTATAATCTTCGACATATATTTAACGGCTTCCACAGGGTATTTGCCAACAGCAGTTTCTTCGGACAGCATTACCGCATCCGTTCCGTCAAAAATAGCGTTGGAAATATCGGTAACCTCAGCCCTTGTCGGGGATTCATTTTCAACCATGGACAAAAGCATCTGTGTTGCCGTTATGACAGGCTTTTTGTAAAAATTTGCAACGGAGATTATCCTTTTTTGCTCAAGAGGTATATTCTCAACGGGCGCTTCCACCCCGAGGTCTCCCCTCGCCACCATTAAAGCATCGGAAACCTGTGCTATTTTCTCAATATTTTTTACGGCTTCTATTTTTTCTATCTTTGCAATAATTAAAAAATCTTTTTCGGCGCATTTGCTTTTAAGAAAATTTTTAACATACAAAATATCTTCTCGGCTTCTGACAAATGAAACCGCAAACATATCGACGCCATGTTTCACACCGAATTTTAAAAACTTTTTATCACTATCGGTAACGGAAGGAATGCTTAAAACCGAATCAGGAAAATTTATGCCTTTTTCCGGCTTAAGAATGCCGTTAGTTAAAACTTCAGCCTCAAGTTCATTTTCGTTTAGCTTTTTTATTACTTTTAACTTTATCTTTCCGTCGTCTATATAAACCAAACTGTTCAGTTTTATATCTTTGCCGAGATACGGATAATCTATAAAAATTCTTTTCCCGTCGGATACGACATATCTATCGGTCAATATTATTCTAATTCCTTTGCTAAGCGGGACAGAATCCTCGGCTAATCTCCCCGTTCTTATCTTAGGTCCCGGCAGGTCGATTAAAATACCCGTATCGCCTGATATAGACCTTATATTATCTATTGCTTTTACAAAAAAGTTTTCGTCTCCGTGGGAAAAATTCAGCCTTAGGACGTCTGCCCCGTTTTTTATAATGTTTTTAATAACGGATTTGCCGACACTTGCCGGCCCTAAGGTAACGACAATCTTAATTTTTTTCCTATAGATATTAAACATAAAGTATCTTAACCGCTTTTTATCGTTTTTATTTTATCGAAATTATATCAGATTATCTAAAGCCCTTCAATTTTTTTAAAACTTTTGATAGTTTTTACTCCATTTTTTATTCCTAACGTCTTTACAAATCTATGCTCAAAGGGGTAAAATAATAAATATGATTAATCTTTATAATCCGCAAAATTTTTCGTCCGTATTTTCTATATTAATTACTGCCTTTCTCTTAGGAATAGTTCACGGATTTACTCCCGACGAACATACATGGCCGATTACTTTCAGCTATTCCATAGGCAGTTACAGCACGAAAGGCGGATTCAAAACCGGCCTCCTGTTTTCTCTCGCATTCACCTTTCAAAGAGCCGCCGCATCCGAACTTTCCTATTACGCTCTTGGAAAAATATTAACAAAACCGGACGTCGTTCCTATAATATACATATTCGTCGGCATAGTAATGTCGTTTGCGGGAGCTTACGTAGTAGGGCTTGGAAAAAACTTCGAACTGTTCGAAGGGCTGGAAAAAATACTTTTGAAATTTCTAAAAATTAAAACTCTTAAGCCGCAATCAAAACATATAAACGATAAATCGCATCCAATTCCTATATATATCGTACTGCTTCACGGATTTATCGCCGGATGGGGTACCGGCGCCTTCGCAATTATCGTTTACACCGTCCTTGCTCCAAAAATGCCTAACGGATATACAGGGTTTCTGCCGGGTCTTTTATTCGGTTTCGGCACTATGGCAACCCAGATAATTATAGGCATGTTTGCGGGGAGGTTTATGGAACGCCTTAATATACCGAAAAAGGGTATAGAATATATCGCGAGAAAAACATCGGGGCTTACTCTTTTTTGGGGCGGGCTGGCTTTTGTACTTGCGGCGGCATTAGAAATAGCCTTTCCGGAACTTATTCGGGCAGGCTTTATCACGCCCGTTAAAGTCCACAATCTTCACAGTATTGGAGTCGGATTCTTTCTGGTTATTTTTATACTCTTGTTTATATTGACGACATCGTTTATTAAATCTTTAAAATACGTAAAAAATAACGGCTCTGAATTCCTGTAAATTAAAATCAATGGAGGTTTTATTCCTTTATTCTATCCTTGAAATATTTCATTGTTGTAAATTGCAAAATACTTCTTTACCCTTTTATAATATCCGTAATAAAAATCCGAAAAAAGCCTGTTAGTGCTTTCGGAAATATCAAGGTTCAACCTGTTACCGCCGCCGTTTGTTCTGCCTGATTCCAAAGACCTGTAAACCAATGTCGGACCGACGTTATATGCAAATAACGCAAGCTTCAAATTTTTAAATTCATATAATAAGCTTAATAAATATCTTGCGCCTATTTTTATGTTTAAAGAAGGGTTGTACAGATAATTTATAGGAAGATACTCTATATATCTTGTATTATAATTAAATTTTTTAGACTTTATGTTGTATTTTTTGATCAGATAAAGCCCGGTTACGGGTTTAATCTGCATAAGACCGACGGCCCCCATATTCGAGTAAGAAAAATTATTAAACGAACTTTCCACCCTTATAACAGCCAGAATCAAGGCCGGATTTATCTTATATTTTTCTCCTAAATTAAAAATGAGACCGGAAACCTTCTTTTCCTCCGGCACGGGAAGCCCCGAGTTAAAGGTTTTTATAATTTTAAAAATCTTTAACTTCTCATAATCAACGCGGATTTTATTTTTAAGCAGTTTTACGTCCTGCCGTTCCTTTAAGTAGCTGTAATACATAGGAATAACATAGCAATAAGACAAAAAGGCTACGGAAATTAATACCGACAGCAATAAAAAATAAGGTAAAAAATATTTAAATTGAATTCTGTTGATTAATTTTCTTATAATAATCCTCAGTCCAAATAAAATTTTTCTAATTTTCTTCAAAATTTACTCCAAAAGCATTAAAATTTTAATAAAAAATATATATTTTATGCACAAATAAATACTTTTAATATATATTTTGGTTAAAATATAACATAAGTTAATATAAAAGTCAAATTCATAACCTTTTTGCGGTAAAAAACGCCGATTTAACTGAAAAAAATCTTAAAAAAATAGTCTTATGTTATTGTAAAAAAATATTTTCTTGCCATTTATTTTAAAAAATGGTAAATTAAAACAATCGGCCTATTTTGATATTTTGGTTTTAGTTAATGCGTTTTATTTAAAATCTGTTTAACTTATGTCTAAAATTTAAAATTAATTTTAAACCTTTAAAAGGAGAACAAAAATGGCTGATCAGACAAAAATGGCTATCATTTCTATTCACGGAACGCTCGATATGGCTTATCCTCCACTTATTCTTGCATCGACGGCAGCAACGCTCGATATCGAAAGCGCGATATTTTTCACGTTTTACGGATTGCAAATACTTAAAAAAGATGCCGGAGACAGCCTAAAGGTTTCTCCTATCGCAAATCCCGCAATGCCTATGCCGGTTCCAAACATTATAGGCGCTCTTCCCGGTATGACCGCAATGGCGACCTCTATGATGAAGTCTATGATTAAGAAAAACGGAATAGCAACAATTCCCGAACTCGTATCTTTATGTCAGGAAATGAATGTTAGGCTTATAGCTTGCCAAATGACTATGGACCTTTTCGGCTTCAAAAGAGAAGATATGATAGACGGGGTTGAATATTCCGGCGCAGCCGCGTTTATGGAATATGCCGCAAATTCCCAGATACATCTTTCGTTTTAATCTAATGTCGCAAAAATAAATTATATACAAGACCTCTGTATAATAATGCAGGGGTCTTGATTTTTATTGACATATATTATAAAATCAAATATAATAACATTAATTAATATATGTGTTTATATATATTTTTATATAATTTATTTTATAAATATGAATAATATCGAAGAAGAATATAAAGCCGAGGCAGAACTTCTCAAAACGCTGGGCCACCCTATAAGGCTTAAAATAATCGAAGTGCTGGTAAGCAACAAATCATGCGTGAAAAATATATGGGAATCGCTCGGCCTTCCTCAAGCAACCGTTTCACAGCATCTTATATCTCTCAAAAACAAAGGAATAGTCAGCTGTAAACGCGACGGAGTTATGATGTGCTACGAACTTAACGATAAAAGAATAGAAAAAATATTTAAAGATTTAAAAGAATACGGCAACTGTCTAAACACCTTAAAAGCAGATAAACCCATTTTATTAAATTTACCGAAATAAAAATAAAAAATAATTTAATATAATAAAAATTATTTAAGTTAAATATATAATTATTAATATATATGAATAGAAATAAAACATTTAAAAATACGTCTGTAATGCTAATCGTCGTTTTCTTTTTTTCTTTTATATTAATAACGGCGGCGGCAGAAAAAACATTGGCTTTTCAGCCTGAAGCGGCACCGAGCATGTCGATTAATCAGGCTTTTTTATATGCGTTAAAATATAACAAAATGTTAAAGTTGGAAAAAATCAGGCTAAACGCCGCAGGCTATCAGGAGAACGAAGCTATGAGCGGTTTTTTTCCAAAAATAGATTTTAATGAAATTTATATTAACACCGATAATCCGTTGTACGCATTCGGCAGCGTATTAAACCAGAAGATACTTACAAATCAAAATGTTCAATCTTATTTTAGCCCTAATTTTTTAAACAATCCGGGGATGATACATAATTATGAATCTGAATTCTCCGTTGAACAGCCGTTATTTATGGGCGGAAAAATATATCTCGGGTATAAAAGGGCAAAGCTCAACAGGCAATCCGTTAAAAAAAGTTTAAGCGAAGCTAGGCAAAAAGTTCTTTACGGCGTCGCCAAAGCATATTATGCGTTAATACTTGCCAAAAATTACGTTAAGCTGATGAAAAGCATGGTGAAAACCGCCAAGGCATATAAAACGCTTGCGGAAAATCTGTTTAAAGCTGGACAGGTCGTATCTTCAGATGTCCTTAGGGCGAACGTCGAACTCGCGGCAATGAAAGAAAAACTTGCATCGGCAAAAAAAAATTATAAACTTGCAAGATATTTTTTAAATATCAACATAGGGGTTCCGATAAATTCTAAACATAAATTAACAAGCAATTTAAAAGGCGTTCCATATAAAAAATCCTTAAGCATAGATTTTCTGCAAAAAATTGCTTTCAGAATGAGACCCGATTATAAAGCGCTTTTGTTAAATAAAAAAAATATGGGGCTCGGCGTTAAAGAGGCGGAGGGCAAATTTTTGCCGAAATTGGTTGCGGGATATGATTATTTCAGCAATGGACCGGCTATTCATCCCGACGATTCTTACAGTTATGCCTTAACCGTAATGCTTCACTTCAATATTTTTTCAGGATTATACGATTATAATAATTTGCAAAAATCTAAAAGCGGCTATAACACTATGATAGAATATCAGGGACTTATGAAAAATAAAATCGAAATGCAGGTTCGGAAAGCCTATTTGCAATATAAAACCGATTTAATGAATAGCAAGGTAGCAAAACTTGCCTCATTAAACGCAAAACAAACCTTAAAAATTACTACTAACAGATATAAAGCCGGAATGACGACTTTAATAAATCTCGACAGAACCCTCGACGAATATAAAGCGGCCAAAGTGGATTATTTAAATACTCTGTTCAGATTAAATACGGATAAATATTATATAAAACTTGTTACGGGGACGCTGGGGTAATGTCAAGACCAAAATCCCGATTTAGATTTGGGTCTTGACGCCTATGATGATTTTTGCGGCTTTATATGATATAATATATAGAAAAGATAGATAAGTATATTAAACATATGGAGGAAAACTACGAATATGCCGATTTACGAATACGAATGCAAAAAATGTGGAAAAATATTTGAAATTTATCAAAGACTCAGCGAAAAAGACCAAAACATTAAGTGTCCCGCCTGCGGAGCTGAAAAACCGGCAAAAAGAGTCAGCTCGTTCAGCAGTTGCGGCGGCGATGGTTATGCTTCAAATTACGGGTCTTCCGGTTCATGTGGAGGCGGAGGAGGCTATAGCAGCGGATTTGGCTGAGCATAATTAACGGACGGTCGTCCGGCTTGAAAAAATTCAATCCCTGCGTTTCTTAAACGCGGGGATTTTTTAACAGTTCTCCCGCTCTTTTATAAAGGCTTTCTAAATCACCGAAAGTTTCCGTTATACCGCTCTCTTTTATATTAAGCTCGTATTTATTATCCTTAATAGTCCTATTGCCCACCACTATCTTAAAAGGTATTCCTATTAAATCTATATCTTTAAGTTTAATACCGGCGGACAATTTTCTGTCGTCGTATATAACGTCTATCCCCATTGCGGTTAAATCTCCGTAAATCTTTTCGGAAACGTCCGTTATCTTTTCATCGTTAGCGTTAAGACTGACAACAGCCATGCTGAACGGACTTACGGATACCGGAAGATTTATCCCGTTATCGTCTGAAAAGACCTCTATAAGCGTTTGGAGGGTTCTCCCGACCCCGATGCCGTAACAACCCATTACAAAAAATCTTGCCTCTCCTTTTTCGTCTAAAAATTTGGCGTTTAGAATACTTGAATATTTCTCCCCAAGCTTAAAAATATGCCCGAGTTCTATTGCGTTTTTAACGGTTAAAACGCCGGAACATCTTGCACACTTATCGCCGGCCTGTACACTTCTTATATCGGCTACGATATTTGGGGTAAAATCGCGTCCCGGTTTTACGTTTGCCATGTGGGCGTCTTTTTCGTTTGCTCCGGTAATCCAGTATTCCGAGTTGTTAATCTCTTCATCTATAACAATAAGGTTTAAACCGTTTAAGCCGAACGGACCTGCAAAACCGCAGGGAGCACCCGTTATCCTTTCTACGTCCTGCTCTTTTGCAAGGAATAAATTTTTAACTCCCGCCGCTTTTTTCAGCTTGCGCTCGTTTATTTCCCTGTTCCCCTTTACCATGGCGGCAATAAACCCGGATTCGGTTTCATATATGAGCGTCTTTGCAAAGCAGGCCTTATCCACCTTAAGATATTCCGCTACTTCCTCGACGGATTTTTTATCCGGAGTAAAGAGTTTAGTCATCTTCGGCTGTCTGCACGATTGCTCGCTTTGCTGCGCGTAAAACCGTTCAAGCGGACCGTGGCAATCGGAAGCAGAATCGGCTTCATCGATAGAAGCTGCATATCCGCAGTCTTTGCATATAACTATTCTGTCTTCCCCGTATTCGGAAAAAACCATAAGTTCTTCGGAATAGTTTCCCCCTATTTCCCCTGCTTCGGCTTTAATAAATTTAAAATCGAACCCAAGCCTCTTGAATATATTTTCATATGCCCGCTTCATTTTCTTATAGCTTTCGTCAAGTCCTTCCTCGTCCGCGTCAAAACTGTAAGCGTCTTTCATAATAAACTCTTTGGCTCTCATCAATCCGAATCTCGGACGCATCTCATCCCTGAACTTAAGGTGTATCTGATATAGCGTCAGCGGCAGTTCTTTATAGGACTTTACGTTTTTCTTAACAAGGTCGGTTACCACTTCTTCATAAGTCGGGGCAAGGCAAAAATCCCTGTCCTGCCTATCCTTAAACCGCAGAAGCTCTTTCCCGTAGTCTTCGTCTCTTCCTGATTCTTTCCATAAGTCTAAGGGCTGGACAAACGGCATCGAAAGTTCGACGGCGCCTTCCGAATTCATCTCCTGCCTTATTATATCTTCCAATTTACGCAAACTTTTTAAACCGAGAGGAAGATAAGTATATATGCCCCCCGAAAGCTGCCTTACATATCCGGCTCTTAAGAGGAGTTTATGGCTTTTAAGAACCGCCTCTTTAGGGTCCTCTTTCAAAGATGGAATAAAAAACGACGAATATCTCACACTAACTCCTGATTTTTAATTTTTTATTTTTCAACTGACTTAAATTAATTTTCTCTCCGGTAATGTTTTCTACTTCGTTAATTAATGCTTGGAGTATTTCCTTTTTATCATATTTTCCGATAATTTTTCCTTTTGAAAATAAAACGGATTTCCCCCTGCCTCCGGCAATACCGACGTCGGCATGCATAGACTCCCCCGGACCGTTTACTACGCATCCCATTATTGCGACTTTTATATCGGATTTTATTCTGGCGGAAACTCTTTCGAATTCCCTTGCCATATTTACTATATCAACCTCGGCTCTTCCGCAGGTAGGACACGAGATAAGCTGAACCCCGCCGCGCCTTAAGCCTAAATCTCTTAAAATATTATAGCCGGCGATAACTTCCATAACCGGGTCGTCGCTCAAAGAAACCCTAAGGGTATCTCCTAATCCCTTGTATAACAATATCCCGAGTCCCACCCCTGATTTTATTGCTCCCGAAAATGCCGTTCCAGCTTCGGTTATGCCGATATGAAACGGATAATCTACTTTTTCGGCCAGAAGTTCGTATCCTCTTACGGTAGTTAAAACATCGGTAGATTTTAAAGATATTTTTATATCGTAAAATGATTCGTCTTCTAATAGTTTTATATGTTTCAGTCCGCTTTCAACCATTGCCGCGGCAAAATCTCCGCCGTTTTTCTCTAAAGCCCCTTTTTCTAAAGAACCTGAATTTACCCCTATCCTGATAGGCACGCCGCTGTCTTTGCACGCATTTGCGACTTCTTTAACTTTTTTCTTATCCCCTATGTTCCCCGGATTAATCCTTAGCCCTTTAACTCCGGCCGCTAAAGACGCCAGAGCCAGCCTGTGGTCAAAATGAATATCCGCCACGATAGGAACATTGACCTGCCTTACGATATCTTTCAAAGATTCGGCGGCTTCAGGCGTATTAACCGCAACTCTGACTATTCCGCAGTTATAGCTCTCTAAGTCTTTTATCTGCCTTACCGTAGAAGCGGCATCTTCGGTAACGGTGTTGGTCATAGACTGAACGCTTACCGGGGCATCGGAACCTATCGGAACATTGCCTACTTTGATTGTTCGTGTATATCTTCTTTTTATCATTTTTAATTTTTAATATATATATTATAATATATTGGAATCAAAAATATAACCCCATTAATTATGTTTGAGTTTTTAAGAGATAAAGTTTATACGATAGACGGAAATAAAATAAGGCTGTTATCTATACTTACGTCTATCGCGATTATTATAGCCTCATATCTGATAGCCCATATATTCTCTTATTTAATTAGAAGGGAATTCAGAAAAAATAAAACTTTAACCAAAGCCTTCATAAAAACCGTAACGAGATTTATTAAATATATCATTTTAATAATAGGTTTTTTTATTGCTTTTCAAGTTTTAGGGGTAAACTTGAGTTCTCTTGCCTTTTTAGCCGGCGTTATAGGTCTCGGCATCGGATTCGGCATGCAGAATATTATAAGTAATTTTATATCCGGCATCATTATATTGTTCGAAAAACCTATAAAAGAAGGGGAATACGTCGAGGTTGCCGGCTACGACGGCATCGTCAGCGATATAAGGGCAAGAAGCACCACGATTACGACAAGGGATAATATCTCTATAATAGTTCCAAATTCTAATTTCATAACGTCCAACGTAATAAACTGGTCGCACAGGGACCCTAAGATAAGACTTCATATACCGTTAGGAATTGAAGAAACTGCTTCAAAACTTGACCTTGCAAAAAAGATATTACTTGAAATAGCCGAAGAAAATCCAGAGGTTTTAAAGAAACCGGAACCTTCCGTATGGTTCGTTAATATAGGAGCATCGTCCTTTAATCTGGAACTGATTGCATGGATTTCGTCGCCTATAAGAAGGCATTTTATAATCAGCGACATAAACTTCGAGATAGCGAAGAAGTTTGCGGAATACGATATAGATTTAACTTATCCGTGGACTAATCTTGCATTTAAAAACGAATTAAAGATAAGGACGGACAATGATAATACCTTTATAAGAGATGCCAAAAGCGGCGACGGCGACGGCGACATTTAATTTTAATTTATTTTTTTTAACGACTCTAAATAAGATGCAAGCTTTTTGATATCCCCATAAGGAATGTAATCATAAGAAGGCATAATCGAATAATAGGTCTTTCCGTTAATTTTTACTACCGAACCCACCTTGTAATGAAACTGCGGATTTTCAATCTGCATAACCGTCCATACGTAACTTTTGTTTTTATTGCCGTAATTCGACAGGGAAGGGCCGAGCGTTCCGCCTAATCCCTTAATTATATGACAATCTACGCAGTTATAATAATTAAAAAGATATTGCCCCCGATTATTTCCATATCCATGCGCACTTTTAGCGGGCGTTAAACAAAATGCGGAAAATAGTAAAACCGCTCCCATAGATATAAAAATCAAAGCGGATAAAACCATTTTTTTATAACAATTATTTTTGAAATTCATTTTTTTTCAACCTCTGCATTATTTAACGATATTTGTTTTGAATTCCGTTTATTCTTATTTTCTATCTTGTTGCCGTCGTATCTATAGTTACTTCTACCATCATTCCAGGCTTTAAAATATGCCTGCTATCGTTTAATATCCGGATCCTTACGGGAAGTCTGTGCGTTACTTTGGTAAATGTTCCGGATGGATTATTGGTAGGGATTAAGGCAAATTTTGAAGTACTGACCGAACCCACAAATTCTACCGTTCCCTTAAAAACTTTCCCCGGAAAGGAATCTACGGCAATTTTAACGCGGTCTCCTGTTTTAATATTGCCGATGACCGTTTCTTTTATATTTGCCGTTACCCAAACCCTTCTTATATTATTCTCCATTACTATCGGAGTTCCGGGCATAACATATTCCCCTATATAAGACATTTTTTCCGATACTATACCGTTAATAGGCGAGTATATGAATGTATTCTTATAGTTTGCAAGAGCAACTTTATAAGCGGCTTTAGCTATTTGAACATTTGCTTCAAGCGGCTTAAGCGTAGTAATATTGTTGGCGGCAACATTGTTTTTTAAATAATTGGATTGAAAATAGTTTCTTCTGGCGGTGCCGAGAGCCGATATCGCCATTAGATAAGCCTGTTTAGAAACCAAATACGCCGTTTTTACGGCATCAAACTGCTGTTTTGTAATAAATTCCTTTTTTAACAGCGATAAGTCGCGGTTATAATCTCTTTTATCCAATTCATACGTAAGTTTTGCCTTGCGCAAATTTGCAAGGGCAGTCCTGTAAGAAAGTTTTGCAATATAATAAGAATTATAATTTGACCCTATATATTCGCCTATATTCCCGCCTGCGCTGAATAATTTTGCTTTAGCAAGATTATAATTGGCTTTTGCCTGAAGCATTGCGGGATAATAAGTCGAATCGTTTATTTTGGCAATTAAAAGACCTTTCTTGACGAATTCATTTTTATGGACGTATATGGTTTTAATATTGCCCGGAACCATTGTGCTGACGGAAACTATATGCCCGTCAACCTCCGCGTCTTCGGTATAAACGTGCGTAAGTCCGAAAAGATACCACCTTAAAACGAATATGCCTCCTATTATCGCAAGTAAAAGTATAACGGAAGCGGTGATAATGTTTTTTTTATTAAATTTACTATCATTTAAACCGTTGCCGCCTGTTTTAGTTTCGGTTTTTTCGTTTTCCCCGTTCATCGGATATCACCCATTAATTATTATAAAAGAATAAATATTAAATAATTTTAATTAAATTTATCGACGGTTAAACTTATAAGCTTTCTTTTAAAAGAGCCTATAAGCCTTTTTAAATCCATAACCGATTCGTAATAACTTAATTTTGCGGAAAGAAGATTATGCCTTGCCCTGGTTAATTCTGCAAGCGCGGTTACCACATCTACGCTCGTCGCCACCCCCGCCTTAAATTCTTCTTCGACAAGCATATAATTTTTAGACGCAAACCTTTCTTCATGCCCAAGCGTGCTTACTTCGTATCTCAAACTGCGGACATTATAAAACTCCGATATAACCCGCGCCTTTAAATCACGCTTTGCCTGAGCCGTATTATATATAGACCGGTTTGCTTCCGAACGCGCCTTTTCGATAGATATAATCCTCGCCGCCCCCTGAAACAAAGGCATAGTCAGGGTAGCGCCCGCCGTCCAGTAATTAGTCGAACCCTGCGGAATAAAATGGGTATTGGAAAGCGCATTATAAGAAGCCGAAAAATTAACTCTGGGAATATATTGCGATTCGTAATATCCGGTTTCGTCGTCGGCCGATTTTTGGGCAAACTTTAAGGACTTTATGTTTGGATTGTTTTTATAGGCAAGAATTACGTATTTTTTTAATAACGCTTTTTTTAAAACCGGTTTGGGCGGTTTAACTACGCTGAAGCGCCTGCTTATTCCAAGAAGAGCCGCAAGATGGGCTTTAGTGGCTTTCAATAAATTTCTGGAACTTATAAGCTCCTGTTTTGCGGCATAAAACTGGGACTTTGCCTGAAGAAGGTCGGTAATGATGGCTAGGCCGGCTTTTAATTTAGCTTCGGTAAGCTCAAGATGAAACTTTGCCTCTTTAAAAGTTTTAGTATCCGCTTTTATTAAACTTAAATCGTTCAAAACCGTATAATAATCCACGGCAACATTATAAAGAGTGTCCGCTGAAATATTATTTAAAGCCATTTTAGTAGATTTTTCGGCATTCCGCGCAGACATATAAGCAGGAATAGCGCCTATATTAAGGATAGGTTCGTTTAAAGTAAAACTGTATTCATAATTAGGAAAAAAGAACGAAAAAAGACTGCTCATTATATCGGAAGACGATAATGGAGACGACGCAGAATTAACATGCATTCTCTGGTCGGTGTACTTCAGAGATATATAGGGTAAAACCATGCCTATGGCCGACCATTTCAAGAGAGTCGATTGATAGTAGCTTTCTTTTGCGGCTTTTATAGTGTCGTTATGCCGTGCCGCAAGAATATATGCCTCTTTTAGAGTGACTACCCTTACGGATTTTGCGTAAAACGAATAAGCCTTGTGCGGATAAAAATTTATTAAATAGAATAAAAATAAGAAAGATAAGATGAAAATTAAAATATTTTTCATAATATTTTATAATAAATTTTTAAGATTTTAATTAAAAATATTCCGCGTTGCTTTATTGATATATTTTTATTATAATGACTTAAAAGTCATAAGTCAATATTTTTTATCTTTCTTTTATTCCCGTAATTAAAAAACCTATATGAAACGGCAGATTTTTAATTTTTAGGTCTTTAAATCCTTTTTCTTTTAATATATCCACCATTTTTTTTCTATCGAACGCCAGTATGCTGTATGTCAGCCAATCATATGCTTTTTCGTTTATTAACAAACCAACAAGCCTGATAATAAAAAAATATACCCTGAAAAACATGTTTAAGAATTTATTTTGCGGCTTGCCCATTTCCAGCAATATGAATTTACCGTTCTTTTTTAGAATCCTCCTGAGTTCTTCCGCGAAAACTTCCGTATCGTCCACATTTCTCAATAAAAAACCGGCGGTAACCACGTCGTAAGCGCACCCGGGTTCGATAAGGTTCATAGCGTCTTCAATCTTAAAGCATATGTTTTTGATTTTTTTCTTTTTGATTTTATCTTCGGCTATTTTTATCATATCGGAATTAAAATCTACTCCAACAATTTCAACCCTCTTTTTTGCCCTCTTCGCCTTTTTGTAAATATCTATGGCGATAGAGCCGGTGCCCGTGGCGACATCAAGTATTTTATAGCCGTTTATATCGGCTATGGCTTCTTCCGCGGCCATTTTGCGCCATACACCGTCAACTCCGAAACTGAACAGATGCCCCCAAAAATCGTAAACATCTGCAATGGAAGTAAAAATATTATTTATTCTATCGGACATATCACCGCCCTCTCTTCAAAACTATTTAAGGTTATTATGGGGCAACAGGTTTATTATGTTTTAATTGTATACCATTTTAGACTATCCCGCAACAATGCAATCCGGCCCGTTCACCCTCCATAATTAATCAAAAGTAATAATTTACTTTTCTTTTATATTTATTATGATATAAATATAAATATAACGGCAATAAAGGAGGCAAAAAATTGAAAACAATTAAAATCATACCGAAAAATCTAAAAAACAGACCGACATCGATAATAGCAATCGTTATCCTCTTCGCTATGATAATGTTTACAGTATCTGTCGCAACCGGATGTTGCGTCGGGTGGGATTGCGGCCCTTATTACGGGAATCCTGGATGGCATGGAGATAACGGATGGCATGGAGATAAAGGATGGCATGGAGATAAAGGATGGCATGGAGATAATAGCGGATATAGAAGCGGAGATTGATGGGGGCATAAAGATATCGCAATGACGTTGAGATATTCCCATTTATCGAAGCTGCACATCAAATCGACTGTATCGGCTTTAGACAAGAAGTGTGACAGTTGGGGATTTTAAAGAAAATGGAAACTATTGAAACCCTTGAAAAATATGGAGCCGGCGATAGGAATCGAACCTACGACCCGCTGATTACGAATTAAAATTAATTAAAATTAACAAACCGACTTTCCGCCTGAATCTGCTGTTATTTAACGGTTTTTCTCAATTCCGCCTGTTCCCCATATTCCCGCCAATTTTCGCCTTTTCTGTTTAAAATCGTTGCAAAATCGTTGCATTATTCATCGACGTGTAAATCGTGAATATTTCGGAAAAGTTTCTATCCCATTCCCGATTTCTTAGGGTTTGGGGGTTCAAGGGGGATAGGGGTAGCTTTGTCGGCAAAGCGAACCCCTGACCCCCCTGAAGTAAATTACCTTGTTTAATTCTTTTAAAAATTTGGAGAAAACTTCCGA
>JAKAOK010000021.1 GCA_021812245.1 bacterium | reverse complement strand
ATTAAATAATGGATATTTTCATTGACTTAAAATTAACGGTATTATATAAAAAATATAAAGGGATTAATTGCTGATTTTAGTGTTCGGTTGGAAACGGAATCAGTGTTCGGTTAAAACGGAATATATAAAGGACGGCATATACCGTATCCTTTATTTTCTATATAAGGAAAAAACCTTTATATTATTACACGGCTTCGTCAAGAAAACCGATAAGACCCCCCCCGGCGATGCAATTAATATTGCGGAAAAAAGAATGAAAGAAATTATAAGCAAAGCATAAAACGAGGTTAAACAAATGGACGATTTTACGAATTATCTAAACGAACAGTTAAAAAACAAAGAATTCAAGGAAGAATGGGATAAGCTCGAACTCAGGTACCAATTTGTCCGAAAGCTTATAACCTTAAGAGAAGAAAATAAAATATCCCAGGCGGAACTGGCAAAAAAGGTCGGAACCACCCAGTCCGTTATTTCAAGGATAGAAAAGGGGAACGTTAATATCGGCATAGACATGATACAGAGGATAGCGTCCGCTTTCGGCAGGACGGCTGAGGTGCGTTTGTAATATTAGAGGAGGTGTTTTTATTATGGAAAAGAAATTAAACGTCTTTTTAATTTTTCTTTTATCTGTTTTCATTCTTTCCGCAGGCATATCGCTTTCGGGCTGCGGCGGAACCGCAGGAACGTCGCGACAATCTTCCGCTGCTTCATCCGGAGGGGTTACCCTTACCGGCACGGTTAAGGGCGGTTTTAAAAGCATTACGGCTACCTCGGTTGCGGTTTACGGCTGCACGGCAATGGACATATCGAATTGCACTGAGATAGCTTCAGTTATTCCTGATTCTAGTAGTTTTTCTATTACCTTCAACCCCGATTCCGTCGATACGAGTTATTTTGTAAAGGCTACTGCGGGTGATGTTGAACTAGAAGCCGTCGTTCCGCCGAATATTCCTTCGGGCGGGATTACAGTGAACGAATATACTACGATGCTTACCCAAGAGGCTTACTATTATACTCAGAAGACGAATGCCGTTAATGCGGCACTTACGACTCTAAATATCTTGTCGTTAGAAGACCCCAGCTACGACGGCATGCCAAATACGATATCGTCTTCTAATACTTCTTTGCAGGCTATAGCGCCTTATCTCGTCGTTATGGCGGACGACCTTGCCGCCTGCATAGACGCGTCTTCGTCGCCTTATAGTTCGCTGGCTTCTACTTCCGCCTGTACTACTTTGGAGAGCGACGTTAATACCGGCATAGGCACGGCTACCTCGGCTCCTACTACCGTTCACGGAATACTTTCCAATATAGCCGATACTATTACGACCTATTATGCTAACCAGACTAATTCTGCCGATAAAGCGGCGCTTTTGACTATGCAGGATGCTTTAAATACTATAATACCGAATTCGCCTGATTTTACATATTCGTTTTCAAATTTAACGGGATTTTCGCCTTCTACTATGCCCCAACCATCTATAGGGGGGTCTTCGATTTCGTTTTCTATAACTATGATTAAACCCCCATCTAGTAGTCCTGACGGTCTCGTTCTCATGCATGATGCAGGGTGCTTGAGCTGCCATACTATAACGACTAGCATAAATTCGGTTCCTTATACCTTTGGACCCGGAGCGCCTTTTAATAATCCTTCGAGCCCCTATTACGCGGCTCCCGACCTTTCTTACGTAGCTAATTATCTTAATTTTTACGGAATAGGAATGGCCGTAGATACTATGATAGATCTTCCGACGGCTGGGATACAGGATACCTTAAACCCTGTTCCTGTTTTTAACGGGAATACCTATCCCGGCGTAGAGCTTGGCGAGCCGTTGACCTTAAGCGAAATAGAAACCATAGACGGGTATCTCGAAACCTTAAGCGTAGGCTCCGGCAATTACGTTGCCATAAACTATTCCATGTCTTCCGGCGGGACGGTAACTGCTTCCGCTCCACAAAAGGTATCGGGCTGTCCGTCGGGTTATACCGCGGTGCCGTCCTATGAATCCTCTACCGCTGTCCCTCTTAGCTCTACCTCTAACGGTACGGTATGCGTGGACGAATCAGACGCCGTGCCGGTACTAAACACTGCCGGGTGCTTGAACTGCCACACCCTTTTCGATACGCAGGGAGAGCCTTTTTACCATACGAACGCTACGGGGTTCCATATATTCCCGTCCGGCGCAGTCGGACCGGATTTATCCGATATTTACACGATATTAAATCCTGCCGGCTATGATTCTTATATCAGCATAGGTTTAGGTGGAGGTTGGGGTAGCAGTTGGGGGTTTGGCGATAATGGACCAGCATTAGATATGACAAATGATGGGATTAAAGTAAAGAATTCTGATTATTTTATAGGGGTTCTTGCATTTGACATAGCAAATATAGAAAATAATATAGCTAACGATTTAGGTGCAGGTGGAAACCCTGAGTCTTATTTTACAAATCCTGTTTTAGCATTGAGTGCCACAGTAAACGAGTATATCGGTGGAGGAGGTAACATCGGTGATTTTGGAAATTACGGTTATAGTAATATTTATACATCCACGAATGCCGTACAGGAAACCTGTTTACTCTGCCATGGGGTAGATGGATATGACGGGGCTATAAATGCAATAGAAATTCCCGACAATAATAATCAAAATTATTTTAATTATGTAGGTAATAGTGGAGAGTGGGGGTTCTCGGGGATGATAACTGATGGTGGGGTCGAGCCCCCAATTGCAGTTATGTCGGCAATTGATGCGGGTGGTACTGCACCTAGTTTAATGCCGGGGTGGAGTAATAGTGGCACATTTTTAAACTCGACGATTATGGTTGGAGGGGTAAACGTAACTTTAAATGCTATTATCTCTGACACTCTAGGGGGCAGTTATTCTTTTAACGGCCCTATGGCAGATTACAATGAGAAGGTATCTGCTCCAAATTCAGTGACTGCTACGCCGGGCCCCACAACTGGGGAAATAAATTTAAATTGGACTGCGGCAAATCCTAATAATGAAAACTCGTCATTTTACAGTACGATTGCATCTAATTTCATAGTCTTAGAGAGCAGTACTTCAAGCGGTCCTTTTACGCCAGTAGGCAATATAATTATTGCGGATAATCCTACGCAGTCTTATAGTTATACCGTAGTCGGTCTAACAAGTGGAACTACTTATTACTTCGAAGTCGAAGCCATTAATAATACAATAGGGGGACCCCCCGCAACCTCTTCTAGCGTAAGCGCAACGGCTAAGTAAGACGTAAGCTATATAATTCCCCGGTAGGCAGCTATGGAGCTTAACGTTCATAAAGCCGAACCGAAGGTTTTATGCTAAACGGAATGGGTATCGCGGAGGCAATCAAAATTAATTCGTTTTCGTTTTTGCCTTATAATATTTGCATAAATGGTTTTCAAACGCCGCTCGTAAGGCGAGATACTACAGCAGAAGAACTCGGAATGGATAACGTTTTTCAGATAGGAAAAGTAGGAATATCGGATAATGTTCTTTTAAAACAGGGACGCCTCACGAAAGAAGGATTTGAAATTATGACGGCAGTGGATATCCAAAAGGATTAGCGGGCGAAAAAATTCCGATTGTCGGCAGAATTTGCAAAATATCAGACGTTTTCGATGTATAGATGCCGGAAAATCTTTTAATTTAGTTATGGTTTAGACCTGTGCCCTTTCGCCTATAATATTCGATAAGTATCTCCCGTTCGAATGCTTCGCTAATCTGTTCTAATGAACTCCAATCGGCATTTTCCGATGATTTTAAGGCTTCGCCCAGTTCGGCTATGGCTTTGTCGTATCTGTAATGCAAATCGTATAAAATATGGGTTTTGGGAACATTTAAGTATAATAGCGCATCTTGTATATGGCAATTTTTGGAATTTATCAGGTTTTTATAGTCTATTAAATACGGGTTATGCCTGATAAGTTTTTTGATATTATGATAAGAAACTATCTTAATGGCATATAAGCCGAGAAAGCTTACGGGGTGTTTTCTGTGAGATAAAGGTTTATCGGTTAAAAAATCTTTGAACTTGTCCGACGGCATAGGTTTTGCTATCGCATAACCCTGAAGATGCCGAACCGCCATTACCGAAAGAGCATCCAGTATATCGTCGGTTTCTACGCCTTCCACTACTAAATCCACCTTTTTTTCGTCGGCAAGCTCTAATATGGACTGAACAAAATGAAGATCGTGCGGATTTTCTTCCAAAGTCCTCACGAAAAATTGGTCTAATTTTATTTCGTCCACGGGAAGCTCTTTAAGGCGCATAAGCGATGAATACGCACTTCCTACATCGTCTAACGCCACCTTTACCCCTAAATTTTTCATAGCCCGTATGTGTTCAATGGCTTTGCCTCTGCTCAGAAAATCTCCCGTTTCAAGAATTTCTAAAACTATTCTAGAGGGGTCGCACCCGGATTGCAGTATGTTTTTTAAGCATAAAAGATATTCTTCCGAAATGAATTTTGGGTCGATATTAATTGAAACCCATAACTTTTCGGCAGGTTCGCCGATATGCGACAATTCTTTAAGCGCCTTTACTAATACTTCATTGCTTAAATAAAGCAAATCTTTTTCGTTCAGCATAGGCAAAAAGTTGTACGGAGAAATTATACTGCCGTTATCATATAAGCGCGCAAGGGCTTCTACTCCGACTATCTCCCTCGTCGAATTATTCATAATAGGCTGATAATAAACCAAGAGATTGCCTTCCACTAAAAGTTTCTGCATTTTATTCTTCATATGAGGAACCGCTTCCCCGTAAAAAACATAATATTGCAAACGATCGGCCTTATTTTTTTTGCTCTCGTATAATGCCTGGTCCGCATAACGCAAAAGATTGTCGGAAGTAGGAAATTCTTTGTCTTTAAGAAAACCGCCGTAAATATAAACCCCCATACTTAGACTCGTTGCTATTTCGTTTTCGTCTTCTAAAACCATAACTTCTTTAATTTTCTTTTCTATCTTTGCCAATATATTTTCAAACTCGCTTTTATCCTTAAAGTCCTCTATTATAACTACAAATTCGTCTCCGCCGAGTCTGGCTATAAAATCTGTTTTGCGCAGGACGTCTTTCAGCCTGTTCGAAATTATTTTTAATACATTATCTCCTATAAGATGTCCGTACGTGTCGTTTATAGGTTTAAAATCGTCGAGGTCTATTATTGAAACGGCAAGTAGTGTCTTACGGCGGCCGGTTCTTGCTATGGCGCGTTCAAGTTCTAGCGACAACGAGCGGCGGTTGGGAAGCCCGGTAAGTTCGTCGTAAAAAGCCTGATACGACAGCTCTTCCGACAGCCGGTGCCTTTCGGTAATATCTATCAAAGTCCATAATATTTGTTCTTTGCCGTTAACTAATTCTTTTAATTTTTGTCCGTAAAAATCGGCGTAGATAGTAACGCCGTCGGTTCTTACTACCGGTATATCGCGGCCGGAACCTTTCCCTTCCTTTAATATTGTTTGGGCAAGTTCTCCCACCCTTACATATGTGGCGTCATCAGGATAAACTTCTCTTGAATTATGGTTCTGTAAATATTCGATATTCGTATAGCCTAAAATATTCAGGAAAGTATCGTTAGCCTCGAGGAAGACCCTGTCCGGGTAGCCGGCGAGCGCAATGCCTGCCGAAGTATTGCTAAGAAACGCATTTCTTATTTCCGTTGCCCTTTTTTCACGATTTATAAGGTCTATCCTGTCTAAACCGAATCCTATATCCAGCGCTATTTCTTCCATAAGGTTTTTAAGGTCTTCGTCGAAAAAGTTTTCTTTAGAATGAAGCACCGTTATTACTCCCCAGATATCTCCGCCTCTTAATATCGGGATAGAAGCGCTGGATAATATGCCGAACCCTTCCGTTATATCAAGCCATGGGCGCATTGAAGCATCATTTCTGAATGAAGGAACGTAAACCGGTTTCTTGGAACGCCATGCCCTGCCCACGCTGGAATGTCCTTCCGGCGTATCGGAATTAACCGAGATATTTAACTTTTCTACGAAACCTGAAATACCGAAATGCGATATAAAACGGACGCTGCCGTTTTCATCAGGTTTTGCTATCCATACTAGTTCTAATCCCGTGTAGCTTACCGCCATATAGCAAATAGGATCAAGAAGGCTTTTTTCGTTTTCGGTTCTGCTTATCAGTTGATTTATCTGGGCTAAAAAAAAGTTAAATTCCGTAAGCCGCCGCTGATGTTCCACTTCGTATGCCAAATGTCGGTTAATGTCGAGCTGATTGAGAGCGATGCCCAAGGAATTTGTAACCTGCGTAATTATGTTTTTCATTTCTTTAGTAAAATAATACTTGGAATTAGATTGTATGCCTAAAACCGCTGCGGGGTTAGAATCTAAATTTTGAAATATCGGGAAAGCCATCAGACTTTTTACTCTGGAAAATGAGGGGTATTTTTTTACGACGGCGGGGTCTAAATTATACAGCGGCCCCAGTATCTTTTTTTCCCTGTAAACGATGGATGCGGGCATATTCCCTAAAATATCGCCGCTTTTAAGAGAAGGTTTTATCTGCATAAGGTTTTTTTCATGTTCGGCATCATCTGCACACGCGGCAATAGGTGTAAAATAACCTTTTTCCTCGTCGGGAACGACTAAAACCGACCCTATGGCGTCCGTTTTAGTAACTATTATATCTACGATATGTTTATATATGCTTTCGGCTTCTTTTAACGATAAAACATCTTCCTGTACGCTTATTGCCGCATCCTGATATCTTTTCAGGCGGATGAGCCGTTCGAAAGCAATCTTTGATATTATGTCTATTATGGCGAATATCAGAATAAGCAAAAGCGTCATCAGTAAATAAACGCGTTCCCTATTCCAGAAAAATTTTTCAAGAGACGACCTTGTCCATCCCGCTTTAATTATCCATGGGTAGCCTTTTATTTTTTGAGTTACGCTGCCTAAAATATCAGGCGTATTGCCGTAATCATTTTGCCATTTGCCGTTTTTCCATAAGGATATCGCTTTACCCGATGCCGTTTCTATGAGGGTTGTTTCGATATATTTCGGCGTATGGATTAAATTGAAATTAGAAAGCATAAAAGGGGAGCCGATGAAGCCCAATATATGCCCTCTTTTATTAATTATCCGCTCGTTCATCGGAATGACCCATTTTTTATCCGTTTTTTCAAAATAAAGCGTTCCTATGTAAAGATTTGGATAACCGTTTAATTGGGTGAAAATAATATTTTTTATATTTAGATTTAAGTGTTTTCTATCACTGGACCAGACTATTTTGTTCATCGACGGATTAAGGAGATTAAGCGCGGAAATACCCGGATGGTATCTTTTGAAATCCTTAAAAACATGCAATACTTCTATGCTTGGAAAAAGGCGTCCGCCGTTGATGTTTAAAAATTCGGTTCTTAAAAATTTAAGGTCGTGGAAATGTGCATCTATCTGAGCCTTAAGGGTGGAAGACATATGTAACGCCGTTAGTTTTGCATAGGTTTTAAAGCGGTTTGCAACTGTTTTTTTAAGGTTTAGGGTTTCATATATAAAAATGGAAAGCGTAAGACAGACGAGAAATAAGAAAAAAACATGCATTGCCAATATCTGGAGTTTGTCGGATTTAGATATAGGGAATTTGTTTTTTGTTTTTTTTAGTATATTCATGAAAAGCGATTAATTTTTAGCTTATATGTAGATTAGACGGGTAAGTTTAATTAACATATATTACCACTATTTCAGCAGACAATCAAGATTAAATCTCTATTTATATAGTTAAATCCGGCATATAAATTTTTCCAATGCGGTTATAGAATAATTTTTATAATAAACCGGATAAAAATGATATAATGACAAAGTAATTAAATCACGGAAATGATAAAAATTATCCGCAATATAAAAGAGCTTCAAAAGATAGAAAGCGAATGGAACGCTTTATTAAAATCGAGCTTGAACGAAAATGTTTTCCTGTCTTACGATTGGAATTATCTTTGGGTAAAACATTTTCTGGGCGATGCCGGTAATCTTTTTATAATCGCCGTTTATAACGATGCCGAAGAGTTAGAAGCGGTAGCCCCCTTTTTCATAAAAAGATTTTTTTTATTTTTTAAATCCCTGATGTTTATAAGCGGCGATTATTCCGATTATCTTGGCATTATCATAAGAAAAGACGCCGATAAAGAAAGAATTTATTCTGAAATATTCGGAGAAATCATAAAAAATAAAATTTCAAATATAATTTACCTAAAGCAGGTTTCGGAAGGACTGCTTAGCGATATTAAAAAAAATGTTTCCGAATCTTACGGGTTAAAATTGAATTATAAGGAAAGCGGCGGCTGCTATTATTTTAACTTGCCCCCAGGTATGGACGCTTATATGAAGCGGTTTAATTCTAAGCAAAGATATAATATTTTGAGCAGGGTCGAAAAAGCGGAAAAAAATAACATCAGATTTATCAGCTCTTCGGCTATAGATAAATCTTTATTTAAAGAATACTTAAACTATTTTTTCGACCTGCATCAAAAAAGATGGAACGAAAAAGGGGAAAGGGGAGTTTTTTATAATAAAAAAATAAAAAAATTTTTCACCGACTTATTTATCGCGTTATTTAATGAAAATAAAATCGCGTTGTCTTTTTTGGCTATAGATAAGGCGGAATCAAACGCTCTTAAAGCGGCAGTTTCATCGGCGGTTTGTTTTGATTCCGGAAATAAAAGACAGTTATATCTGCCGGGGTTCGACGCAAAATATTCTAATTATCACCCCGGGATAGTTTTAACTTATTATATTATAAAAGAAGCCATAGGCAATAAATACGAAGAATTCGATTTTCTAAAAGGCGGTGAGGAATATAAGCAAAGATTCGGAGCAGTGAAAAGAGAAAATTACAAGCTTTATTCATATAAAAATAAAATAGTTTATTATATATATAAAATAAATCTTTTTATCGAAAAAGAAGTTAAAGAAAAATTAAAAGATTTAGCATTTAAAATTAAATAAATAAAAACTTTGATTATTTTTTAAAATAATCGTATAATAATCATATAATAAAACATACACTATCGACATTGTTAAAGTTAAGCCGCAGTATTCCTGTAAATATTCCTCGAAAACTAGATGCAGTGTTAATTTGTATAATAATTTTTAACTCACAATGGAGGAATGTCTAAAAATGCTCAAGAACAAAAAAAATTACGCGCCGGAATCATTCAAGTTATCCGGTGACGGAAATAAGGAAATTAATAAGGAAATCGGCTTTAAAGATTTAAATTTATCAAAACCTATAATGCAGGCCGTTGCCGATGCCGGATACGAAAATCCTACTCCCGTTCAGGCAAAAGCTATTCCGGCGGTATTGGCAGGGTCTGACCTGCTTGCCGGCGCCCAGACCGGTACCGGCAAAACGGCGGCTTTTACGCTTCCGATATTGCACCTGCTTGCCGAAAAACATGCCGCGGCTTCCCGTTCCGGCAAACCCCGCTGTTTAGTTCTTACGCCCACGCGCGAACTTGCCGCGCAGGTAGAAGAATCGGTAAAAACTTACGGAAAATATCTTCCCTTAAAATCTACGGCGGTGTTCGGAGGAATGAGTATAGTGCCGCAGATAAAAGCCCTGCGCCGTAACGTCGATATACTTGTGGCGACTCCCGGCCGCCTGCTCGACCACGTCGGACAAAAAACCGTGGACTTATCAGGCGTCGAAATCTTCGTGCTGGATGAAGCCGACAGGATGTTGGATATGGGATTTATCGTAGATATTAAAAAAATTATCGCGCTCCTGCCTAAACAACGGCAGAACCTATTATTTTCGGCAACTTTTTCCGAAAAAATTAAGACCCTTTCAGCTTCCGTCCTTCATAATCCGGTTTTCGTGGAAGGCGCAAAGCGCAATGCCGCTTCGGAATTGGTTGACCAGAGCGTCCATTTAGTTTCCCAACGCTTGAAGAGCCATCTCTTATCGCATCTTATCAAACATCATAAATGGAAACAGGTATTGATTTTTACCCGCACGAAAAACGGCGCTAACCGCCTCGCCGATAAACTGACCGCGGACGGAATTTCCGCATCCGCTATACACGGAAACAAAAGCCAGCCAGCCCGAACGAAAGCCCTGGCGCAGTTTAAAGACGGTTCGGTAACGGCGCTTGTCGCGACCGACGTCGCTTCGCGCGGAATAGACATCGACCGCCTGCCGCATGTCATAAATTTTGAACTGCCTAATATGGCCGAAGATTACGTTCACCGCATAGGGCGCACGGGACGCGCCGGCAGCAGCGGAAAAGCGATTTCGTTAGTCGATAAGGAAGAACTTCGTTACCTGAAAGAAATAGAGCGGTTTATAAAACGTGAGATACCTAAGGTTTTATTCGACAGCTTTGTTCCGCCCGCAAATATGCCTGTCGCCGAACCTCATAATTCATTGCCTCAAAGGCAGGGAGGCAGGAAACATTATGGAGAGAGAACCTCAGCCGGCAGCCGAAATTATTCGCCGCGTTACGGGCATGCAAAAAAGCAAAACCGGTCAAAAGACATTAATACAAAAAGTAAAGTAAGGTAAAATTTGTAGGATGTTTAAATGACGCGGATGTTCCTCCCTAATCCCGATTTAGAAAATATTTAATAAATTCCAATATCCAGTCATTGCGAGAACCAGTCATTGCGAGCGCAGCGAAGCAATCTCGTTTTAGATTGGTTAGCTACGCTGGAGTTAGCTACGCTGGACTTCGTCTGTCCGCTGCGCTTGCAATGACGGAATAGTGCGCTCGCAATGACATTATTAAGTAATTCAGGTAATTCATATATAAAAATTTCTTAATCGGGATTTGGTTATGTTCCCGAATCCCGATTTAGAAATTTATTTTCTGGATGAGCTTCGCTGTACTTCGTTTCCTGCCTACGCAGGAATGACAATTCCGGAATTTAAGATTTCACCCAACGGGTGTCATTCCCGCGAAAGCGGGAATCCAGTGTTATTTAGTATTAGAACTTATAAATATTTTCTAAATCGGGATTTGGTTATGTTTAAAATTCTTGACAGAATTGGATTTTTATGTTGTATTATTTATTATGAGCAGAGTTAATATTCTTGTCATAGACGATGAATCAGATCTCGTAGAACTTTTAAAATATAACCTTGCCAAGGAAGGTTATAATGTAGAATTTGCATTTAACGGATTCGACGGCATTAAAATTGCCGAAGTCGTTAAGCCAGATATTATAATTCTCGACCTCATGCTCCCCGATATTAACGGTTATGAAGTTTGCAAAAGAATGAAGCAAAACTCCCGTTTGTCCGGCGTTCCGGTTATATTTTTATCGGCAAAACAGGAAGAAGTAGATAAAATATTAGGTTTTGAAGCCGGCGCCGAAGATTATATTATCAAGCCTTTTTCCGTAAATGAACTTCTGGCCCGCGTCCGCGCTATTTTAAAAAGAATGCCCCCCGTTCAAATTAATAATAAACATAGTGCTATATCAGACGGGTATATGTTTAAAAATATAAGCGCGAACATTAATAAACACAGCGTAACGGTAAAAAATACCGAGATAAAACTCAGCCCCATAGAATTTAAAATTCTTATCTTTTTAATGACTTATGCCGGTGATGTTTTTTCACGGGAAAAACTGCTCGATAATGTTTGGGGAAATAATTCGTTCGTCGAACCGAGAACGGTAGATGTCCACATCAGAAGATTAAGGTCGAATATCGAGATAGACGAATCGGTTAGATTTATAGAAACTATAAGAGGCGTAGGCTATAAATTTATAGATGAAAAAATATGAAAAGAAAATTAAAGTTTATTTATTAATTTTATTACTGTTTACGGCCGTAATTTCCGCAAGCGCCTTTTTGTTTATTACATCGCCGTATTTTGCTTTAAAAACCAAAAATTATTTATCCTCATATATTTCCGCAGATCTAAAAAAGCGCGTAACGATAAAAAAATTAAAATTTTCTATTTTTTCCCCTCAAATCAGGCTTTACGGCTTAGACATTAAAAATTTCGCAAAAATCGAACGTATCGATATACATTTCGGCCCGTTTAACATTTTCCAAAGAAAAATAATTATTTATAAAATTAATATTATAAATCCTTATGTTAATATTTTAATAAAAAATAACCGAATTAATAATTATAAGAATATTAATTCGGTTATAAAAACTCTTTTCAAGAAGCGTCCCGCTTCTTTTGTTTCGGCGTCTTTAGACAAATTAAAAATAACTGAAGGCAATTTGAACTTAAACGATGCCGACGAAAGTATTTTATTGAAACTTAAGAAACTTGATTTAACCGCTTATAAAAAACCCAACCTCATACCGTTTTTATATAACGATAGCGGTATATATTTTAAATATAATATGCCTTATATATTATTAAAGTCTAAAAAATTAAAATTGCGGAGGGTCTTTAAATCAGACGCCGTTGAAATCCATTATTTTAGTAATTTCATAAAATACCGTAAAATAAGCCTGAGCAATTCTTATCTTTCCGCCGTGTCGGACGGCATATTGGAATTAAATCAAAAAAATAAAATTTTGGGATTTGTTAAAAAATTTAACGATACTACCTCATTAAAAGTAAACAGTTTATCTTCCCTTTCTAAAAATTTTCCGTTTTTACCCTTGTTAAAAGGCAGCTTAAGCACAAAACTGACTGCCGCCGGCGATTTTCACGGAAAAATTAGCGCGGGGGCGGCGGTTAATCTTAAAAATGTCGTCTTTTCGGGCGGAGATATAAATAACGGAACCATAGAATGCGCCGGAAATTTCGGCAAGGCCGAAAATAATATTATAAACTTTAAAAAGATTGATTTAAACATATTTAACGGCAATTTAAAATCAGCGGGCAGTATTAATCTTAAAGACAAAGAGGGTAAATTTAAATCGGTTTTAAAAAATATCGATGTCGGCAAACTCATAGATTTTTACGATGCCGAGAAAATCCCTCAGTTTAAAGGCATTGCAAACGGAAACATTGTTACTTTCCTGCATCTGGGCAGAAATTTTTATGTCGGAAATATCGAAAAAATAGAACTGTATAACCCCGTCCAGCAGATTAAATCCGGAAGCGCCGGAGGCGGCAGGACGCTATATTATATTAATTATAGAAATAAGATTCTGGTTAAAGGGGCGGTATTAATAAACGATAAATATGTTTTATTAAAAAATATCCATGTTTTTTCAAGGACGATAAAGGGCTCCGCCGAAGGAAAAATAAATTACGATAAAGATTATTTAAGTATCGGTTTCCGTTCAACTTATAGCGAACTGCCCTCGGTCAGTTTAATAGAAAAATACAAAAGCCGGTATTTCGAGCCTTCTGGCAGAGGGGTTATAGACGGAAATATAAGCGGAAATTTTAATAATATATCTTTCGGTTTCAGAAACAGATTTAGAACGCTGTATATCAATAAATATCTGAGTTTGTATAAAGGAAACGCCGACGTAGATATTACCGGAAGCGGAAAAGTTTTATTTAAAAACGTCCGTTTAAAAGAAAAAAGCGCTAAATTTAATAAAAACGGAACGTTTGATTTCAGCGGAGAAATATTCGAGAATAAAAATTCAAAAAAAGAATATATAAATGGAAATTTTAATGCGGCAAATATTCGTTTAATTTCCGAAAAGCCTTCGATGCCGCTTTCTTTAGCTTTCAATTCTAAGGGAACGATTTCGGGAGAACTTAAAAATCCTATTTTTGAAATAGCGGCAAATTCTAAAAAAATCCAAATATATAATCAATACGTTTCTGGAGTTAATTTTATATTTTTGCTGACCAAAAGCGCTTTAAATATCAAAAAACTCGACGGCTTCTATGGCGGCGCAATTTTTAACGGCTACGGAAGTTTGAATTTCGGTCGCAATAATAATAACTACGACCTCAGGGTAATCTCAAACCGGATTAATATGGCTAATTTAAATTTTAAGCCGCTGAAAAAATATCATGTAAAAGGAACTGCCGACGTCAATCTTCATATAGGCGGCTCGTTCAATCTGCCTGATGTTTCCGGCAACGCGGCGATAGACGATATTTACGTAAACGATTATTTACTGGGAAACGCGGACATCGGCGTCTCTTCGTCAAACGGCAGAATGGCTTTAAATTTTTCCGCTTTAAAAAATGCTTTAAAAACAAAAGCGGTTATTTTGCTTAAAAAAGGGTATCCTTATAATTTTACTACGAATATAAACTTGCTAAGTATTAATTATCGTAAAACTCTGTTTAGATTATCGGGGAGTATTTTCGGGAACGGCAAGATTTCTAATATTAAAGATTCATATATTTTTTCAAGGTTAAACTATGTTTTTTTAAAGCATGGCCCTTTTTTCTTAAAAAATACTAAAAATATCAAAATATCTTATATCGGCAGAACGGTAGAATTCAGCGGATTTAAGCTGGTCGGCGGCAGCAATTACGTCCAGCTTAGAGGATATATTACCCCGAAGAAATACCATATTATATTAAACGACAAAACTGATTTATGGATTCTCGGAATTTTCTCGGATAAAATAATGAATTCGTCTGGATTTATAACCGCTTCCGCAGTTGTTTTCGGACCGTTTACCGCTCCCCGAATATACGGCTTTGCCGATATCAATAGGGGACTTATCGAACCATCCGTCTATTCCTCCTTTGCCGCTTCGAGAATTTTTGCCAGGCTTACATTCAATAATAATATGATTTTACTCGAAAGAGCAAGATTCAGAATGCTTAACGGTATTTTTTCCGCCCGCGGAATAGTAAGGCTGAAAAACTTTAAACCTTCGTACTATAATATAGGGGCAAGTTTTAATTCGGCTATTTATAGAAAATCAAACTATTTTTACGCAAAAATGAACGGAAAAATAGGATATTCCGGCAATGCGGATAACCCTGTTTTATATGGAAATATAGATATAAAAAAGGCTTTATACGATAAAAAAGTTAATCTTTCGTCGTTTCTTTTGAGCTATAAAAAGTATAATGTCGTTAGACCCGCTATTAGAAAAGGAACTTTCAACCCGAAGTTAAATATTAGAATAACGTCGAATAAAGGAATCGCGATTAAAAATAATATCGTAAATACGGATTTCAGCATGAGGCTGCATCTTATCGGAACGCTCTATGACCCGGTTATAATGGGAACGGCAAATGCCGAAGAAGGAAAAATATATTTCAGGGGAACAAAGTTTAAGCTGTCTTACGCAAATTTAGATTTTAATAACCAGTATAGAATAAACCCTTCTTTCGACATAGCGGCGGCAACCCATATAAATCAATATATTATAAGGATGAATGCAAACGGTTCGCTGTTAAATTTTAACGTTAATCTTTCATCGACGCCTCCGCTTTCGGAACTGAATATTGTTTCTATGCTGGCTTTAGGCGCGCCTTCGACTTCCGTATATGCCGGCTCTGCCGGCGGAATTGCGGCATCGGAAGCGGCGTCCGCCATAGGAGGCGGCGTCGAACAAAGCGTTACGGGGGCAATATCAAGTTATTTCGGTTTTAAAAACCTATCCGTGGCTCCGTCATATTCCGTGATAACGCACAGCGCCGCTCCGCAGGTAACTGTCACCAAAACCTTGACTAAAAGGCTTTCCGTTTCATACAGCGACATAGTATCATCGCAATCTTCCCAGTCGGTAACCCTTACATACAGTCTGAGCCGCCATATTTCCGTAATAGGCGTATGGGAAAACAACGAACTTGCTCCGAATAATTCCAATATATACAGCGAAGTAGGCGGGGATATTGTTTTTCATTTCAGATTTTATTAAAATACACTAAAATCAAAGCATTTTATGAAGACTAATTATAATACAAATATAAAAAAAATTGCCGTATTTTTATTTATTTTAGCTGTAACAGCCTGCCTTTTTAATGCCGACGGCGCGGGAACTTCCTACGCAAAAAGCCCATCGAGTATTTACGGCATTCCCGCAGAAGAATACGTAATAAAATCTATAACATATAAAATGCCGGACGGCATTCCGATGAAAGATATAAAGAATTTTCTCTTTATAAAAAAAGGAAAAAGATTCTCTATGCATTCCCTTGAAAAGACCGTTAAAATGCTTTATGCTTCGGGTTATTTTTCTAATATTTCCGTATTTTCCGGAATAAATAAAAAACAAAAATTTATTTATTTAAAATTTATTTTTTTCCCTAAGATATATATCGGACTCATAAATATCAGAGGGCTGAAAGGAACGGGGATACCGGTAAAAAAAATACTGGATTCCATCCCTATAAAAAAAGGCGGCCGATTTTTAAAATATTATAAAACCTTAAGCGAACAAAAAATCAAAGAAATTATGCTCAAAGGAGGATATCCGGATGTAAAAGTAGGCATAAACCGCTATGTCTTAAGGAATTCAAAGAAATATGCCGTGAATATCGACGTTATTCCCGGTAAACCCGTCTTAGTTTCTAAGATATTCGTTAAATTTAAATTATACTATCCCAAAAAGGCGGTAGAGGCCCTTATTAAAAAAATGCTATCGAAGCCCTTGAACCAATATGAGGTGCAAAAACTCAGAAAAAAAATTTGGGATTTATATAAAAAGGAGGGCTATTTAAACGCTGTTGTAGAAAAACCAAAGACAGCCTATATTTCTAAATATAAGGCAGTTATAACGTTTGATATCCATCCGGGCTATAAAATAATATTTCATTTTAAAGGCGCAGAACCTCTGAAACGAAATTTTATCGAAAATTCGGCGCTTGGAATAAAAAACGTGCTGATTTTCGATAAGGGGACGTTTAAGGCATTTCAGAGAGTCTTGAGAGATTTTTTAAAAAAAGAAGGTTATTTTTTTACCAAAGTTTCTTTTAAGGAAAAAAAGAATACGGCGGCTAAAACTATAAATATATATTATGGAGTCAAAAAAGGGCCAAAGGTAGAAATAAAGAGGATAGTTATAAACGGAAATAAACCGGTAAGCAAAAAAACTATAATTTCGCTTATGAAAACCCGCGCCGCCTCTTTTTTTAAAAAGGAATATTTCTTCGAAAAAAGGCTTAAAAGCGATATAACAAATATCGAAAATTATTACAATAACGAAGGCTGGCTTTCCGCCGCCGTTTCTTATAAATTGAAATTTGCCGCCGATAAAAAAGGCGTTGTTATTACCTTGAATATAAATAAGGGGGTGCCGACCGTCGTAAAGAATGTTTATATCAAAGGTCTCCCCGTATTTTTAAAGAAGGATAAAAAACTAACGGATTATTTTTTTAAAATGCAAAAATCGCCTTTTTATATAATTAAGGCGGAGAACGGAAAAAACCTGCTTTCCACTAAGCTGGCGGATTTCGGCTTTGTTTTTTCTAAAGTGAGGCTGGATATTAAATATTATAAGGACAGGAAATACGCAGCCCTTTATTATTACATCGAGAGCGGCCCGAGAGTCCGCATAAAAAATATTTTAATCATAGGAAATACCGTCACGAAAACATATTACATAAAGAGCCTTCTGCTTTTTAAAAAAGGGCAGTTTTACAGCCAGAAAAAAATAATCGATACACAGAGCAGGCTTTATAGGGCGGGGATATTTAATTCCGTGAACATTAAGGTCGATAATCCAGAAAATAAAAAACCGGATAAAACCATAATAGTCAGGGTGAAAGACGTAAAACCTTTAGACCTCGGCTTCGGCGCAGGCTACGGCACATATACGAGATATAAGGGGTTTATGCAGGTCGAGAACAACAATCTTTTCGGCACCGGCAAGTCTCTTTCCGCCCGCTTTTCGAAAAGCGCAATATATACCAATCTTCTTTTAAACTATTACGACCGTGCTATATATAACTACAGAGGGCTTGCTTTTAACGCGCAGGGGCTCGATACGGATATAATAACCCTTAATTATACTATGCGTAAAGAAGGCGGAGCGGTTTCTCTCATCAGGCGGTTTAACGACCGGTTAAAAGGGCTCCTTTCCTACGGAATGTTTTACGACTTTCTTTCGGGGTTGAATCCGGGAGCGCAAATAACGCCGCGCGACTCCGGTTTTACGAGGATAAGCTCCGCTTCGGCTTCCGTCATATATAATTCTAAAAATAATATATTTAACCCGACCTCCGGAAATTTGACGACCTTAAGATTTACATATTCAAATTTTTTAATCGATTCCCAGGTCAATTTTTTTAAGATTTTTTTTCACACGGAAGAATATATCCCTTTTATTTACGATACTAATTTTTTATATTCCCTGCGTTTCGGCTATATAAAGCCTCTTTTGCCGACGACCCAGCTGCCTATAAACGAAAGATTCTTTCTGGGCGGCAGGACGACGGTAAGAGGTTTTCCCCAGGACTCTATAGGGCTCGTGAATTTAAATCCCTACGATTATCCTATAGGCGGGGACGTTATGGAAAATTATAATTTACAGCTTAACATTCCAGTTTATAATAATATTAATTTTTTTGTTTTTCAGGACGGAGGCAACGTATTTTTGAATACTCAGGATATCAGACCGTTAGCGTTGTATAAATCCGCCGGGGCGGGTATAATGTATTTATCTCCGATAGGGCCTATAAGCTTTTCCTACGGTTTCATACTTACGAGAGAGCCTTATTGGCCGGCTGGCGGGGTTAATTTTACCGTAGGGACGTCGTTTTAACCCTGCGGCTAAAGATAAAATAGGTCGAAAATAAAAAAAATAAATGGGCGGCGAAATAAATCGGTCGGATATCGATATTAAAAACAGGCTGAGAAAAGGGTTCTCTACCGGAAGCACAAGCACTGCCGCTATAAAAGCGTCTATCAGGTATTATTTTGAGCCGGAAAAATTTTCATCTATAAAAATAAAGATGCCCGGAGGCGAAAATGCGCATTTAAACATAGCCGGATTAGAAAGCCGCAGATTCTGCGGAAACGGAACGGCTGTTTCAAAAGCCGTTGCCGTTAAAGATTCCGGAAGCGACGATTCCGACGTAACCGGCGGCATAAAAATATGCGCCGATTTTACCGTTATAAATAAAAACAATAAAAACGAAATCCTTGGGCTGAAAAAATATTATGAAAAATTGTCCGTTTATAATATAATAAAATGTCCATGGAAAGGCGGAACCGTTACTCTGATACTTGCGGCGTCAAAAGGCGTCGGTAAGGCAACAAGACCGGGTTTGCCGGTGAGAGCCGGTTCTCCCGCCGTTAACCCCGTTCCTTTTGCAATGATAGAGCTTGCCGTAAAAGAAGAGTTATGTTTTTGGATAAGAAAGAATGCGTTAGGCTTAGATTCATTAAATAATAAAATATTTATTTCTATACTGTATATACCCGAAGGAGAGGAAATAGCCAAGAAGACTTTAAATCAGAGGTTAGGCATAGAGGGCGGAATAAGCATATTAGGCACTACCGGCTATGTCATACCGGTATCGACTAAAGCATGGCTCGAAACGATAAAGGCGTCTTTGAAATTTTTATCGGAAAATAAGATAAGTACCTGCGTCTATACTCCAGGAAGATACAGCGAAAAAATAGCATTAAAAATTATTAAGGATTTGCCGTATGAAAGTTTTATAGAAATAGGCGATTTTGTATCATATTCAATAAGAAAAGCGGTAAAATACGGCATAGAAAATATCATTTTAGCCGGACAGTTCGGGAAAATTATAAAAATCGCGCAGGGGGCAAGAAATACAAACGCAAAATACAGCAATTTAAATTTAAAATTTCTTGGAGAAACAGCTAAGGAAACGGTTAAAGGCACATGCGGCGGCGGCAAAGGCGTAGGACGGGGCGAATACATATACAATCTTATCGTTAACTCTAATACGTCGAGAGAGGCGTACGGACATATAACGTCGGATGAGTTTAAAATTTATTCCGATATTATTTTGGGAAATATATTAAAAATTGCCGCCGAAAATTTAGCTAAAATTGCGGGAAAAAGCGTAAATATAGAGATTATTCTAATATCTTACGGCGGAAAGGAAATAAAAAGAACCGAGTTTAAAGAGCTTAAAACGTAAGGAATAAGATATTAAGGAGGATAAATTTTATAAATGGCAAAAAAAGTTCATATAGTAGGCATATCCCAATGTTTTTTAGAAGCGGCAAAAAAAGAAATCTTGGATTTATTTACCGATAAAAAAAACCGGCTCGACGCCGTTTTTGCGAAGAAAGAAGATTTAAGCTTGCTTTTATGGGTAAGAGAGCAAATTTCTTCGATAAATAAAAGCATAATATTCGAAAACAACGGGAATGTAACCCGCTTAAATAATGCGGTAATATTTTACGACGGCAAGATAAAATTTATAACCGATTACATAAAAGAGAACCTCGGTAAAAAAAATATTTTAATTCTAGCGAACGGGGACCCTAATTTTTTCGGCATCGGCGGAACGATATTAAACCTCTTAAAAGAAAATGAAAAAAGATTTATAGAAGTTTATCCCGCGGTTAGTTTTATGCAGGCAGGCTTTTCCAGATTAAAAATTCCTATGACCGAAGCTTTAATAATAAGCCTGCACGGGAGAGATTTCAAAAATATTTACGAGGCTTTGTATTCAGGAAAACATACGATCGGCATATATACGGACGACATCAATACGCCTAACAAAATATATACCGAGCTTGAAGAAAAGGGGTTTTTAGAAGAATTTGAATTTTATGCGCTGACCGAGTTATGCACTAAAAATGAAAAAATTTATAAAAGTTTTACGAAAGAAATTTTGGACGACATAAGCGGTAAAAAGAATATAGTAGTATTATCCGGTAAAAATAAAAAAAGCGCGGATTCAGGTTCTAACGACGGGCTAAAGAGTCTTATTTTAGGGATAGACGACGACAAATATATTCATGCGGCGGGAGAACCGACCAAAAAAGAAATAAGGGCGGTAAGCCTGTCCTTAATGGATTTAAGAGCGGATTCCGTAATAATAGACGCGGGATGCGGCAGCGGCAGCGTAAGTATAGAAGCGTCCGCGATAGCTTATAAAGGCGTTGTCTATTCGATAGATAAGAATGAATTTAAGATAGAAAACCTCAAAAATAATATAAAGAGATTCGGCAGGCATAACATCGAGCCTATTTTAGGCGAACTTCCGGAAGCGATGAAGCAGGCCGGAAAAGCGGGACAGGCGGATTCGATATTTATCGGAGGCGGGGGAAGCAAAGATATAAGAAAGATTTTAAAGGAATCCCTTAATATTTTAAAAAACAAAGGCGTTATAGTTATGAACGTTATAACGATAGATTCTTTAAACGGCGTTCTGACGTTTATTAAAGATTACAGCTTGAAAGGAGACGAAAATATAGAAATAAAATACGAAATTATATCCGTTAACGTGTCAAGATTGAAATCCGTCAAGGAAGATTCATATTTTCAGGCATTGAACCAGATATATATAGTTAAAATTATAAAAACCGTTAAACCGTCAAATAAACCGTCTAATACGGGCAGGAAAACTTCCGGGCGAGGTAGGGCGCTTACTTTCAAGATTGAACACGGCCAAAGCGCATATCAGCCTAACGTGAAGATAAGAAATAAAACTATTAAAGTGGTGGGTAGCGTTAAAGATGACGGGAATACTCAAAATGCGGATAACGGCGAAAATAACGTAAACATAGACAATACAGAAAATGATTGAAAAAAAATTATTTATCGTAGGCGCAGGTCCGGGGAATCCGGAACTGATAACGGTAAAGGCGGTTAATACGCTTATTAAAAGCGATTTTATATTTTATCCCCATGTTTGCGGGGGAAAAAATAAAATAGCATACGATATCATAAAAAACGCCTTGAAATTTGCGGGCGTGCCGGATTTTGGGGAAGAAAGGCTTATTCCCTTAGAAGTCGAAATGAAGCGTTCAAGCGGAAGGAATAAAAATTTATATAAGGATAATGCCGTTAAAATAATCGAAAAGTTAAAAGAAGGCGACTGTTCCTATGTTACGCTCGGAGACCCTATGTTTTACAGCACATACTGGGGGCTGCACAATGCCATTCAAGAAGTCTTGAATTCCGAGGGGAATGGCATAAACATAAGCATAAGCATCGTCAACGGCGTTTCGTCTTTCCATTATTCGATGGGATTAATAGGAGAGCCGTATATTATAAAAAACAGTTCGGTTTTAATATCCGTTCCGGTAAAAAAAGATTTAACCGAAATAGAAAACGAAATAAAGTTTATTGCCGGTAAGATTTCTAAGCCGCAGGTTATAGTTTTTATGAAAGCGGGCGGTTATGCAGAAGAGATTTTGAAGGCGTTTAAAGGGCTATGCGGCAAGGAATTAGAAGCGGGAAGCCTAAAACTTTATTTAGTCGAGAAATCTATGCTTGTAAACGATTTTATGAAAAAGAAGGATTTAAACTTCGATTACTTTTCGATTCTTATAGGGGTTTTTGTATAATATGGGGAAGCCGCGCAAATCCAAAATTTATTTTGTATCGGCGGGTCCCGGCGACCCTGAGCTTTTGACGGTAAAAGCCGCCAAAATATTAAAAAAGTCCAATGCCGTTTTTTATGCCGGTTCTTTGATTAATCCCGGGATGATAAGAGTTATAAAAAAAGGCGCCGAATTAATAGACATGAAAACCCTTGATTTTGAGCAGATTAAGGAAAAACTGGAAAATCTTTTAGAACCGGAACGAAAAGAAGATATAATTTCTATTCTTCATGCCGGAGATTCTTCCATATATTCCGCAATAAACGAACAGATGCATTATCTGGAAGAAATGGGAATAAAATATGAAATTATACCCGGAGTTACCGCCGCCTTTGCCGCAAGCGCCGCCAACTTGTCTATTCTGACTCTGCCGGACGTATCGCAGACGGTAATATTTTGCAGGGGGGAAGGAAGAACGGGCAAGATGCCTGCAGGACAGGATATAAAGAGCCTTGCGAGCCACAGGGCTACGATGGCTATATATCTGAGTTTCGGGTTAATCGATTCCGTCGTGCTGGATTTAAAGGAATATTACCCTGAAAATACGCCGTGCCTTATTGCCAAGGACGTATCGCTTAAGAGCCAAATTTTGATAAATTGCGAATTGAAAGACGTGGTCAAAAAAGCCGGGGGTTTTTCCGTTAAAAATATGGCTGTTCTAATAGTCGGAGAAGCTTTAAATGGAAAATATTTTAAAGAAAACAGGTCGAAACTTTATGATAAGAGCTTTTCGCACGGGTTCAGAAACGGCAGAAATACAGTCTGACGACGTATTTAAAATTACAAATATCGCCCTTATAATAACCTCGGAAAATTCTTTAAAAAAAGCGGTTAAAATTTACGAAGGTATAGCAAAAAAAGTTAAAGCCGGCGGGCAGGCCGATATTCCGGAAATTATAAATATACATTTTTTTATCGAAGAAAAAAAAACCGGATTAACATCCCGCGCCTTTAGCTTATTGGGAGAAACAGCGGTATTGGAAACGCCTTCTGCCGAAAGAGTAAAACCTTTAAAGGCAAGCGTTGAAGGATACAAAAAATTATCGGAAGATTATTTCATCAAAAGGCTGTTTTGCGGATATAATTACATCGTTTTTTTTCTGGCGGCGGGGGCGGCGGTCAGGATTATCGCGCCTTTTCTGAAGGACAAATTTAACGACCCCGGGGTTATCGCTATAGACGAAGCCGGAAAATTCGTCGTAAGCCTGCTTTCGGGGCATACCGGCGGCGCAAATAAATTTGTAAAGGAAGCCGCAGATTACATAGGAGGCGGGGCGGTTCCGGTAATTACTACCGCGACCGATGCGACCGAAAATTTTTCTCTCGATATGTTTGCGGAAAAGTTCGGTCTTTTCATAGAAGACGGGAAAACCAAAATAAAAATATTCAATAAAGCTTCTCTTAACGGAGAAGAATTTGGGATATTTATTGAGGATACGGATATTTTTAACACGGAGGAAATAAAATCTTATATAGGCGGATTTAAAAACGCAAAAAAAATAATTTTATCAACGGGTTCGGACATATCAAAAATAGACGCTAAAAATAAGACAGTCGTCTCTTTCAGGGGAGTTATAAGGGGAGCGGAAGCCGAAAACTTTGCCATTTTAAGGCCAAGGCGTTTAGTCGTCGGCATAGGCTGTAATAAAAATACCGGCTTTGAGGAGATAGAATATTTTGTATCTTCGGCATTCAGAGAAAATAATTTATCGCTTAAAGCAATAAGGAACATTGCCACTATAGATTTAAAAAGAAATGAAGCCGGATTGTTGGAATTTGGATATAAATACGGAGATTTTATAGACTTTTACGATAAAGACGAAATAAACGCCTTTATCGGTTCAGATAAAAAAACGAATAAAACGGAAAGTGAGGCAAAAATAGAACGCTCGGCAAGTTTTAAACATACCGGCGCGTATTCCGTATGCGAGCCGTGCGCAATGATGTCGGCAAAATACGGCGGGAAACTGCTGATGCCGAAACAAAAAAAAGGAAACGTTACTGCAGCGGCCGCAATTGTTTATTAAAAATTCATACTGGAGCAAGAAATAAAACAATCAGGATATAATAAGAATAAAAGGGGAAATATATGATGGGATTAGATGGCAGGCAGTCCGAATGTTTCGGAAAGATAACGCTTATAGGGACGGGTCCGGGAGATATAGAACATTTAAGCAAAAAGGCTTTGTCGGCGATAAAAGAGGCGGAAACCGTAATCGGCTATTCTTCTTATTTAAAACATATAGGAGAAATATTAAACGAAAAACAAGAAAGGCTTTCGTTTAATATGAAAGACGAAATTAAAAGATGCGAAACAGCCGTTAAGAAATCTTTGGAAGGTAAAACGGTCGCGCTTGTTTCCGGAGGCGATGCTGGTATTTACGGCATGAGCGGTCTTTTACTCGAAATTATAGACAAAGAATCCCTTACCGGAAAGGTTCCGATAGAGTTTGTTCCGGGAATACCGGCTTTCTGCGCGGTTTCCGCGGCGGCGGGCGCACCTATTACGAACGATTTTTGCGTTATATCGCTGTCTAACCTTTTAACTCCTTGGGAAGATATAGAAAAAAGGCTCAGGGCGGCGGCGGCGGGCGATTTCGTGATAATAATCTATAACCCTAAAAGCATGAAGAGAAAAGAAGAGCTGACTATGGCAAAAAATATCCTGTTAGAAAACATCGAGAAAGATACGCCTGCCGTTATTGCAAAAGCGGTAACGAGACCTGATGAAGAAATAGTTATAACGACTCTCGAAAATATAGACAAGTTCGACATCGTGAGTATGAATACCACTATAATAATAGGAAACGGAAACACATACGTAAACGATTTATATATGATAACGAGAAGAGGATACGGAAATAAATACGATTTAAACAAAAAAAATATCGCAAAAAATATCAAGGAGAAAAATTAAACCATGAGAGTGCTTGTAACCGGCGGAGCAGGTTTTATAGGTTCCAATTTATGCGGAAGGCTTTTAAACGAGGGACATGAAGTTTTGTGCCTGGATAATTTTTATACCGGCTCAAAAAATAACATAGAAGAATTTAAAAATAATGCTGCTTTTGAGGCTATAAGACGCGACATAAGCGAACCGTTTAATATAGAGGCGGATTTTATAATAAATTTAGCCTGTCCCGCATCGGTTCCGCATTATCAGAAAGACCCTCTTAAAACTATGAAAGACAATGTTTACGGCATATTTAACGTAATGGAAAACGCAAGGCGGCTTAAAATTCCGGTTTTGCATACTTCTACTTCGGAAGTTTACGGTTCGCCGTCCGTCCACCCGCAGCCGGAAAACTATAACGGCAATGTAAATCCCGTTTCTATAAGGTCATGCTACGACGAAGGAAAGAGGGCGGCGGAAACCGTTATGTTCGACTATCACAGGCAATACGGAACGGATATAAAGGTAATAAGGGTTTTTAATACATACGGTCCCAAAATGCTCGAAAACGACGGCAGGGTAGTTTCCAATTTTATAGTTCAGGCGCTAAGGGGGGAGGATTTAACCGTTTACGGAGACGGAAAGCAGACCCGTTCTTTTTGTTACGTATCGGATTTGATAGACGGCATTATGTTGTTTATTGAAGACAAAAGCGGATTTACCGGACCCGTTAATATGGGAAATAATTACGAATTCACTATAGCCGATTTTGCTAAGTTAGTTTTATCTATAACAGGCTCAAAATCTAAAATAAAATTTATAGAACTGCCTAAAGACGACCCGATTCAGAGAAATCCCGACTTAACGCTTGCAAAAAAAACTCTTGGATATAATCCGAAAGTAAGCATTGAAGAAGGGCTTAAAAAAACCGTGGAATATTTTAAAAAAGTCGTAAAAAGATAAATCTAATTTATGGATATAAATATAATAATAATAGAATCCGTTATTTATATTGCCGTCGGAATAATAGCCGGATATTTATTAAAAAACGAAGAGTTAAAAAAGATTAAGAGAGTAATATTAATTTTTTATTTAATTATAGGCATAGCAATTTATAATGTTTTATATTTTATAATACTTTCCGCCGGAGTTCTGCTGGTTTCGATAATGGTGCTGAAATATTTCAGCGAGTAAAAAGAGCGTAAAATAACGATACATTTTAGTGGCTCCCCGAGACGGATGACTCCCATCTTTGCCGTCATAAAAGCCAAGTCTTTGGCTTTTATGACGGCAAAGATATGGTCGTTATCGGCGTTGTATAGTCTAAGTTCTAAGTTATATTCTGCAATAGAGAGCGGTATAGAATGGCTCCCCGAGACGGATTCGAACCATCGACCCAGTGATTAACAGTCACTTGCTCTGCCGGCTGAGCTATCGGGGAATAGAATTTAAAAAGATTAATGTAATAATCGATAGATAGTATAAATAAAAATTGCCTTAATGTCAATATTTTTATTGCAAAAAAACCTGCCGGAAGTAGTTTATAACCGGCAGGTTAGGAGGACATTACATCGAGGAGTTAAGATGAAAACATAAAACCTCTAATATTTAAATTATAAAACATAAAATTTAAAAAATCAAATTTTTTTAGAAAATTTTATGCCGTCTTAAACATCTTTACCATATTGGACAAATCCAAAGCCATTTTAGCAAGCTCTTCCGAAGAAGCTATAACCTGCTTAGAACCTGCCTGAGCGTTATCCTGAGCCTTGATGATTTCTTCGGAGGATAAAGATATTTCTTCGCTCACCTGAGACTGCTCTTCGGAGGCGGCGGCAATCTGCGTTATCATCTCTTTGAGTTTTACCATTAAGGAGTTTATATTGGAAATGGCTTCGGCGGACTTTCCGGCAATATCCGCTCCTTTGGAAACTTCCTCTTTTCCTTTCTGCATAGAGGTAACGGCATCCTGAGTGTTTCTCTGAATGCTGAGTATCATAGATTCTATCTCTTTGGTCGCTTTAGTGGTTCTTTCGGCTAGCTTTCTTACCTCGTCCGCTACCACGGCGAAACCTCTTCCCTGTTCCCCGGCTCTGGCGGCTTCAATTGCGGCGTTTAAGGCAAGGAGGTTGGTCTGGTCCGCTATGTCGTTTATTACGCCTATGATTTCTCCTATCTTTTCGGAAGAAGAGCCGAGTTCGGTAATGGTAACGGATACGGCAGATACGGTCTTTTCTATGTTTTTCATCTC
>JAKAOK010000020.1 GCA_021812245.1 bacterium | reverse complement strand
AACCGGTCAAAGGTTTTAGACTGCGGCTCTTTTATCCGTTCCATAATAAAATCTCCTTATAGGTTGATACTATTAAATATATAATCCGTTTAAATTTTAATTATTTATATATACTTAATTATACCCCCCCCATGTATTTTTCAAGTAGAGGGTTTAACCCAAACTTGCCGATAGGGTAATAAAATTATCGCAATAACCGCGCAACCGTGAAATAAGTAAGCTGCCGGTATAAAATATATCGAGCTATAACTGTACTATATTATAATTTTAAAGCAAAACTCATGCCAGTTTGAAACAAGGATAGAAAAAAATAAAGGAAGGGCGTGAAGACCTTCGGGCTGCCTGCATAGGGGACGGAGGCAAAGGGAAATAAAAATCTTAAAGCGGAAGGGAATGATTGCGGGGAAGCGGCAACTTAGTTGGCATTCTGCCAACTAAGGCGGGAATAATGCCAACTAAGTTGGCAGAATGTAAACTTGAAGGAATGGCGCCAGGTTTAATTTTTGAGGTAGGCGCAATGACAGACGGGCTTATCAGGCGCTGTCATCTTTTATTGTTCGAAAGCAAAAAGCTGCATATTTATGAAAGACTATGGCTTTGTCGAAAATTAAGGCTGGCATAGACTTGTCCGGTCTGCAATACCGTTCACGAAAGGGATGAAAATGCGGCGATAAATATACTAAATAAAACAATAGGCGGGGTACCCGCCGAATTTACGCTTGGGGAGATAAGCTCCATGGATGACATCGCGAGTAACAATTGACTATGTATGTAAGGGCGGGGTAGTTCACGCACTATATTTTTTGTACTCTATTATAACTTCCACGTTGGATTTTATTCCGAATTTTTCCTTTATGCTGTTTCTTAAAAATTTTATATCTACCATTGTAAATATTTTTCCTTTATTGCCGGTAAATAATATAAAAGTGGGGATTTCTTCCCCCTCTTTCTGCACGCCGTAAGTTATATATTTGTATAATCTTCCGTTCTTATTGTCCGTTTTTGCTTCTTCTATAAATCTATTCAAGTCTTTCTTTTTAATTTTTATCCTTTTTGAACCATTAATTTCTATAGATAAGTCCAATATTTTATATAAATTTTTATTTATCTTAGAGGATATATAAACAAAAGGAGTTTCATGAAATTCTTTCAGTTTAAATTGAATCTCTTTTTTTAAATTAATCCCGGCATCTTCCGCATCTTTATCCTTTAAATCCCACTTCGTAAAAGCTATGATAAAAGGTTTTTTGTCTAAAGTGACCCTTTTTAACAGCGAAAGGTCTTCATGGGATATTTCTGAATTAACGTCTATAAAAATGATAATGACGTCCGCCCTTTTTATCTGCTCTATGCTCTGTTTTTGAAAAGCCGCAGAGTTTACGTCCAACCGAGACTTTTTTCTGATACCTGCGGTATCCACGAGAGTTATGGGGTATCCTTTATATTGAATATATGTGTCTATCGAGTCCCTCGTAGTACCCGGTTTTTGGTCCGTAAAAAGCAGATCTTCCTTTAAAATAGAGTTTATGTAAGTAGATTTGCCGCTATTGGGTCTTCCGATAATCGCAATCTTAAAACCTGTTTCCTCATTTTTTTTAACAGGCTTCGTCGGCTTTTTTAAATTTATTTCGTCGATTATTTCTTCAATAATATCGTCTATCCCCATTCCGGTCTCAGCGCTTGCGGCAACGATTTTTTTGATGCCCAGACCGGAAAATTCGGCAATTGCGTTTTGGACGTCCCTCGGAGAATCAACCTTATTTATGACAAGAATAATATTTGATTGATTTTTAATTAATCTAAGGAAAATTTCTCTGTCTTCCGGTATAAAACCGCTTTTAAAATCAACCACGAATAAAACTATGCCGGCTTTTTTGGAATATTCAAAAACCTTTTCTTTGATTTTTTTCTCGGTTTCATTTGCGGGGGAGACGTTAAATCCTCCGCTGTCGGAAATAAGAAAATCTAATCCTTCGAAAGAAACTCTTCTAATGTTTAAATCAAGTGTCGTTCCGGCTATTTTTGAGGACAAGGCGGAAGCTCCGCCGAGCATTTTATTGAATATAGTCGATTTGCCTACATTAGGCCTGCCGATGAGTATTACAAAAAAGTCGTTATTTTTTATCATTTATTTTCTCCAAAAATTTTTTAACGGCTTTTTTTGCGCCGTTTTGTTCCGCGATTTTTTTAGAACGCCCGGTTCCGTAACCGAAAATTTCCCCGTTTATCTTTACGCAAATCGTAAAAACGACATTATGGACTGGACCCTCTTTTTTAACGGTGCGGTATTCGGGAGTAGTACCCGTTTCCTTCTGTACAAGCTCCTGCAGGGTCGTCTTGAAATCGGTATTTTCCAAAATTTCTTTATAAATATCGGGATTAAACTTATGTATATGCGACAGCAGAATCTCTTTCGTTTTTTCATGCGAAGAATCCAGAAACACCGCTCCTATAACGGCTTCGTAAACATTGCTTATTATCCTTTTGTTTTTACCGTTTGCGCCCCCCGCTCCTATGCCGTTGTCCCGTTCTTTTAAAATAAACTCGGAAATTTTAAGTTTTTCGGCTATACCATATAAGGCATCCAGCCTCACCAACGCCGCTCTGTACCTCGAAAGTTCTCCTTCGTTTAAATCTTTAAAATTCAAATAAAGATACTCGGCTACAATTGCTCCTATAACGGCATCTCCAAGAAATTCGAGCCTTTCGTAATTTCTTGCCTGGTTTATGGATTTATGGGTAAAAGCAAGGTCGAGCAATGTTTTATCTTTGAACGAATAGCCTATTCTTTTTTCTATGATATTATAATCCATTTTTACCTATATATAATTTTTTATTACAACCGATACTTCGTCTGCCGGAGTAATTCCGTTTGCCGTTTCTATTATGCTTCCCCTAAAGAGCTTTCCCGAAGGAACGTGGAAATTGCCGGATAGCTTAGCTTTTATATAGTTGGAACTTATTGCTTTATTATTGTTCAGGCTCAGGAATTCTAAAGTTTTATCTTGGAATCTTTGATGAAATCCTATTTTTTTTTGTGAAGAAATCTCCCTTATAATACCCGTTCTGCGCTTGATTTCGGTTTCGTCGATTTTTTGTTTTAAGTAATAAGACTCCGTTCCGGGTCTGTCCGAATAGGAAAATGCGTGAATATAATAAATAGGCAGTTTTTTAAGATTATCCGCCGTTTCCGAGAAATCGTCTTCGGTTTCGCCCGGGAAACCGCTGATTATATCGGTGCCTATCGAAACATCTTTAATTTTTCCTATTATTTTTTCTACAAGAGATGCATAATCTTTAAAAGAATAGTTCCTGTTCATAGATTTAAGTATTTTATCCGAAGCGCTCTGAAGGGGAATATGAAAATGATTCTGAATTTTTTTGGAGAGGGCAAATATTTTTATCATATCGTCGTCTATATAAACGGGGTCTATCGAACTAAGCCTGATTTTTACGCTATTTTTTAGCTCCTCTATTGAGGCAAGAAGGGTCTTAAGTTTTATATTAGAGTTTTTATCGTTATATGAACCTATATTGACGCCGGTCAAAATGACTTCCTTATACCCGAGCCTGCCGAGTTCTTCGATCGAATTTAAAACGCTTTTTATATCCAAAGACCATTTTACGGGTCTTGCTTTAGGGATTATGCAGTAGGAGCACTTCAAATCGCACCCCTCTTGTATTTTTAAATAAGGTCTCGTTCTTTTTTGATTTAAGGCAATATCGGGGAATCTTTGCGAGGAGATTTTTAAAACCTCGGCTTTTTGAATATTGTCCATCAACTTTATGCCGGGTATTTCAGAAAATTTGATTTTATTAAGCTGTGCGGAGCATCCTGTTAATATAAGACGGCTGTTCGGATACCTTTTCTTGATTTTCCTGATAATTCTATCGGTTTCGGCATCGGCTTTTTCCGTAACGGTGCAGGTATTTATCAAAAAAAGGTTAATATTATCGTTAGGGCCGTTATTTTTAGCCGACAAGCCCGGTTCCACGATATTTATATTCAACCGCTTGAATATCGCTTCAAACTGTGATGTTTCAAACTGGTTCAGCTTGCATCCCGAAGATATTACGGCGCAGTTGATAAAACCGCCGCCGTCCTTTAAAGATTTAATATCATTTTCGTTTAACTGCATTAACCGTATTATGTTATCTTCCGTCGTTTCAATATCTGCATTCTTCGTATTTATATTTTTCATTCTATAATGCCTCCGCCTATTACTTTGATTCCGGAATATAAAACTGCCGATTGGCCGGGCGTAATAAACTTAACTTTGTCGTCGAATACAATTTTAACGGAGCCGTCTTCGGAAACGGAAGCGCTGCACTTGTAATCAGGCGAGGAGTATCTTATTTTTGCGGTCGTTTTCATTTCATGCAATATGTTTTTATCTTCAGGATTTATAAAATTAAAATTTTTAACGGTTAAAACTCCGGCGAAGCAGTCTTCTAAATTTCCGACGACTATTTCATTATCTTCGGCGGAAATTTTAACGACGTAAAGAGGATTCTTGGATGAAATGCCTAATTTTTTCCTCTGCCCCACCGTATAATTAAAAATGCCGCTATGTTCTCCGATTATTTCACCTTTTAAATTTTTTATAACTCCATTTTTTAAACAATTATTTGAAAGATTTCCTGATTGTTTTTTAATAAATCCGGTATAATTTCTATCCGGAACGAAGCATATTTCAACGCTGTCTTTTTTGCCGGATATTTCCCCGAATCCTGCGTCGGATGCAATTTTTCTCGTCTGCCGCTTATTAAAATTGCCTACCGGAAATATTATTTCTTTAAGGTTTTCCTGCGACAAATTATAAAGAACGTAAGATTGGTCTTTTGCCAAGTCTTTAGATTTCAAAAGAAAATATTGCCCCGCCTTATTTTTGGCAATCCTCGCATAATGTCCCGTCGCAAGAGATACTGCGCCCAATTCTTTTATTCTCTTAAGAAGCAGGTCGAACTTCATAACGCAGTTGCATAAAATACAAGGGTTGGGAGTTTTTCCGTCAAGATATTCCGAAACGAAACGGTCTATTACCGCAGTTTTAAATTCATTTTCAAGATTTATTACGAAATGGGGTATGCCTATTCTTACGCACACCCTTTTTGCGTCGATTATATCTTCCGTACTGCAGCAGGTTTTTAACCCTGCCGAAGAATTAATCTCTTTGGAAATTAAATGCATGGAAACGCCTATTACTGAATAACCTCTGTTTTTCAGAATTAAGGCGCTCGCCGAACTGTCCACGCCGCCGGACATTGCTACGGCTACGGTTTTATTTGATTTTATAAACATATTACGAACCGGCTCTTAATTTAAGGACGCCCTTTTTTATCGCACTGACTGCATAATCTATATCGTCCTCCTTAGTAAATCTGCCTATGCTGAATCTTATAGCCGATTCTATTCTTTTAGCGTCATATCCGTGAGCTTTTAAAACATGGGATAAAGAGACCGCTCCCGCATTGCATGCCGAACCGGCAGAAGCGCTGACTCCGTAAAGGTCGAGGTTAAAAAGCAGTGTTTCAGATTTAACGCCGTCGAAAGATACGTTTATGGTATTTTTAAGCCTGTTCACGGGATGACCGTTAAGCCTTATGCCTTCTATGCCGTAAAAAAGTTTATCTAAAAAAATACTCCCGAGATTATTTATTCTGTTTAATTCTTCGTTCATAACGTTTTTGAGAATATTTAAGCCTTTTGCCATTGAAACGATACCGCCGATGTTTTCCGTTCCGGCTCTTAATCCGCGCTCCTGATGTCCGCCGTGTATTATGGGGTCTATATTTACCCCTTTTTTCACATATAAAGCCCCGCATCCTTTTAACGCATAAAACTTGTGTCCCGAAAAACTGCATAAATCTAAAGGTATATCTTTAAGGCTGAAATAGCTTTTTCCTATAACCTGAACTAAGTCGCTGTGAAAAAGCACATCGTCCTTAATTTTTTTAACTTCTTCAAAAATTTGTTTTAAGGGAAATATCGTACCGGTTTCGTTATTTGCGCCCATTATAGATATCAGGACGGTGTTTTCTTTTATAGAGAACTTCAAGTCGTCTAAGAGCAGCCCCCCAAATTCATTTACGCCTACGTATGTAGTTTCGACGCCACCGTATTCTAAAAATTTAAAGGTGTTAAGAACGGCAGGATGTTCCACCTGCGAAGTAATAATGTGCGGTCTGGATTTTTTGTTTATGCGCATATGCGCATAAACGGAGCCTATTATCGCAAGGTTGAGGGATTCCGAGCCGGATGCCGTAAAAATAATATCGCCGGAATTTCCGGCGTCTAAAAATGATTTTATATACTCCCTCGAATCTTCGACGAGAATTCTTGCCGCCCTGCCTTCTTCGTAAACCGAAGAAGGGTTTCCCTGATAATTCTTTAGGACGCCCGTTACTTCCTCGAGAACTAACGGGTCTAAAGGAGTAGTCGCATTATAGTCTAAATAAATTCTCGGCATATATAAGTCCTGCTCTCAATTTCGGCAATTTTTTGTGCCGGCATTGACCTTTTCTGATTTTGCCGAAGGCTTGACGGCGGTTTTTTGCAACAGTTTTTGTTTTTGCTTATATTCGTTTATTACATCTTCTATAGTAATGGAATTTAAAAACCCGGTAATTTTATTTGATATCGAATTCCACATATCGAAAGCGAGGCATATCGATTTCCTGCCGCATTCCTTTTTATTTTTAGACTTGCTTATACAGCTTATGATTTCAATAGGTTCTACCGAAGATATTATGTCGCCGATAAGTATCTCGGACGGCTTTTTATTGAGAAGGTAGCCCCCGTTAGGACCCCTGAGACTTCTAACTATCCCGGCTTTCTTTAAAATAAAAAATATCTGTTCGAGATAGTGCAGGGATATAGATTCTCTTGCCGCGATATCCTTTAAACTTATAGGAACGGAGTTATCGTTTGAATTATAGGATAAATCTATCAGCGCCCTGACGGCATATTGTCCCTTGGAAGAAAGTTTCATATTTTTAATTGTAATTTATAGTTTATTTTTGTTTTGACCGGATTCAATTTCATGGATTCTATTTTCAAGCTCGGATATTTTGGACTTTAAAAGGGAAATTTCGTAAAAAGCCGGGTCGAACAACCTGTTATGTTCAAGGTCGATATTGTCGTGCACCTCGGATTCATCCCTTCTTGCGGATTTTGCGGGTATCCCTACCACTGTAGAGTGGGGCGGTACGGCATTTACTACGACGGAATTCGCTCCTATTTTAGAATCGCTGCCCACGGTTAACGGACCTAGTATTTTTGCCCCCGTTCCTATTATAACTCTGTCGCCTATAGTAGGATGCCTTTTTTCTTTTTTCCAGCTTGTTCCTCCAAGGGTAACGCCGTGATAAATAGTAACGTCGTCGCCTATTTCGGCGGTTTCGCCTATAACCACGCCCATTCCGTGGTCTATAAAAAATCTCCTCCCTATTTTTGCCCCGGGATGAATTTCTATGCCCGTCAAAAACCTGCCCGTCTGCGAAACAAACCTCGCAAATAGCCTGCACTTATGTTCCCATAAAAAATGAGAAATTTTATGGATATAAACCGCATGCAAGCCCGGATAGCATGTAATAACTTCCAACGCATTTCTTGCCGCAGGGTCCCTTTCGTAAACCGAATTTATATCTTCCCTGAGAGTTTTAAACATTAAATTATTATACCAAAATCAATCGTGAAATTAAATCTTTAATATTATTCCAAAATCCCGATTTAGGATTTTATATATATATGAATTACCTGAATTACTTAATAATGTCATTGTCGGCGCACTATTTCGTCATTGCTTCGCTGCGCTCGCAATGACTGGATATTGGAATTTATTAAATATTTTCTAAATCGGGATTTGGGATTATTCGTATCTAAGGGCTTCTACCGGGTTCATCCGCGAGGCCTTAAAGGCGGGATAAAAGCCGAAAAATATTCCTACGCACAAAGAAAAGACGAGAGAGATTATTATCGGTTCGGTAGTAACGATAGTTTTAAGCGGGGAAAAAGCCGAAATTGCGCTTGAAATCCCGAAGCCGAGACCTATTCCGAGCATACCGCCGAAAAGGCTTAAAACGGAAGATTCGATTAAAAACTGTTTTAAAATATCCGATTTCTTTGCGCCTATAGCCATTCTTATACCTATTTCTTTCGTTCTTTCGGTTACGGAAACGAGCATTATGTTCATTATGCCTATGCCCCCCACGAGCAAAGAAACGGCGGCTATGCTTGCTAATAAAATCGTAAAAGTGTTTGCGCTGGAGTTTGCGGTTGCCGCAAGTTCGGTAAGATTTCGTACGAAAAAGTCGTCCGGCTTATGAAGCGGAATATGATGTCTTTGCCTTAATAATGCCGTAATTTCAGATTGCGCTAAAGAAGTATCTTTTGAAGTTTTTGCCGATACCGCTATTGCATGCACCCATGTCGTTCCGGCAATTTTTTCCAACATAGTGGTTATCGGAATTACGACCGTATCGTCCTGGTCCTGACCGAATGCGTTAAAACCCTTAACGGATAAAAGTCCGATTATCGTGAACGGCACATTATGTATAATTACTATATGTCCAATGGGATTTATTAGTCCGAAAAGTTCGGTTGCGGCGGTATTGCCTATAACGGCTACGTTTGCTGCAGAAACTACCTGCTGATGCGTAAAAAACGTTCCCTTAGCTACCGGCCAATCCCTGATTTCAGTAAAAGTAGAGTTTGCGCCTACAACAAATGTCGACCAGTTATTCCCGCGCCATATGACCTGCTGGTTCATACCAAGATTTCCCGAGTCGGTTTTTACTGCCGGAAGTTTTCTTATCGCATAGGTATCGTTTAAAGTCAGCGTGGGTAAAACTCCAAACCCGGTTTTAATGCCGCCGAGAGAAGACGACCCCGGAAGGACTATGAGCATATTTGAGCCCAGAGAGTTTATGGAGTTCTGTATCGCCTTAGACGCGCCCTGTCCTATGCTAATCGTTGCAATAACAGAACCCACGCCTATAATTATGCCTAGTATCGTCAAAAACGACCTTATCTTATTTCGCAGAAGAGTTTTATAGGCGGACTGAAGGTCGAGAAAAAATGCAAATTTTACTTGATTTTGTTTCATAAGATTTTTTAGACGCCCGCATCTATAGTATCGGAAGATATAATGATTCCGTCTTTAACGGTAATGAGCCTTCTGCCGTAATTTGCTACGTTTTTATCATGCGATACGAGGATGATAGTAGCCCCCTTTTCTTCATTAATTTTTTTAAAAAATTTCATTACGTCCGCCCCTCTTACAGAATCTAGATTTCCGGTAGGTTCATCGGCCATTATTATAGGCGCGTCGTTGACTATAGCCCTTGCGATAGCAACTCTCTGCTGTTCTCCGCCGGATATCTGGTTCGGAAATTTATTTCCTTTATCGTATAAATCTACGAGCTTTAAGGATGAGAGAGCCATTTTCTCGGAATCTTTTGAATGAAGGCCTGCATAATAAAGAGGCAGCATGACATTTTCGAGAATAGACAGCCTTTGTATGAGGTTAAACCCCTGAAATACGAAGCCTATTTTTTTATTTCTGATTTCGGCAAGTTCGTCGGACGTTAAACCGGAAACATCCCTGCCTTCAAGGAAATAACTGCCGGAGGTCGGTTTGTCTAAACACCCAAGTATATTCATCAGAGTAGATTTGCCGGAGCCGGATGCTCCCATTATGGAAACAAATTCGCCTTTTTCGATAGTCATATTTATACCTTTTAATACCTCGTAAGAAATATCGCCGATTTTGTAAATCATGCCGATATTTTCAAGCCGTATAAGCGGTATATTTCCGTTTTTCGTTCCGTAGTCATCCATAAATTTGTAATCAGAAGAACATTCTTTTCCCCGGCGCCGCCGCGCCTTGATAAGACGATTCTATCCCTGTTATCACTTTTGCACCTGCCTTAATATCTTTTGAGATAACATCCGTATATTCGTCGTTGCTTATGCCGAGTTTTACTATAACCGGTTCCGGCGAGCCTTTTTTTAGTACCCAAACTACGCCTTCGCCGGCTTTTAATTTCTTGGATAAATTATCTAAAACTTGTTTATTTTCCCCTGTCGGAATAAACCTTAAAGCCGAATTGGGTACGCCGAGGACGCCTTTTTTTTCCGAAATGTAAATCTTAACGAGCGCAGTCATTCCCGGCAATATAAGCTCTTTTTTGTTGCCGAAAAATATCGTAACGTTGTAGCTTACGACCCCGGAAACCGTAGTGGGGTTTATTCTTATGTTATGGACGCTGCCCCAGATTGTTTTGTCCGGGTAAGCGTAAACGGTAAACGAAGCCTTGTCGCCCTTTTTGATTCCCCCAAGGTCGGCTTCGTTGGTGGTAGTATCTACTTCCATTTTCGTAATATCTTCGCCGATTACGAAAAGGTTGGGCGTTTGAAAACTGGAAGCGACGGTTTGCCCCACTACCACCCCGACGTTTATTATAATGCCGTTGACGGGCGAGTATATCTTTGTATAGGAAAGGTTTGTTTCGTCCTGCGCTAATTGCGCTCTTACGGCGTTTACCGCCTCCGTTAAATATTTAAGCTGTGCTATGTCCTGAAGGTAAACGCTGTAGGCGTTTTGCTCCGCCGCATGAGCGATAAGGTTTTCCTTCCATAATTTTTCATCCCTGGCATATGTAAGTTTATCATAGGCCAAAAGCGCCTTTTGCTTTAAAACGTTTGCCCTTGCCGATGCAAGGTTGGCTTTGTCCTGGTCAACCTTTTGAATAAAAGGAGCAGGGTCTATTTCTGCAAGGAGCTGGCCTTTTTTTACTATCGAATTATACCATACGTAAAGTTTAGAGAATATTCCGGATACCTGTGCGCCGACGTTTATGGTGTTAATAGGATTTGCGGTTCCCGAAGTCGTAACATATTTTTGTATGGTTATAGGTTTTACCGTATATAATTCGTAGGAGACCTTTTTAGTTCTTGATTTTATTATGAAATAAGAAATAATAGATATCAGAATCAAACCGGCGACGGCTATTATGATTATTTTTTTATTTTTCCACATTTTTTCACCTTATTCTTGTCACCCCTGTTATTTTATATAATGTTCTACCGTTAAGCCGAGGTCGGAATAGAGCTTGGCTTTCAGATAAAAATACGTATATTCGCCGTTTATATAACTCGTTACCGACGAAATATACTGGGCGTTCGCCGTAACGAGCTGGACCATAGAGCCTACCCCCACCTCATAGCTTTTTAAAGCCAGCGTATAAGCAAGCTTTGACGCTTTCTCGGAAGATTTCAGCGCCTTAACCGTTAAATACTGATTATTGACGGCATAATAATCGCTTGAGATGCTATAGGCAAGATTATTTTCCGTCAGTTTTCTATTCCAGAAGCTGCTGTTTAATACGGCTTTAGAATAATCTATCTGATTTTGCGTCAAAAATCCGTTGAAAATAGGTATGGAAACAGACAGCCCGGCGGAATAATTTCTATTTAAAGGAAACGAAGAATTTTGTCCGGTATATGAAAAATCGGCGTTAAAAGTAGGAAAGTATCCGCTTGCCGCTTTTTTAACCGAAGCTCTCGATGCTTTTACGGCGTAAACTGCCTGTTTTAGCTGGGGGTTATATTTTAACGCCCTTTCCATAAGTAATTGAAGTTTGCTCTTAAAAGGTTTGAATTTAAGCGTATTTACAAAACGGTATTTTTTTGAAGGAGAAAGTCCGATTGAGTTTAAAAGGGCCAGTCTTGCAATTTTTACGTTGAATTTGGAGTTTATATAAGCCGCTCTTGCCGTTTCCATAGCCGCTTTTGCAGTTTCGGCGTCTAAAAGGTTTCCCGTTCCGACCTTATAAAAAGCCTCCGCAGCTTTGTACTGGGTTTCATCATTTTTAAGATTTTCCTTGTCGGCATTCATCAATTCCTTATCCGCAAAATATTGGGCAAAGTTAAGAATTACACTGTAAAGGTCGCTGTCAACGGTATAATTATAACCTGCGTTTGCTCCTTTCATCCGGTATTTTGCGTTAAGATAGTTGTAATAGCGCGAGCCGAAGGAATAAAGCATATATGTTGCGTTTAAGGTTGCGGAATAGTCATTCAGGGAGTAGTTGATTCCGGGTTCGGTTATTACCTGCCCGCCCGAAATTACGCCGTTATTATTAACGTTCATAAAAGAATTTTTTGAGAATCCGGCGGTTCCGGAAATTTGGGGGTAGTATTGAGAAAGCGTTTGATTTTTGGTATAGATAGATGAAATGTAGGAATATTTAGAAGTCAATATCCCCGGATAAAGTTTAAGGGCAAGCCGTAAGGCGTCTTTCAGGGTTATGGCTTCGGGCGTGCCGTAGGAAATTCCGCCGCCGGTTCCGCCGGTTTTTGCAAAAGAGCGGCAGTTCAGTCCCGCAATTAAAAATACGGAAACAGCCAGACAAAACCCCGCCGCAAGCAGATAATTGAATTTATTTTTTCTACGACTGCATTTTTTCATTTTTTTCTGGCTTTAACCGCCGTTTTATATTATTATAAATAATTATACAGTCTTATTGTAAATAAAATATAAATATAATCATAATGACTTTAAAGTCATTTGTCAATATAAAAAATAAATCCTTCGTTAGAAAATAAATGCCCTTCAGTTTTAATCTTATAAGTTTAGGATGTCCTAAAAACCAGGTGGATTCCGAAGCAATGTTTACCCGCCTTGAAAAATCGGATATAAAATTTACCTCCGATATAGATAACTGCGATGTCTGCGTTATTAATACCTGCGGATTTATCGAGGCGGCAAGAAAAGAATCCATAGGCGTAATCATGGAAGCCGTAAAGAAAAAACAGTCCGGCGGTATTAAATACATAGCGGTAACCGGCTGTATGGTAAATAATAACCTTAAAGCTCTTAAAAAGGAACTTCCCGAAGTAGATATCTTTCTTACGACTTTCGACGAAGGAAAAATAGTCGAAGAACTTGCCGCAATAGCCGGTAAAAAAATAACTAATAAAAATTTTAATGCGTCCGAAAAATTTGAAAGGGAGCATTTTAATTTAAAAAGAACCGCCTATCTTAAAATATCCGAGGGGTGCGGCAGAACTTGTTCTTTTTGCACGATTCCTTCGATAAGAGGAGCATATAAGTCGAAGTCTGTAGAAGAAATTAAGAACGAAGCCCTATATTTAGCCGCAACGGGCGTAAGAGAACTTATAATAGTTTCTCAGGATACTTCTTATTACGGAATCGATATAAACATAAAAAACGGACTATACCGGCTTTTAAGGGAGCTTGCCGAAATAAAGGAAATCAAGTGGATAAGGCTTATGTATTTATATCCGCTAAAAACTTTATTTACCGACGATTTAATAAGCCTGATAAAAAACGAAGAAAAAATCCTGAGATATATCGATATGCCCGTCCAGCATATAAGCGACCGCATCTTGAAGCTTATGAAGCGGGGGGAAACTAAAAAAGACATAATAAATTTGATTCAGAAATTGAAAAAAGAAATACCGTCTGCCGCATTAAGGACGTCTCTAATAGCAGGTTTTCCCGGCGAAACCGATAAAGATTTCGAGGAGCTTTTAGAATTCGTTAAAGATGTTAAATTTGATAATCTCGGGGTTTTTAAATATTCCGATGAAAGGTCTGCCTCTTCTTATAAATATGATTTAAAAGTAAACGCAAAGACAAAATCGGAAAGGTATAAACTGTTAATGAAAACCCAAAAAACACTTGTGCCGCGCATATTATCCAAGCATATAGGGCGGACATACGAAGCGATAATCGACGAAACAAACAATAAAACCGCAAAGCTGAGAACTTACTTCCAGGCTCCGGATATCGACGGATGCGTTTATATTTATGCAGGAGGTTTAAAAAATAATTTTGCAAATAAAACCGATGGAGGCTTTATTTCCGTTAAGATATTAAAAGCAAAGGATTACGATTTATTGGGCGAACCGTAAAAACATAATTCAGGTCTTCCCAAAATTGCCGATAGAAAATTATTTTTCTGGATTCCAGCGAAAGCGGGAATCCAGTGTTTATATTACTTTAAAACCGTTTTAAATGTTTCTATCGGGGGACTTAAAATTTCTTGACTAAAAACTATGAATAAATTATAATAAAAAGACATTTTTTAAAATTCATAAAAATATATATATAGATAATTAAATAATAAATCAAATTTAAAATAATCCCGGTATATTAATATGAAAACTGTCATAAACGAACAAAATAGGCGAAACTTTGCCGCGCAGGTAGAATCGATGCTTCACGACAAGCTGGCGAAATGCTATCAATGCGGCAAGTGTTCAGCCGGATGTCCCGTCAACTTCGAAATGGATTATACGCCAAACCAGATTATAAAAATGACGGAACTCGGAATGGAAGATAAAGTGCTGAATTCCAAAACCATATGGCTATGTGTTTCTTGCAACACCTGTTCCACCCGTTGTCCAAAAGGATTCGAGGTTACCGGAATTATGGACGTTCTAAGAGAAATAGCCGAGAAAAAAGGCATCGTGTCTAAAGTAGAGAAAGAAGTCCAGATGTTTCATGAAGTCTTTCTTGACAACGTCAAGTCCAACGGCAGAATATTCGAACTTGAGCTTGTCGGCAAATACAAGTTAAAGACGCGGCATCTTTTTAGAGATATGTTTTTGGCACCTAAAATGCTTGAAAAGGGCAAACTTAAGATGCACGGAGAAAAAATAGCCGATTTAAATCAAATTGCTAAAATTTTTAAAGATTTCGAGTAAAAATTAAAATTATCCGTAATCGGGAGAAACCATAATATATGAAATTAGCATATTACCCCGGATGTTCGCTTAAAGGAACATCGTTCGAATATGAAGTATCTTTATTGAAGATACTAGAGACCCTAAACATAGAAGTAAAGGAAATACCGGACTGGAACTGTTGCGGAGCTTCCGCGGCGCACAGCATAAATCATAATTTGTCCGTTGCCCTTCCGGCAAGAAATCTTGCGATAGCGGAAAACGGCGGGTACGAATCCGTTCTTGCGCCATGCGCGGCTTGTTCCAACAGGCTTAAAAGCGCCGACTATGAACTAAAAACCGATGATATCCTAAAAAAGAAAATAACGGATTCTTTAGAAATGCCTTATAAATCTGAAATGAGCATTAACAATATGCTCGAATTTCTTATCGGCGTAGTAGGGAAAGACAAAATAAAATCTAAGGTTAAAAAGCCTTTATCCGGACTTAAGGTTGCCTCATATTACGGATGCCTGTTAGTAAGACCTCCAAAAATTATGAAGTTCGACGACCCTGAAAATCCGGTCACTATGGACGAATTGGTTGTGCTTACGGGAGCCGAACCGGTGGATTATTCCTTTAAAACGGAATGTTGCGGGGCCATTAACTCGCTTTCCAAACCGGACGTGGTTATGGCTTTAACCGGCAACATACTTTACGATATTAAAAAACACGGAGCCGACCTTGTAGTAGTTGCATGCCCCCTATGCCATTCCAATTTAGATGTAAGACAGAGGGAAATAGAAAGAAAATATGACGAAAAGCTTGGATTGCCCGTTCTTTTTATAACGGAGCTGTTAGGCCTTTCTTTCGGGATAAACCCCAAAGACCTTGCAATAGACGGACATATGGTTGCCGCCGACAGGGTTTTAAAAAAGATAGAAGGATTACCAAATCAACAATAGATAAAATATAAACAAAAATTTGTCATTGCGAGCGCAGCGGACGAAGTCCAGCGAAGAGTTAACCAATCTTGTTGTGCAGGAGCAATTAAAATAAAAATAGAGCGATATACGAGGTATATATTATGGCAAGAATAGGCGTATTTGTTTGCTGGTGCGGTTCCAATATCGCCGGAACGGTCGATGTCGAGAAGGTTAGAGAAGAAGCCGCTAAAATTCCGGGAGTAGTCAGCGCATTAGATTACAAATATATGTGTTCCGACCCGGGTCAGAATAGTTTGAGAAATATAATAAAAGAAAAGAATTTAACGGGCATCGTTCTTGCGGCCTGCTCGCCCCATATGCACGAAAATACGTTCAGAAAGGCCGCCGCAAAGGAAGGTTTAAATCCGTATTTCGTCGAGATAGCCAATATAAGGGAACAGGTTTCATGGGTTCACGAAGATAAAGAAAGGGCAACCGCAAAGGCCGTAGATTTAATGAAAATGATGGTCGAGAAGGTAAAAAGAGACAGGCCTATCGAAGACGTCAGAGTTCCTTTAAATAAAAAAGCTTTAGTTATCGGCGGCGGAATAGCCGGAATACAGGCGGCTCTCGATATTGCAAACGGTGGAGTAGAAGTTATACTTGTGGAGAAAGAGCCTTCGATAGGCGGAAGAATGATACAGCTTGACGAAACTTTCCCCACCCTTGACTGTTCAAGCTGTATAATGACGCCTAAAATGGTCGAAGCAAACCAGCACCCAAATATAAAATTATACACTTATTCCGAAGTTGAAGATATTTCGGGTTATATCGGAAATTTTAAGGTTAAAATAAAGAAAAAGGCGAGAAGCGTCGTCGAAAAGGACTGTACCGGATGCGGCGAATGCTGGAATGCCTGTCCGATGCATAAAAACGTCAAAAGCGAATTCAATGTGAACCTTTCCGAAAGGACTGCGATATACGTTCCGTTTCCGCAGGCGGTTCCGCTTGTTCCGGTATTGGACAGGTCCGTCTGCCTACACTTTAAAAAGGGCGGAAAATGCCAGAAATGTTACGATGCATGCGGCCCTAAGTGTATAAATTTCGATTTACAGGATGAAATTATAGAAGAAACGGTGGGAGCAATCGTCGCCTCGACCGGATACGACCTTATGGACACCTCTATGTACGGCGAATACGGATACGGGAAATATAAAGACGTAATATCCGGTTTGCAGTTCGAAAGGCTCCTGTCCGCTTCAGGCCCTACTGAAGGCGTCATTAAAAGGCCTTCCGACGGTAAAACCCCGCAGACTATCGTTTTTGTTCAGTGCGTAGGTTCGAGGGACCCGGAAAAAGGCGTTCCTTATTGTTCAAAAGTGTGCTGTATGTACACGGCAAAACATGCTAAGTTATTTGCCCACAAGGTTCACGGTTCACAGAGCTATGTTTTTTATATAGATATAAGATCGACTAGCAAGGGGTATGAGGAGTTCGTCAGAAGCACTATGGAGCAGGACGGCGCAATTTACTTAAGGGGCAGGGTATCAAAAATATATGAAGACGAAGGAAAACTTATCGTTAAAGGCGCAGATACTCTTTCGGGAAATCAGGTAGAAATTGCGGCAGATATGGTCGTTCTTGCTACCGGCGTAATACCGAAAAAAGGCTCCGACAAACTTGCGCAGATGCTCGGAATATCGTATGATAAATATGGATTTTTTACGGAGTCGCATCCTAAACTGCGTCCGGCGGAGTCTTCTACGGCAGGAATTTTTCTTGCCGGAATGGCCCAGGGACCCAGAGATATTCCGGAATCCGTCGTTTCCGGCTCGGCTGCCGCTTCTAAAATATTAGGGCTTTTTTCAAAGAATGAATACGAGGTCGAAGGAACTATAGCCGGCGTCAACGAAGCGACATGCGTTGCGTGTTTTTACTGCCAGAGAGTCTGCGCTTACAATGCTATAAGCAGAAAAGAAATTAAAGACAGGAGCGGAAAACTCGTAAAGGTCGTAGCTAACGTTAATCCCGGACTTTGCACCGGATGCGGGGCATGCGTAAACGCCTGTTTCTCTAAGTCTATCGACGTTAAAGGATTTATGGATGACCAGATATATGCGGAAATAAAGGCTTTGGCGGTATAAAAACAGATTGCTTCGCTTCGCTCGCAATGACGTGAAGTCGTCTCCGACTTCTCGCAATGACACCATTACGTCATTGCGAGCGAAGCGAAGCAATCTTAATCATAATAATGTAAAAGAAGGAGTCTTTCGGAAATGGAAGATAAAGATGTAAAAAAAGAAAGCCAAAACCATACCGATGTAAAAATTGAGAGGGGCAACCCCGGGGACCCCAGAATAATAGCGTTTGTATGCAACTGGTGTACTTACAGCGGAGCAGACCTTGCGGGAACAAGCAGAATGAAGTATTCCGACAATGTCAGAGTTATAAAGCTTCCATGCACGGGAAGGATAGACCCTCTTTTTATAGTCGAAGCGTTTAAAAAAGGGGCGAAAGGTGTTTTGGTTTCCGGATGCCACCCTGGAGACTGCCATTATACCAGCGGTAATTACCATTCAAGAAGGAAATATGCGACGTTCAGGGATTTGCTCGGATATCTAGGAGTCGATTTAGACAGGGTCGAGTTTTCATGGGTAAGCGCTTCCGAGGGCAACAAATGGGTTTCTATAATAAACGAATTTACCGATAAAATTAAATCTCTGCCCGGCAAATCAACCGATATATTTACAAAAAAATAAAGGATATATTTATGGCAAATACAAAGACCGACGAAAAACTGCAAAAAATTGCAAAAGACCTTTTAGAAAGCGGAGAGGTCAGCCTGATAATAGGCTATACCAAGGGTTCTAACCCTTACAGGATGAGGCCTCTTTTTATTACAAAGGCAGAAGAAGCCGGAAAGCTTTCTTTCAGTTCCCATGCCGTTCAGGACCTTGCGGTGTTCTTAAAAAAGCCGGAAGTCAAAAAGTTTGGGAAAATAGGCATAATCGTTAAAGGCTGCGACGAGAAGGCGGTTAACGCCTTAATTCAGGAGTATCAGGTTTCCAGGGATAATATAAAAATTATCGGGGTGGAATGCAACGGCGTAATAAAGCAGAACCTTGCCGATAAATGCGAAACAAATGTTTCGGAATCTACCGTTTACGACAAATGCCTTATATGCGAAGAGCATATTCCGGTAATATATGATTTTCTTGCAGAGTCGGAAGAGCCTAAACTTGTTTTGTCGGGAAACGTTAAACCTTACTCCGGGATAGAAAAGCTCGAATCTATGAGCGCGGAAGAGAAAAATGCTTTCTGGGCTCAAGAATTCGACAAATGCATCAAATGTTATGCCTGCAGGCAGGCATGTCCGCTGTGCTATTGTTCCAGATGCATAGTCGAAAAAAATATGCCTCAGTGGATAGATACTAATTCTGAAGAGACAGGCAATGCCCAGTGGAATCTTATAAGAGCTTACCATCTTTCCGGAAGATGCATAGGTTGCGGTGAATGCGAAAGAGCCTGTCCGGTAAACATTCCGCTGATGTTGATTAACGAAAAAATGGCTAAAGACGTATATAATATGTTCGGGTATAAATCCGGATTAGATATAAATGCCAAGCCGGTTTTCGGAGTTTTCAGCGAAAGCGATTTCAACGACTTTATTAAATAAGAAATAAGATATTGGAGACGGTTTATAATGGAAGAAAAATATTTTGAAATTTCGGCGGAAAATCTTAAAAAATTTGTGGAGCGGATTATAGCCGATAACTTTGAGGTTATTGCCCCCATAGATAAAGACGGCGACACTTTTTACGGAAAAATAAGCAGATTTGAGGAAGCAAATCTGGATATTCTTCTGCCCAAGATGTCCTATAAGGAATATCTTCTTCCTAAAACCGAAACGCTTTTCGAATATTCTTTTTCCGGCGTTAATGCCGATATTAAAGACGGTTTGGAAGCGGTTGCCGGAGCAAACCAAAAAAGGGTTATTTTCGGCGGAAGACCTTGTGATGCAGGCGCCGGACCTATAATGGAAAAGGTTTTTAACTGGGACTATAAAGACGAGTTTTTTAACGAAAGATTTAAAAATTTGACTATCGTTTCTATAGCCTGCGAAAAGCCTGATAACTATTGTTTTTGTACCGAAATGCAGCTTTCTCCGGAAAGTTCTTACGGTTCCGACATACTTCTTAAGAAAGCGGGAACTCAATATTTTGCCGTAGTAACGAGCGAAAAAGGCCTGAATCTCATTAATCCTTATATGAATTTCTTTAAAGAAACCACAAAAGCTCAAGTTCCCGCAGATAAGGACTGGAAAAAGATATTTGAAATAGAGAGGACTAAAAGTTTTTTAGACAAAAACTTCGAACATAATTATTTTCAGGACAGATTTTTATCATGCATAGGGTGCGGCGTCTGCACATATACCTGTCCGACTTGCCACTGTTTCGATATTCAGGACGAAGGAAATTTAAAAGAAGGCAGAAGGATTAGAAACTGGGATTCCTGCCAATTCGGCATATTTACCCTTCATACTTCGGGGCATAATCCAAGAGTTACGCAGGGCGACAGATACAGGCAGAGGCTTATGCATAAATTTAAAATATACAGCGAAAAATTCGATAAATATCTGTGCGTCGGATGCGGAAGATGTTCCAGAAACTGTCCGGAAGATATAGATATTAAAGAAGTAGCAAAAGATTTAGCAGATATGGCTTAAAAATTTTTAACATATAGCGGGGAGCAGATAGTTAATGGAAAATATTTATTTGCCGAAACTGGCTGAAATAAAAGAAATTATTCAGGAAACCGCGGACACCAAAACCATACGTCTTACCATAGACGGCGGCAGCATAGATTTTCTGCCCGGTCAGTTCGGAGAGTTTTCTTTTATAGGAGAAGGAGAATCGACGTTTGGGCTTTCGTCGTCTCCTTTAAGAAAAGAATATTTCGAATTCAGCTTCAGGTCTTCGGGAAGAGCGACTACCGGCATAAACAGTCTGAATCAAGGGTATAAAATAGCCTTCAGGGGTCCTTATGGAAATTATTTCGATACGTCGAAGATGAAAGGAAAAGACCTTGTTTTTGTGGGAGGCGGCATAGGTATGGCGCCGGTAAAATCAATTATGGAATACTGTTTCGACGAACGTGACGATTACGGCAAAATAACCGTATTATACGGCGCAAGGTCGGTAGGAGACCTTCTGTATAAAGGCATATTCGACGAATGGAAAAAATATAAAAATACCGACGTAATTATTACAGTCGATCCGGGCGGAGAGACCCCCGACTGGACGGGAAAAATAGGTTTCGTTCCGACCATTCTCGAACAACTGCCTTTAAAAGGGGAAAACAGCGTTGCAATAGTATGCGGTCCTCCCATTATGATAAAATTTGCGTTAAAATCGTTGGAGGAAAAAATGGGATTCGACAAGGGGAATATTATTACTACGCTTGAAAACAGAATGAAATGTGGATTAGGCAAATGCGGAAGGTGCAACGTCGGAAGCGTTTACGTATGCAAAGACGGTCCGGTGTTTACCGCAAAGGAGCTTGAAAGTCTTCCGAACGACTTTTAATTTATATTATAATATATTATGCAGCTATTAATAATCCACGCCGATGATTTTAACTATTATTTAACCGGAAAAACTTCGGTTGCGGAGGAAATAGACCCCAACCTCATTAATGAAACCGGGAATTTTTTTGAAGAACCATTAGTGATTTTCTGCACCGTCGAAAAAGGGGACGCAAAGAACACGGCAAATATCGTAAAACAGGCTTTCGGAGAAATTAAAGAAATTGCCGATAAATTAAAGCCGCGGATGTTAGTTTTATATCCTTACGCGCATCTTTCCAATAGCCTTGCCGCCCCCCCTATCGCTATTTCAGCCCTTGATGCTTTAAAAGCCGAACTTGAGCCGTTCTATACCGTTTATAGGGCGCCTTTCGGATGGTATAAAAGCTTTAAAATTTCATGCAAGGGGCATCCGTTAAGCGAATCCTCAAGGCATATAACCGATTCCGCGGCAGTCGCGGCAGTCGTTTCTTCTAAAAAAACGAGAGAAGATGTCGTAAAAGATGTGGAAAGCGAATTTTTCATATTAAATTACGACGGCGCCGAAACAAAAATAGACTTAAAAAATGAAAGCGTACTTGACGATAAAGTCCTTAAAGGTTTCCCATCCCTTAGAAAAGTCGTTGCGTATGAAGAATTTAAAATAAAAGAGGGCGAAACGCCCCCATCCGTTTCCGCTATGAGGCGGCTTGAAATAGCCGACCACGAAGAAAATTCCGATTCCGGCCACCTAAGATTTTATCCCAAGGGGACGCTTTTATATAAACTTCTGTCGGATTGGGCGGAAGATATTGCCTTAAATCATTTGAAGTGTATGGAGATAGAAACCCCGCTGATTTATAACTGGAATAAACCGGAAATTAAAGGGCAGGGAGAGTCTTTTCATGAGCGGCACTATTCGGTTTTCGTGCCGGATGAAAAGTCCGATACCGGCGGATTTGCGCCTTCTAAAGAGTTCGTTTTAAGGTTTGCCGGAGATTTTGGGCTTTTTTCGATGCTTAAAGACGCCAAAATGAGCTATAAACAGCTTCCGCTCAGGTTTTATGAGATTTCAAAGAGTTTCAGATATGAAAAAAGCGGCGAGTTGTCAGGGTTAAGAAGGCTGAGAGGTTTTACTATGCCGGATATCCACAGTTTCTGTTTAAATTTAGAAGAAGGTTTTAACGAATATCAGGTGCTTTACAGAACATATGCAGACCTTGCCGAAGGCACGGGCATCGAATACGCGGTAGTCTTTAGAATCGTAAAAGAGTATTACGATAAATATAAAGACAAAATAATAGAACTTTTAAAATATTCCAAAAAACCTGCGCTTATCGAAGTCCTTTCTAAAATGAAGCACTACTGGGCGCTTAAACACGAATTTCAGGGCGTCGATTCGGTAAACGGCTCATGCCAGCTTTCTACCGTTCAGCTCGATGTCGAAGACGCTAAAAGGTACGGCCTGAATTTCACCGCCGAAACGGGAGAAAAGGCCGGATGCATAATATGCCACTCGTCCGTAGGGGCTATTGAAAGATGGATGTACCTTTTATTAGAAGAGGCGCTTAAAAAAAATATTCCTGTTTTTCCGTTATGGCTCAGTCCCACGCAGGTCAGGATAATTCCGGTATCCGATAAGTTCATGGATTTTGCCGTTAAACTAAAGGAAGATATGTTCAAGTCAGATATAAGGGTAGATATAGACGACAGGGATTTCAGCCTCGGAAAAAAAATTATGTTCGCCGAAGAAGAATGGGTTCCTTATATAGTAGTAGTCGGGCAGAAAGAGTCGGAAAGCGGAGTTCTTTCCGTTAGGGACAGATATAAAGAGAGAAAGAATTTTAATTTTACGCCGCCGGATTTTATAAAGAGAATAAAAGCAGGAACGGAAGGCATGCCGTTTAGAAAACTCATCCTGCCGGATATGCTTTCAAAAAGACCTATATTCGTCGGGTAAACGACTAACAGATAAATTAAATTTTAAAACAGGAGCCCAAATAAGTCATGGATAATGCGGTTATGGATAATGCGTCAAGCGAAATTGCGATAAAAGATGAAACTTCGGTCAGAAAGAGCGTTACTTTAAAATTGGACGAAAAAAAAACGCAGGAGCTTTTGCAAAAAAAACTGGAAGCTGCCGCAAAAAAATCAAATATAAAAGGTTTTAGACCCGGTAAAGCCCCTATTTCCATAATTAAAAAATATTATGAACAGGAACTTATAGAAGAAACTGCGGCAGAGATTTTAAATGAAGATTTCAGGCAAATTGTTTCGAAAAAAGGCATATATGTAATAGGCACTCCGGTGCTCGAGAAAAAAACGGAAAACGAATATTCGATATCGTTTGACGTTATGCCGGAAGTTAAAGATTTAAATTTAAACATTAAGGTTAAAAAAGTTAAGAAACGGGATATTACCGACGAAGTTATTAAAGAAGAAATGGATTTTCTTCTTGAAAGGCTTGCAGGCCAGGAAAAATTAGACGATGCCGCCGCAATAAATCCAGACGATAAATATTTCGTTAAAATCGATTATGTAACAATTGACGAAACGGGCAAAGAGGTGGACAGCGCAAAAGATTATTCGATAAGCCTTAATTCAAGCATTATAGACAAAACATTCGAGGCTTCTTTTATCGGGAAAAAGAAAGGGGATAGTTTTGAATTTGACGATAAAGAAAGAAAAGTCGTCGTTAAAGGCTTTATAAAAGAAATAGATAAAAAAATAATGCCGGAATTAAATGCCGAAACTATAAAAAACTTCGGCGATTTCAAAGACGTCGCCGAATTTAAGAAATACGTCGAAAAAAGCCTTAACGAATACGAGGAAAAGAGATACAGAGATGCTTTGAGGGCTTCCATATCCGAAGAAATAGTAAATCTTAATCCGGTTGAACTTCCCGACAGTATCGTAGAGGAAGATGCCAAATCGAGACTCGAAGAAATGAAAAAACAGGATAAATATAAAGATATCGGCGAAAAACAGGCGGGAGAGTTTATGGGTATCTTAAGAATTATGGCGAAACGGGATATTGCTCTTTACCTTTTGCTGTCGGAAATAGAAAAAGCCGAAAATATAACGGTGAGCGAGTCGGATTTGGAAGGATTTTATAAGAATACCGCAGCTATGTCCAATATGAAAGAGGAAGAGGTTAAAGGCTTTTATTCCGCTAAAGAAGCGCAGGAAAACTTAAAGCATGCTTTACTGGAAGACAAGACGTTTGATTTTCTAATACAAAATAAAGTATCATATATTGAAGAATAATATAAAATAACGCAATAATTAAATAGACTAATACGGAGAATAATAAAAATGTCGCTTGTACCTATAGTAGTAGAACAGACACACAGAGGAGAAAGGTCATACGATATATACTCCCGCCTTTTAAAAGACAGAATTATCTTTATAGGAGAGGCTATCGACGATACGTTTGCCAATCTCATTATAGCGCAGCTTTTGTTTCTCGAATCTGAAGACCCGGAAAAAGACATAAATATATATATAAATTCGCCGGGAGGCGTTATAACCGCCGGACTTGCCATTTACGATACCATTCAGTATATAAAGCCTGATGTTTCGACGCTATGTATGGGTCAGGCGGCAAGTATGGGAGCGGTTCTTCTGGCGGCAGGCGCGAAAGGAAAGAGATTTGCCCTTCCGCATGCCAGAATTATGATACATCAGCCTTTAGGCGGTTTTCAGGGACAGGCAACGGATATCGATATTCAGGCAAGGGAAATTTTAAGGATGAGAGAAGAGCTGAATCAGATTTTGGCTTCTCATACCGGCCAATCGATAGATAAAATCAGGGTAGATACCGAAAGAGATTTTTTTATGAGCGGCGCACAATCGGTAGAGTACGGAATCATCGATAAAGTGGTGGAAAAAAAAGAAATTAAAAATTCGAAATAATTGTTATACAGAGGTATTTAAAAATGGCAAAAAAAAATAATAACAATAATAACGACGATAACTACGGAAGGGAACTATACTGCTCTTTTTGCGGAAAATCGCAGGACGAGGTCAGAAAACTCATTGCGGGACCGTCGGTTTACATATGCGATGAATGCATAAGCCTTTGCAACGATATCATATCGGATGAAGTTCAACCGGTTCCCGCAGAAGTAAAGGTTGAAAATTATCTTTACAAGCCGATAGAAATTAAAGCTTTTTTGGACCAATACGTCGTAGGACAGGAAAGGGCTAAAAAAATTTTTTCCGTTGCCGTTTATAATCATTATAAAAGAATCGAACATAATCTTTCACTCAAAAATGCGGAAAAACTTCATAATAATAAATCCGGCAAATCAAGCCACGATTATAATATACATGACAAGAACAATATAGACGTGGAAATGCAGAAGAGCAATATTTTAATAATAGGCCCTACCGGAAGCGGAAAAACTCTGCTTGCACAGACGCTTGCCAGAATGCTCGACCTGCCTTTCGCCATTGCCGACGCTACGACGCTTACGGAAGCGGGTTATGTAGGCGAGGACGTCGAAAGCATTCTGCTTTCTCTTCTGCAAAATGCCGAATACGATGTAGAAAGAGCTCAGAAGGGCATTATATATATAGACGAAATAGATAAGATTGCAAAGAAAACGGATAACGTTTCCATAACAAGGGATGTGTCGGGAGAAGGCGTTCAGCAGGCACTTTTGAAAATTATAGAAGGAACAGTCGCAAATGTTCCGCCTAAAGGAGGCAGAAAGCATCCGCATCAGGAATTTATAAGATTAGATACAAGCAATATTCTTTTTATATGCGGCGGTGCTTTTAACGGTCTCGATAAAATTATAGAAAAACGAATACATCAACAGCCTATAGGTTTTAATGCGGGAGTTAATTCCGGCAAATCTGCCAGTCCTTACGAAATAATGAAACAGGTTGAGACTAAAGATTTATTGAAATACGGACTGATTCCGGAATTCATCGGCAGGCTTCCGGTAACAGCCACGCTTGAAGAACTTGACGAGAAAGCCCTTGTAGAGATTTTAACAAAGCCTAAAAATGCGTTGATTAAACAGTATCAAAAATTATTCGAGCTTGAAGACGTAAATTTAAGGTTTACCGATTCGGCTATTAAGGAAATTACGAAAAAAGCGGTAAAACACGGATCCGGAGCAAGGGGCTTAAGGACGATTCTCGAATCCATAATGCTCGATGTTATGTATGAAATACCGACTGACCCGACTATTAAAGAATGCGTAATAAATGACGATGTTATTATTAATAGTGGACAGCCTATTCTTCTTTACGAAAAGGATGCCGGCGCAAAATCGATTTAAGTATATTAAAAAAAATGTTATGAAATATGATTTTTTTTGTTGACATCTTCATTAAAAACATATATATATTATATATACTTAAGTAAAGCACCTGCAAATGTAGCATTACAGAGATGCTTAACTAAAATTAAACCATTAAAACCTTAAAATGTAAGGAGGAAGTTGGTATGACAAAAGCAGAATTGGTTGATGCAATTGCAAAATCGTCCAAGCTTACGAAAGCGGACAGCGAAAAAGCTCTCAGCGCAGCAATTAACGCAGTAATCAGCGCTTTAAAAAAAGGCGATGCAGTCAGGCTTGTCGGCTTCGGAACATTCGAAGTAACTAAAAGAGCGGCAAGAAAAGGTAGAAATCCGCAGACCGGAAAAGAAATTCAGATTAAGGCATCCAAGTCGCCTAAGTTTAAAGCCGGTAAATCTTTCAAAGAAGCGGTCAATACCGGAAAGTAAACATATTTTTCTGCTGAAAAAGATATACTTTTTCAATGCACGCAGAAAAATATATGGTTCATCTAAACCCTCATTTTATTGTTTTATGGCCTTATCGATTTTTAAAAATGAGGGTTTTTTTTTGGGCGGATAGCTCAGCCGGTTAGAGCACCGGCTTTACAAGCCGGGGGTCACAGGTTCGAACCCTGTTCCGCCTACCATATTAATTCTTGACTTTTTCCCGCAAATGAATTACTATAAATATCTTCATACGATACGGGGCTGTAGTTCAGACGGTTAGAACGCCGGCCTGTCACGCCGGAGGTCGCGGGTTCGATCCCCGTCGGCCCCGCCATTAAAACTGCATAGTAATTTATATTTCCTGTTTCAGGTTATACCTGCATCCCAAATCCCGATTTAGAAAATATTTATAAGTTCTAATACTAAATAACGCTGGATTCCCGCGAAAGCGATATTTCCATCCGTGTTTATCTATATATTCCGTTTTAACCGAACACTGATTCCGTTTCCAACCGAACACTAAAATCAGCAATTAATCCCTTTATATTTTTTATATAATACCGTTAATTTTAAGTCAATGAAAATATCCATTATTTAA
>JAKAOK010000044.1 GCA_021812245.1 bacterium | reverse complement strand
TTTTAACGGTTTCCAAATGTCCGAGATATTTTGCTATTCCTCTTTTTGAATATGTAAAAGTTATTTCTGAAAACGGAACGGTTTTAACTTTAATATCATTATTGCCGTTAAAATTATAGAGTTCTACTTTTTCATTTTCATTATTTTTAATATTATTTTTATGCATTTTTACATTTGCGGCTTTTGATGAATAAATCGGACTTACGGTTTTAAAATCGCATACTCCGCATAAGCAGCATATTTTTCTGCAGTTTTGGGTAGAAAGGTATTCTCCGTCTATTTCGGAATTAAAATAATAAATAGATTTTGCATTTTGCATGCAAGATTTTTTATATTCTTCTTTCAAAAATTTTTTATCGACCAGAATATCGATAAAATCCCACGGCAGCGGGTCGTTTATATTTTTTTCTTCATATAGATATTTAAAATAACCCTGATAAGATTGATAATCGTTTTCATAGCTAAACTTGTTTTCGTTTTGATTCCGGTTTTCGGTTTCTATCGCCTTTATCCATGCATTATAGTTGAAAAGCCTCGACTCACTGTCGTAAACGGCTCCAGATTTGTACGCCTTATATATAATTTTAGACGAAAATTCATTCCCTCTCGATATCAGCGCTTCTACAAAACTCACCCGGGGGTCCTGATATTTAAAATTTACGTTCAGCGGTTTTAATATCTTTTTTAAATAATTTATTTTAAAGTTAAGCGTTTCTTCTTTTTCCATCGGAAACCACTGAAAAGGAGTATGCGGTTTTGGAACGAAGTTATTTACGTTAACGGTAACGTTAAGTCCTCTTGCCGCTTTTTTTATTTTTATTATTAGGCTAGCTATTCCGTCCAAGTCGGCTATTCTTTCAAAAGGAAGACCTATCATAAAATAAAGTTTTAAAGACTTATATCCTTTTTGGGAAAGCCCTGCGGCTTCTTGAAGCAGGTCTGATTCAGATATATTTTTATTTATAATATTTCTAAGCCTTTGAGTTCCGGCTTCCGGAGCCAGCGTAAAATTTGTTTTTTTGATTGCGGCGGTTTTTTTAAGTATATCTTCGCTTAATGAACCTATTCTCATAGACGGAAACGACATCGATATTTTCTCTTCGGTAGTTAATTCCGCTAACTCGGAAAGAAGCGGTTCTATTTCGGAATAGTCTCCGGTAGAAAGCGAAGACAGCGATATTTCCTCTAAACCGGTCGTATGCAACCCGTGTTTTACGGCATTTACTACGGTATCTTTTTTCCTTTCCCTTACCGGCCTGTAAATATAACCGGCCTGGCAGAACCTGCATCCGGAAGAACAGCCCCTCGCTATCTCGACGGCAAGCCTGTTGTGGACGGTTTCTATAAGCGGTACGATATGCTTGTTAATATAAACATACTTGTTGGTTTTAAAATCAAAGTTATAATTTAAATCTATATCGTTAAGTAATGATTTTTTTACGCTTTTTGAAATTCCAGGCACATAAACGCCCCGTATTTCGGCAAGTTTTCTTTTAACGTAATTTCTGTAATCCGATATATCGACAACGCCTGATTTTAGGTCGTTTTTTGCTTCCAATACCGCATCGCATACCAGGGCGGTAGCAATTTCGCCGTCTCCTATTATGAAAAAATCCATAAAGTCATTTAACGGCAGAGGGTTAAAAGCGCAAGGTCCGCCCGCTCCAACGAAAGGAGAGTCCGTTCCGGTTCGGTCTTTAGAAAATAAGGGAATACCCGAAAGTTCAAGCATTAATAATATATTCGTATAGGATAGTTCATACTGAAGCGAAAAACCTGCTATGTCGAAATTTTTAATTTCTTCGAAAGATTCTAAAGAAAATAAAGGAATATTATGCTCTTTAAGTTTTGCGTTCATATCCGGATAAGGCAGATAAACCCTTTCGCAGGCAATATAATCTACGGAATTTAAAATATCGTATATTATTCCCATTCCTATATGGCTCATGCCGAGTTCATAAAAATCTGGGAAAGCCAGAGCAAATTTTAAAGGAATATTTTTGATATCTTTTATGGTAGTTCCTGTTTCCAAACCTAGATATCTAACCGGTTTCTGGACGAAAGGCAGAACGTCGCCGTTCAGTTTGCTGTAAAGTTTATGGTTTGTTTTCATGTTTATGTAATATATTATCATTATATAATATTACGGACAAAAAATTAACGGGAAAATTAAAATAAAATAATAAACATTACTAATAAACTAATAAAATTATGTTGATTTATAAGGAAAAATAATCGTATAATAGTTTAATATGAATAATACGATTCAGCTAATAGTAATTGCGATAATTCCGGTTTTATTCGCCATAATACTTCACGAGGTTTCACACGGCTACGTAGCCCATATTTTCGGCGACGATACCGCAAAAAATGCCGGCAGGCTGACGCTTAACCCTATTAAGCATATCGACCCGTTTGGAACTATACTTCTCCCTTTATTATTAATTTTGGTAGGTTCTCCGTTTTTATTCGGCTATGCAAAGCCTGTTCCCGTAAATTTTAACGGGCTAAAAAATCCGAAAAGAGATACTGGATTCGTTGCGGCGGCAGGACCGGTCACTAATTTTATTCTGGCTTTTATATGTTTTGTTTTTTTAAAGATTATACTTTTTGAATTTCCGACTATACATGGACATCTTGTATACTTCATAAATCATCTTCACTTCCAGTCGGTTCACGGCACGCCTTTTTTTAAATTTTTCGTTTATCCCGTAACTTTTATGCTTTTTATTGGTATCATAATAAACGTAATACTTGGAACTTTCAATTTAATACCTATTCCTCCTTTGGACGGCGGCAGGATAGCAGTTAGTCTTTTACCAGAGCCTTTTTCTGGTTATTTAAGCAAATTAGAACCTTTCGGCATATTTTTAATTTTAATACTGCTTTTAATCGATCCGGGCAATTTTTTAGCGGCTTCTTTTAAATTTATAGTAAAACATATAGTTTAAAAAATCTTTATTTTTAATGAATTTACCGTATTTTAATACCTTCCGCAATTAGCACTCTAAATGATTAATTATATATAATATTATAATAGTTTATAATCATGCAGTCGATTACACGACAAGATACCGTAACTATTTCTTTAAATTCAAATTCCTTTTATCCCAAAGTAAACCTCGAAGCTTATAACGGACCCTTAGATCTGCTTTTAACTTTAATTAAAAAAAATAAAATCAATATATACGACATTCCGATTGTCGAAATAACGAACCAATATTTGGAAGTCATAGGCATCAGCGAAAAAAGCGGAATTTTGACTGAAGAAGAAGGAGAGGCCGGGGACGGTATTAACGGCGGCAGCGCCTTAAATTTAGATTCAGGCGGCGATTTTATAGTAATGGCGGCACAGCTTATATATATTAAATCGGTAATGCTTCTGCCTAAACGCAATACCGAAAACGGCGAAGACAATGACGGCGATATAGAAGATCCGAGAGCCGAATTGACGGATATGCTCTTAGAATACAAGAAAGTAAAGGAAGTTGCCGAATTTTTAAATAACCGCCCTATACTCGGCCGCGACGTATTCGGAGTTAAAATTATTCAAAGCGATGAAGCTGAAGACGAAAACGGCGCTCTCATCATACAAAATCAGAATAAAAATAACGGAGTCGTTTTTGAAGCAAATATCTTCATACTTTCTAAATATTTTTACGATAAAATTAAAGAAGCCCAAAGCAGAATTAGCGTATACGAAATAGCTAAAGAAAATTTTTCCGTAAAAGAAAAAATCATAGAAATAATGGAGAAATTTAACGATAATATTTATTATTTCGAAAATTTTAACGCCGCAGGAAATAACAATAATGCTATTGCTAATAAGGGCAATATAACTTTTGGAATAATCGTAAAAAACAGCCGCACCAAAGATGAATTTTTTACATATTTTCTTGCGGTATTAGAAATGGCAAGACTGCTACTTATAACTATCGACCAGTTTCAATTATTCGGCGATATATACATAACCCCAGTTTCCGGCAGTCTCGAAACGTACCGTTCAAAAATAGCAAGCATGAACTAATTTTTAAAGGGGACAGATTTATTTATTTCTTTACTCCCGACTGCGTTTGCTGGTTAAGTCGATAAATCGAAAAAGGTGAATTTTCCGCAAGCGAAAAAGGTGTCATGAAAAAGGTGTCAGATATTATTTTCCGCATACGTAATAGTCAATTTATAAATAAACTACTTGCGGAAAATTAATCTGACACCTTTTTCGCTTGACGGCAAACCGAAGCAGAAAAATATTTATTTATTTGCGCTGCCTCATATTAACATATTAATCCGAGTCTGCGTTAGAAATAGCTAATTCAGCGGTTTTTTTGTTTAATATGCGGTATTCGCCCGAAGGCAGGTCGCCGATATATAGCCCGCCTATTCTTACTCTTTTAAGCATTAAAATCTTAAGATTAAAAAACTCCATAAGACGTCTTATTTCACGGTTTTTTCCGTGAGTTAAATCGACCGACAGTATAAACTTATTAGGATTTTTTCTAACAATTCTTACGTCGTCCGGCTTTAATAGACCGGTTTCTTCGAGTCTTATGCCTTTTTTTATCCTGTTGAAAAGGTCTGAGGTGAGTTCTCCTTTAACCTCTACTATATAAGTTTTTAATACATCGAATTTTGGATGCGTCAATTTATAAGAAAAATCGCCGTCGTTGGTAAGTATCAGCATGCCCTCGCTCATAAAATCGAGCCTGCCTGCAGGAAATATATGCTTGTATTTCAAGGTTTCTTTTTTCACCAATTCCATGACCGTTTTAAAGCCTTCTTCGGATTTTACTGCGGTAATATATCCTTGGGGTTTGTTAAGCATGATATAAATTTTAGGTTCTTCTTTGAATTTAATTTTTTTACCGTCGACGGAGACCTCGTCGCCGGGTTTAACCGAAACCGCAAGTTTATTTATTTTTTTTCCATTTATTGCGACTCTGCCTTCTTCGATGATTTCGTCTGCATTTCTCCTTGAAACGCCGGTATGAGTTGCTATGAATTTATTTAACCTTATTATTGCGCTTCCTGCGCCTGACGCAGGCAACGCCGATTTTACAGACTTTACAGACTTTGATTTTGACGGATTATTATTAGCAGATTTAGGAATCGCGGAATACTTGGAAGTCTTGTTTATTTTTTTTTCTTTTGTCAAAATACTATTCCCTCCATTTGGGTTGAAGCCTGAGCATAAAGTTTCATAGGGATTCGTCCCGACAGGTACGCTTGTCTGCCTGCTTCTACCGCTTTTTTCATAGCGTCTGCCATATTAACGGGATCTGCGGCTCCTGCTATTGCAGTATTAATAAGAATGCCGTCTACGCCGAGTTCCATGGTTTTACACGCATCGGATGCCGTTCCTACCCCCGCGTCGACTATTACGGGAACGGAGACGGTTTCTTTAATTATTTTTATGTTATACGGATTTCTTATGCCTAAACCGGAACCTATAGGAGAAGCAAGCGGCATAACTACCGGACATCCAATGTCTTCAAGTTTTTTTGCAAGTACCGGATCGTCCATCATATAAGGCATAACCGTAAATCCTTCTTTAACTAAAATTTTTGCCGCCTTTAACAGTTCTTCGTTATCGGGATAGAGGGTTTTTTGATCGCCTATCACTTCCAATTTTACTAGGTCTGTTCTAAAAACGTCTAATTCTCTCGCAAGCATTAAAGTGTTTACCGCGTCTTCCGCCGTGTAACATCCTGCGGTATTCGGCAGAAGAATATACTTATCTAGGTCAATATAAGACAATAAATTTTCTTTGGCGTTAAAATCGATTCTTCTTACGGCGACGGTTATTATTTCTGCTCCGGAAATATCCGCCGCCTCTTTCATTGTTTGAAAGTCGGGATATTTTCCTGTTCCGATAAGCAGTCTCGAGTTAAACTCGTATTTTCCTATTTTTAAAATATCGTCTTTTTTTTTCATCATTTTATATAACCTCCTATTTTATTTAAATTAAAATAAATAAATCTGACACCTTTTTTTTGACACCTTTTTTTATCCGCCTGGAGCTATAGTTACCATGTCTATTTTATCGTTCTCTTTTAACGTGAACTCTGCGTAACAATTTTTGGAAATTATGGTTTTATTTACTGCAACGGCGGTGCTTTTTATATTAAGTTTGAGTTCGTCGATTAGTTTTTGAATCGTAATACCGTTTTGTTCGACTATATATTCGTTTCCGTTTAATTCTATTTTCATAAAATTTTATTATATATTTTTTTCGTATA
>JAKAOK010000019.1 GCA_021812245.1 bacterium | reverse complement strand
AACATAAAAAAAAATATATTTGAAAGACATAATAACATACCGATTGTTAAGGGATTATGACGGAATTATTACAAATACGTTAAATTTACGTTGCGTTTCGGTTAAGGTAAAAAAGAAGTGGAAGAAAGAATGGAAAAAAAGGGGGGATGGGAGAAAAACAAGAACTCTCGGCTGCGGCAAACGCAGTCGGGAGTAAGTGAATAAATAAATCTGTCCCCTTTAATTGAAGAAAGAATGGGGAAAAGGGGGAAGTAGGAATAGAAATTGGAGAAAAAAACAAGAACTCCCGGCTGCGGCAAACGCAGTCGGGAGTAAGATAATAAATAAATCAGACCCCTTTAATTTGCGGCAAACGCAGTCGGGAGTAAGAGAATAAATAAATCTGACACCTTTAAATTCACCTTTAAATTTTATTTTTTTTACTGACAAGGAACCATATATAAACCTTCGATGTTGTTGTTACCGGATACGACTATATAATATACGTAGCTGTCTTCGGTAGAACCATTAGAGTAAATATAGTCGATGTTGGCTATCTGTTTGGTATATTCGTTAAGGGGAACATCAACTGTCGAAGCTGGACCGGTTGTACTGCCGTTATCGCAGGTAAAAGCCGCGCTAACCGGAGGCGTCGCTTGACCGGGACCGGTTACCGTACCATTCGCATAATCCAACCACCAAGAATCTCCACTATCCGTGCCGGCAACGACCGGAACGGTGGGTGCGGCAGTTACTATATTATACGACGTGCCTGTGCCAAGCGAGCCTTTTGCCGGCGTAGTATAATTCGGCAAATTTAAGAATGGATTAGCGTATGGATTATTTCCCGCCGCATTAGCCGTCGGCAAAATCGGTTCTAAAGTTATCGTTCCTGCGGCTTTATTAGTAAATCCCGTTACCACAATATAACTGCTCAAATCATTGTTCACCAAATCCTTCGACAACTGGCTCGTTACCCCTTCGCCCAACGACCCTATTACTCCCTGCGAAGCCGCCTTGTTTGCCGAGCCGGTTAAATTTACGAATTTCGGCAGGACGACCGCCGCCAAAATGCCTATAAGCAGAATGACCATAACAAGCTCTATAAGTGTAAACGCGTCATTACCAGCTTTTCCTTTTATCTCCATAAAATCCCCCTTTTAAAAAATTAATAAGTAAACGTAAAATACTCTTTAATTATATTATACTTCTAAGCCCGAAACCATGTCAATATTTTTTTGGCATTAAATTACAGCACCGTGGGATGCCTGAAGTTTTTGTCGTCTTTGTTCGGATAGTCTATATTGTAATGCGTGCCTCTCGACTCTTTTCTTAATATCGCGGAAGTTATTATAAGGTTTGCGACTTCGGCTATATTCCTGAGTTCCAGCAGGTCGGTAGTTATTTTAAAATTCCAGTAGTATTCCTTGATTTCCGCCAGCAGGTTGTCTATGCGCCTCTTTGCCCTTTCGAGACGCTTGTCGGAACGGACGATGCCTACATAGTTCCACATAGTCCGGCGGAGTTCGTCCCAGTTATGGGAAACTACTATCATTTCGTCGCCGCCCGTCAGACCGAAGTCTTTCCATTCGGGAAGAACGATATTGCCGCCGTTTCCGCTTCCGGCATTTTCCTTTACCACCGCTTCATACGCCTTTTTAGCAAAAACGCATCCTTCCAGCAAAGAATTGCTCGCAAGCCTGTTTGCCCCGTGAAGCCCAGTGCAGGCTACTTCGCCTATAGCGTAAAGGCCGCCTATAGACGTTAAACCGTTTTCGTCGGTCAGCGCCCCTCCGCAAAGGTAATGGGCGGCGGGAACCACCGGAATCCATTGCTTGGACATATCGATGCCGAAACTTAACGTGGTTTTAAATATATCGGGAAATCTTTTTTCTAAAAATTCCCTGCTTTTATGCGTCATATCCAGATATACGCATTCGTCCCCCGTCTTTTTAAGTTCGAAGTCTATCGTCCTTGCGACTATATCGCGGGGGGCAAGGCTTTTCAGGGGGTGGACTTTATCCATAAACGGCGTTCCGTCTTTTAATCTTAACGTTCCGCCCTCTCCTCTCAGCGCTTCGGATATTAAAAACGACTTTGCTTCGGGATGATAAAGTATCGTGGGATGAAACTGGTAAAATTCCATATTGGCTATTTTAGCTCCGGCTCTGCGCGCCATCGCTATTCCGTCGCCCGTAGATATATCGGGATTGGAAGTATAGAGGAAAACTTTCCCCGCGCCTCCCGTGGCAAGAACGACGAAGTCTGCGCCTGCGGTTATAACTTCGCCGGTATTTTTATTTAAAAAATATGCGCCTAAAACCCTGTTTTCCTTTTCTCTTTCTATTTTAAGCTTGCGCGTAGTAATTAAATCGATGCCTATATGGTTTTCGAATATTTTTATATTCGGTTTTTTTCTGGAAGTTTCGACCAGCGCTCTTTCTATTTCCCTTCCGGTAATATCTCCGGCGTGAAGGACCCTTCTTTCGGAATGTCCGCCTTCCCTGCCGAGGTCGAATTCTTTATTGTTTTCGGAATATTTCGCAAATTTAACGCCCCAGTCTAAAAGGTCTTTTACTACGCCAGGTCCTTCTTCCACGACCATTCGGACGATTTTTTCGTCGCAAAGTCCGTCTCCGGCGGTCAACGTGTCTTGAATATGTTTTTCGTAGGAATCTTTGCCGAGGTTCATAACGGCGGCGAGTCCGCCTTGAGCATAGTTCGTGTTTGATTCCGCTTCTTCTTTTTTCGTAAAAATACCGACGGAAACGGATTCGTCGAACCTGTTTGCAAGGGAAAGTCCGGCTATTCCCGAACCTATAATGAGGACGTTAAAATGCATGGTTCCACTTCAATACGGCTTTCCCGTTTACTCCGGTAATTATAAGTTTTATCCATTTTACCCGGGGATTCAAAAACAATTTATTTTCCTTCTTATCGTAATATTTAGGAAACTTCATAATATACTGCTTCGACCAGTCCGTAACGTAAGGAAAAAATTTCTTTAAAAACACCCTTTTTTTCTGGGAAGGCTTAATACTAAAGGGCATTACGCTTTCGCCCTCGTCGTTAGTTAAATAAACCATCCATATAGAACGGTTTGAATCTAAATTGTTATAAGATTTTTCCGGAGTATAAATCGAAACGAACAGCGTAATGTATTTGCTCAAATTTTCTTTTAAGCCGGCGGGCTTTTTCATATAATAATTATAATATTCTTTTTCATAAGCATGGACGAAAGATTTATTAAAATACGTAGCCCTTATAAACATTACCGTATTAAGTTTATTGTAAATATCGGCTTTTCGGGTCGCTTTCCGCAGGGCGGACTTGTATCCGCCGTAAGGTTGGACCGCCGAAGGAATCCCAAGCGAGCTGAAAACAGAGCACCCGGAAAGATAAAACAGAGGAGCGGAAACGACAAAAAATAAGATAATTAAAAAAACTGTTTTTTTCATAATTATACCGCTATATCGTTTTTAGTAAAAACGGCGCGGAGAATGATGCCGTTTTCTTTGAGAAGTTCGGCTCCCCCTTCCTGCCTGTCCGCCATACAGACGGCGTCGGTTATCTCATAGCCCTCTTCCCTTGCGTTTTTTACGGCTTTTAAAATAGAGCCGCCGGTGGTAACGACGTCTTCGATTATTAAAATATTCGCCCCTTTGGATAAAAACTGAACCGGCTCAATGAGGTTTCCTTTGCCGTATTCTTTTTTTTCTTTTCTGATAACGACGGATTTTAAAGGGTTTTTGTCTAAAAAACTCGCCGCCAGTATTGCCGAAATCAACGGGATGCCGCCTACCGGAACGCCCGCGATAACCGAAAATTTTAAATCTTTAGCATTCTTAATTTCGTCGTATAACAATTTTCCGATTAAATATAAATATTCCCCGTCGAAAGAAATCCGCCGCAAATCTATATAAAAATTACTCTTTTTCCCGGAAGCGAGGGTAAATTCTTTTTTTTCATAGCACAGGGTCTTTATAGCGTTTAATACTGCGGCTTTAGTTCCCTTTACGTCTTTCATTATATTGTTTTTAAGCGATAAATATTTAATTTAATTTTAATTTAAAAAATTTCTTTGCTGAAAAGTTTTAACTGCGTCTGGTTTTCGTATTCGGGTTCGCAGTCGATTTCCTGAGGATAAATGTTTGAAAAACAGGCTTCGCAGAAGTTTATGCCGTTCCCCACGGCTCTTCTTAATCCGTCTATGGAAAGAAATCTCGTGGTCGTAGCTCCAAGTTTGGCGTTTATCTCCTTTTCCGTATATTTAGAAGCCATAAGGTCTTCTTTAACGGGGGTATCTATTCCGTAAAAGCAGGGGGCTATCACCATAGGAGAGCTTAAGCGCAGATGAATTTCTTTTGCTCCGGCAAGTTTAAGCATATCGACGATTTTTTTCGACGTAGTCCCTCTGACGACGGAGTCGTCCACCACCACTACTTTTTTGCCCCTGATAACGTCGGGAACCGGATTTAATTTTACCTTGACGCCGAAATGCCTTATGGATTTTTTAGGCTCTATGAAAGTTCTGCCTACATAGTGGTTTCTGGTAAACCCCATTTCGAAATCTATTCCCGAGCCTTTTGAAAATCCTAAAGCGGCAGGCACTCCGGAATCCGGAACGGGTATTACGATATCCGCATCGGGAGTGGATTCTTTTGCAAGTTCTTTTCCCATTTGAAGGCGGAGCTTATAAATGGATTTGCCGTTAAAAATGGAGTCCGGTCTCGAAAAATATATAAGTTCGAAGACGCAGTTAGAATTTTTTTCCAACCTGAAAGGAAAAAAGCTTTTTACTCCTTCGCCGTTCACGAGTATGACTTCGCCGGGCTTGACGTCCCTTATATATTCGGCGTTTATAAGGTCGAGCGCGCAGGTTTCGGATGCAAAAACTAACGAACCGTTAAGCCTTCCCATAACGAGCGGTCTGAAGCCGAAAGGGTCCCTTGCGGCGATTATCTCTTTTTCGGAAAGAAAAAGAAAAGAATATGCGCCTTTAAGCCTTTTTAAAGAATTTATCGCTCTGTCTATAAGCAGGCTCTCCGTCGATGAAGCTATTAAATGAATTACGACTTCGGTGTCGGAAGTGGAGGAAAATATAGAACCGTTTTCTTCTAATTCGTCTTTTATTATGCGGGCGTTAGTAATATTTCCGTTATGGGCTACGGCGATAGAGCCGTAATAGTAGTCGGCGACAAGCGGCTGAGCGTTTTTAAGAAGCGTTTCGCCGGCGGTAGAATACCTGACGTGTCCTATGGCATTTCTGCCTTTAAGCTGCAACAGCGTGTTTTCTTTGAATACGTCGTTCACGAGACCAAGGCTTTTATGGAAATAGAGATTATTGGTATCCGAAGACGCGATGCCGCAGGATTCCTGCCCCCTGTGCTGAAGGGCGTAAAGCCCGAGGTAAGTAATTTTAGCCGCCTCTTCGTTGTTATATATGCCAAATACGCCGCATTCGTCTTTTATTTCTTCCATTTTTAAAAACCGCCGCCCCCGTAATTTTTAAATTGTAATGATTGCCCCTGCTTTACTCAAAATTGCCTATAGAAATTATTTTTCTGGATTCCTGCTCACGCAGGAATGACATTGAGAGGATTTAACTTTTCATCCAACGGATGTCATTCCTGCTTACGCAGGAATCCAGAATTACTTAAGAATATAAATAATATTACTATTAAAGTTAAATTACCGAATAGTACCCTTCTTTTATTTTACCACTTTTTAAGTCTATTATGCCGTTAATTTTCATTATGTTTTTTTTGACCGCGCCTATTTTTTCCAATTTTATGCCGTATTCCTTAAGAATTACGGCAATGCCGGACTCCCGCCGCCCGCTTAATTCTTTATCCATAGTTACTATAAACGCCTGCTCGAACTCAGAAAATAAAAATTCGTCGATTCTAAGCCCGTGCGCCTTAATATCGTAATCTACGGCAAATCCGAGGATTTTTTCCGGATTGGTTATTGCATTTTCCGCCAGAGCGGTAAAAATTCCTCCTTCGCTGACGTCGGCGGCGCTCTTCAAGAATCCCTTTTCTATTAACGACCTCAAACAGTTCTGGAGGCGGACTTCGTAATCTAAATTTAAATCTGCCGGTTTTTGCCGGAAATCCCCGTATGCGAGTTCCATATATAAACTGCCGCCGAGTTCGCCTTTAAACGAACCGAGCAGGTAAATTTCATCACCTTCGTCTTTAAAGCAAGGCGTTAAGGCTTTATTGACGTCTTCTATAAATCCGAGCATCCCTATTACCGGAGTAGGATAAATCTTGGAAACGTATGTTTTGTCTCCGTCTTTTTTTGCCGTTTCATTGTAAAAACTGACGTTTCCGCTTATAACGGGAGTATTTAATTTAACTGCCGCCGATTTTACGCCTTCTACCGCCGAGGCGAACTGCCACATAATTTCGGGGTCTTCGGGGCTTGCGAAGTTAAGGCAGTCCGTAATCGCAGCCGGATAACCTCCGCAGGCGGTTATATTACGGGCGCATTCCGTTACCGCAAGCGCGCCTCCCGTAAAGGGGTTTAAATAGGTATATTTGGAATTTCCGCCTGCGTTAAGCAGAAAGCCTTTGTTTCCGTTAACCCTTAAAACCGCCGCCGAAAAACCCGGTGGAACTACGGTAGCCGTTCCTATGGTATAGTCGTATTGGGTAAAGACCTTCCTTTTAGAGGCTATATTGGGGTGGGTTATAATTTTAACGGCAATATCGTTCAGATTTTCCGGTATTTTATAATTATCTATTTTTACGGGCGTTATTTCCTTTAAATATTCCGGTTTTTTTACCGGTCTTTTATATTCGGGTCCGTTAACGATGACATCGACGTCGAGCGTTTTATAAATTTTTGAATTATAATAAAATTTAATGACTTTTTCCTTTATTACTTCTCCAGCCTTAACGCAGTTTAGTCCCCATTTATCGAAAACGGCTTTTAATTCGTCTAATTTTTCCTTTTCGCAGGCGATTAACATTCTTTCCTGCGATTCGGAAAGCATCATTTCGACCGGCGTCATTCCGGCGGTCCTTAGCGGTATGGCGTCTAAGTCTATGAGCATTCCTTTTCCGCTTTTATCCGCCATTTCAAAAGACGAACTGGTCAAGCCGGCGGCGCCCATATCCTGAATAGATACTATCAGCTTTTTTTCCATCGCTTCGAGGCATGCTTCCAGAAGAAGTTTTTCGGTAAAGGGGTCGCCTACCTGAACCGTGCTTCTTTTTTTGTTCTTTTTTAAATCGAACTCTTCGGAAGCCATAGTGGCTCCGTGGATGCCGTCCATTCCCGTTGCCGAGCCCACGTAAACCACGATATTTCCTACTTCGCACTTAGAAGAAAGAAATATGCCGTCTTTTTTCGCTATTCCTATCGTGAAAGCGTTTACTAATATATTGTCATTATAACACTCGTCGAACACGACTTCGCCGCCTACCGTAGGCACGCCCATGCAGTTTCCGTAAAAGCCTATTCCTTTAACGACTTCGGAAAGATAGTAAGGCGTCCTCGGATGCGAAAAACTACCGAACCTTAAAGAATTGAGGTTTGCCACCGGTCTTGCGCCCATTGTAAAAATATCCCGCATAATGCCGCCTACCCCTGTTGCAGACCCTTGAAAAGGCTCTATAAAAGACGGGTGGTTATGGCTTTCCATTTTAAAAACGAGAACGTCGCCGTCCCCGAAATCTACGACGCCTGCATTTTCACCAGGTCCTATCAGGACTTTGCCGCCTTCCGTAGGCAGGGTTTTAAGGTAAACTTTGGAACTTTTGTAAGAGCAGTGTTCAGACCACATAGCCGAAAATATGCCGAGTTCAAAACCGTCCGGCTCGTGCCCCAACAGTTCGGATATTTTTTCGTATTCTTCGACCGATAAGCCGAAAAGTTTTTCCGTCGATCTTTTCGTTTTATTCATTTTATTTTATTATTTTTTTTATTTTTCCTTTACATATTTAATCATAGATTTAAAAATCCAACCGCCGTCTTCGCTTCCGAGAATTTTTTCCGAAGACCTTTCGGGATGGGGCATAAGCCCCATTACGTTGCCGGTTTCGTTTGAAATTCCGGCGATGTTATGCAAAGAGCCGTTAGGATTAGAACCTGCGGTAATTTGACCTTTTTCATCGCAGTATTTAAAAATAATGCCGTTTTTTTTATTCAAGCCGCCTATTATGCTCCCCGTCGCAAAATAGTTGCCGTCATGGTGGGCTATAGGCATTTTAAGAACGGAATTTTTTTTGACGGCGCAGGTAAAAGGCGTATCGGTATTGAGCGTCTTTAAATAAACGTCTTTGCACTCGAACTTCAAAGAATCGTTTGCGAGCATAACTCCGCCCAAAAGCCCCGCCTCCAGAAGTATCTGAAAGCCGTTGCATATGCCGAGCGTTATCCCGCCCTTAACCGCATAGTCTTTAACTAATTCCATAATCGGACTTCTTGCGGCAAGAGCGCCCGACCTTAAATAATCGCCGTAGGAAAACCCGCCGGGGATTACGATGAAATCATATTTCTTAAGGTCTTTGATTTTGTCTTTATGCCATATAAAAGATGCGTTTACGCCGAATACCGCGTTTAAAACTCGGTAAACGTCGGCATCGCAGTTTGAACCGGGGAAAACGGTAATTCCCGCTTTTATGTTTTTATTATTCATCTTTATTTATTTTATTTAATTTCTATGCTGAATTCTTCAATTAACGGATTTGACAGGACTTTCTCGGAAATTTCTTCGGCTTCGTTCTCGAGCGAACCGGATTTACCGTCTTCCATATCTATTTCGATATATTTTCCTACCCTGACGTCTTTAACATTGTTATAACCGGAAGACTTGAGAACGGATAGAACGGCTTTACCCTGCGGGTCCAGGACTTCTTCTTTCAGCATAACCTTGATAAATGCTTTCTTCGTCATTTTTTCCTCTCTAATTTCGACTTTCGCGTTCGCATTTTGTATCGTATTATCCGCCTATTCGGCGTTATACCTGTCGAATATATAATTTATATATTTGTAATAATAATTTATATCGAATATGGCTTCTATTTCGTCCGGCGGCAAAAGACGCAGCACCGCCTGGTCGTTTTTTAATAATTCTTTAAAGCCGGACTGCGTTTGAATAGATTCGTGGGCAAGTTTCTGGACTATTTTATAGGCTTCTTCCCTTAACATGCCTTTATCCACTAAAGACAATAATACTTTCTGGGAAAAAATAACCCCTTTGGTTAAATCTATATTTTTAAGCATATTTTCTTTATTGACGACTAAATTGTCTATCAGATACGTCAGCTGGTGAAGAATGTAATATGCCAGAATAGTGGAATCGGGCGCTATAATTCTTTCCACGGACGAATGGGATATGTCTCTTTCGTGCCACAGCGGTATATTTTCTAAAGACGCTATAAGATTAGACCTCAAGATTCTCGAAAGTCCGCAGATGTTTTCGGATATTATCGGGTTTTTTTTGTGGGGCATAGCGGACGAACCTTTTTGACCCGGCGCAAAAGGCTCTTCGACTTCGGAAACTTCCGTTCTCATAAGATGCCTGATTTCAAGCGCTATTTTCTCGCAGGAAGCGCCGAGAGATGCAAGCGCATAAAAAGCGTCGGCATAAACGTCTCTTTGGATAACCTGATTCGATAAAATATTATTAAGCCCGAGCAGTTCTAACGCGGTCTTTTCTACTTCCGGAGGTATATTGGCATATGTCCCTACCGCCCCCGAAAGTTTGCCGAAAGATGAAGAATGAACGGCGTTTTTAATCCTTTCCTCCGCCCTTTTAATTTCTTCGTAAAATATCAAAAGTTTAAAGCCGAACGTGATCGGTTCGGCATGTATTCCGTGTGTCCTTCCCATTACCGGCGTAAATTTATGCCTTAAAGCCTGATTTCTGAGAGATTCCCTGAGAGTCCGGACTTTCTTCAGAATAAGTTCGAGCGCTTCTTTTAATATTAAAGAAAAGGATGTGTCGCCCACGTCGGAAGAAGTAAGCCCTAAATGAATAAACCTAGAGTCTTCGCCGACGTATTTTGCCACGTCGGTTAAGAACGCTATGACGTCGTGTCTCGCAACGCGCTCTATCTCTTCTATATCGTTTACGTTAAATTTGGCTTTTTGAATAATGTTGTCGTATGAAGCATCGGGGATTTTACCTATTTTGTTATATGCCGTGCAGACGGCAAGTTCGACTTTAAGCCACATCTGATATTTATTTTCAAGCGACCATATTTTCGAAATTTCGGGAAGGGAATATCTGTCTATCAAGTTTAAACCTCCGTTATATATCCTATTATTATTTATTTTTACTTCTTTGTCGCGATGGCAATTTTATAAAGCCCGTGTTCTATGCTTAAACCCATAACGTTTACGATGCTTGAGGCGGTAGATTCTTTATCGGCTTTTATAATAATCGTGGGGTTGCTTCCCGCAGTCCTAATATTTTTCAAAAATAAAGACAGTTCTTTTTCGGACAGCTCTTTGTTTTTATAAAATATTTTGCCCGCTTTCGTTATATAAATGGTTATAGGTTTTTTAGATGAAGTAAAAGATTTTACGCCGGATTTAGGCAGATGAATTTTTATGCCGTAGCTCGAAGTAAAAGTCGTGGTCATCATAAAAAATATCAACAGTGTTAAGAAAACGTCCACCATATTGATAACGTTTATTATGGGGTCGGGTTTTCTTTTAGATGTAAACTTCATATTTTACTACCTATTTTAGATAATCAATCGTTTTTCATAAAAGATATAACTCTTGATGCGGTATCTTCCATTGCCGCTCCAAAGTTAAACGCTTTAGAAGCAAAATATTTAAAAAATAAAAAAGATATTATGGCGATTACCAGCCCTATGGCGGTTGAATACAGCGCTTCCGAGATGCCGAGCGCCAGAAGGTGCGGATTCGTGATTCCGCTCTGATAAGATACGGCGCTAAGAGCCTTAATCATGCCTACGACAGTTCCAAGAAGCCCCAGAAGCGGGGCTACGGTCGTAATGGCGCTCAATCCTTCGAGATTTTTTTCGAGGTCTAAGTATGCCCTCTTGCCTGACTCTTCGACTTCTAATTTTATCGTATCTATGGAATTTTTATAGTTGTCTATGATGGAAAGATAAATTTTTGCTATAGGAGTTTTTGCCGTTATGCACATGCCTTTAGCCTTCTCGATATCGCCGTCTTTTAAGGATTTTTCGACGTTAACTAGAAACTCTTCCGGAAATATTTTGGATTTCCTGAGATTGTAAAAACGTTCTATTATAATCGCAAGCGCAATAATAGAGCACAAGATTAAAGGATATAAAAAGAACTCCTTCAGCAGTTCGGTTTGATTAAACATAGTATTGCACCCTTACTTTTTTAAATTCTTTCGTGCTTTCAAGGGCATCGAAATCCTTAAGCCCCGTAAGCGAAGAAATCTGTTGCATAACGTTACGGGCATCTTCTTTGGATTTTGAATGTACCATAGTAAATATATTATATTCCCACCTTCCCGGATATACCGGTCTTTGATAGCAATGGGAAACTTCCCTCATAGAAGACATAATTTTCCCGTTTTTTTCAGCTTCTTCGGGCTTTGATTTCCATATGCCCATAATATTATAGCTGAATCCGGCTTTCTGATGATACAGGACGCATGCAAATCTGCGCATCTTTTTATCGCTTATAAAATTTTTTATAGTTTCTAATAATTTTTCCTGAGAAATCCCTAAAGTTGCCGACATATTTTTAAAGGGTTCGGCGGTGATTTCAAGGTCTTTTTGCAGCTCTCTAATGCATAGCTTTTCAAAATCGGTAATTTTTATCTCGGAATCGGCTTTAAAATCGTCATGCGAAAAAAATTTAAAAGGGGAAGACTCTTCGCCCGTCATATCAAAATTAACGCCTATCTTAAACAGCCTGAGCGTAGGAAGTATTAAATAATCCGATGCGCCTGACTTTTCGCTCAACAGCTTAATCTCGTCTTCGAGCGAATATTCGGAAGGCAGGGTAATAGTAAACCATATATTGTACTCGTTGTTTCTTAAGTAATTATGGCTGACGCCGCTATGAGAATTAATAATGCCTGCCGCGGAATCCACAAGACCGCTTTCGACTTTAAACGCCGCCAGCGTGCTTTTGTATCCTATATTGTGGGAATCGAATATAGCGCTTATCTGCCTGATAATCTTATTGCTTTTTAAATTTAATATTCTGCCTAAAACCTCTTCTTCCGATATGCCGGTAAGATTTGCGATACTTAAAAACGGGCGGGCGGAAATAGGGAAATCGGTCTGCAGTATGTTTAATATTTTTTTGTCGGTTAATTCCAGTTCCATATTTAAAAATAGGGGTTAATTTAAAGGGCCTAAGATTAATAAATTCTAATTTTTAATTATATCAATTTATCCGAATAACCGTCAAGAAAAAACCTCCGCCGGCCTTTTTCGGCGGCAGGAGGTTTTAATTTTAACCCGCAAAGAACCCGTATAATAATAAAAACGATAAAACATCGTCCGTTAGATAACGGACGATGCACGGAATAAATAATTTGGAAAGCTCTTTATGCTTTATACTACTTTAAGGATTCAAGATAAGCGGCTAATGCGTTAAGTTTTGCCGCCGCCATATGTTTGTGGCTGGGCATAATAGCCGTATAAGATTTTCCGTTAAGAAAAACGTTAGTTTCGGCGGCAAAATGAGCGTCGGGATTGGTTATCTGGGTTTTAAGCCAGGAAAGGCTTCTTTTGCTGCCTACATGGGACAAATCCGGACCTACGGAGCCGCCCTGACCGTTAACGGCGTGGCAGGCGATACATCCTTCCGAACTGAAAAGCGAAGATCCGGATGCGGCAAAAACCGTAGTAGCGCTAAAAATTAATGCTGCGGCAATAAATAAAGCTGAAATACTTTTTTTCATAATAATTCTACCCCCCCTTAAAATTAAAAAGAATTAAATTGATTTATAGTTAATATATATATAATATAATAAGTTTTAAATCAATATATTTTTTAGCCGGTGTTTTATTAAAATTTTATAAAATTTTTCTTGCATTTTTCATTAAATAACATATAATAAAAAATCGTGTTTTTATTTTATCTTTTTATTAAAATTTATTAAGAAGACTTATAATCTTCTGGGGAGGTAAGGGTAAAATGAATTCTTTAGGAACGCATTTACTTTTAGAATTAAAAAAATGCAAAAAAAATATTTTGGCCGACCTTGATTTCGTAGAAACCGCAATGCTTGACGCGGCGGCGGAAGCAAAAGCGACCATAGTAGAACATAAATTTCACGAATTTAATCCGTTTGGAATCAGCGGAATGGTGATAATTGCGGAATCGCATCTTTCCATACACACATGGCCGGAATACGACTATGCGGCGGTAGATATTTTTACTTGCGGAGACATAATAAAGCCACAGGAGGCGGCCGAATTTTTAATCGAAAGGTTCGGGTCTTTAGAGCCGCAGATTATGGAAGTAAAAAGAGGGCTTATATCTATTTACGACGAAGAGCTTCCGCATAAAGTTCTCTGTGAAGAGAAGCTCGTCGCCCGTTAGCGTAAGATTCGAGTCAAATTTTCGTCAAATCTGCCGTAATAAGATATTTTCTGTGAAGCCCCTGCATCCGAATTTTCCAATTCTGCAAGGGCTTTTTTTATGCTTTCTTCGTTGAAGGGCTTATTAAGATTATAAGACAAATCGAAAAGCGGGAAAAGAACGAACCTGCGGTTAAAAACCTCGGGATGGGGCAGTTTTAGTTCCGGCAAATCTAATGCTATAAAATTTTTTTGGACGTTATCGTAAACGAAAAGTATGTCAATATCTATAATCCTCGGCATATATCTTACGCTTTCGTTTTTCCTGCCCATATTTTTTTCTATATTTTTTAAAACGAAAATAAGCCGTCTGCCGAAAACTGCATAATCTGACACCCCGGACATTCCAAGCATAACGGCGCAATTTAAAAAATAAGGCTGATTAACATTTCCGACCGGCGAAGATAAATATACCGGAGAAATACAGGATATGGCCGCCCCCGCCAGCGGGCTTCGCGTGACGGAAGCCGCGCTTTTAATTAAACTTAACGCCTTCAGCAGATTATCTTCCGTATTTCCGGTATTGCTTCCTAATCCCAGACATATATCCATATCCCTGCCGCCGCCGGTGCGAGATCCGGATTTTCGGTCCATATTGCCGCGTTTCATTATCTTAATTTTAGGCGCCCATACGGACTAAAGCTTCTTTAATGCGGTTTTCGCTGAGCGTCAGAGAAAATCTTATATATCCTTCGCCGTAATCGCCGAATCCCGAACCCGGCGTTACGATAATACCCGTTTCGTTTAAAAGGGACACGGCAAATTCCTTAGACGTCATATTTGCCTTTGGAACATGCGCCCACACGTAAAACGCGGCATCCGATTTATAGACTTTATATCCTAATTTTTCCAGACCGCCGACTAATAATTCACGCCTCTTTTTATAAATTTTATTGTTGTCTTCCACGGCTTTAAGTTCGTTATCGAGTCCGTAGGCTCCGGCAAGCTGTATAGCCTGAAACACGCCGGAATCCAGATTGGTTTTAACGGCTCCGAGTCCTTTTATGACTTCTTCGTTGCCGGCGGCAAATCCTATCCTGAACCCCGTCATATTAAAAGTTTTGGAAAGAGAATGGAATTCTATTCCGATTTCTTTTGCCCCGTTAGCTTCTAAAAAAGAATCGTTTCCTTTTTCGCCGGTATAAACTTCGGAGTAAGCAAAATCGTGGGCGACTATTATTTCGTTTTTCTTTGCGAATTTAACGACTTCGTTAAAAAAATGCCTGTCCGCCGTTGCAGAAGTAGGATTATTTGGATAATTTAAAAACATAAGTTTCGCTTTTTTTAAAATATCTTCGGGTATTAAAGAAAAATCCGGCAGAAAATCGTTTTCTTCTTTAAGAGGCATAACATATGGAATACCCCCCGCAAAGATAGTTCCCGCCCTGTACACAGGATAACCGGGGTCGGGAATTAAAACCGCGTCGCCCGGGTTTATAAAAGCAAGGGGGAGATGACCTATCCCCTCTTTCGAACCTATAAGGGATAAAACTTCCGTTTCCGGGTCCAACGATACGTTAAACCTTTTTTTATACCAGTCGGAAACCGATTCCCTGAACTTTAACAGCCCTTCATACGAGGGATATTTTTGGTTAACGTCTATCTCGCTTTCTTTTTTAAGGACATCGACTATTGCCTTGGGGGTGGGAAGATCAGGGTCTCCGATACCGAAGCTTATTATATCTACGCCTTTTGCCCTTACCTGCGATTTAAGTTTGTCTATCTCGGCAAAAAGATACACCGGAAGTTTGCCTAATCTGTCGGAAAATTTGAAATACATATAGGGTTTAATCCTCCTTTATAATTTTTATTAATTTTACAATATTTATATTTTAAATATTTTATACTAAAATCTTTCCCAAGTCTATATATTTTAAAGCCAAATCGTTAAGCATATTTATATTTTCCGACCGTTTCTTTTCCGGCAGATACGGAATATCCCCTATAATCGGTACATCCGTAAATTCGCCGAGTATTTCTTTATTGGACGGTACACTTTCGTCGTTTTCGTTTAAAACGTTATTTATAATTATGCCGGATATGCCGATACCGCGGCTTTTTGCATATTCTATATTTAAAAGCGTTTGGTTTATCATTCCTAAACCAGCCTTCGTTACCAAAATAATACCCGCATCTATATATTTAGCGATATCTATCATAAAATGCTTTTTCTTTAAAGGAACGAGCATGCCCCCGGCGCCTTCGACGAGCATATAGTCATAGGCTTTATTCAAATAGTAAAATTTAAAGAGGATTTCTTTAATGCACAGGTCTCCGCCTTCTTGTTTCAATGCGGCATACGGGGACAAGGGTGACCGAAACGTATAAGGAGTTATAATATCCGGTTCTTCGCTTAAACTGCCGTATTTCTTTACATAACCGCCGTCTAAATAATTTTTGGAGCCGTCTTCGTTAATTTTAACTCCGGTTTCGACGGGCTTCATATATCCCGCATTCAAACCGCGCTGTTTAAAGGCGAGCAGCAATAGAAGGCTGACGAATGTTTTTCCGACGTTCGTATCTATTCCGGTAATAAAAAATATTTTATTAGACATAACACATTAAGATGTAAAAAGGAAGGAAACTCCCCGAATTTTTATCGGGGAGGAAAATCAAAAATACTACTTTACGCCTAATTTTTTAAGCGTCATAGGGCCGATAATTCCGTCGGATTTAAGGCCGTTTTTTTTCTGGAACGCTTTAACCGCATTGGTAGTAACGGGTCCAATCATTCCGTCAACTTTGCCTTTATAGAGCCCGTCCTTTGCAAGAACCTTCTGAACCGCTTTGACCTTAGCAGAGGATATTGTTTTTACCGCTTTTTTGGCAACGACTTTCTTTGCTGCAGCCTTTTTAACGACTGCTTTTTTTGCGGCTTTAGCGGCGGCAAAAGAGCTGGAAGGTATTGCTATCAAGGCTAAAAATAAAACCGATAATAATAATTTTTTCATTAAATTTTTCACCTCCTTTTTGCAAATATATTTTAACCTTTCATTTCTATCATTTTTATATAATAATTGCAACTGAAATTATAAAACTTTTTTTATCGTTCCGATAAATTCTACCGGGTCGAATTTTATCACGTAATAGTCGGCGCCCGCTCTCATACCTTTGTCGGAATTTTCTACGCCGCTTAAGGAAGAGTGCATTATTACCGGAATATTTTTATATTTATCGTCGGATTTAAGCGTCTTGGTGAAAGTATAGCCGTCCATAACAGGCATTTCGACGTCGCAAATAATAGCGTCTATTTTGTATTTATCTTCATATACGATGTCGAGAGCCGCTTTCCCGTTTTCCGCCAGCACGGTCTTGAATCCCTCTTTTATAAGCGCATTATTGACTATCTTTCTTGCCGACGACGAATCGTCTATAACAAGCACGGTTCTATTCCCGCCAAACTCGTCTATTTCTAAGTCTATCTCCCTGTTTTCTTTGTTATAAAACCCGAGTTCGTCAACGATAGATTCGAAGTCCAGCAAAAGAAGAAGCTCGTCGTTTTCAACCTTAATAATGCCGGTTACTTTGGAATCGACCGAACTTACCGAAGAAAGTTCGGGCGCATTGATATCGTCCCATGAAACGCGCCTGATTTTTGTAGTTTCGTGAACTATAAAACCTACTTTAATCCTGTTAAATTCGGTTATAATGACCTTAAAATTTCTCCGGTCTAATTCATCCGGCTCGGCTATTCCCATCCATTTCGGAAGATTGACTAAAGGGACGACGGAGCCTCTTAAATTAAACATGCCCTCGACAAATTCGGACGTATTGGGAGTTTCGGATATATCTTCCGGCATTTTAATAATTTCGATGACTTTGGCGACGTTTATTCCGTAAACCCCTTCCTTTTCTTCCCCCTCTTCATCCATTCTGAAAAGCCTGAAATCGACTAATTCCATTCTGTTCTGTCCGACTTCCAAAATGTCATGACCCGGATTTATCTGGTTTGCCATCATCTTTCTCCTTTATTAAAAATTTTTAGCTTTATATTTATTTTTTTGCGTCTCTCCCGTCTTTCTTTAATCTCTAATCATCTACCCACGGGTTTTCCTCTACTTCTATAATATCGCCTAAGCGGTCCTCCGAGATTATTCTGTTTCTGCCGCGATTTTTTGCCTCATAAAGAAGATTATCTAAGCGTTTTAACAAATCTTTGGGGTCGTTCTCGAATTCCTTTTTGTAAAACGTAACTCCTATGCTTATGGTAACTTTCTTTATATCCTTAGTCTGTATCTTTAAAATCATCTGCTTTATCTTTCTTGCGACGTCTATGGCGCTCGTAATATGCGTGGACGGAAGGCACAGTATAAACTCTTCGCCTCCGAACCTTGCGGCTATATCGGATTTTCTCGTATTTGCTTTCAATACGTTTGCGACTTCTTTTAAAATAACGTCCCCTTTGTCATGTCCATAAGTGTCGTTAATTTTTTTAAAATGGTCTATATCGCACATTATCAAAGAAATAGGGATATCGTATCTTGAACTCTGGGCAAAAATATTTTCGTAAAAAATATCAAAATATCTTCTATTGTAAAGCCCCGTAAGTCCATCCGTCAAAGCCATATTCTCAAGGTCGTCGTCGAATACGAGTTTTTTAAATTTTATTGCCGCTATAAGCGCCGCCAGAGATAAAATCAATAAAATTAAATCCTGATAGAAAATAATGTTTGAAGTCGAACCGGATATATTTATAAAATTAATAAATAAAAAAACGAACGCCGATATTATCAGAATAATAATTAATGAAATAATTATATAATAATATCGTTTTTTATCCATAATAAATAATTAAAACAAATTTTATTAAAGCAAAAAGCTTTTAAACAAATTTTATATTTTTTTCAAATTTATTACAATTTATTTTTTTGTTATTTGCTATTAATTAATAATTAAATAGATGGGATTTATTAAACTAAATAAAAATTCCGAAACGTCGTTTGAAAATATTATAGTATTAATTTTTATTTTCATCCTTGCGGTTATCACCGCACATAAATATAAAAGCGTGATAAAATACGGGAAAACGGCGGCCTATAAGTGAAGATGTACAAAAAATTAACGCCGCCCTGATAGTTTATAGAATAAAATACGGAAAATTTCCCGATAATCTTTCCGCTTTAGTAAAAGCGGTGCAGGGACTTGAACCCCGGATGCTGCGGATATGAGTTATTTTTTTAATAAAATATGACATTTTGTCATATTTTATGTCAAAATGTCATATTTTATAATTATTTAATTTTTTATTAAAATAATTATAATTGATATATTTTTTTTTACTTCTTAATATTTCATTAAGTATTAATAGAATTAAAACATCGTTATATTAAATAAAAAAAATTTGGTATAAAGTTTGCTCTTCTAAAAATGCAACATAATTATTTTAATTAATTTTAAAAATTAAGGGGGGGTTATGGCTGATGGAAAAATTGGTAATCCGACTGCTGTTGGTCTTGTAACGTTTGGTATTACCGTAATTCTGTTTTCTATGTTTCCGCTAGGACTAACAAACATGAACGGATTATTATTTGGACAGTTAGTATTTTCCGGGGGGTTAGCTTTTATTATCGTGGGTATCTTTAAATTTCTCATAGACGATACTTACGGCGCAACGGTATTCCTGCCGTTCGGCTTTATGTTATTGGCTTTTGCTACCATGGTAATAGGAGCTATCGGTGCGCCGAACAATCCGCAATTCGTAGGATGGTTCTTCATATTATGGGGTATCTTTTCTTTAATGGCAACTATCGGCGGAAATATTGGGAAAAAACCGGCAATGCTGCAACTTGCCCTTTTATTGTTTACTATAGAGCTGGTTCTCGTCGGATTTAACTACCTATCCGGCTCTAATTTAATGACGATAGCCGGGATTATCGGCGTCCTTGCGGGGATAGCCGCCTTTTATACGGCATGGGGTGTTTTCCTAAACGGTCTTGCAGGAAAAAAGGTCCTGCCGATTTAATTAAATAATTGAAAGTATTGTTTAAATTTACTAAAGACACCTAAAATTTAAAAATTTTGGGTGTCTTTTTTTGTTTTTAATGGCGGCGGTGCAGGGACTTGAACCCCGGATGCTGCGGATATGAGCCGTATGTGTGGGAGGCGTAAGTTGCTGGAATTACTTGGAAATAATAGTAACTTTTTAATGGTGTAGTAAAATTGAAGTAAATTATTATACGGCAACGGCTTAATCTTTTGCCCCGAATATAACTGCGAACTTAAAATATTTATAAGGGCAACCGGCATTAGCAAACCCTGCTTTCTTGAGCCACTTCACCTGGGCGTGGGCGGTCGCCTCCCTGTCTAGTTTAAGCCTTTTCTTCCACGCGAGAATTTCCTTTTCCGGAACACCGCCGTTCCTTATGGTTTCCTCCCAGAGTTTTCTGTAAAAGACATCTGAGCCAGGTGTTTCTCCTAGGACCTGTTCGGCGTTTACGAATATGCCACCGGGATTAAGGATACCGTATATTTTGGCAAAGAGCTTTCTTTTCGCGGCATCTGTAAGGTGATGTATCGACATGGCCGATATAACGGCGTCGAAAGTTTTCGTGAAGTCATAGCGGGAATAGTCGGCGGTTATGTATTTTATATTTGCGTTGCCCTTGAACCTCTGCCGTGCAACCTCCAGCATATCCTCCGCCATATCTATAAGAGTCACGCGCGAGTCGGGATATTTTTGGAGAGAAAAGAGGCAAGGAGGCCGGTACCGGCGCCTATACCCAACGCCTTGAGTTTTTTCTTTTTATCTCCGATTTGATTTTGAACGAGTGAAACTGGCACGGAATACAAATCGTCGAAACAGGGAATAAGCTTTCGGCTGTAATTTTGACTTGTTTTATTATTTCACCTGTTGCGGGGAAAAATTCCCTGTCATACGCATCAAGCGACAACCAAGTCGAGGCGAATGTTTTAATAAGGTCTATTGCGTCAGCAGCTTTAACTTCCGTGTTTGTTGGCAAAAGTTTTTTAACATCCTCAACGGCATCCAGAAACTTATTTAAATTTTTTGCAACTTGCTTCTTATTTATAACATAGCCGGTTAAAATATATTTTCTTAGTGTTTCTGTCGCCCATTTGCGGAATTTTATGGCCTTTGCGGAATTAGTTCTATAACCCACGGCCAGGATAACATCCAAATTATAATATTGAACCTGATAAGTTTTTTTGTCTTCGGCAGTATGTGCAAATTTTGCACATACTGAATTTTTATCAAGTTCTTCATTTTTTAAAATATTGGCAATATGTTTTGCAATAACGCTACGTTCTACATCAAAAAGAACGGATATCTGGGATTGACTTGCCCATAAGGTTTCTTTTTTAAAATCGCCCTTAAGCTCTATCGCACCTGATTTGCCCTGGTAGATAACAACATTATTGTCCATTGTCATATTTCAAACCTTACGTTTTTTAGCTGCTTTCTAATTTCTTCGTTGAGCCTGTTTTCTTCCTCTATTTGCCCTTTTAGATCTGAAACAAGCTGTTTCATCTTTTCTTCAAAAATTTCTCCGTCGTCTTCGTCTTCCACCGTTCCTACATATCTGCCTGGCGTCAAGATGTGGTAGTGTTTCCTTATTTCCTCAATAGAAGCCGCCTTGCAGAACCCGGCAATATCCTCGTATATTCCGCCTTCACCCCTGAAGGCATGGTAAGTATCCGAAATTTTCTTTATATCATCTTCCGTAAGCTCCCTGTGCCTTCTGTCGAGCATAACACCCATATCGCGGGCGTCTATAAACAATATGCCGCCTCCCCTGTCCCGTAATTTATGATTTCTCTTATCGCGGGCAATAAACCACAGGTAGGCCGGAATCATGGTATTGTAAAAAAGCTGGGAAGGAAGGCTATCATACAATCGACTAAACCCGCTTCGACTATGTTTTTTCTTATCTCTCCCTCGTTGGAAGTGCCAGAACTCATGAAACCGTTTGAAAGGACAAAGCCTGCAATACCGATAGGGGACAGGTGGTGGATAAAGTGTTGAATCCACGCAAAATTAGCATTGCCGGGCGGGGGAGCGCCATATTCCCACCTCACGTCTTCCCTTAACAGTTCGCCCCTCCAGTCGGAATCGTTGAAAGGGGGGTTTGCAAGAATAAAATCCGCTTTTAAATCCTTATGGGCGTCGTTTAGAAAACTGCCTTCGTTATTCCAATGTATATCCGCCTCTATTCCCCTTATAGCAAGGTTCATCTTGCAAAGCCTCCATGTGGTCTGGTTGCTTTCCTGACCGTAAATAGAGATATCTCCGAGCCTGCCGCCGTGTTCCTGCACGAATTTTTCCGACTGGACGAACATACCGCCGGAACCACAGCAGGGATCGAACACTCTCCCATGATATGGCTCAATCATTTCGACGAGAAGTTGGACTATTGAGCGCGGCGTGTAGAACTGCCCGCCTTTCTTGCCTTCGGCGTCAGCGAACTGCCCCAGGAAATATTCATAAACACGGCCAAGGATATCCTTGCTCCTATTTTCCTTTTCGCCTAACCCGATAGTCCCGATTAAATCAATCAACTCGCCAAAACGCTGTTTATCAAGCCCTTCCCTCGCGTAATTTTTCAGGAGAACGCCTTTCAAGGAGGGGTTGCCCTTTTCTATCTCCTCCATTGCCTCGTCGACGAGCTTGCCGATGGCGGGTTGCCTAGCGCTGTCCTGTAAATAATCCCAGCGCGCTTTTTCCGGAACATAAAAAATATTTTCGGCGGTGTAAAAATCCCTCTCCTCCGGGTCATCTCCTTCTTCTATGAGAGACTTACGCTTCTCGACAAAAGCATCGGATATATATTTAAGAAAAATAAGACCGAGCACGACATGCTTGTATTCGGCGGCATCCATGTTGTTGCGCATCTTATCCGCCGCCTGCCAAAGTTTAGCGTTAAAATTCAAATCGCCGTTGCTGTTATTCGTTTTAGTCATATCGTTTAAGTCCTTTAAATAGATAGCTCTTTATCATTTATAAAAATTTTATCAAAGCAGTTATGCTGATTTAATTGTTTTATTTCGTTGCTAAAATCATTTAAATTGTTTTTAGGAATATCATGCCGAAACAATGGATATATCGTGCCGGTCTCACCCAAAACTGTAGAGTGAATATACAGCCAAAACCTTCCATGGTTGGTTTTCTTTTTATATTCATGGCATTTTTTCAATTTTTTATCAATTTTATTTTTAAGCTGTTCTTTAAAATCAGTCATTTCCGGATCTATCCATTTTGCTTCATTCAAAGATGAAAGTCGGCTTGAGGGTATAAATTCATCTTTTGGCTCAATAGAGACTAATTCCAAGCCAATATCTCCATTTTTAGATTTTAAAATGAAATCAGGGGATCCTGTTTTTTTTATTTTTGTAATCCCATATTCATCCCCGAACGCCTCAAGGAAAAAATATAAATGGAAAAACTCTTCAACATTTTGTTTTTCTGTAATTTTCGCAGTCAAAGATATAAGGTTTTTGACAATAGCGTTTACGTAATATATGTTTGCGATAAAAGCATTATTAAAAATGAACTTATCGCTATGCGAATAATCAAGAAAATTATCAGTAGCGATATAACCGTCAGCGTCAGGGTTATTGATAATTTCAAAAATATTTTTAAAGCATTGGTCAGATTGCGATTTTACTTTTTTAAAAATATTTTTCATAAAAGCCGCCTTCTCGTTTTGGTTATACGATAACTCAGTTCTAATTGCCTTAAGCAAATCTATAAAATTATATATTTTAAGCGATTTAATATCATATATCTTTTGAAATCTGTAAATTGTTTCAAAAGTATCGAAATTGTCAATATCGAAAAAATTAAAATAGGGATTATCTTTCCAATGCCAAAATAAATCGTTTTTGGTTTCCCATGCAATATTTTTAGAATTTATTAATAGTCTTATAATAAACCAGCTTTTACACGGTAAGAGGCCTATCCAGGATTTCCTTAGGTGGAGAGATGCCTAAAAATTATTTTGAAAAATCCGAATCATCCCGGATACCCAAAGCTCAGCTCCTTTCGTTGAAACAGGCGGCGGCTTATGCCAGCTGACTTGATGCGCCCGACGTAAAAACGGCTATTTATTGTTTAAAATAAATAGCCGTTTTTTATTTAACGGGAATGTTAATGCTATAATAATCACGCATACATAAGACGAGCTCCCTTTGGTTCGGGTATTGGGTCGCCAAATTCCTTAGCGGTATTTATCCATAATTCTATAGCTTCATTAACGTTGCCAAGAGCCTCGTTATATGTTTTGCCGTGGGCGGAACAGCCGGGCAATTCCGGAACATCGGCAATGTAAATATTATCCCTGTTATCCCAGTAAATAATAATTTCGTATTTATGCATTAAAACTTCCTCCCAAATTATATTTTAAAATTATATCCCTGACTTGACGAACCTGATACGTTTTTGCCTTGCTTCCGTCGCACTGCAAATTAATTTTTTCTATAACCCCTTGTTTTCTAAAAACATGGTGGCTGCCTTTTATACGCTCCTCGAAACCCAACTTTTTTACGAGGTTGCACAGTTCGTCGAAAGATACATTAGAATCTGAATCGCCTTTCAGGATTTGGATTAATAACTTTTCATATTTTGACATAGTTAATCAAATTGCTTTTTATATTATATCATATTACAAATATTAGTATTTACAAACAGAAAATTCATCTTCATTTTTTCTTCATAAAAACATCGTTTACGGCCTTCCTTAACGTATCCGGAACAAGATGGCTGTACCTTTTTGTCATCTCATATTCTTTCGCTGAAAAAGGTATACTTTTTCAAACCATGCGAAAGAATATATGTCCTGTGGCCGAGCAGCTCCCCTGTAATAAATAGGCTCGTACCGTTCATTACCATTTTGGAGGCGAACACGTGGCGCAAGTCGTGGATGCATATGTCCTTAAGTCCAGCGTTGCGGCAGGCGGTCGCGAACGACTTGCGGAAGTTGCCCACCTTGCGGCCGTTTATGTTAAAACGTAATCGCAACCATCTATTCTACCAATGCCTACCAATAGCTCTTTTAGTGGTTCGGAAACCGGCATATACCTATCACGGGAGGTCTTAGTGGCTTTAACGGCTATAATATTGTTTTCCAGGTCAACGTCGTTCCATTTGAGATTCAACGCCTCCCCCTTGCGGCAGCCGGTATAAATTAGAAAAGCGATTAAATCCTTAGTAAGCTTGTTGGTTGCCCCTCCAATCAATTTTTTAATGCTCTCGTCAGAAAGGGTCTTGAGGCGGGAGAGTTCGTTTAATTTTCTTATCTTAAGGGCGGGGTTCTGAGTAATATAACCGGCTGGTACGCCTTTATAGCGCTCCTATCTATATCCGCTACGTTCATATTCTTAAAGACAGGCATAAAATGCGCGGGGCTTGTGTGAGTTTTTTCCCTCATCCACGTTTCCGAATGCAATATGCCCTTCAAATATTCTTGGTAACATTCCTGAAAGGACTTTTTGGAGGCATTCGTCGGGATATTAAACTTCCGGCGTACAAGGTCGGTTTCCAAGGAGTTAGCGAAAGTCTGCGCAAGTCTTTTATCCGCTGTCCTTGTGCTGCCCTGATAGCGCTTATTGCTGATGCAAACTTCGTAATACCAGACTTTTCCTCTCTTGTAAACGCTTGCCATATAGTATTTTAAAGCTTTTTAGCGGTTAAATAAGTGTAGTAAAATTGAAGTAAATATATGTCATATTTTGACATTTTTCGTCTTTTTTTGTCAAGATAAATAATTTGCGGTTGCTTCGGAGAGGCTTATTTACTGCGGTTTTTAGTGGTGGCGGTGCAGGGACTTGAACCCCGGACACTACGGATATGAGCCGTATGCTCTAACCGGCTGAGCTACACCGCCTTTAAGAATTTATTATTATAGCAAATAAAATTTTAATTTTCAATGCTTTTTCAGTTACGGGCAACTTTATAAATCGCTATGTAGCTTTTTGGATTAGTGAGGGGCGAGCCCGGGTTTTCGACTACTCCGTCGGCAAGGTAAATATTTCCGCCGTCTTTAAAAATAGAAAATCCTGCGCTGTAACCCGCCATGGGCTTTATTTCCCATACCGGATAAAATCCTATCTTGTTCCATAATAGGCTGAATACGGAAGTCTTAACGTAATAATTAAGATTATGAAGAAAAGCCGCCTGCCTGTAGTTTTTTAAAGCGATAATTTCTAATTTATTTTTATGGCTAAATTCTTCAATCTGTGCCGGAACGCTGTATATTAATCCGCCGGTATAAGTAGAGCTTCTGGCCCCACTAGAAGACGGAACCCTGATCTGAAGAGGAGAGCCGCCGTAGCTTTTTGAGCCGGTATAGATAGTTTTCCCTTTGCCGTTTATAATCATTAAATTGCCAGATTTTGACAATGCCACGAGATAATTCCTACCGTTCCCTTTAAAATTTCCGTAAACGGTGCCGTAAAGGGTTATATCGTTAAAAAAGGTAAGCCTCCGCCCTCTTGCTAAAGAACCGGTATTTTTATTAAACCCGTATATATAAGTATTTCCGCCGAACTGGCCTATCGGATAATAATTCTGCCCTATAGCGTAATCGTTAAAATATCTGCCGGACGGAGCGACCGAAACCGGTTTCTGCCCGACTATGACCCTTCCGAAACCCGGTAAATGCATAACCCTCAAAAACAGGCCGTAATTTTTGGTCAGTTTTATAAGGCTTCCGTTCCTGAAAACCAGCAGATACGATATAATCATACCGAGCCTTGCTTTAGTTAAAACTATAGCGTTATAACCTTTGGAGATTTTATAAAATCCCAAATATACGGCGTTAGACCTGACGGACAGTTTATACTGCGCCAGTTTTTTAAGCCTTCCGCCAAGCGACAGGTTGTACAAAATGACCCTGTGCCTTGTAGCTACGGCGGTCTGAATGCCGCTGCGTAAAAACCTGCCAGTGCTTATTGCCTGAATTACGTATTTTTTAGATGCCGTTTTTATAAGTCCGCCGCCGTTCTGAACAAACCGTTTTATAAAAATAGAGCTTTTAATAGCTTTAGGCACAGGCACGGCATACGTAGCCCCAGATGCTTGAGCCGCAACGCCCTTTGCGTTAATTTCTTTTTTAAGCACGGTGGACAACCGGTTTATATCGTCGATGATAAAGTTTGTGCCGAGCGCCTGAATATGGTTTCTGTAAACGACCTTATTTTCGGCAGCATCGAAAACGTTGGATTGGACAACGAATATTTTTCCTATCTTAACGATTCTCCCGTAAATAAAGTAATTCGCCTTAAAATGTTTAGACAATTTTAAAAGGTTTTGCGAAGAAAAACTAATACGCTTGTTTTTAACATAGGAAGCGATATCCGAATTTCTAACGATGCCGATATCTTCGGATGCCAAATTAGAGCCTAAAATCAACGGAATGCTGTTTCCTATGTATGAGTATTTCTCGTAATGCGTAGAAATAATTTTATAGGGCAAAATTCCTACGGCGACTTTGGCAAAAACTTTTTTCTGAATTAGCAAAGCCGGCGATAGAAAAATCAGCGCAAAAATAAAAACTCTTTTAAACCCCGTTATTTTATGCAATTCAGCCCCCTTATTTGACATTATATCGATAAGATATTATTGCGGTTTAGGTTTAATTTTTACATAATTAAATAAATTTGTCAATCGCTCAAATGATAATAAATAATATAATATTATAAAAAATTAATTTAATAAAAAATTTAATGATTTAATGAGAAAGTTTTATAAAATTGCAATAAACTTTTGTTAAGAAGCCGCCGTAAAATATATAAAATATCGAAGCAAGCGAAAGAAAAGGACCGAACGGGATTTTAAAATCGGAGCTTATGGGGTTCTTTTTTATTAATTTACGGAATATAAAAAACAAAATAAAACCGAACAGCGCAAAAACGGCGCCTCCAAAAATAGTAAATATAACCCCTCTTAGCCCCAAAAATGCGCCTATTCCGGCGATTAATTTAATATCTCCGCCGCCAAGACCTTCTTTTTTTCTGATAATTTCATAAAAAAGCGCTATAAAATAAAAAAACAACCCTGCCGTCAAAAAACCGGACAACGGAAACAAAAAAGATTTATGGAGAAGAAAAATATTTAAAATAAATCCGGAAATTATCAATAAAACATTTAAAACATCGGGGATTATTTTATTAAATAAATCGATAAATGCGATAGGAACTATTATCAATATAAAAATCAGGCAAGCAAGCAGATAATTAAATTGTTCCGACAGATAATTTTTAAAATAATCTATATCCGATATATTAATTTTATAAAAAAAATAGGTATTATAAAAATATTTTAAAAACAATAAATAAATTAATAAAGCGGTTAATAGTTCTACGGCAGGATATACGGGTGAAATTTTACCGTTGCAGCTTCTGCATCTGCCGCGTAAAATTATATAGCTTAATACCGGAATATTATCATAAAACTTGATTTTCGAGCTGCATTCGGGACAGGACGACGGGGGATAAACAACGGAAGAATTTTTTGGAAGTCTGAATATAACGACGTTTAAGAAGCTTCCTATCGACAATCCGATAAGAAAAATAAATATCGAAATTAAAATGAAACCGTTATCGGAAAATAAAAAATTTACCATAAATTTACGATTTCTTACCCGAGGAACGTTTAAAAAAATACCCCGAAATAATGGTTTATTGTTTAAATTCATTATTCGGGGCAATTAAATCCGGTAACGACCTACTCTCTCATACAGCTACCCGCATAATACCATCGGCGCGATAGGGCTTAACTTCCGTGTTCGGAATGGGAACGGGTGTTTCCCCTATGCTATAGTTACCGAAAACTTGTCTATAAAATAATTGAACGAAAATTAAGCAAATTAGTACAGGATTCATGGCTTTATATATAATGATTAAGCCTCACGATCTATTAGTATCGGTAAGCTAAACACATTGCTGCGCTTACACACCCGACCTATCAACCTCATAGTCTATGAGGGATCTTTAGCTGTGTTGCCACAGGGGAAATCTAA
>JAKAOK010000018.1 GCA_021812245.1 bacterium | reverse complement strand
TAAAAAGGTAATTTTTTTAAAAAGTAAAATTATTTTTTAGTCCCAAAAATTAATTTTACCTAAAAAAATCTCCTAAACAGGGGTCAGGATAGGAGCAAATAATTTCTATCGGCAATTTTGGGACGAAGTAATCTCTTGTGTTCGCAATGACAAACAGGTTATAATACATATTTAGAACTAATTTTCTCGAAAGGAGGCTTGTCATATGAATATATCGATAGTCGGCACCGGTTACGTCGGTCTCGTTACGGGGGTCTGCCTTGCGGATTCTGGCAATACCGTTTACTGCGTCGATAACGACGAGGGCAAGATAAAATCGTTAAAAGCAGGGATAATACCGATATACGAACCCGGACTGAAGGAACTCACGGATAAAAACGTTAAATTAAACAGGCTGTATTTTACGAAAGATTTACGCGAGGCATTAAAAAAATCCGACGTAATATTTATAGCCGTCGGCACTCCTCCGCAGGATAACGGAGAAGCCGATTTGTCGAACGTCTTTAAAGTGGCGGAAAGTATTGCAGATTCCATAGATTGTTTTAAAACCGTAATAGTTAAAAGCACCGTTCCGGTTGGAACGTGCAGAAAGGTCGAAAACATAATCGCAAAAAAAACTAAAAATTTCTGCGTGGCATCGAACCCCGAATTTTTAAAAGAAGGCGCCGCTATAGACGATTTTCAAAGACCGGACAGAATAGTCGTAGGTATCAATTTTAAAAAGGACAACAAGAAAGAAGCGCAGGCGGCAAAAGAGATTATAGACGAAATATACGAACCGTTCGTCAGAACCGGAGCGCCGATATATTTTATGGATACTAATTCCTCCGAACTTACGAAATATGCCGCAAATGCGATGCTCGCGCTAAGGATCACCTTTATGAACGAAATAGCAAACTTATGCGCCCTTACGGGGGCAAACGTAGATAACGTCAGAATCGGCATAGGTTCGGATAAAAGAATCGGCAAGTCTTTTTTATTTCCGGGTATCGGCTACGGCGGAAGCTGTTTCCCGAAAGACGTAAAAGCCCTCTATCAAACTGCGAAACAACATAACTATGAGTTTAAGCTCTTAAAATCCGCCGATGAAGTGAACGCCGGACAGAAAGAACTTATCGTAGATTTTATATTAAAGCATTTCAAGGGGGACATAGCGGGCAGGACTTTTGCCCTATGGGGACTGTCTTTTAAACCGAAGACGGACGACATAAGGGAAGCACCGTCCCTCGTTATTATATCGAAACTTCTTTCATACGGAGCTAAAATAAAGGCTTACGACCCGATAGCAATGGATAATGCCGGAAAGATTTTCCCGGAAATAGAATATGCGGAAGATATGTACGGAGCGCTTAAAGGCTCCGACGGGCTGATAATCGCTACCGAATGGAACGATTTCAGGGTTCCGGATTTCGATAAAATTAAAGATGCCTTGAAAAAGCCGGTTATATTCGACGGAAGAAATATTTACGACAAAAAGAGAATGATAGAAGGCGGGTTCGATTATTATTCTGTAGGGAGGTGAATTTATTTTGACTAACGTTATTTTATGCGGCGGAAGCGGGACGAGGCTGTGGCCTATTTCGAGAACTTATTTCCCCAAGCAGTTCTATAAATTTATAAACAATATGTCCCTGTTTCAGTTGACCGTTCTCAGAAATAAAGATTTATGCGCCGATTTTATAATCGTAACCAGTAAAGACCAGTATTTTATCGCGCTTGACCAGCTTGACGAAATAGGAGTTAAAAACTGCAGGTTTATTCTCGAGCCCGTTCCGAGGAATACCGCCGCCGCCGTTGCGCTGTCCTGCTTAGATGCGGTTGAAAACGGCTCGGATACGGTTTTCGTTACGCCGTCCGACCATCTTATTAAAAACGAAGCCGCTTATAAAAGCATTATAGATACCGGACGGGGCGAGTCTATGAAAGGCGGCATCGTTATGTTCGGAATCAAGCCGTCTTATCCCGAAACGGGTTACGGCTATATAGAGGCGGAGCCGTCCGCAAAATCTGAAAAAGGCGGGGAAAATTCGGCTAACGGGAATGCACTAATATCACCCGTTTTATCTTTCAAAGAAAAACCGGATAAAAAAACGGCTATGGAATATATTTCTAAAGGGAATTTTTACTGGAACGGCGGAATGCTTATGTGCATGCCCGAAATACTGCTTAAAGAGCTTGAATCGATTTGTCCGGTTATTTACGAAAATTCCGCCGCGGCTTATAAAAATGCTTCAAAAAACGGCAATATGAAGATGATAAGGGTCGCAGAAGCGGATATGCTTAAAATCGAAGAAAACTCGATAGATTTCGCTCTCTTAGAAAAAACCAAATTAGTAAAGGTTATTCAATCCGACGTCGGCTGGTCGGATTTGGGAAATTTCGATTCCATTTATAATGAACTGGAAAAAGACGAAAACAATAACGCCGTAAATTCAAAAGAAGATATGGTCGGCATTAATTCTAAAAATAATTTGATAATGTCCGGCGGTAAAATGATTGCCGCTATAGATATAGAAGATTTAATAATTATTAATACGGACGACGCTATTTTGATTTCCAAAAAAGGCTCTTCCCATAATGTTAAAAATGTCGTAGATGAGTTAAAAAAAAGGGATTCGGAGCTTCATACGCATCACCTTACCGTCCACAGGCCGTGGGGTTCATATACCGTTTTGCTTGAGTCCGCCCTTTATAAACTTAAAAAGATTTCGGTAAAACCGGGCGCAAAACTTTCCCTTCAAAAACATTTCCACAGGTCGGAGCACTGGATAGTTACCAGCGGAACGGCGCTCGTTACGGTGGGAGATAAAGAAACGCTGTTAAGAGCCAACGAATCCACTTACATTCCTATGGGATTGGTTCACAGGCTCAAAAACCCGGGCTTGATCCCGCTGGTTATTATAGAAGCGCAGGTAGGGGAATATCTTGAAGAAGACGACATAGTCAGGTTCGAAGACGACTATGACAGGCTATAAATTGAATTCGGATTCGTAAATTTCTAAATTATCCTTTATGCCGTCTAATTTATAAGCTTCGTTATTATATTCGCAGTATCCGTCGCGCAGCAAGGATGCGGCGGCGTTTTTATTTTTCGTTAAAAATATATGGACAGACGACGGGTCGGCAATATTGTTAATAGATATAACCGACATATTGGCTTTTATGTTTTTACTAAAAAATTGACGCAGCAACTGCCCTGTTTTTTTATCTTTAATTCCGTAATAGGTCATAAATAGATTTTTATTTATTTTTTTTCATTGTTTCATTGATAAATTATAGCATATTTTAAAATTGATATATTGTCATAAAATATCTGCCATTTTGTCATATTTTTAAAATTAATTTTTTATTTAAAAATATGACAACCTTCAAATAAATTCTATATTGATTGCGGTATAGAATAAAATTTTATCTAATGGCACATATTTTGCTTAATCAAAATCACAACATAAAAATACCCGATAATTTAAATTATAAATAAGTTATTAGGGTAATTTAGATAAAAATATGGAGATGTAGATTTTTTGCCGCCCATTTTTTTTAGTTGTCCCAATTAAGATGGATGCGAAGAATTACGTAATCTGCCTGAAAAATTTACAAGCAATAGGAATGGACGTAAATTTTCGGTGGGGAGAGGGACTCTATGCAGAATCTAAAAAGAAATTTATTTATTTTTGCACTGTTTTTATATGTTTTTACGATAATTTTATCGGATAATGCGGATGCGGCAGGTTCTTTTAAAAAGGGGAACCCTGCCTGCAATAAAAAACCAAATCCGACGCCTAAAACGAGCAGGTTTGCGCTTACCCCCCCCCCAAAGAACTTATAAAAAAATTGCGCCGGCTGCCGGAAAGGCGATAAAAGGTTCTAATGTTGTCGGCAATGAGTCGCTTCTTCCGACGCTGAATATTCATGCGGACGATATGCCTCTGTGGCAGTGCCTCCAAAAATTAAGCCGCCTTACCCGTTATTATATTCGTACAAGAAATGTCCGGCTCGCTAAAAAAGTTTCGATTAATGAAACCGGCAATTTAGCTGCAATACTCGACGCGCTTTTTCCTGATTATAAAGTTTACGTATATCCCGAAAAAAAAGAAATAAGGGTTGTCAACAATGAATATAATAAATAACAAAGGCTTTACTCTTTTTGAAGTAATTATATCTTTAGCGCTGACCGCGGTCATAACTGCCGGAGGACTTTATCTTTTAAATTATTACATGCAGATTGCAAAGGCGCATAAGACGGTTGATGAGCTTGTTTATCTTGGTAAGGCGGAAAATTTATATTATCAGAAAAATACCGGTATTATACAGGAAACCGCATATAATCCCGTAACCGAAGAAAATGGCATAAATTGTTCTAACGATATTTATCATATATATACGGACAATTTTTCCGATATGCAGAGCGACGGCGATTTAACGGAAATAAATTCAAACAATAATCCGTTCGGCAAGCCCTTTATATTTACTCCGAGTTACGGACAGGTTGCGATGAATAATAACCAGTACTGCGTGAGGTCCGCCGGCGTTTTAATAACGACCGAGGTGCCGGAGGCTTACAAAGGCGCGGCGAGTCTTGTTCCCGGAGCATCGGTTATAAACGTTTCCGGAGGCTGGGCGACCATAGGATTTTTTCAGGCGCAGAAAACAGGCAACGTCGAAATGAAATATACTTTAAAGTATAACTGGTAATGGATGAAGCTATGATTCTTTTAAAAAATAATAATGGGTTTTCCGGACTTTTCGGCATCATTATCGCGCTAATAGTCGTCGGCGTATTGTCTGCCGCCATAATTCCCACGTTTACCGCAAGGATTCAATACAAACAGGCAAAATATGCTGCAGGGGTAATTCAAACCATAGAAAACGCCGAGAACGCATATATGGCTAAAAACGGGTCTAACTTTGCAAATCTTCAAACTTTGTCTCAGGACAACTATATATCAAGCACTTTTCTTCAATCCGTAAATTGGGACTATGCTAACGATGTATCGGTAAATATCGCAAATCAAAAGGTTTCTATATGTATCGGCAGCGGTACTGACTGTCCGAATAGCCCGGATGTCGGCAATAACGGTTATTTCATAGGCGTATATAATATTCCGCATAATTATCAGACGTATATCGAGCATGAACTCCCCGGCAGCGGTTTAGTCGGCGCCGACGGCGTAAGTTTTATAGCTCCTGCGCCGACGGCCCCACCCGTTCCCGTAAATTTAATTCCTTCCGGCCAGCCTGTAATTTACGGTCCGGGCAACTATACATATACTGTGCCTCCGGGAGTAACGGAAATAGAGTGGACAGTGGCAGGCGGCGGCGGCGGCGGAGGCGCTCCCGCATTGCTGAGTTTGTTAGGTATACCGGTTGCCGGAGGCGGCGGCGGCGGCGGCGGGTCTTCAGCCGTATTTTTAAGCGGTAATATTGCCCCGCTGGCTATCGCTGCAGGGGGCGGCGGAGGAGGAGGCGCAAGCACCTCAGGATTGGTGGGCGGACCGGGCAGTGCGGGCGGAGGAGGCGCTATTCAGGTTGGCTACATGCCGGTTTTACCGGGAGAAACGCTAACCGCAGATGTGGGGTATGAAGGCGGTTCGGACGGTTCGGACGGCGGCGGTTATTATTCCGGAAGCGCAGGCAGTCCCGGAGGATTGCTTTCGGGCGGCACTGGAGGCAACGGTGGCGGGTGGAATAGCGGCGGCTTGTACGGCGGAGCGGGCGGCACAAGCGGCAGCAACGGAGGTAATGCCGTTTCCGAGTACGGGTATAACGACGGCAACGGGTATCTTATAATTCAGCCGATACAATAAAATATAATAATTAAAATTAAATTAATTTTTTCTATTTATGAATATGCAATTTTTCGACGGATACGCTAATAAATTTTACGAACTTTCGGGAGAAACTCTTAATGAGGCAGAAACCCCAATTCGGGGAGAGCCGCTTGCTGTACTTCTCGAAACGACAAAAATCAAGACTTTCCGCTTTGCTAAAAAGTCGGTTTTTCAAAAATTTATCAAACAGTATGCAAAAACCAGAGTTGTCTCGGTGTTCGAGAGCGGCGAATACTACATCGTATTTTCCGAAGAGTTTAAGGTAATTCAAACCATATATGAGCAATTTTCCGTTGGCCCTTTCCCTTATCAGGTTTTCTTTTTGAATTACCTGCGGAAAAAGAAAATCGACGGCACAAGCATTTTTATCGAAATTGCCGAAAGAAGCGTAAGAATTACGACCGTCACGGAGTATATGAACGTGTCTTCCGAAATTGCCAACATCCAGTCCGTCGGCGGACTTATACAATCTAAGGTTTCGGGACTTCAAAAACAGGGATTTAAAAAAATTAGTTTCTTCGGCTTAAGCAAAGAAGTGCAGGTTTTAGTACCCGAAGCGGAAACTTTATCGTATTCCGACCTCTTTGACCACGGTTCTGCGGACATAGACGAATTTATTTACGAAGAGCCTAAAGAAAAAATTAAAGAGGAACAAATCCGTGATTTTAAATTTAATATTGCGCTTGTATCTACGGCATTTTTGTTATTTATTTTTTCGTTTATAGTTTTTAAAACCCTTAAAGCGAGGATAATCTCATATAACCGGAACAGGCTGGCGCTAAATGCACTCAATACGACGCTCGACAAAAAACTAAAATTAGAAACCGGAAAAAGATTCGTATATATATTAAGAAAACAGCCCCAGTATGCTTACAGGCTTAAAAATTTACTCGGGCTTTTTCCAAACGGGGCGCACGTGAAGCAGCTGACGGTTAGCCGCGAAGGAATAAGCCTTTTAGGCTCTTATGAAGGCGGCTACAGAAATTTTGTCTTGATATTCAACACGCTGGAGACCCGGCTTAAAGGGTCCGGTTACAACATAAAGGTTTTATCGACCGACAAAGCTAAATTGTATTTTTATATAAGAGGAGGCGGCTAATAAAATGAAAAAATTAACGGCAAGACTCGCCGCCGTGCTTTTGATTATTTTATCGGCGGTATTTTTAATTAAATCGGAACTTATCTGTAAGCAGTATAGAACTGCAAAACATTTAAAAGCCCTTACGTTACAAAGGAATTTAATTCTTAAACGCAGGATTAAAGCCGTTGAGAAAATAAGCATCCCGAAAACCGTTTTCGGCTATCACGATATAAAAACCTTTCTCCTCACTTTTTTGAGCTTTTCCGATTACGTTAAATATAAGGGGTTCAACGACAGCGTTTTCATTTATAAAACAGCCTCCTCTTTAAAACAGCCTGCGGAGGTTCATGCGCCGCCAATGTTGTTAAAGGTAAAAACCGGCAATATAAACGGGATTCCGGTTTTATCGTCCTATATAAATAATTCAAGGTCTTTTTATGGATTAAAAAAAATATCTTTAAAATTTGATATTGAAAACTTTCATTCGGCTAACGAAGTTTTAAAAATTATTGGCGACATTCAGAATTTATTCCCGTCAAGAATTAACCTTATTAAGATGACCGACAGGGAAGCAGTCATAAATTTTAATATTTACGGAGGATAACCATGGGCTTAGAGGATTTAGATACAACAAACGGCAAGGGGTCAAACGGGGCATCTCTTGCGCCCGAAGGGCATAAGCCTAAAAGAAACTTGGCCGCCTTTAAAATTAACAAACCGGTTCTTTATGCTGTAGCTTTTTTGATAGTCGTAACCGGCGCGGTTATTCTTTATAAATATGAGTCGCAAAAACAAGAAGTTGAAAAACTCCGGCAAACGAAAGCCGCCGTATTACAGGAGGCGAAGGTTTATCCCGCATCGGCGAATTCAATGGCCGCGATAGAAACCGCTGTAAAAGCCGGAAAAGTAAAAAAAGCGAAAAAAAATAAATCGTTGAATGACCTTTTCAGGCTAAAAACTGCAGCTCCGAACGGTTTTTCGACCGGAGTTCCGGTTGTTCCTTATTCTCCGGCTCCGAATTTTAACGGATTACCCCCTATGCTTAGAAATATTAAATCAAACCGGAATTACGGCGGAGTGCGGGTTGTGGTTATCGGCGCTTCTAACGATACCGCGGCGGTTAAATACGGGAATAATTTATTATATTTGAAAAGCGGCTCGATCTTCGGCAGATGCACAGTGCTTTCGATAAGCGTAAACACGGTTAAAATTTCGTGCCGCGGGAAGACCAAAGATTACCCTGTTTTATTTTGAATCAAAAACTGGATAGTATGAATCGTGGCACATTCCTAATATAAAATAAATTAACGGAGTCAAAAAATGAAAAAATTTGGGCTATTTTTAACCGCTGTTTTTATCTTCTTTGCTTTGCCGGCGGCGGTTCATGCCGTAGTGTATGTCAAAGTCTCTCCGCCTTCTCCTTCTCCGCGCGTAAAAAAGATAAAACATAAGCGGCATATTCCTTATTTATTAAGACAGAGGGTTGATTTAGCCGGTAAATTAAATACCGTTACGGCTCTAAATCTTCTTATGCGGAGTGTCAGAGGAATAAGCCTCGTAGCGCGTCATTTAAAAAACGATAAACCGGCTAATTTCTATATCCGCAGACAGCCTCTTTACAGAGCGCTTAATTTAATAGTTATTAAACGCGGATACGGCTATTCTTTTAAAAAAGGCTTCTTATATGTTTTCGGCACGGAATCGCTGATTTTCAAACTCCCGATATCCGACCTATCTTTAAATTTCAGTTCTACGGTAGGCGCTTCAGGAATGAATATAAATCAAAATATGAATAATAATAGCAGTTCGATGCAGTCCGGAATGCCCGGCGTAGGAACTGGAATTGCTGGACAAGCGGGGACAAACGGAACGGCGGAAGCCGGCGGTTTGAACTCCTCAAATCTTGGAGGTGTGGTGTATCTGACCTCTACCGCCATGAAAAGCCTTGTGAAATATATCAAAGACAACCTTAAGGTTATAATGAAAAACGCTGAATTTACGATAGACCCGAAGGACGGGATTATATACCTTTCCGGTCCGGCGGGTAAAGTAAAAACTGCCGTCAAATTTTTAAATAAGGTAAAAAACGATTTAAGACATATGGTATTTTTAAAGGTGGAAGTGATAAACGTAACGCTTAATAAAAATTTTCAGGCAGGCATAAATTGGAATATGGTATTCAATAACGCGTTCCGTTCTAATGCCGCGGAGATTTCCAGTGTAGCGATAGGACTTCCACTGGCATCCAATAATAATATATCCAACGTTCCCGAAATAACTTTCAGCGGCAGCGGTTCCAATCAGGCGGTAGTGAATGCCCTGTCCACGCAGGGAACGGTCAACGTCCTTTCCCAGCCCCGCCTTATGCTTATTTCCGGCGAAACAAGGGTAATCTCGAGCGGCGTGATACAGAATTACGTTCAGTCGGTTATGGTGCAGTCCGTCGGAGTCATAAGTTCCCAGACGGAAACTTACCCTATAATAGGGCAGGTGTTTTCGGGGATAGGCATAGCGTTTACGCCGGAAATTAATTTTAAAAAGAATACAGTCAGGGTTACGATTAATTTTATGAACAACAACGTTAACAGCTTTCAGGCATTCAGCATAGGAGGAAACACGTTCGAAGAACCGGAGGTATCTGCGCAGAGCTTAACGGACACGGTCGTTATCCCGAGCGGAAAAACCATGGTTATAGGAGGGATTTTATCCTCGAGCAAACAAAAAAACACTTACGGCGTGCCCCTTCTTCAAAATATTCCTCTTCTGGGGAACATTTTTAAATCGGTAAATTATGCAAAAACAAAAAACGATTTAATAATAATGATAACACCGGTCATAACGGGAACTGCGGGTCAAAGTCGAGCCGGTTAAATTAAAATACGGAAAAAATAATAAATTTTAAACTTTTAAACTTTAAAGGGAGGAAAAAATGAATTTAAGAACCTTAAAATCTCAAAGCGGCTTTACTTTAGCCGAATTAATTATCGTTATGGTGATAATAGCAATTATTGCGGCCGCTTCTATCGGCATTTATACCGGTATGTTCGGCAGTGCGGACGTTACCGCGATAACGGGCAATATTTCCAAGTTAAAGGCATCCTGCGAACAATATGCAAGTATGAACGGCGGAAGTTATACCGGTATAAGCGCCGCCGCTTTGCAGACCGACGGGCTCCTGCCGAGCAATAGCTGGACCACCAGTACCGATACCGCAACTCCGCCGAATACAAGCCTAGTAAGCTCTTATTATATAGGACCTGCGGTGGACCAGGGAGGTTCCTTTGCAATCGGATTTACGCCTTCGAACGCCAGTTTTCCATGGCAGGCCGCATTGCAAATCTGCAATAATTTCGAAAATCAGATATATGGATACGCAATAGGCACAACTGCTCCCGCAGCCGGCGGCTATACATCTATTTCTCCTACCGTTCCTTGCAGCGGCGGCATTAAGTCAACGACATTTTCCTCCGGCGATTCGCTTTACTTAGAATTCGAATAAGCGGGGAAATATGGATACGAATATGGATGCGGCTTATAATAAAACGACTAATGATAAAGGAACTGCGGTAGAACAGCCGCAGCCTCCAGATTATGCATGGAAACCTATCGCGAGGATTCTTCTGGAACAAAAAAGCATCTCCGAAGAAGAGTTGAAAGAAGCGCTCATGCTTCAGGAAATAATTCCAGGTAAACTTTTAGGGGAGATTCTTCTCGAAAAAAGATACGTTTCCGAAGCCGACATAATGAAGGCTGTCGCTTCACAGTACAACTGCGCCTATATCGAAGAAATAGATATTAATCAAATCGACGATAAACTTATAGAGTTGGTAGACTATACAAAAGACCTCTTCCTCGATAAGTGTTTTATTATACTAAAAGGCGGAGGGAAACCTAAGGTGACGGTTTACAAACCGGATTTTGAGATTTCTACGCGAATCGCAAAATTCATACCCGACTACGAACTGCTGATATCAACAAAATCCGCTATTTACGATGCCATAAATTCAAAATATTTTATAAATAAAGCGGCGGGTAAAAGGGATGCATCTGAAATAATCAGGGAAGCAATCGCTATAGCTAAAGCTAAAAAATCCGCTAATATCCGCATTAAATATACATCAGAGGGCTTCTATATAAATTACGATACGATATTCGGAACCGTTTCTCCCATTAAAACCATAGATATAAAGACCGGACAGGCGGTTATCAATATTCTGGCGGGCTACTGCAAAATAACTCTCGTTCCGGGAAAGCCCTCCAGTTCCAAATTTTTACACGACAATATAGATATGCGCATAGAGTTTCTGCCTATCGAAACGCTTTCGGACGGCAACATTTTCGAAGCGGTAATAAGGATACATTATTCTTATTCTAAAGAACTTTTTGAAATAGATCGTTTAGGTTTCCCTGAACCTAAAATCAAGGAGTTAAAACAGATGAGGACCTATTCTAGCGGCATCGTCATAGCAACCGGTCCTACGGGAGCAGGGAAATCTACGACGTTTTACGCGGTGATAAAATATCTGGCGCAGATGCGCAAACAGATTTTTACTATAGAGGACCCTATAGAGAGCCATTTTTCAGAGATTAATATAACCCAGCTTGCCGTAAAAGAATCGTTTGATTTCTCCGATGCAATCCGTTCCGTATTGCGCTGTGAACCTAAAATAATCATGATAGGCGAAGTAAGGGATAATATCACGGCGGAATTAACGGTTCAGGCATCGGATACGGGCCATTTAGTATTAACTACGGTTCATACTAATTCTGCCCTTTCCTGTTTTAAAAGACTCGAATCGCTGGGCGTAAAACCGTCAAGAATAATAGATAACGTTAGAATGGTAACTGCGCAGAGGCTTTACATCGAATTGTGCGAAAATTGCAGGATTCCGAGGCTGTTAAGTAAAGATGAAAGAGTGTTTTTGAAAAATTCTAAAATTGAAAAAATTTCGTTATATACTATAGAAAATGTTTACGAGCGCAATCATAACGGCTGTCCTCAGTGCAATTATACCGGCTATAAGAAAAATCGTAAGGCTATTATAGAAATAGCCGTTTTCGACGACGAAATGAGGCTCATTGCCGAAAATTCTTCCCCGGTCGAACTTGAAAGAGAATTTATAAATAAAAGGGGATTTATACCGCTTAATTCTTATGCGTACAATCTTTTATCCGAAGGCAAAATAGATATAAACCAGTATTATATGATAACAAATAAATGAGCGGGGCATATGCAATATATTATTAAGACCGAAACCGGCTTTGAGCTTGTAAACGGCGGATCGATTATAGAGGTAAAAGAACGCCTGCTTGAAAACGGCATTATACCCGTTTTGGTAATTCCGTTTCCCTTTAATCTGCTTAAGATGAAATCTAATGCCGGTTTAACGGATAAGGAATGTAAAGACCTCTTCTTTCAGCTTGCCGGCTTGGTCCGTTCGACAGGCAGTATTGTCACATCCGTAAATTTGCTGTATAATAAAATTGACGAAATACAAAATACGGCTTTTGCATACAGGTCTAAAATCAAAAATATAATAAAACATGCGGCAGCTTATTATTATAAAGATAAATTTAAAAAGTATATTGGATTTTTAAAGGCTTTAAGGCAAAATATTTCGGAAGGCGCTTTTATGTCTGCGACGTTTATAGAGTACAGGTTTGACGAGGTTGCAATAAGCCTGCTTAAATCTGCCGAGAAAACAGGCGATTTATCGGGCGGATTTTTAAAATGTTCGGAATATTTCGACTCTAAGCGCAAGTATAGAAATTCGATTGTAAATACCCTCGCATATCCAGGACTTTTATTTTCTTTATTATATGCGGCTTTTTTAGTGTTTTTATTTTACGTTATTCCGGAGTTCGCTAAATTTTTTAAGCAGTTCCCGCATATGCCGGCAAGCACCGTTTTTGTCATCAATACATTTGCTTTTTTAAAAAATACTTATTTTTATTATACGGGATTGTTTGCCGTACTTGTTTTAACGTTTTTTTATTTTTTTATTCTCAATAAAAACAACGCAAGAACAAAGTTTTTTAATGCTTTGGCGCAGATACCCATAGCAGGAGCCCTTTTCCAGTTTGAGTTCCTGAGATATTTTATGTACGAATTCAGCCTTTTTATTTCGAGCGGAACCGATATTATGCAGATTATAAAATTTTTTAAAGAAAATACGGCTAACGATTTTTACAAATCCAAATTAGAAATTGTATATCTGCATGTTATAACCGGTTACAGCCTGACCGAATCATTCAATATTGCCGGTTTTTTAAGGCCGCAGGATATTTATTATCTTGATTCGGCGGAAAAATCTGGGGATTTAGAAGCGGCAACCATGGAATTATCTAAAACATACGGCGAACTGTTCGAATTCGAAATGAAGATATTCAAAAATGCATTATCTACAATATCGGGTGCTTTAGTGGTTGCCTTCATATTAATTATATTTTTAAGCGTATATCTCCCGCTGATTAAAGGCATGATTAGTTTGACGGGACAATAAATAATGGCGATATTTATAAGCATCGTATTGATAATATTGTCGTTTGTTTTTTTATTGGCAAGATTTGGTTTGGAATCTATTATTTTTACTATTCTATCGGTGATAAATTTTTACTTTATCACAGCTTTCTATCTTAAAACAAAAGAATTGCAAGTGCGGATGCGGCAGCGGATGCCGGAGGAAGTTGAAAGTTTAATAGAAAATTTATCCGAAAAATCGGGAATAGACGGTTTAACGGGCGTGTTTAACAGAAGCTCGTTCGATAAATATTTTAGCGAAGTTTACCGTAAGTTTAAGATTAACGGCGAACTCTTCTTTATCGTTTTTTTCGATATAGACCATTTTAAGGACTTTAACGACACATACGGACACGAAGCGGGCGATACCGTTCTCAGAAGCTTTGCCCAGGGGATTTTTAATAATATTAGAAAGGACGAAGACAGGTTTTTCAGATTCGGAGGGGAAGAATTTGTTCTTATCGTAAGAAAATGTAAAGTTCCTCTCGTGCAGGAGGCTGAATTAATAATAAAAAAGTTAAGAAAGGTGGTCGAGGATTTAACTATTCCCGGTCTTCCCAAAATTACATGTTCGATAGGCGTGGGTTTTCCCGATGACGTGAAAAACAAGCAGGAAATTTTAAAAGAAGCGGACGAAAATATGTATCTGGCTAAAGAAAATGGACGGAACAGGGCTTATATAAATAAAAATACAGTAATTATATGACGCTTATAATTATAATTATAACAATTACGGCATCGGCATTTATATTGTTTGACCGGCAACAGAACGGTGCCGATGAATTCGGACAGGATTACAGCATAATAGGAATTGGAGAAGCGAAAGGCGTTTATATCGTTAAGGCTGAAAGTTATTATATCGTCGCAGGAAAAAAAGTAAAAAACGGAAGAAAAGCTATGAAATTATTTTTAGAATTTGTGGACGAAAACGGTTACATACCGTTGGAAATGTATTTTTTTATCGTAAAAGATACATTTCACGATTATGCTCATTTTTAATCTTTTTTGTTGAAGGACAGTCTTTAAATGTCTTTTGGGTTTTTGAATAAAAAAGGTACAATTAAATTACGTTGACTTTTTCTTTATAAAATCTCCTTTTTAATTGTTATTATATCATATATTCATAGATGTAAAAAGATAAAATCCGTTCCATATATTTTTTTGCAGATTTTAGTTAAATAATTTTTTACTTAATTCTTTTTTGTCTATATCTATAAAACTTGCAACGTCGTTTAAAATATTGTTAAGAGTTCCAATTTTAATAAAATCGTGATCCGGTATCGTTATATGATGTTCAACGTTATTGCATTTAGCAGTCAATCTTATATGGCTTCCTTTGTGCCAATCGATTTTATAACCATATTGAGACAATAGTTTTGCCAATTCCTGACCGGAAATATCTCTTGGAATTTTAGGCATATGCAAAAAGTTCTTCTTTAACTTGATGAAGTCTTACAACCGGCGGAATATCGGATTTATTCTCAAAGTGGCATTCTAAGGCATTTTTAATATTTTCTTTAAGTTCTTCGATAGTTTCTCCTTCCGTAAAAATGGAATATCCAAGAGCTTTGGCCGTATATCCGGATTCAATATCTTCTTCGACTAAAAATATAATTTCATTCATATGATTCACCTCTATAAAATAGCATTAGAGAGCTATTCGGCAAAGACTTAAAATCTTTATCTTAAATTTATAGCATTAAAATAGAATCTCCTTTTTAATTGTTATTATATCATATATTCATAGATGTAAAAAGATAAAATCTGTCCCCTTTATTTTATTGGAGGTTTTTGCATACTGACGTCAATAGGAAAATCTGCGGAACTGCTTATTTACTGCGGATTTTATTGGTTGCGGGGGCAGGATGAGCGCAAACGGCGTGCGTTTGCATGCTGGACTTCGTCCGAACCTGCGACCTTTGGGTTATGAGCCCAACCCGCGGCGGTCTATAAGTTTATTTATGTGATTTTTTGATAACTCTTAATTTCTTCTACGGCAAGTCTAATGCTGCCTTCAACCCATCTTGTATTTCCTATATAGTAGTTCAAAGCTTCTTTAGCTCTTTTTTCTACCGTAGAATCATCAATTAATCCTTTTTTAGCTAAAATTATAATATCGTTTTTATCGTGTTCGTAATATCTGCCTATTTTTGTAACCGCCAAATCAACGGGATTTAATATCATTAATTTAATTTTGTCGTCCGCAAGGTTAGCTATAAATAAGGCATCGTCTTCGGCATCCTCATGTAATAGTCCTATGGAAGGATGATATTGCGCATCCCATGTTAGAACTCTGTTGTTTCCCGTTTTATCGGTATAAGAAACGGTAACATCGGGCGGCAATAATATTCTATGTGAAAAAATAGCATCTACGTCATTAGAAACTCGTACGTCGGAATAAAAAGACATTGCCGCTCCGCCTGTTAAAATAACTTTTAAAGGGGTTTCTTTCATTTTTTCAGGCAGGATTATTCCTAATTTTTCAACAAGCGATATTACCGCTTTAGAAGTAGAATTGTCTTTTTCTAAATTTATTTCGTTATGCATAGCCATATCTCATTATTTGCAATAACCTCTGCATTGCAAATCCTTTGGATAATCCCCAATATTTTGCTACTTCGTCGAATTGATATTCCGGAGCAAGAGGTTTATCTTTATTTAAAAAAGATAGACCAGCGGATTCGCTATCTGAATTTAATTTAATCTTTGCCTCGTTAAGTATATCATCGTAGTTCTTAATACCTCCGAGCCGTCTTGCCATATCTAATATATAAGCTCCGCGCCTTAAATAAATACCTTTAAGATTTAAAAGGTTAACAGCCGGCTTGACGGTTATTATTTCTTTTACGACTCTTTTAAGAACAGGTTCGATTTCTCTTAAGTCGGAAAAATTTTCGTTATAACATAACATTAAAAACGATTTATAAAAATCTTCTTTAGCGTTCATAATCTTATGCCCTCTTTATGAGCATCAATATTTTTTATCTAAATATCTTTTCTATGATTATATTATAACATATTTTCCAATGTTTCCTCTTGAGTCGGAAAAGACATGCTTTTCTATCATTTTTAACTATGGAGGTTGTATTAATTTATGGGAACATTATAATATTTTAACAATATTTTAACAAAAGTTTTACAATTAACTAAACTTGTGATATAATTTTTACTATAAAGAATATTAAAATAATTAAGATAGATAAACTATTTAAAGCAATTAAAATAAGGAGTAATTCATGCAAGGCTTTATGGATTATAAGATAGATGCCGTTATAAAATTCGGCGGAAGTATACTCGCCTATGAGGATATGTGCCGGAAGACCATTCATTCATTAACGGGCTTAGTCGAAAACGGATATAGGATTATGGTAGTCCCCGGCGGCGGACCTACCGACAACACGATAGAGGCTTTAGATAAAAAACATCCTTTTAATCCGGATACTCACCATAGAGCCTGCGCCAGAGCGCAAGACCAGACGGGACTTATGATTTCCGACCCAGTTTGGAACGGCAGACTAACCCCGTGCGAGACCCTTGAAGAAGTCAGAAAAGCAAACGACTCTAAAATGGCTGCCGTGATTCTCCCGTCAAGACTTATATTCGACCTTGACCCGTTTGAAAGGACGTGGGAAATAACGTCGGATGCTATGAGCGTATATTTCTCATGGCTCGTGGGGGCAAAACATACTATAATTTTAACTAACGTCGACGGCGTTTATTTAGACGGCGAAATAGGCGTTCCCGATAAGCTAGTAAAAAGCATAACGGCGGCAGAACTAGAATCGTTAGGGCATACGGCAGTAGATGTCTGCACTCCTGCGTTTCTTAACGCCAAGAAAATGAATTGTTTCGTTATGAACGGATTTCGCTCTGAAACTATACTTGATTTCTTAAACGGCAAAGAAGTAATAGGGACGCTCATAAAAGGGGTATAATGTATAATATTGCAAAAGAAAAAATCAAACAGTCTAAACTCGGGATGCTTGTTTTCTCACCCGATGCGATAAAGAGCGATTTAACGGGGAGCATTATCTCTAAAATTAAAAGGGATACGGGGCTAAATAACACAGGTCAGCAATGGTTTCAGCATGAGGGTAATTCGATAATAAAGTTTTATCAGAACAGCATACCGGACAATGCCCCGCATTTACATTTAATCCAGAAGCTCTTTACTTATTCTAAGGTATTAGTAACTTTCTGGGAAGGCGAAGACGTTTTTAATAAACTTCAGAAAATAAAAGGCGCAAGCCACCCTGCGGACGCTAAAGCGGGGACGATAAGAAGCGGTTTTTATTGCGACAACTCCATTACTAATTTAATGCACGCAAGCGACGACGCAGATGAAATGTTAAGAGAAATGGACATAATGAAAATATCGGATATACCAGACACGATTTATCAAGGACCGGAAATGAACGTCCGCGGTTTTAAACATAACGGCGGATATCAGCTTTTAACGGCGTTACAACAATACGTAAGACCGTTAGATGAGATTAAACGAAGTATATTCTATATTTCTCATGACGATATTCCAGCCGATATGGATGCGCGGAAAACTTTTAATCTCGTTTCCCGGGCATTAAAAAAAATAGAAGCCGAAACATCGGACGATACGATAAAGGTCGTAATAAGATACTTTTTTGAAGGCAAGGCGGACGAACTTGATAATATCCTGCTTAATAATCCGGGTATGCCTGTTGAACCTTGGAGCCGGATAGTTATTCAAAGCAGTTCGGTTTGTGTGGGGAAATGGGGCAGGTTAAGGATAGATGATGTAATTTATAAATTAAAAGCAATGCTTGGAGATTCGGAATATTTAATAAGCGGCAGTTCAGCTTTATATCTAAACGATATATCGGTCAAACCTAACGATATCGATATTTGGTGCGACGAAAGCAATCTTATTAAAATAAGCAAAAAACTTAATATAGAAATAATTAAAGATGAAAATAAAATTTATACGGCCAATAAGGTTTTACTTAATATGGACGGCTGGGAGATAGAGATAGTAGGAGATGTATATCTTAAATCCGGCAGACAGCTTTTTATTGACGAGCAAATAATAAAAAGGTCTAAAGAAAATATAGAGAGCGTAGAAGATGTTCTTTGCGAAATGCTGGCTTTTAATCGGAAAAATCCGAAGAATGATTTAGGAAGGGTTTTAAAAGCCATATCAATGACGAAGGTTGACTTTCGATATATGGCAAATCGTTTAGTTGTATGGAAAATTAATCCGGCCATTCTTGATCTGATAGGGGAATAAATGCTTAAAAACAATATAAAGCATACGACTATTAATACGACTGCTAATAACCCGCCGCTTGTTAGCGGCAAAGGGTGTATGGTTACAGATATAAACGGCAAAAAATATATTGACGGTTGCTCGCAAACCTTAAATCTTGCATTAGGGCAATGTAATGAGATAATTAATAAGGCGGTTATTGGACAGCTGAATAAGATTACTTTTACATCGTCTCGTTTTTCTAACAAGCCTGCAAACGATTTAGCGGAAAAATTAATTAAAATTGCCCCTGAAGGATTAAACAGAGTTAATTTAAAAATGACTTCAGGCAGTCTTGCTAACGAAGGGGCAATAAAAGCGGCCAGAAAATTTACGGGGAAAAACATAATTATATCCGTTAATAATAGTCATCACGGACAAACAATCGGCACAATGGAAATTAGCGGAAAACATTGGAATATACCATATATAAAAAATAGGAAAGCGGTATTTCTTTCTACGCCAGTTAATGAATACATCGAGAATAATCTTAATAAAGAACTTGAAAAAATCATCAAGGAACACGGGTCCGATTTAGCCGGTTTTATCATAGAGCCGATAATGGTCGATGCCGGGGTTGTTGCGCCGTCGCAAAAATACCATTTAGAAATCAGGCATTTTTGCGATATACATAATATACCTTTAATATATGATGAGATTCAAACCGCATTCGGCTGGCTCGGCAGTATTTTTGCGTCTGATTTTTATGGAGTAGTCCCCGATATTATGACTTTAGGAAAAGCTTTAGGTGCGGGTTTTCCGTTATCGGCAATATTATTAAACGAGAAATACGACGTGTTAAATTACGGCGAACATGAAATAACCTACGGAGCGCATCCTGTAAGTTGCGCCGCTTCCATGGCGATGATAGATATTTTAGAAAACACGAATATTTTAAGCGAAGTTAAAGAAAAAGGTATTTATATAAAAGAACAGTTATTATCTTTAGCTAAAAATTATGAACTTATAAAAAATATAACAGGAGAGGGGCTAATTATAGGCATAGAATTAGATAGTTCTGATAACCCTAAAATAGCAGATACTATTATTAGTAAGATGTTAGAATTAGGCGTAATTCTCCGTAAAAGCAAGGTTGGAGCTAATAGCCATGTAATTCAATTTAAACCGCCTATCATTATATCTTATAGCGAGATAAACGAAATTTTAAATAAGCTTAAATACGTATTAAAAATATTTTATTAAATTTAATAAAAAGAATAGTTTTCATAAAAACTATTAAGGTCTTATAATGCAAAAAAATACAAAAAAAGATTTAAAATCTAATACTAAAGGCGTAGGAATACAACTCCCTGCGGAGCTTCACAAAAAATTAAAAATAAAAGCCGCCGAAAACGATATAACGTTAAAAGATTATATTATTAAAATTCTTAGCGATTTTGTTAATAACAATAAATAAGCAATGTTTACCCCCGCAAAAGGTCTTGTTTTTTGTCTCTGACCCCAGTTTTAACGCCATTGCGATGCGGGTTTATAATTCAAATAGTCCCTATACTTGGGCGCATATACTTATAACGCCCTGCCTGTTTGTATATTTAAAAATTAATAAGAAAAGGTATGCCAAGGTCTTTACAAATTTTACGGGCAAGATTGTCGTCTATCTCGTTATGTCTTGGAACCGTAGAGTGTTTGTTTAGCAAAGGATTAAACCACCAGGAATGACTGCCGCCTTCGCGTTCTAATTTACAGCCGTTATCCCTTAGGTGCTTTAAAAACCTTTTTCGCTTCATACGGCTATAAGCTCAGTTTCATAATTCTCGCCGGCTTCTTTAATAGCTTCGTTGCGGTAAATTTCCAAAGCTTCTTTAAGAGCAGATTTTAAAGATATTACAAGTTCCTCTTTAGTTTTTTCTTGGCAGTTTACACCCGGGATTTCTTCTACCCAGCCTATCCACCATGGATCCGATTTTTTAATTATAGCCGTAAACATTTTAATCTCCTTGTGAAAAAATTGATTTTTATATAAAAATTATATCAAGTTTTTTTAAAAAAGTTAAATAAAAAAGATTTAGCCAAAATTGCCGATAGAAATTAACAAATTGACCTCAATAGTTTAAAAACTCTGGATTACCGCTTTCGCGATATTTTAGCCCACGTTTATCAAAGCATGTCTTTGATGTGGACTAAAATGCCAGAAAATAAATTTTCTAAATCGGGATTTGGGATTAGTAGAAAAGGCTTAAATACTGCGGATTTGATTGGTTGCGGGGGCAGGATTCGAACCTGCGACCTTTGGGTTATGAGCCCAACGAGCTACCGGACTGCTCCACCCCGCGATGATTTTTTCGTATAACTTAATTATTATATAATTTAATTAATTTAATTGCAAGTTTATTTCTTGAAATTTCTTAAAATGCCCTTGATTTTTTCCGTCCGATTTATCATAATGATTAAATAAGATATTTTGAAACTTACTTTAATAATTTAAGGATTTAATGCGGGGGTGTAATAATTATAATTATGGATGCTGCCGAAAGTAAAAAAACTCCATTATACGACGAACATGCTAAAATGGGGGCAAAAATCGTTTCGTTTGCGGGATTTTATATGCCTCTTTATTATAAAAGCATAATAGAAGAACATTTGAACGTAAGGAACAACTCGGGGATTTTTGATATAAGCCATATGGGTGAAATAACCATAAAGGGCAAAGACGCGTCGGCTTTCGTCGATTACGTTTTTACCGCCGACGTTTCTAAAATAAGTCAGGGAGAAATAGTATATTCGTTAATTCTTAACGAAAAGGGCGGAATTATAGACGATGTTACAGTTTTTAAGTTTTCCGGCGAAGAATATATGGTTGTCGTGAATGCGGCAAATACCCGGAAAGATTTTGCATGGATTCAACATATACAAACCGAGTTCCAGAAAAAAGGAAAAGACGTTTCGGCAGAAAATATCAGCGACGGAATAGGACTTCTTTCCGTGCAGGGACCTAAATCGAGGGATTTGATATATCCGTTAATAAGCGACATCGTCAAAATAGGAAAATGCGGATTATTCGACTTCAATTTTAAACCTAAAAATATTAAAGATTTAAAACATTTTGAGTTTGGCTGCGCCGAATTTAAAGACGTCAACGTAGAAGCGTTGTTATCGAGAAGCGGTTATACCGGAGAGTTCGGGTTCGAGATATTCATACCTGCGGAAAAAACGGCAATTTTATGGAACTATCTTTTGAAGAATTCCCATCTTTCCAATCTTCTCCCCGTCGGTCTGGGGGCGAGAGACACTTTAAGGTTCGAGGCGGCGCTCCCTTTATACGGACACGAGCTGGACGAAACTATAAACCCTTACGATGCCGGTCTTGAAAAGTATCTTTCAGGCGCGAAAGATTTTATCGGGAAAGAAGCGTTAAAAAATATTAAAAACAAAGAAAAAAGATTAATTTTCTTTAAACTTTCCGGCAAGCAGATACCGAGGCATTCGCAGAGGATACTCGACGAAAATCTTAAACCTATCGGCTGTATCGCAAGCGGAACTTACAGTCCTTCAAATAAATTTCCCATAGGTAGCGCTTATATCTCAGATGGGGGCGTCGATGTTTCTTTTTTGAAAAATTTTTTCATAGACATAAGGGGTAATTTTGAAAAAGCGGAAGTAGTTTCGCCGCCGTTCCACAGAAACTTTAAAGCAGGTTCTTTAAAATAAAAATATAAACAAATTAAATAAGATTGCTTCGCTGCGCTCGCAATGACGTAAAGGGCAATTAAAATAAAAATATAAACATTAATAACATAATTAAGCCAAGGGGTTAAGAAATGATTAAAAGCGGGTCGTTTTATTTCTCTAAATCGCATGAATGGGTAGGCATGGATTCAAACAATAAATATCATATCGGAATTTCGGATTTTGCGCAGTCGGAACTCGGGGACGTCGTTTACGTTTCGCTTCCGGAAGCTGGAAAAACCTATAAAAAAGACGACAAAATAGGCGAGATAGAATCCGTTAAGTCCGTTTCGGAAATTTATGCCCCCGTCGAACTTAAAGTGATTTCGGTAAATTCCAAGCTGAACGATACGCCCGAACTTATAAATCAGGACCCGAACGGAGCAGGTTTTATCGCCGAAGTGGAAGTATCGAACGATTTCGATACGGAAGGATTAATGGACGAAAGTGCGTATAAAACTTTTATAGATTCTTCGCATCATGAATAATTTCCGCTATTTTCCAAATTCAAAAAAAGATATAGCAAAATTATACCGCATTTTAGGCATTAAAGATAAAAAAGAGCTTTTCGGAAAGATACTGGGCGGTATTCCTTTAATGGAAGCCGGCATCCTTAAGGCTCTTCCCGAGGAGATGGACGAAGAGGCTTTATACCGTTTTTTTTTGAATATCGATTCAAATATTCCGGCAAAAAACAAAACCGCCGTCTTTGCCGGAGGCGGAATATATAATCATTTTGTTCCCGCCGCAATAGACGGTTTGATGTCGAGGTCCGAATTTTACACTCCTTACACCCCTTATCAGCCCGAAGTGAGTCAAGGGACTCTTTTTGCCCTCTTCGAGTTTCAGTCGATGATTGCTGAAATCCTCGGCATGGACGTCGTAAATGCATCTATGTACGACGGCGCCGAAAGTCTGGCGGAGGCGGTTTTAGCGGCTATGAGGCTGTCGTCGGCAAACCGGGATTTACCTGCCGGCCATAAGGACGATTTAATCCTGATTTCCGAAGGAGTAAACCCTAATTATACTTCCGTTATTAAAACTTTTGCAGGCGGAACCGGCGTTAAAATCGGAAAAATAAAATTAAACGGACAAACGGGGCAGACGGATATTGAAGATTTAAAGCAAAAACTTGCAAACGGCGGCAGAGTCCCTGCCGTAGTCGTTCAGCAGCCCAACTATTTAGGAGTAATAGAAGATTTGGAAGAGATTGAACCGCTTATACATTCCGATTCTAATTCAAGTTTTATAGTATCGTCAACCGAACCTTACAGTTTCGGCGTTATCAATCCGCCCGGATTTTACAATGCGGATATTTTTGCGGGAGAAGGCAACTCTTTCGGAAATTATATGAATTTCGGCGGACCGCTTTTAGGCCTTTTTGCCGCAAAAAAAGAATACGTCCGGCAGATGCCCGGAAGAATAGTCGGCAAAACCAAAGACGGCAAAGACAGAGACGCTTACGCTTTTATTCTTTCGACGAGGGAACAGCACATAAGAAGGGGGGCGGCTACTTCCAATATATGCACGAACAGTTCTTTGAACGCCGTGAGAGCCGCAATATATCTCTCTTTATGCTCGAAGAGCGGGTTTAAAGAAATCGCTTCGTTAAATCTCAAACTTGCCCACATATTAAGAGACAGGCTATTAAGTTCGGGACTATTCGAACCGCTTTATGAGGGAGACTTTTTTAATGAATTTTCGCTTAAATTGAAGATAAAAGGAAATAAGCATAATAATAATATAACCGCCTCCGAATTTATCGAAAAAATGGCGGAAAGAGATATTTTGGCCGGCATAGCTATTTCGGAAAGCGCCGTCTTAATATCCGCTACCGAAAATAACGGTTTAAGCGATATAGAAAAATATGCAGAAAATGCAAAAGAGGTGTTAAATGCCTAAATTTCCCGGAATAAAAGGTATTTTTTTAGACGAAGACCCTTTAATGGAGCAGGGTTCTAAAGGATTAAAAGGCATCAGCATACCGGACTGCGGCTTAAAAAAATCGGATTTAAAAAAAGACGAAAGCGCATATATAGACGCAAAATATATAAGAAAGAGTCCTCCCGAACTGCCGGAAGTGTCGGAACCAACCGTCGTGAGGCATTTTACGAGGCTTTCAAGCTGGAATATGTGCGTCGATACCGTTTTCTATCCGCTGGGCTCCTGCACGATGAAATATAACCCTAAAATAAACGAGAAAATAGCATCGCTTGAAAATATAAAAAATCTACATCCTTTAACGCCCGGTTCTTTAATCCAGCCCGTATTAAAAATGGTTTACGATTTTAATGAAATTTTATGCAGGCTTACCGGATTAGCCGAATTCAGTTTTGCTCCGCAGGCAGGAGCGGCCGGCGAGTTTGCGGGTTTGAAAATCATTAAAAAATATTTTGATTTGAAAGGCGAAAATAGAAAAACGATATTAGTGCCCGACAGCTCCCACGGGACGAATCCCGCAAGTTCCGTTCTTGCCGGATTTACGCCGGTAGAAATTAAAACCGGAAAAGCGGGGACGTTAGACGCCGGAGAACTGGAAAAGTTTGTTTCAAAAGACGTCGCCGGAATTATGATAACCAATCCGAATACATTCGGAGTTTTTGAAAAAGACATAAAGAAAATAGCCGAAATTATGCATAAAAACGGCTCGTTTATTTATATGGACGGCGCCAACTTTAACGCTTTTCTCGGAAGCGCAAGGGTTTCCGATATGGGAATAGATTTAATACAGCTTAACCTGCATAAAACGTTTTCTACGCCTCACGGCGGAGGCGGACCAGGAAGCGGGGCGCTCGGCGTCGTCGAATCTTTAAGAGAATTTCTTCCCGTGCCCTATGTAAAGAAGGTCAGCGGCGAAAATACCGCCGGCGCGGATAAAAACTTTAACCGGCAGGTTTACGAATTAGCGGAAGATAAAAATAATACTATAGGAAAAATGACCCCGTTTTTATGCAACTTTGCTGTCGTAATAAGGGCATACGCTTACCTTCTCTCGCTGGGTAGGGAAAATATCGCTTCCGTCAGCGAGCTTGCGGTACTGAATGCAAACTACGTTAAAAAGAAGCTCGGCAAAATATTGTCCGACCCCGGCCCTTTTGAAGAGGGGTTATGTATGCACGAATGCGTTTTTAACGATAAAGCCATAGAAGAAAACGGGATATCGACTATTGAACTGGCAAAACTTTTGATAGATTACGGTTTTCATCCGCCTACGGTTTATTTTCCGAAAAATATACGCGGAGCGATTATGATAGAACCTACGGAAACCGAATCCATAAGGACGCTGGATAATTTTATAAAAGCTGTAAAAGAAATAAGGTTTAAAACTAAAAAGTCTAAAGCGGTCAAGTCTCCGCAAAAAACAAAGGTTGGCAGGGTCAACGAAGTTTTGGCTAACAAGCATCCGATATTTAAATATTAATTTAATATTTATATCGCAGTATCGGAGTCGTATTAATAAGACTCAAATCCCGATTTAGAAATTTTTATATATGAATTACCTGAATTACTTAATAATGTCATTGCGAGCGCAGCGAAGCAATCTCGCTTAGATTGGTTAGCTGCGCTGGACTTCGTCCGCTGCGCTCGCAATGACGGGATATTAGAATTTATTAAATATTTTCTAAATCGGGATTTGGGATAATAACATCAAATTGAATATAATATGATATAATTTATTTGACGATAAGTTCGAGGTAAAAACATATGAATATGAATTTTAAAGACGTCGATTTCGGGTCTGCCGACGGCGGCGTCTTATACGGGTCTTTGTTCGGTTCATATCCCGATATAGTTATACTTGCGCACGGGAAAGTTTTTAACAAAGAAAGCTATTACGACTTGTGCGACGTTCTGCTGAAAAATAAAATATCTTCGTTAACGTTTGATTTCAGGGGATACGGAAATTCAAAAGCCGGAAGCGGAGGATTAAACGCATATGGAGAGGATATTATAGGCGCGGTGAAGTTTGCGCAAGGTCTGGATTTTGTAAAAAGTATTACCCTTTTAGGCTCAAGTATGGGAGGCGGGGCGGTTTTGAACGCATCTAAGCTTTACCGCCCTTCCGAAATAAAATCCGTCATAGCCCTTTCTCCCGTTTACGCTGAAGGAGTCGATTTTATAGACGTTCCTATCCATTATCTCGGGACGGAAGGAGAGCAGTTTGCCGAAGGTATTAAAAAGATGTATGCCATGACCAAATCGCCGAAGACCCTCCACTTTTTCAAAGGCTCGGCGCACGCACAGAATATTTTCGCCACGGAAGCCAAAGAAGAACTTATTTCTCTTATAATATCATATATTAAAGACGGAAATATAAATACGGGTAAAGCGGAATAAACGGATAAATTATGCCCGCTATTATTTTTGTTTTTTTCGTTATACTTCTGCAAAGAGCTAATACTAACCTCATACAGTCCGTTAATCCGCTCTTCGTAAGATACGTTCTGGATAAAAACCTCTTTTACGTTGGAATTACGACGGCGGTTTACGCGGTAAGCACTCTTTCCGTGAGGTATCTTATAAGCATAAGAATCAAGCCCCAGGCTGTTTCAAAGTTTGTAATAGCCGGACTTTTATTATTTTCGGTGGCAATACTCGGGTATTTTTTTTCGACGGACTATGCCGAATTTTTAATATTCGTCGTAATATCCGGTTTTGCGACGGCGATAATCATGCCGTTTCTTCTGTCATTAGTGCATCTGGTTTCCGACAAAGCCGTAATCGAAAAAAATCTTACGATATATTCTTTAATGTTAAGCCTTGCACTTGTTTTCGGACCGCTTTTAAGTTCAGCCCTTCTGACCGTCCTGCCTATCCGCTGGATTTATATTATGCTATGCATGTTCGGCGTAACGGCGTTTTTCTTTGCAGTGAAAATCCATTTAAAAAGCAAGGATGCGATTAAGGAAAAACTTGCCGATAAAAATTCCGGAAAAAATGCTTCCCGAAAAGCCGGAAAGGGCGGTTCGGTTTCTTCATTGCTTAAAAACCGCGGGTTTTTAGAGGTTATTTTTTATAATACGACCTTCAGCATTGCCTTTGCCACCATAGTAGCCCTCGGCGGAGTATTTGCAAGGGATAATTTTCATATAAAATATTTTGAAATAACTCTTTTATTTTCCCTGTTTTTTATTTCGTCGCTGATAACGAGATTAGTTCTCCTGTACTTCACGAAAAAGGGAAATATTAAAAACAAAACTAAAATCCTGAATATTTCCATATTAATATCTATCCTGTCTTTTGCCTTGATGGTTTTTTCAAAAGACATAGGTTTTTATGCTTTGAGTTTAATAATATTCGGAATTCCGCACGCACTTATTTTTCCTATAGGGACTATGAGAATATCTGAAACCGTGGATATGAAGGATATGGTAGCCGCAAATACTATATATCAGTCCAACTTCGACTTAGGCGGCATCATAGGGCCTTTTTTTCTTTCGTATTTAGGCGGCGTTTATTCCATAAGATTAGTCTTTGCAATAATCGCCGTTTTTCTGTCCGCGGCGTTTATTGTCGGGAAATATATAAAAGGCAATAAGATGATTTAAAATTAAAGCCGTTTACTTTTTAAATCGGGATTCGGGTTATAAATATACTGTTTACAAATAATAAGGATTTATGGTAGATTAGCATAATGTAAATTATTCTATCTTGTTTAAAATATATAAATTATATAATTAAAATGGAAGAACTTAAAAAGCTGAGGAAAGAGATAGATTGTATCGACAGGCAGTTAGTCGAACTTCTTAACGAAAGGGGAAAAATCGCCCTTAAAGTCGGGCAGGTTAAGTCGTCGAACAACAAGGCATACTATAATCCGGCACGGGAGGGCGAGGTTTACAGAAACGTCATAAGCTATAACGAAGGGCCCTTAAAAGACGAACATCTTCAAAATATATTTAGGGAGATTATGTCCGCCTGCATAACCGTTCAGTCGGGAATAAGGATAAGCTATTTCGGACCGGAAGGGACGTTCACGCATCTTGCGGCGATAAAAAGGTTCGGTACTTCCAGAATGCTTCTGCCGGTAAAGACTATACCGGAAGTTTTTAATTCCGTTTCCAAGGGTCTTTCCGAATACGGCGTAGTTCCCGTGGAAAATACGATAGAAGGCATGGTGAATGCTACGTTCGATATGTTCGTAAATTCGGACGTAACGATAATAGGCGAAGAAGTTATTCCGATAAGTCATTTTCTTTTTTCCAAAGAAGACGATATAAAAAAGATTAAAAAGATTTACTCTCATCCTCAGCCTTTCGGCCAGTGCAGGAATTTTCTGGAGGAAAATTTTAAGGATGTCGAACTTATAGACGCTTTTTCGACCGCGGACGCCTGTATTATGGCATCCAACGAAAAGGGCGCGGCGGCTATCGCATCCGAGGTTGCGGGCAGGATTTACGGCTTGAACGTCCTTCTGCCGCACATAGAAGATTTCAGCAATAATTTTACGAGGTTTTTGATTATCTCTAACGGCGAAAAAACGCATAAGACCGGCAAAGACAAGACCTCGATTTTATTTTCCATAAAAAATTCCGTCGGTGCGCTTTTTAAAATATTAAAACCGTTTTATGAAAACGAAATTAATATTACAAAAATAGAATCGAGGCCGTCCAAAAAATTTAACTGGGATTATCTGTTTTTTATCGACGTCGCCTGCCACGAATCAGACGAAAAACTGAGAAAAGCTCTAAAATCGATAGGGAAATACACTATATTTATTAAGATTCTCGGTTCATACGAATCGGCGGCAAAAAATATATAAAGCGAAAACGGCAAAGGATAAATAGTATGAGCGGTAATAAACTAAAAGAAAATTTAGAAAATAACGTCTTTGTCTATACGTCCGAATTGTCCCCCGAAAGAGGCGCAGATCTTTCAAAGATGAAGGCTATATACGATTTATTAAAAGACCGCGTCCACGCATTTAATATTACGGACAATCAGGGTGCAAATATGAAAATGTCTTCCCTTGCCGGTTCGATTTACATAAAACAGGCGGGAGGAGAACCCATTTTTCAGCAGACCTGCAGGGACAGAAACCGCATGGCATTAGAATCCGACCTGCTCGGCGCCGCCGCTTTCGGCGTGCGAAACATCCTGACCCTTACCGGAGACTATATCTCTTTCGGCGACCACAAACATGCGAAAGCCGTTTACGATATAGATTCGGTTAATTTAATAGAAATAGTAAAAGGATTAAATGCCGGAATGGATATGAACGGAAATAAACTGAACGGTTCTGCGGATTTTTATATCGGGGCGGCGGTAAATCCGGAATCCGTTCCGCTTGAGCCGCAGCTTATAAAATTTGAAAAAAAAATTAATGCGGGATGCGATTTTTTTCAAACGCAGGCGGTGTTCGATACTGCAAAGTTTGCTAAATTCTACGATTTTTATAAAAACTTTAAAAATATAAAAATTATTACCGGAATTTACATATTGAAATCCGCTAAAACCGCCCGCTTTATGAATAAATCCATTCCCGGAATTTACATTACCGAACAGATTATAGGCGAACTCGAAAATGCGGCGGACCCGTTAAAAAAAGGAATCGAAATTGCCGTGAGAACAGCGAAAGATTTAAAGTCTTTAGTCCACGGAATACATATTATGGCATACGGCATAGAAGATAAAATTCCTTACTTTCTGGACGAATTCGAAAAATAATAATGTAAAAGTTCTATAATGAACCCATAAATTTGAACAACATTTTTTGATTTCTTATTCCGCGGTATTCACCCAAGTTTACATTCTGCAAACTAAGTTGCCGCTTCCCCGCAATCATTCCCTTTCCCTTTAAGATTTTTATTTCCCTTTGTCTCTGCCCCCTATATAGGCAGCCCGAAGGTCTTCACACCCTTCCTTTATTTTTTTCTA
>JAKAOK010000017.1 GCA_021812245.1 bacterium | reverse complement strand
AAGAATACACTGCCCTAAATTAATTTTGTCCATTAAATGTCTTAATAATATTATCTTCTATAAAATCGGCGATTTTTTCGGAATCATTTATATTTAATTGGGGAACCCCTAAATCTTTTATAAATTCATCGGCGCATACGAGAATAAGATTAGGGTCGTTTGCAAATCTTGGCTCTAAACCCCCCTCTATATCTTTTCTTAACAGTTCTATTTTTTTCACCTTTAGGTCTTTAAATCCTTCGATTATAACAATATCCGAACCGCTAAAATATTTAGATATTACGGCGGCTGTTCCCGTATCTAAAGATGAATCGATATCGCTGAAAAAAGCCGCCTTGCCGTTCGAAATCAGCATGGTGGAAAATGCTCCCGCATTTTTGTGCCTCCATGAATCCTTTCCGGGAATATCCGCTTCAAAATCATGGTCGGTATGCTTAACGGAAGAAACCTTGTAACCTCTTTCAGACAGTATTTTTATAACCTTAACGATTAAAGTAGTTTTACCGGTGCCTGACCTGGCTATGAAAGAAACGGTTTTAGGCGTTTTGTCGTTTTTATGCATAATTTTTATATAAAATTTCTTAAAGTATATAATATAATTAATTATAACAAAATTTGAAATAAAACCAATATTAAATAAAGTTTATAAATTATGGATATTCACGGTTTATCGTCCGCAGAAGCCGAAAAATTAATCGAGCAATACGGGTTAAATACCATAAAAGAACAAAAAAGGCACCCGTTTATTATTTTCCTTTCCAAATTCTGGAATCCGGTTGCGTGGATGCTGGAATTTACTTTTATTGTAGAATTAATACTGGGAAAAAACATAGAAGCATATATTATTATAGGATTAATTTTCTTTAATGCCGCAATATCTTTCAAACAGGAAAATAAAGCCGAAAAAGCTCTCGAACTGTTAAAGAAACAGCTTAAAATTATATCCAGAGTTTTAAGGGACGGCAAATGGATCAAACTGTCCGCCGAAGAATTAGTTCCCGGAGACGTAATTCATATAAGAATGGGCGATTTAGTGCCTGCCGATACGGAAATTATTTCAGGCGACGTATTAGTTGACCAGTCGGCTTTAACCGGAGAATCTCAGCCTGTAGATAGAAACGACGGCGGTCAGGTATATTCCGGCTCGGTAATCAAAAGGGGCGAAGCGACATGTAGGGTAACGGCTACCGGAACGTCAAGCTATTTTGGGAAAACGGCGGAACTAATAAAATCGGCAAAAACCAAAGGGCATCTCGAAGAATTAATTTTAAAAATAGTCAGATATTTCGTTATGATAGACGGCATCCTCGTGGCTTTAATACTTGCATACGCCCTTATATATAAAATGAATTTCGCGGAAATGCTGCCGTTTGCTTTAATTCTTCTTGTAGCTTCAATACCGGTTGCGCTTCCGGTTACATTTACTCTTGCAACGGCTTTAGCTTCAATGAAACTTGCGAATAGAGGCATACTCGTCACCCATCTTTCCGCCATAGAAGATATCGCTTCTATGGAAGAATTGTGTTCGGATAAAACCGGTACTTTAACGGCAAATACCCTTGCTCTTACCGCCTTCAAATCATTTGAACCGTTCGGCAACGAAGAACTCCTTGCTTATGCGATGTCGGCATCGGACGAATCCACGCAGGACCCTATAGATTTATCCATAATTTCGTATATTAATTCCAATAAGATAAACCTTCCGGAAATCGGCAGGATAATAAAATTTATTCCTTTCGACCCTCAAACAAAAAGAGCCGAATCGATAATGGAAAAACCGGATAACGGCGTAAATACGCATATTCATGTCGTAAAAGGTTCGCCCATAGTAATATCTCAAAACCTTAATATATACGATTCAAAAAAAGTTTCAGAAGAATCCGAAAAGTTTGAATCTATGGGTTACAGGGTTATAGCCGTTATGACGGAAAACGAAAAAGACGGAAATTTTTTACCCGTCGGCATTTTAGGGTTATCCGATCCGCCGAGGAAAGATTCCAAAAAATTGCTTCATGAGCTTAAAAATTTAGGTATAAGGGTTAGAATGGTAACCGGAGATACGGAACTTACCGCAAAAACTATGGCGGGTTTAATCGGCCTCGGAGAAACCGTATGCACCCGCGAAAATTTTAAAAATCCTGCCGAATGCGACGTTTTCGCCGGGGTCTTTCCTGAAGACAAGTTTCATCTCGTACAAGGTATCCAAAAACTAAAAAAGATTACCGGAATGACGGGGGACGGCGTAAACGACGCTCCCGCCCTTAAACAGGCGGAGGTCGGAATTGCGGTAGCAAATGCAACCGATGTGGCAAAAGCCGCGGCAAGTTTGATTTTAACCGAGCCGGGGTTGTCTAATATAGTGGATGCCGTAAAATACGGCAGAATGGTCTATCGAAGAATGTTGACATATACTTTAAACAAGATTTCTAAAACTTTTCAGGTAGCGCTTTTTCTCAGCTTAGGCCTGATTTTTTTCGGCAAATTCGTTACTACGCCGAAACTTATTCTTATATTAATCTTTGCAAACGATTTCGTTACTATGTCCATCGCAAAAGATAACGCGGTATATTCGGATAAACCGGATAAATGGAAAGTTAAACTCATAGTTTCGGCATCAATTCTAATTGCAGGGGCATGGCTTATTTATTCGTTTGCCGTATTTTATACAGGATATTATATAATTCATTTAACTCTGCCGCAGACTCAGACTCTTGCATTTTTATCTTTAGTATTCAGCGCACAGGCTACCGTTTACTTAGTAAGAGAACAACGGCATTTCTATCAATCCATGCCGGGAAATTATTTAATGCTTGCAAGCGCTTTAGACTTAATAATAATTATTTTAATGGCTTATTTCGGCATACTGATGACAAAGATTCCTTTTGCCGATATTGCCGTCCTGCTTGGAGGAACTTTCATTTATATGGTACTGCTGGATTTTGTAAAAACGCCTCTAATGAAAAAACTAATTTAGACAATCGTTAAAACCGTATAGTCAAAGCATAATTCAGATACTTTATAAATTCTTCTTTAGCAGGATAATTTTTGACTCCTATATTAAAAACTTTCCTTTTCTTCTCATACCATTTTCCGAAATCTGCTTCAGGAATATCTTTTGCTTCTATAAGCAATTCTTCTATTAATATGCTCAATGCCGTTTCGGATGAATCTTTTTCGTTTATATTATTATTCATAATCTAACGCCAGTTAGTCCTTGAAAATTCAGGCAGGTCCTCAAAATCGCCCCTTACGGCATACCCTTCGTTTATGTTGTATATCTCAAATTCGCTGTCGATAACGAAAGAATATATATTTCCGTTTAAAAATTCGTCTTTATATTTAAAGCATTTTAAACCCTGTCTTATAATAGCAGATAATATTCCGCTGCCTGCAATATCCCCAAGTAAAATTGCCCCGACTAACACTTCTCCGTCATAAACAAGTTTTCTATAAATATTTTCGTCTTGAAAAATATAAACTTTTTGAGATTCGTTTGCCGGATTCGTCAAACCGATAGTTACTATAGGCAGTCCGTAAATTTCGACGGAATTCAAACCCATTCCGCCGGGGTATTCCCTGTAAACGCCCGCCATATTAGTCCCGGCAACACGACCTTCTTCGCAAGCCATAGGCACTATCGCAATAATATTAGGACGCTTGTTTAATATATCGTAAATTACGGCGGCGTCTCCTCCCGCATATACGTCTTTGACGCTCGTCATCATAGTTTTATCGACTATAATACCCCTGTCTATTTTTATTCCGCTGCCTTCGAGAAAACCGACGTTAGGTCTTACGCCCACGCCCACGACGACTATGTCGGCGGTAAGCTTTTTTCCGCTTTTCAATATCACGCTTGCCGGATTACCCGATTCGTCGAGATTAATTTTAGTAACCGTTTCGCCCGTAGCCGTATCTATCCCATTTTCATTCAACCTTTTGGAAGTTATATTCCCTGAAATTTCGTCAAGGGCAAGACCCAAAACCCGGGGCAGAAGTTCAACGATGGTAACATGGAGTCCTAACGCCCTTAATCCTTCGGAAGCCTTTAGTCCGATGAGTCCGCCCCCGACGACCACCGCTTCTTTGTTCTTTGCAAATTTAGCTGCTTTTTCCATCTTTTTAGCATCGTCAAATTTTGTAAACGTCCCCATCATAGGAGAGTCGGGATTAAACCCCTCGGTAGGAGGCACGAAAGGGGTTCCGCCGGGTCCGATAAACAGTTTGTCGTAATCCAATTCGGTCCCGTCTTCGAGGACGACTTTCTTTGAGGCGGTATCGACGGAAACTACCTTTTTGCCGAGCATAATCTTAAAATTATTCTTTTCATAGTAATCGTCTTCTTTATACCATATGGTTTCATCCGTAGTTTTTCCTTCGAGATAATATGATATTAAAGGTCTTGCGTAAGCCCTGTAGTTTTCATCCGATATAATAACGACTTCTCCGGACTTGTCGAAACGCCTTATTGCATCTGCGCAGGACAAGCCCGCGTATGAATTTCCGATAATAACGTATTTCATAATCTAATCCCCTTTTTTATCGCTTTGCAACGGATTTTATATATGGACCGTAAATTTTTTTGGCAACCATAAGCCTTCTTTCATACGAATAGTTCTTAACGCCTATTCTTTTCAGCGCCCCTTTTTTACACGCCTCTACGCATTTAGGAGCGTTTTCGTCTATACAGCCGTCGCACTTGGACGCGAAATGGCCTTTGCCTATTCTTTCGATAGCTCCGAAAGGGCAGGACATAACGCACATCCAGCATCCCACGCATTTTTTATAATTTGTTATCGTCCAGCCGGATTCCATATCTTTATATCTCGCCCCCGGCATACACGCATCTACGCATGGAGCTTCTTCGCAGTTATGGCATATTACAGGAAAAAATTTGCCGGATTTTTTCTTTATGTTAATTCTTGCTCCGGTATATTTCAACCCATATTTTTCGCCCATATACGTTTCGCATGCCTTGACGCAGGCTGCAAATCCTTCGGTTTCGCAACCGTCGCATTTAGAAGGATAAAGCATTATTTCTATCTGGTTTTTCTTTAAGTCTTCTTTTAAGTTCGTAAGCTTATTTTTATTAATATTATTTTGCATGGCAGCCTCTCGTTTATTTATTGTTTCATTCGCAGTATCCCTAAAGGGTCGGGCAAAATATTTAAAATTTTATCACCCATAAAATTTAATCCATTATTGCGATACATTATGCCGTCTTTTTTAAAATATTCGAAAGATTTTCTAATGTAAATAAAATTGCCTGTTTTAGCATAAACCCACCAGCAGTATAATGCATTTGCAAGTATGCCGTAAGGTTTATCGGCCGGATTTTTTAAATCGAAAAATCTATTCGCTTTTCTTATTTTAACACTTTTTGACCCGCCTTCATTAAATATTTTTTCGTTGCAGCCGTATTTTTCTAAATCTTTTTTCGAATTTATGTTTATAAAGGATTCCGCTTTTAAATCGGGATTATTTTTCGCCATATCGAAAATATTATAATAATAAACTGAGGGCAAGAGCCGTGAAATATTCACCGAATCGGTAAATAAAAAATGTTCCTTTAAATTTAAAGCATAATTATTAAGAATTTCTAAAATATGCGCCGTCTCTTTTGTTTTATAGCATGCCAAAAGAGGTTCTACGGTAGAATCCGGCCACAGGGGAACAACGGCGTCAACTTTTTCAGATTCCAATTTTTTTATCAGTTCCCTTGCCGCGCCGAAATTAAAAAAAGGGGCGTCGCACTCCATAACAAGCGTCAATTTCCCTTTTAATATTTTAATAGAACTGTAAATTCCTTTTAAAGGACCTTTGAAACCGCAATATTTATCGTCTGCGATTATTTCCGGAATTAAACTTCTTTTTCCGGCTTCCGCTCTTTTTTTTGCAACGTTTTTAGCTTCGGCAAGGCAGTCTTTTATCTTATCTTCTCCCCTGACGCAGATTACGATATCGCCGCTTATTTCCGTTGCGGCGTCGAGAGCTCTTTCTAAAAAGGATTTTCCGTTAAAATTAAAAAAGGGCTTATCCTCCCCGAATCTCTTAGACTCTCCGCCTGCAAGTATGATACAGCTTATCGCATTCATTATTATTTTAAGTCCATTCTGATTTTTCCTCTCTGACCGTGTCCTTCGCTTAGAGTAACCTCAAAATAGTTTAATGGGTTAAACATTTCTTTATTTTTTAAATCCAATGCAAGTTCGCTTGCAAAATAAACCGTTAAGTCTTCTATGTTTAGGGAAGGGCTTTTTATTTTAAAAATATCGGTTTTAGGTATGATATAAAGCTTGCCGTTTATCTCTATCTTATAATGCGAACCTTCTGTCGTAATCCTCTGGACGCTTTCGGGATAGTCCGCTATTAAAATTTTATCTTCGAATGAGGAGCATATTCTTTTTATTACCGCTTTTAAATTGTATAAGTGGACTATCCTCCTCTTGTCGTCGAACTCCCCGTCAACCAGCACATCGACGTAATGAAAATGTGGGTGTATTCGCGAGCAGTCTCCTCTACCCGGTACTATATGCATACATTCAAAAGTTAAATCCGCTTCTTTGCCTATAAGCTCTACTATCATAATATAATATGTTTAACCTCTTAATATTATTCGTAAAGAAAATTTTTAAGGACGCCGTTGGGCAAAAGCCTCAAGCCGCCGCATCTTTCGCGCGAAGATTCGCAAACATCGCTCACATTCTTGCAGAGAGTAACTTTAGACCCTTTTATTTTAAAAAACTGCCTGTCGTTCGATTTGTCTTCCTTAAAATCCAAACCGCTTCTTTGTAATATTTTATAAGGGTCCGCATAATATTTTGAATAAAAAGGCTTAACCGTTTTATCGGACATTTCTATAAACTGTAAATCAAACCCGTTGCCCGCGCAGTAATCTATCATGCTTTTCAAACATTTTTTGCTCGTGTTTAAACTTTTTAATAAAAGATTGTTTATTTCTACGTTATATCCGTTTCTTTTAAGCATATTAAGCCCCGAAATAACTTCTTCGAGCAGGTTCTTGCCTGTTATATATTTATAAACGCCCGGGTCTAAAGTATCGAGACTGACCGATACTTTTTTTATTATATTAGGACTTAAATCTTTTATTCTTTTTTTAACGAGCGTGCCGTTGGTAGTAATAAAAAGTTCTACGTCGGCTATATGCTTGATTTTATATAAAAGATTTTTTAAATCTTCAAACAACAGGGGTTCCCCTCCCGTAAATTTTACTTTTTTAAGACCGAATTCCTTTAATAAATATATGATATTTATTATGTCCCCTGTTTGGATAACCGAAGGCATTTTTTTGGAAACCCCTTCGTTATGGCAGTAAAAACAGCGCTCGTTGCATCTGCTTATTAAAGATACTCTTAGGGACGGAATTTTAAATTCAAATCTTCCGCGGTTAAATTCATATTCTTTATCGTTAAACATTTTAAATAAATAGGGCTTCATTGAAAACCTTTATTATTCGTCAAATTTAAATAAACAATTAATATAAAATTTCATAATCGTTTAACGTAACCGATATGATGCTCCCCGCCTCTATGGCGGCCGCTTTCTCTTCCATAACAAAACTGCCGTCCGCCTGTATCATAGGGCTTAAAGACCTTGCCGCGGAAGGAGGCTTGGGCGCCGGTATTACCGATGCGGACAGAAAGCCGTCTTCTTTCGTTAGTTTTACCTGAAAATATTTCCTCGTACCTTCTTCTTTGGAAACATAATGCTTTAAAACCGCCTGAACGGAAGGATATCTTTTATATATGTTTTTGGAATTCATCATTTTCTGTATAGACGGTCTCACAAAAAGGTCGAAGGTTATCAGAACGGAATACGGCCAGCCGGCGAGCGCAAATATAGGCGTTCCGCCGTTTAAAACCCCGAATGAAGTCGGTTTCCCCGGGACGAGCTTAGCACCGTGAAACAATAATCTGCCGGTCTTTTCGATGGCCGAAGGAACCAAGTCGTAAAAATTGGTAATCTCTTTATTTTCTAAAACCAGAAAGCTGGCACCCGTTCCGCCCGTCGAAATTAACAGGTCGTATTTATTTGAAGCGTCCGCCGTTTTTAATATTTCGACTAATTTTTCAAGTTTATCTTCGACTACTCCTATGACCTCGGGAATTCCTCCGGCGTCTTTCACCAAAGATTTAAGCGCCGTCGTATTTATATCGTAAATTTTGTTGGCGCCCAGCTTGCCCCCGGGTGCGGCCAATTCGTTTCCACCGGATAATATTCCTATTACCGGCTTTTTATATACGGACACCAAATTTAAACCGATGCCGGATAAAGCCGCAATATCGCAGAACCTTATATTATGTCCCTTTTGAAATAATATTTCGCCCGCTTTGATGTCGTCTCCGACGGGCGATATATAAGAACCCTTTTCTATAGGTTTTTTATATACCATTTGTCCGCCGGAATATTCTTCGACATCTTCTATTAATACGACGCTGTCGGCATTAGGCGGAATAGGCGCTCCGGTAGTTACGAAAGCGGCTTCTCCCGGGTTCAAAGGAACAATTTTATTTGAATAACCCGCTGTAATTTGGCTTTTAACTTTAAACGCTTCTACTTTTTTTTCGGAAAAGTCGGAAAACATTAAAGCAAAACCGTCCACGGCAGACCTGGCAAAAGGAGGGACGTCAGTGCCGGGAATTATATCTTCCGATATAATTCTGCCTATGCCGTCCTCCACCGGTATTTTTTCCGAGACGGTTATCTTTTTAATATTTGCTTCGGCAATATTTAATAAGCTATCTGCTGTTTTATCGTGCATATTTTAATTTATGAATAATTTTTTAGAAGTAAGGTTCTATAGGGTAAGTTTTAATGCCCGATTTTTTAATCAAACTCAAGGCTTTGTCTTCATCTCCAAGCCCGACGAATATCGTTGCATGATACGGCGTAACGCTCGCCACGTTCCTGCCTAAAATTTGAATATCCGCTTTCTTAAGAATTTCTTCCGCCTTATCGAAATCCCCGTTTATATATTCTACCCTTATAGGCGCGTTATAAACGGTTCCCGCGGCTAATATATCTGCCATAAACAAACCTCCGTATTTTTTTAAATTCAATATATGATAAAAATTAACCGACTTTAACCGGATTATCCGTATCGTTAGTCGAAGAAGTTCCCATCGGTGGATGCGGAGCAATAAAACCAAACAGATGCTCCGTTAATTTTCTGGCTGTCTTCTCCCTGTCGATTGTGGATATCCTGTTTATATTTCCGAACCAGAGCGCATCCGTCGAACATAACGTAACGCATGCAGGCAAAAGTCCTTCATCGACCCTGTGTTTGCAATAATCGCATTTTGTAACCTTTCCGGTTGCCTCGTTAAACTGTGGAGAGCCGAAAGGACAGGCATGTATGCAAGATTTACATCCTATGCATGTATTGGGGTCGTTAAAAACTATGCCGTCCGCCCTTTTTTGCATAGAACCGGTAGGACAGGCTTTTACGCATGCCGCATCGTCGCAGTGAAAGCAGTTCATCGGAAGATAAACCGTTTTCAACTGCCCTTTTTTAACAAAATAAGGTCCTACCTGTATAACCCTCATCCTTCTGGGTCCTACGGGAAGGTTATGCTCTTTTTTGCAGGACACTTCGCAGGACATACAGCCTATACATCTGTCTGTATTTACCTTCATTGAATATTTTGGAGAGGACGATTTTAGAGTGACGCGGGATGCCCTTTCCTCTCCGAGATGAAATCTTTCGAATCCGTATTCCGAAGACATATTTGCTCCTATTTTTTATAGTTTTATTTTAATAAAATAAATCGTTAATATCTGCGGACGTCGCATGATTCGGGCGTGCATTCCACAGGTTCTTTAAAATTAACGAGCTTTTTCCATCCGATACTGAGTTCGTGATATTCTTTCCAGTGGTCTTTCCATTTTCCGACGATAACGTTTTTATCCTGATGTTTCGGGTCCCAGACCTCCGGAAATTTTTTCTGTAAAAATTCCAACGCGTTCTTGGCGGTAGCTTCCGGATCAGGGTCGCCTTTCCTGTAAACTCTGCAGAGAACCGCTTTAAACTGTATCTGTCCGTAAACCGGGTCTTTTATTATATCGTCTATTACCGTATTAATAGATTCATAAGGATGGAACGGCTGATACCTGTCGAATCCGAAGTTTGCCCATATTCCGTCTTCGGGAACCATCTCCGTTACCCATGCCGGACCTTCAACCCATCCTCTGTCGTTTTCTACGATAACCATATCGCCGTCCTCTATGCCCATAACGGCGGCGGTAGCAGGATTTATTTCTATGTTCCTATCAGGCTCGAGTTCATCGTTCCACGGCCACCAGTGCCCGCCTTCATGAAAAGACTGCGCTATACGGGTGGTATTTAAAACCAGCGGATATTTCTTTGCTCTTTCGAAATTGCCTATAGGGGATTCGGAACCTTCTACCTGGGTAGGAACTTTATACCAGCCGATTTTTCCTAAAGCATCCGAAGCTATTTCTATTTTACCTGAAGGCGTAGGGAATCTTTTATCTGTTTCGGGATAATTCTCGCCTTCTTTATACATTATCCATTTCCCCCTTAAAACAGCCTCATCGTCTTGAAATACCGCATCTTCTTTCGACATTACGGGCCACATTAATCCCCCTTTCGGATTTTTCTCCGGATTAAGAAGCTCATAGGTAATACCCCTTGTAAACGGCTCCTGCTCATTAAAAAAATCCGTCATTTTAATTTCATTGACTCTTCCTTTATCCGGGCCGTCTTCGTAATAACCCCAAGGATTAAATTCTACCTTATCGAAGTATCCCGCATGTCCTTTCAGCCTTTTTGCGAGACCGTCGAAAACGTCTATATCCGGTCTGTGTTCATGCTGATATGGTATTACTTTATTGTGCCACTGGATAAGCCTGTTGTTGCCGTGATGGCAGACGCTGTCCGTTTCGACGGAAATTGCTATCGGAAAAGCTACATGGCTGAACATATATGTATGATTAGGATATATGGAAAGATGTATATTTATTATGTTCCTCTTCATAGCCTCCTCCATCTTCCATGAGTTTGGAAACTGCGGCAGATGGTCGCCGTTCCATATAATGCCCTTAACTGGATAAGGCTTCTCATACATCATCGCATTTATTATACATGGAACCGAACTGTCCCCCCATGATATTAATTTATCCGTTATCTGTGGTCTTTTAAAATCTGGCAGGACCTTTAAATCATTGCCGTAATTTAACGGAGGTCGGCAGTTATGCAGCCAGTTCCAGCCCCCGCCCTTAACTCCTATGGAACCGGTAAGCGCCAGAAGAGCCGCGATAGACCTGTTGACGTTGTTTGAGTTATATATCTGGGCCGTGCCTAAATTGCCCGTTACCGACGCAGGTCTTGCCGAACCGAACCTTCTTGCCGCCTCGATAATCATTTCTTTTGGAACGTATGTGAGTTTTTCCGCCCTCTCCGGCGTCCATTGGGCACATTCTTTAGAATAATCTTCAAATCCCGTAACCCATTTATCGACGAATTCTTTATCGTAAAGTTTTTCTTTGATGATAATATTCCCCATAGCAAGAAATAAAACGGCATCGGAACCGGAACGAATCCTCATTCCGATATCGCATTTCGAAAGCGTTGCATTGAAGCGCGGGTCAACCCCTATTAAAAATGCGCCGTTATCCCTCGCATCGAGAAGATGGGTCATAGTAATGGTTTCCTGCGCCGCCATATTCGTTCCAACGACAAGAATGCATTTTGAATTTTTCCAGTCCTGCGTCGGATTCATAAGTCTGCCCAGCCCTTTTGCGCCAAAAACATAATTCATGGACACGCCCGGACTTTCACAACAGATAGGCCCCTGGCCGTAAACGTTGGGAGTGCCGAAAATTCTGCCGAACCTCGCTCCTCCTTCTTTATTTCCGAATGAAGACCTTCCGGTCCTGAAAACGGTAAGAGCTTCGGGACCGTATTCATTGTGTAGTTTAATGAGTTTTTCAGCGGCAAAATCAAGCGCATCGTTCCATGAAACTCTTTTAAAATCATCCGTTAAAGATTTTCTCATCATAGGATAGTGTACCCTTAACGGATCGTACCACCATTGAATCTGTCCGACACCTTTAGAGCAAAGACCGCCCCTGTTCTGGGGGTGTTCGGCATCGCCCATTACATCCACGATTTTACCGTCTTTTAAAAATATTTTAAGACCGCAGCCGCTCTCGCACATGTTTGTGCAGGTCGAGTATCGAACCGTGTCGTAATCCTTTGACGATTCCTGAGGGCGATGGTCGGGCTTTATTTTCATAAGCCTGTTATCTTTTACCCTCAGGAACTTCTCGTTTTTTAGCTCCTCAAAATCCATTTTTTTACCTCCATTTAGATATTTTATATGCAATACTCTTTTGATATATTATTACCGCTGTCTCCACCGGCTATTAAATCTCCGCACCCCTGCAAGCCGAATAAGAATCCTATGAACTCCGTCAAGCCTATTATCGGAGCAAAAATATCGAGGTCGGATAATTCTATGCCGTCGCTTATATTTTTTTCGCACATAGAACATATCGTCAGTATATAATCAGAACCGGTTTCGTCAGCTTTTTTGTTGATTAATTTAAAAAATCCATCGACGGCATTGGCATTTTCTATTCTTTTAGAATGAACGGGGGTGGTATTCCTGAGTTTTTCCCCTCCGCAGCATTCGCCGTAAAGGCTGACTTCCGCCCCGAGAAGATTTAATATATTTTTAAAACGGTTAATATTTTCGTTATCGGAATAACATCCCGTGTAAAGCAGTATCGAACTGCCGCTTATATTTTTTGAGATATTATTCAAAAGACGGCTTTCTGTATCCGGGTCGGCGATAATGTCTAAAAGGTGGACCGCTCCGGTTAAACCGGCTTTAGTTTCTTTAAGGCTTGCATTGAATGGCCCAAGACTGTAATCGGCTTGATTTTTAAACATCGAATCGGAATTGATTATTTTAACCGCTTCGTTTATATGTCTTACGCAGACCTGACAGCCGGAATATAAAAAATTTCCGCCTTTTTGCTGTGATATCCCGAGGTTTCTAAGGGGCATAACGACTTTGTTGAAAAAATCAGGCTTATAATGGGAAGGCGGCGCGGCGCAGCAGTTCCACTCCGAAACTAAACCCGCCTCAAAACCCAACTTTTTGAATATATCCTCTGTTCTTCTTTTATTTTGAGAATCTATGCAGCCCGGAAAATACGTGATATTTTTTTTCAATAATATTAAACCTATATTTTATTTTTAGGCAAAAAATTCCCTAAAGATTAATTTTTCAAATTTTAAAAATCAAGGCAATAATTATGAGGTCATAACATTTTAGTATAAATAATAGGATTAAATCAAGAACTTTTTTTTTATACCTTTATTTTGCAATGAAACTTCACATATCGGAGGCACGCGTTGAAAGGCGCACGGCGCCTTTGCATGCCGGAGATGCTGAAAGCCATATAAACGTATACCGTTTATGGCGAAGCGATAATCCAGATTTAAAAACTTCTATCGGCAGTTTGGAGTTATAAAGTAAATATAAATATAACGTCGTTATTTTTAGCAAGCGTTTTAACAAAATCGGCAAATGCGGACGACAGTGAAAGATAAAATAATAGCAGGCACGATTTAAAGAATACGGTAACGATAAGGAGTGGTGCCGAGAGGCGGAATCGAACCGTCGACACGAGGATTTTCAGTCCTACGATGCGGATTATAAATTATTAAAATAATTAATAAATTAATAGGTATTAATTCTTATGTAGAGGTTTTTGCAGGGTTACCGGCGGAATTTAATTGTAGGCTTCGGCTGGTTCTTGATATCTTGAGCAGGGGCGGGGGGATTAGGGGTTTGGGGTATTTGGGTAATTTTTTGTTCTTCTCTTATCACGTTTTCTATATCGTTATTAAGTTTTGGGAAGTCGGTTTTTATCGTATTCCATACAATTTCTAAATCTATATCCTCGTATCCGTGTATAATCCTGTTTCTCATTCTTACGGCTTCTTTCCAGTCAACGGAGTTGTATTTTTCAAAAAAATTAGATGAATTTGGCATATTTTTAATCTTAGTAGCAGCCTCTCCGACAACTTCAATGGTCCTAATTGTGGCATCTATCGTTTTGTTATCCTTGAGAAACTCATCATAGGTTATATCATTTAAATAATTAATTGCCTTTTGAGAATAATCTCTTATATCTTCTAAATATTTCATTACCGTTTTTTCAGGCATATAAAACCTCTTTTAGAATATTATCTTTATAGTATTTATTTAAATTCTTTTTAACAGCAAGATCTATATCTTCTTTTTTTAGTATTTCCTCAAGTTCGCCTATAAGTTTAGCTTCATCAAATAAAGTTCTCTTTATGTCTTCTTTATATTCAACCAGAATATCTATATCGCTCTTATCGGTTTCTTCGCCCTTTACGAATGAACCAAATAATCCTATTTCCTTTACGCCGTATTTTTTATAAAGTTCTTCTTTATGCTGTTTTAATGCTTGAAGAATTTCGTCTTTGTCTTTATATTTTATCTTTTCCATAATGATTAATTATAGCATATTTTTCTTTATTTTCTCCAGTCGCCTATTCCGTCCCATCCAATCGTTAAATAATATGTATCCGTTTTTGCAGGGTTACCTTCTGAATTTAATTGTAGGCTTCGGCTGGTTCTTGATATCTTGAGCAGGGGCGGTGGGATTTGTTTCGTTAACTCTATTGTTTTCTGGAGTATAATCTTTTATTATTCCTATTATAAGCGGTTTCAGTTCTTTCATATCCTTTTTAACCGCAAGCCAGACTTCTTCAATATCTACATCGAAATAACCGTGTATAATCCTATTTCTCATATTGCTTATATCCCGCCATGGAATAGGATACTTATTTTTTATATCTTCAGGGATTTTATTACTCGCTTCACCTAAAACTTCAATACATCTTATAACAGCGTCAGATGTTTTACCGTCTTTCAAAAAATCCTCATAAGTAAGATTCCCAGTATATTGTTCAGCTTTATCTATGTATTTAATAATATCGTCTAAATATAATTTAAAATCCCTTTTCATAGATTTACTACCTCGTTTAAAATATTTTCTTTCAATTCTTTTCTAATACTTCTTTTTCTAACCACGTCGGCCTTAATACCAAGCAAATCGGATAGATAATTTTCTAAAGAAGAAACCGTAAGAAGTCCGACCGGCTTTTCAAATTCAACTAAGATATCGATATCGCTTTTATCTGTTTCCTCGCCTCTTGCAAAAGAACCGAAAAGTCCTATCTCTTTTACGCCGTATTTTTTATAAAGTTCTTCTTTATATTGTTTTAATATTTGAAGAATTTCGTCTTTGTCTTTATATTTTATCTTTTCCATAATAATTAATTATAGCATATTTTTCTTTACTTTCTCCAGTCGCCTATTCCGTCCCATTCAATCGTTAAATAATCGCTTATCACGGCGCGCCTGAAAGAATCTTCTTCCGAATTCACGATACCGTAAAACACCCTTTGCATGTTTGATAAATCGTTAGGCTGAATCTGTCTTGCAAACTGTTTAACCGCCTCGTATGCCGTTTCTACATCGGGATATTTACTCTCGACTTCCTTAAATAAAGGCGGCCTCTGTCCTTTTAATTGCGCTTCTTTCACTAATTCCTTGTAATCGGTTTCAATTTGAACAAATAAATCAATCGCTTCTTCTAACTTTTTTCTTGTAACTATACCACTTTCATAATTAAACATCGCTAAGCCTCCTTGATATTTTTTTATTTATAAAATTTTATGTATCACTATACCCCGCTAATTTTTCTTTCTATGCTATTTGCTTTATCCGCCCCTTTTTTCATCCGTTCTTCTTTCCCTGCCTCTATTTTCTCTTTTTCTTGCTCATCTTTATTAGCTTCTTCATTCCCGCCCGCGATGGGAATATTAAGTCTATTCGAAGGTATTAAGCCTTCCGTAATTTTATTATAATTGCGAAATATGATAAATACGTGCAAAAGATAAGGCATATTGACTAATTTTATCACGGCTTCTAAATCCGGCCATTTTAAAATATCGGAAGGCAAGAATAACCTTTTTTCGACTATCTGGGAAGATTTAGAATGCGTATATTTATTGTCCGTAATAGAATCTCCCGAGGTTGCCCGCTCCACTTCCTGAGAACCTATCTGCCGGCTGACGTATTCGGCTTCTTCGTTATTGTTGACTCGTAAATACACAGCACTGTTACAGCTGTTCATTATATTTTTAGTTAACTCCGGTCCGTATATATAATTAGTCTTCGCTATATCTTGGATTCCGATGATAGTCGAACCCATTTTTGACCTGCCTTTGTCGAGTAAATCCGTTACGCTCGGCGTTTTTTCAAAACTAGATAACTCGTCGAGTAAAAACAAGGTATGGTTATTCTCGCCGTCCGGAACGGATAAAAATTTCTTAACCAGCAGTTCTATAAAAATCTTCATAATGGGTTTTACGAAAATCTCCGAGTTTTTATCGAGGTTAAGATATATCCTTGTCCTTTTCTTTTTTAGAAAATCCCTCGTTATATTAAATGTTTTCATGCCTTCCTTATCGGGCTTCGAGGGCATGATGGTAAACGCCTTTAAATATCTCGAAACTTCGGTCATCATCGATTTAACCTCATCGGACTGCAGCGCCGTTATAGCCAATGCGCTTTCTTTTTCTATTACCGGATCCGATTTAAAAAGACTTATTAAATACTCCGGCGTTTTAGACGCCAACTGTATCAAGTTTTCATTCGTTCCTAGTTTCTTTATTTTTAAATATAAAATAATCGCCTCGAGAATATGCCTTGCGTTCGTAACAAAGTAGCCATTGGGGTTACTTGCGTCTGGTTCTGGAATAAGCACCTCGGCGAGCGTAGCGGCGTCGGCTTTATTTTCGACTTCGTATAGTATATTCCACGCCGGACACCTGTCGTCCGCGGGATTAAGAATAATGTCGTATTTTGGATTGTAAAATTTGGGAACATAATCTTTTTTGCTGTCGTAAATGACGGCATTATAATCGTATTTATCATAACTGTCGTAAAGTATCTTTGAAATAACCTGCGTTTTGCCGGCGCCGGTAGCTCCAAGTACCAAAAGATTTCTAAAAATAATCTTCATAGTTATAGGTATGTCGCCGATGTAGCAAAATATATCGCCTTGGTTAATCGTTTTTTTGTATTTTTTAACGCTCCCCATCATAGAACCTCTAACTATTTTTTCATTCTTGCTCTCGCTCGCCAAATTGTTAGAGTTCCCTTTAAGTATAAAATAAATTCCAGGGATGAGCACTAAATCTATAAGTAAAGAATATAGAAGCGGGCTTTTATAGTTTAATTCTTTAAGCGCAAATTCCCAGTTGATTTCACTTAAGGGATAATGCTTATTAATTAACGTTCCTATCGCGGAAAATATTACATGGTTTATCTCGTAAAATAAGAAACAGTAAAATAAAAGCTGCGCTATTAAAGTAATTTCTACGAGCCACTTAAGCGCTCCTTTGGTCTGTTGTATCCTTATCCTTATGTCCTGAAATTTCATTTTTGTTTTCCCCTTTTACATATTGATATTTTTCAGCAATAGTTTTAAGTTCGCTCTTAAATTCTTCGTAGTTTTCAAAACCAGAGTCAAAAAACTTGCGCGTAATTTTTCCGAAATCCATATCTAAATCTTGCTTTAGAATTTTAGATTCCAGCGATTTAAAATGTTTAATTCGCTCTCTGATAATTTTTAAATTTTTTGTTTCTTTCATAGCTTTTCCTCCTTATCGATATTCTTTATTTTTTGATATTCATTTTTTATTTTTTCTACTTCGGCGGTAATTAATTTTTTGTTATTTTCCTCTTTAATCACGTCCGTCGAGTATGAACTCATTAATGCCGCGTTAAAAATTAAATCTAATCTCATCTTTAATTTTTCGTTATCAATTTCAACAGTTTCTTTCAAACTTAAGATGGTCTCGGAAAAGTCTTTTAAGATTTGTAAATCGTTTTTATAATTCTGCTTTTCCTCGAAAAAATATTTTGCCAAAGCGTCGTTCACGATTTGCGATTTGTTTTCCAATCCCATCTTCCGAATATATTTTTCGTCGATGTAAACATGACAGTCTTTTTTCATATAATCACCCCACCTTTTTTTAAATGTTTTTGATACGCCTATTATGGCGCAATTTTATGCAATACTCGCTCCATACGAAAATATCAATTACTATATAGCATTGTAAACTTTCAATTCCATATCCCGCCAATTTACACCCGCTTGAAACCTGCGTTTCCAGCAACGCTGGTGCGCAGGTGTGGGACATTAGTTGCCGTTGTCTTTACTCTAACAAAATGCGAAGCACACAATACTGTTTTTGTAGTTGTTTTTGCATTTACTTTACTAAAAATGCGAAGCACACTTTATTAGCTTTCGTAGTTGTTTTTTGCATTTATTTTAAAAAATAAGCGAAGCGATTCACTTTATTAGCTTTCGTTTTTCGCTTTTGTTTTATTATAATTAAATCCGCGCAAGCGCACTTTCTTAGTATTTGGTTTTCGTATTTTGTTTTTACTTTATTTAAATCTTTTTTCAATTTTATTTTTTTGCTTTTCGTTGTTTTTATAACTAATTTTTTCTTTCTTATCGTCTTTCGGCTTTTGCTTTTCGGTTTTATTATAATCGATAATCTTTCTCTCTTTTTTCTTTTCCGGCTTTTGATATTCTTTCCGTTCGTTTTCCCGTTTGAATTTTTCGGTTATTTCTTTTAAGTCCGGAATGGAAGTATCAATTCCCTGCAAACTATTTAGAATATTTTCTATAATCGAATAGTTTTTATAATTTCTATTCTCGGTCGTTATACTGTCAATCTGCCTATCGTCTTTCAACGCGGTTTTAAATAATAGTTTTTTGTCCATCGTAAAAATTTCTATTTCCTTTTTCGCGCGGGACACGTTCACATAAAATTCATTTTTGGTCGTCCTGTCGGAATATATATAAACTTTTTCCGCGGTCTGCCCTTGAGATTTATAGCTCGTTATCGCATATGCGTGCGTAAAATAATTATAATCTTTAGTTTCGAATGTTGCGGTTTTTTGACCGTCCTTTTTTCCGAGCGTCGCCGTTATTTTATAATTGCCGTTTCCGAGATTTTCTATATCGCGGATATACCCCGTTAAACCGTTTTGAACTCCAAACTCTTCTTTAATTCCCGACACGCCGATATGGTAATCGTTTTTTAAAAAAACGATTTTATCGTTCTTCGAAAATTTTCTATCGGTCTCGATATAAACCTGATTTGAAAATAATTTATTGCCGGACAATACCGCTTCTTTTTGCGAGAACCTGTTGACGACCGTTAAGGACTTATTTTCGATATCCACTTTTTTTACATCGAAAGTGTGTTTACCTCTGAGTATCACGTCCCCGACCGCATAATTCCATATCTGCTTTTTGTCTTCGGCGCCGATACTTTTCCCCTCGCGGATTTTTATTTCAGTATCCTCTTTATCCACTTTCCCCGCCGCCTGTAATTTTTCTCTCGCAATCCTGTTAAGTTCGTAACGGTCTTTGTTTAACGCGGCTAATATAAAATTATCCATATTGTCTTCTTTAACGAAAGCATCGGTGATTTTATCGCAAAGTTCGGACTTGTTTTCGTAAACATGGATTTTGTTTTTCTCGTCGAGCATTTTTAAGCCTTCTTTCACCTTACCAGCCGCGATCGTTTTAACCGCTTCCTTTAAGAATGGGTCAGTCTGCCTTATGGACTCGTGCATTTCTACGCATGTTACGTTCTTGGACTTCTGAAGCCTTTCAAACACCCCGCCGGCCATTATAGACGCCAGCTGTTTTATATCGCCGATAAGAATTATCCGGGCGTTTTCCTTTTCGGCGATATCGATAACTTCTTTAATCTTTAGGGTCGCGTTCATCGACGACTCGTCCACTATATACACCTTTTTACCGTTCGAATCCGTGAACGATTTAATGCCGTTACTCTGCAATATGTGGCTGTCCATGGTCTTCGACTTAATCCGGCTCTGCTCGATAATTTCCTTGACGGCGACGGCGGTCGTGGAAAGACCGGCCAGTTCAATGCCTTTTTCGGCGGTGAGCTCGCAAAAGGCTTTAAGCAGCGTGGTCTTTCCGGTTCCGGCGTCGCCCTGAATCACCGTAACCCCGTTTTTCGACGTAAGCAGCGCTTCCAATACTTTTTTCTGGTCTCCCGTTAATTTAAAATCTTTATCGCGTTCTTTTTTAAATATTTCGGCTTCGTTCTTTTCCCACAAATCTATTTCCGATTTGACCGATTCTTTGCCCGTAATACTTTCATATTTTTCGAAGGTGTTTTTAGCGAAAAATTCTATCTTTTTCTCTGCGTTTCTTATTTCCTTTGTCGTAAAAAAAAAATTATCGGCATCGAGGGCGACAAGCTCTTTATGTTTAATCATTTCCTTAATCTTTAATCCTATGTCTTCCTCGTTAAATTTTAAGTTCTGGTAAATCAGGGTCTTCATAATCTCGACCCGTAAGTCCAAATCCGAGAATCCGCTTTTGTTTTCCGTGCGCTTTTTGGCGGCAATATTAAAAGCGTTTTGGATATCTTCGTCGCCAGCCAGCCTGACCGGCTTCATAACCGGGGCTATATTTTTCTGCGGGCTTTCTTCCCTCCAACTCTTGCGCAATCCTTGCAACGGCTCGGACGAATCTTTCGGCTGCCTCGTTCTTAAAGCTATCTGGTTTTTAACTTCCGCCTCTGAGCCAGTCGGGGTATCGTTTTTAACTTTCTCGAACTCTTCCTTGATTTCTTCGGACCGCTTCGAAAAGGTCTTTAAAGTAGATTGTTCGATACCCTCTATATCATAAAAAAACTGCTTATAATCCGTGATTTTGACCGCAATGTCGTTCCGCCTTAAGTCGTTAATGGCGCGAGCCCTGTATAGCGCGCCTAAGGCCTTTTTATTGCTGAGTATATTTCTATATTTATTTACCGGCGTAGGCCCTATTTCGAGAGCGTATTCCTGCCCCCTGACATATAGCCTTTTTGGCACGATAAAGTGAGTATGCGTTTCAGGGTCTTTCTCCCTCGTGTCGTGGTGGAGAAAAGCCGCATATTCCATTTTACCCGGATACACGTTGTCGTACACTTTTTTACCGTTTTCTCTGTGCGACAAACGGGTATATGCGAGATTTTTTTCGACGTAGCGCATAGACCCGCATGCCGCGTTTTCGTGTATCTCTATTAACTTTTTCCTGAGTTCTTCGTCGTCCGTAAGCTCGATTAGAACCGAAAGGCCTTTATTCGCCGAAAAAGTCATATCTATGGAATCCTTACCGCCGAGGAACTCCCTAAACGTCCTGCCGGATTTAAGGGATACGTGTTTTTCTGGTTTTTTTGACTGGGACTCTTTAGAAGGCTTTAATATCTCGTCTCCCGCAAATTTATTGGCAAGCCCGCCGAAAAAGGTTTCGGAATTCTGGCTCGTATAATATTCTTCTATCTCAAATTGTTCCTTTTCCTTTTGAAAATATTGCTCTGCTTTTACAGGCGTCATTTTAGTGTCTATGCTCAGCATTTTTTCTCCTCCTTACCGGCAAAGATAATTTTCCCCCAAAGAACCAATAATATTTTTTAAGGTTTGCTCTTCTTCCGCCCATATAATAATGGACGACTTGTCGAATTTTGTCACCCTGATATTTTTAATCTTCGGCTTTGAATTAAACTTCTCTATGAATTCGTCTATTCCGCTTTCCGTCCCATTTTTAAATACCTCGTCGAAGACCTTTTTACTCAAGGGTGCCGCCAGCTGTTCCCGAACCCTGTCTTTATCGAAATCCGGAGGCAGGGCGTCCGTGGAGATAACCGGGGGGGTTTGAGGTTCCGTTTTCGGTTTTTCCGTTAAGTCTTTAATGGCTTTCTGCTGGTCTCCTTTTTTCTCCCGAGCAATTTTAAGGGCATCGCCCTTAGATATTTTTTTCTTTTTTATCTGCTCCTTAACTCCTTTATCGAGATTTTTAGCGAGTTGTAAATCCTGTTGAACGGCTCTTTCCGATAATCCGGTTTTTTTAGCCGTGTCGGAGACAAAATTTTCGTCATTTTTTACCCCCGTCAAAGCCTTGTCGTTACTGCCTCCGTCCGAAAACGAAACAGTTTCGTTTTCGGTGGGGCGAAACTGCTTTAAATTTCTTTTAACCTTTTCGGATTTGGCAAAATTAGGATGTAATTCTTCGTATATTTCCTGCCGCCTTTTAAGCATTTCAGCCCTATCGAGATAATGAAGCTCCGCCCGCATCAAATTTTCGTCCATTTCGGCAAGTTCGGAATGGGCATCGTCCATATTCACTATAACGGCCTGTATTCTGTTATATCCAAGACGCTTGTATGCGGTCAACCTGTGCAAGCCGGCTACAAGAATGTAGCCTTCAGCGGTCTTATTCACCGAAACGGGGTTTAAAAGCCCTATTTCTTTAATACTTTCCATAATTTCTACTACCTTTCCATAGTCGGCTTGCCTTTTTCTGTCTTTTACGATTATCTCGTTTACGTTAAGTTCCACGCCGTTGAGTTTAATCTCGTTCATAACGCCCGGTTCGTTCAATTCCCTCGCTATCGTCGCCATATCCTTGCCTAGTATATCGGATACGGTTTGCCCCGACGGTCTTTTTAAGTCCATTTTTTTTGCCTCCTATAAATTAAAATTATTTTATTAGTTATTGATTATTTCATTTACTATAAATTCTATTTCGGCTTTCGCATGGCTATCGTCGGTATCAAAAACCGTTTCGCCGAGCAGCGACGATTTAGGATAACTCTGCCTAAACAACACGTCGAAGATAGAATTTTTTTTGTTAATCTCTATTTTTAAAAGAGCTTCCTTAATTTCGCTTCCTATCGCCGCATTCCTGATAATTTTGTTGTGTATAAAAATAATACTGAAATCTTTGGAAATCATATTAATCGTGTCTATCAAACTCGATAATCCCCAAATATCGAACGCAGAGCTCGCTACGGGTATTACGAGGTAATTTGCGAGTTTAATACTCGTAATGAAAAATTGGCTCATAGCCGGCGGATTATCGATTACGACATAATCGTAATCGCCTTTCTCCGACAAAGTTTCAAGTAATTTAGGATTGTCGATGGGAACTACCTTAAAGGATTTATCATCTTTAATGCAACTCCAATCGTACGCCGTCCGCTGGGGATCTGCATCGTAAAGGATTACCTTGTTCTCTGAACAACCCATTGATAGCGATTTTGCAATATTGATCGCGAGGGTAGTTTTTCCGACCCCGCCTTTTGAATTTTGAACAGAAATTACTTTCATTTTTACCTCCACAATTTTTATATTTATTTTGTAAGCTTGATAAACTCCCGTATCGCTTCAAACTCGTCGTCGAACACCCTCGCTACCGGGCAGTTATTGTATTTTACGGCGAAAAGCCTAAAATCTCCTTTATCTATCCAGTAGATAGAGTATTTCCCCCGTTCGCAAATCCCTTTAAAACGAATCTGTAAATCGATACTTTCCTCTTCGGTTATTCCGCAAGGGTTAGCGGCATAGCCGCCGGATTTAGCGCAGTTCATAACAACATCACCTCCTTATCTACTTTTTTGTTTTCTTGTTTTTTATACCCTCCGCATTCTATATAAATACGTCGGGCTTTTTGTCCTCGATAACACGGAGCATATGTGGTATCATATTGCGTTCGTCGCTCCATCCTTTCATTTTACTGGATCTCGAAAACGGCTGGCCCGGAAAACCCGCAAATAAGAAAAGAATATCGTCTTTGCTTCTCCGCCTGTAAATATCGGCGGACGATGTTTTCGTAATGTCTCCCGCAGGTTCTTCCCCGAAATTAGCGGTATAGGTTTGCCTTGCGAATTTATCGATTTCGCTTGAAAATATACACTCCGGTTTTAAGCCGAGCGATGCGCATGCCTGTTCAAACCCCAGCCTAAAACCGCCGATGCCAGAAAATAAATCAATATATTTAATTGTTCGCATTTTATACTCCCGTGATTAGACAAGTCGGTTCAACATTCTCTTCGTCACACCCGTCGTCGTCTAAATGGACACATCCGTCGCAATCATTTCTTTCAAGCATAATTACCTCCGTTTATTATTCTTTTCGTCCTGCAGTCGGACGAGATTATTTTTTATGAATTCCAACAATTTATCCTTTGAATAATTTTGAATAACTTTGTAAGCGTGTCTTATCGCTCCAGATTTTGTTTTTCCATATGTAATCATCAGTCCGGTTTCTTCTTCGGAGACATGCCAGTCGCGATTATGGTTATGCCATATATGCACCTCTCCATTTAAGGAGAAGGTTATTTCTGGCATCTGGTGAACAAATAATTTAATATAATCTATTTTGGGATAATGGACAGGTTCGCCTTCTACTTCAATTATTGCCGGTTTTGTTCCTATGCCCTGTATTCTAATTTTGTATTTATTCATGTTTTAAAATCCCCTCGCTATCATATCTTTTTGCCATTTCCGCACTCCCGGATTTGCGGACAGCGGTCCGAATGGTTTTTCGTACATTTTTTTTCCATAATTGCCTCCGTTTTCATTAATTTAAATTAAACTGCCGCCGCTTTTTTGTAATAATTCTGCGCGCTCGTTTCGATGCCTTCCCTGAACGCGCACAGATATAATTCGTAATACTCGTGAAAATCCACCGGCTCGATTTCTCCCGCGACCGACTTAAAAGCGTTCCATGTGTCTTCGCCTGCCTTAATGCCTGCCGTTCTTATTTTTCTTACGATTTGCTCCTGAATATTCATTTGTTCCACTATCTCTTATCCCCCTTTAGTTTTAAGTTTAAGGCTTTAATCGCTTTTTTTTCGCGAAGCAGGGCAATCTTAAAATCCTCAGCGTCGGGAAACACCTTCGACAGCAATAAAGTCTCCTTGTAAACTTCGACAATCTCGTCGATTTTCATTTGCATTTTAGTTTCACGGTTAATTAACATTTCTTTCTCCTTTTTCTTTAAACGCCTTATATTTCTCGATATAGCAATTCCCAAACTCGGGATATTCCCTAAAAATATACTTTTCGACATATTCAAGCGCCGCGATGCCGACCGGACCGCTATCGTTTTTCGCGATAATCGCGTTGCGGTTGTGCAGAAAAAGCACTGCATCTGCTAATAATGAGAGTTCGGCAGGCAAATCGGTGACAACGGGCATTTTGCATAAACGGTCCGGAACCGGGATTTCGTAAACGAAAACCACGAGCGAGGGATCACGATTTAAAAAATATAATTCGGGATTATTCCCATGTTTCAAACCATCGATAAATATAACCGACCCGCCGGGTATATCGTTAATCTCTTTGTCGTTATCGTAAATTTTTATTTTTATGTAAGCTATGTCGTAACCGTCTAAAGCGATATTTAAAGCCATAGACAGCGCAAACGTGGTTTTGCCGCTCTTGGGAAAGCCGGCTAAAACGATATGTTTTCCGTCTAACCCATCCAGAAGAAATGAGTCGATGTCTCGAAATCCAGTAAACATATTGCCCCCGATTATTTATTTAACTACAGATATACCGCTTCTGCGGTCTATTCCTTTGAGTTCAATTATTTCCGTCATTGCCGTGATTCTCGAAGCTATTTTATCGTTAAGATTTTTTCTTATATCTTCCAAATTATAATTTGAGGTGATTATGGTGCATTTTTCATCCTCGTATCTCGCATTAATAATCACATAGAGCGTCTGCATAACCCACTCCGTAACCTTTTCCGTTCCAATATCGTCCATAACCAAGACCCCGGGTTTAGTATATTTTTTAATTAAATCTGATTCGTCCGCGCTTTCGCTTTTAAACGCGCTTCTGATGTCTAAAAGCATAACCGGAACCGAAACAAACAGTCCTAAATTGTCGGGAATTCTGAGGCGCCCGTAATCGTCAACCGGTTCGGTATTTAAAATAATATTTTTTAATAAACTCACCGCCATATCGGTTTTACCGGTTCCTACCGGACCGTGGAAATAATATCCCTGCTCTAAATTTAATTTTGCAGTATTGCTTTTAGGATTTAAGAACCTCTTAGGAACGCCCATTCTTTGCAGAACGGCATGGATGTTTTTTTCTAAACCGGCTTTAAAGCGTTCTAATTTTTCGGCATTAGAATTTTCGTTATCGTTTTTTTCGATTTTTAAATTGAGGCTGCCTAAAATATCTTTAATTTCCGCCGCTTGTTCCATCTGCTCCTCCCGTAACCCAAACCTCGCCCGTAACGTTATCGATGTGGGTAGTTTTAACGTTTGCGTATTTATTTTCCGCAGCCGTGCTTGCCGGCGGCTTTGAATTAAGATATATTTCAAATTTTTTAGGCCTGAAAAGCGTTTCAGGGTTAAGATACTGATTCATTTTGTCGTCGTTAAGCCATTCATCCGCCTTTTTATCTATTACAAATTTAAGCTGCGGCACGGTATATCCTTCTTTCAGCCTCGCCGAAATGTTTTTTAAATTGATTTTGTTTTTGGCTGTGAATGTTTTGCTGGTTTTTAAGTTTAAATAATTTAAAATTTCAACGGATTTTTCTTTAAGGGGATGTTCCCCCTTTGGGGGGAATGGGGGGTCTAATTTTTCTTTTTCTTTATATATTTCTTTTTCTTTATCTATATCTTTATCTATATCTTTATCTATATCTATATCTTTATCTATATCTATAATTACATTTTCCTTACACTCCATTACATCAGCCTTACATTGTAAGGTCTTATCATTTTCGCTATTTTGAATATTATTAAAATTAGTAGATGATAAAAGGCTTTGCCGCTTTCTATCCCTATAAGCCTTGACCCACTTTGCGCTCTCGCTTTCAGAACCGATAAGCGAAAGCATATCGGGCAGTATATATTCATTTTCATTCTCCGTTTGTTCGATGAGCTTATTTGATTTCATGAACTCAAGGGTTATTGTGACATTATCGACATCCTCGTCGAGGATTAACGCTAATTCTTCGGCGAGGGTTTTTTCTATGCCTTGAAAAACAATATAACCGTTAGTTTTAACCGACAGCAACAATATTTTTTGATAAATTATCGTGTAAGTATCCCCGCCGGCGATCTTGCGCAATTTTTTAACATACGGCTGAGAAAAAAAATCTTCTTTTAATTTAAACCAATAGTTACGTTTTTCCATAGGTTATACTACCTCCCTCTATTTGTGGCTTTTTGAATTATTTCTGCTAAGGATTCTTTTTTATTTTTTTCGAGCATAGAGTCTAACTCGGATATTTTAAACAAAACCTTGCCTTCGAGTTTATAGAAAGGGACCTTATTTTGTTTCATTAAACCCCTTAAATTCCTTTCGGAAATTCGTAGGTATTCCGCCGCTTCTCCGGCCGTTAAATATTTTTTCGCACCGGACAGGCTCATCAGAAACCCTTCGAGATCGGATTTTTTAAGCAGTACTACTTCGGCGATGTATTGCGCCTCCGGCGTATGTTCTTTTTCGATGATATTTGTTTTTAATATTTCAGGCATCTTCGTCCTCCCGGATATAAGCGGCGTGTAAAAACTTTTTTAAAAATTTAAAAGATTCTGTTTTCATTTTTTAATATTTTTATTATTCATTTATATAAATACAACTAATATGTTCTATTGTCAAGAGAAAAATTACTATATATTTTATGTAGTAATTTATTTATTTTTATATTAGTTTGTTATTAATAAACTAAGATAAAATATTTAAATTTAAGGGGTTCTTATGAAAAAACTACTTTTAGCAACATTATTATTAATTCCGGTTCTGGCTTTTTCTGGATGCGCCGCCGAATCAGCATTTAATACGGAGGGGGCATTATTAGGAGGCAAGCATTTTGCCAATGAGAAGGCCTATTATAAAACTCATTTAAAAAAAGCCGCTAAAGTATATAAACTATGCGAAATGAATTTAGGCTATTATAACGCCCATTCGGACAGATGCAATATAGTTTATTATGCTTTAAAAGATGCGGGAAAATTAAAGAGCTATAAATCTCAAAATTGAGGTGGAATATGTTTGGATTATCTCCTATAATTATTATTTTAGGACTTTTTGTAGGCGGCATATTAATATTTAACAAGAAAAATCGCAATAAGAAAAAAAATAAAATTAATACAGATAAAGAGATGATAACCGCGACTAAAGCATTTGAACTATTAATTCAAGCTACGGCGGATATAACCGATAAGAGAGAAGAAGCGGAAAAATTAGGGTTTATCGAAAGATCGATGACTAATAATCAGGCCATAGGTACACTATTAGCGCAGTACATTCTTATGGACGAATATGAATATAATTACGGACCGCAAATTATGTTTTCGTTGGTAAAAAAATATTGCGGTAACGATATATTGGAATCATTTACGGAAGCTTATTATATAATAACAAAATATAGAAATATCACACAAATACCGTTGTCGCAGTTAGAGTCGCAACAGCTTGACGCAGTGATTAATATTAAAGAGTCTGCGGAACAAGGAGCACGGCTCGGGTGGCAAGCTACATGGTGTCCCTTTAGGGAACCATATAAAACCCAGTGGTTAAACGGTTTTCTGTAAAAGTTTTAAAATTAGGAGAACAAAAGTGGTCAATGAAAGCATGCTTTTTTACGGCGATAATTTAGATATCTTAAGAGATCACATTCAAGACGATTCTATTGATTTAATCTATCTCGACCCGCCCTTTAATTCAAAAGCCGATTACAATATTCTTTATAAAGAACCGGATGGAAGCCAATCTAAAGCTCAAATAACCGCATTTGGGGATACATGGCACTGGACGGAAGAAACGGAAAGGACGTTTCAAGAAATCGTAGATACCTCCACAGCCGACATAATTGATATGATGAGCGCATTCAGGTCGTTTATTAGAGCAAACGATATGATGGCATACTTGACGATGATGTGTATAAGGCTTATCGAGCTTAGGAGGGTATTAAAAAACACTGGTTCTATTTATCTTCATTGTGATCCCACGGCGAGCCATTATTTAAAAATATTAATGGACGCTATTTTTGGTTCGGAAAATTTCAGGAACGAAATAATTTGGTGTTATAAAAGCAGGCATTTCTCAAAAAAACATTTTGGTAGAAAACATGACGTAATACTTTTCTATTCTAAAACAACCGATTATGTTTTTAACTGGCAAGATGTTCTGCGACCCCTTTCGGCTAATACCATAGCTAAGTCCAGATATGAAGATGAGATTGGTCGTTATAGGTTGGTTGGAAGGGGGATTAAGGGTAGCCCTATCCAGTCGGCCAAAGACGTTGATCCTAAATGGGAGATATCTAATCCAGAATTAGTAAAACGGGATTATTTAAGAGAAGGCGTTCCTATAGAAGATTATTGGCAGATCGACATTTTAAATCAAGTATCAAAAGAGCGGCTTGGTTATCCCACTCAAAAACCCGAAGCGCTTCTCGAAAAGATTATAAAAGCAAGTTCTAACGAAGGAGATGTCGTTCTCGACCCCTTTTGCGGTTGCGGAACCGCAATATCGGTTGCTCAGCATCTTAACCGCAATTGGATAGGAATAGACGTAACGCACTTAGCCATGAACCTGATAAAACGTCGAATGAAAAACCAGTACAATTTAGAAGCGGGCAAAGATTATAAAGTTATCGGCGAACCGCGAGATTTATCCGGAGCAAAAGCGTTAGCTTCGCAAAATCGCTATCAATTCCAATGGTGGGCGTTATCGCTGATAGACGCTCGTCCTTACGGCGATAAAAAGAAAGGCGCCGATACGGGCATAGATGGATTTATTCATTTTAACGAAAATAATGACATTGTTAAAAAAGTGATAGTGCAGGTAAAAAGCGGCAATACGTCGGTTAAAGATATAAGGGATTTAGGACACGTCGTGGACAGGGAAAAAGCCGTAATAGGTATATTTATTACGTTAGAGTTTCCTACGAGGCCGATGAAGGAAGAATCCGCCAAAGCGGGTATTTATACTTTTCCGCTTAATAATCAAAAAATACCTAAGATACAAATTTTAACCATCGAAGAAATCTTAAACGGGAAAAGTCCTCAAGTTCCCGTATCATATAGAGAGTCTTCGTTTAAAAAGGCGGAGACTAAACCTAAAGAAAATCTTAGACTTTTCGATGAATAAAAACTTATAAGAGGTGTCTTTATGAATCAAATAATAAAACTTGAATCCGTCGAAGACAAGATTATCGACATCCGGGGAGAAAAAGTTATCATGGATAACGACGTGGCCGCGCTATACGGAGTCGAAACGAAAAGGATAAACGAGGCGGTCAAAAATAATCCGGATAAGTTTCCGGAAGGGTACATCGTGAGACTTACAGATTCTGAGAAAAAAGAACTGGTCGAAAATTTCGACCGGTTCAATAAAATCAAGCATTCGAGCGCCGACCTAAAGGCTTTTACCGAAAAAGGACTATATATGCTCGCCACCATAATCAAAAGCCCCAAGGCGGTACAAACAACCTTAGACATAATAGAAACGTACGCCAAAATAAAGGACCTCTCAAGAAGCATGTCGAGGTTGCCGGCAGCAGACAAAGCCGAACAGAAAACAATAATGGAAAAGGCAGCCGAAGTCCTGGGAGATATCCTCGACGGCGCCTTAGAGACGACCGGCAGCGAGACCACCCTCGAACTAAACCTTGCCGTCATAAAAGTAAAGCATACGGTTAAGAAAGGTAAGAAATAAAATAATAGGAGACGAACCATGGGGCAATATGACGATATCGCAAAACTTGCAGGCTTAAAGGAAAAAGGATTATTGACAGAGCAAGAATTTGAACAACAGAAGAAAAAAATATTAAGTCAAAATATATATGAGGATAACGGGTCAAACAGTAAACGACCCAATAGTTTCACTTTCAAAGCAGTCGTATTTTTCGTACTCGGGCTTATAGTTCCTCTATGGCCTATTTCGTTGCCTCTTTTTTGGTATTTGGCATATAAATCTTATAAATCCGGCGAGTGATATGCCTAATTCCATTATTCCGGTCGAACTTATATATTCCGTTTTAACCGAACACTGATTCCGTTTCCAACCGAACACTAAAATCAGGATACTGTCAAGTTTTTTGTGTAAATTTATTTTGTTTTTAAAAAATGGCAAAACAGCCGTTTTAAAAACCTCTCTATAATTTATAATTTCTATTTTTATATCGTCATTAACCCCTTAAATTAT
>JAKAOK010000043.1 GCA_021812245.1 bacterium | reverse complement strand
CTCCTTTTTTATTTGTTTTTCACCTGATGGGTGAATATAATTAGCAATAATTATATCACTGAAAGACAGATAAATAAAGGAGTTTTTTAGTTTTTAGCTAAGTTTCTATCGGCAAATTAGGGTAAAAGCGCGTCAGTGTATTTTGCAATTAAAAAATCCCCATATTTGCAATTTAATTTTCCCCATCTAGACGGGGAATTTTATTTTACAATAAACGACTTAAGGCGGGCTTATAGATTGGGATTAAGGGCTACGCCGAGTTTCGTTATATATAAAGACGGGAAATATATTCAGACTATAAAAGGATACTGCAATAGCGGATTCCGATATTTTACCTTAGATTTTCTTATTTCGGAACAATAAATTTTCTTTGGACACAAAATAGGACACAGTCTAAAAAATCAGTATTTTTAAATTATCTGTTAAGCATTGTTTTTAATGGAGCGGGAAACGGGGCTCGAACCCGCGACCCTCACCTTGGCAAGGTGATGCTCTACCACTGAGCTATTCCCGCATAAATAAAGAAAGGATTTAAACTTATTTTTATTATATATTAAATTATATTTTAAACATTTTGTCAATAGTCCAAAATTGCCGGCCCCAAAATTGCCGGCAAATCATTTAAAATCATAAACCGCGTCAAATTCACCGTATCCGCCGTCAGGGGCATTTTCCCCGTGCATATCTTTCAATGCCCTTGCATCGAAACTTAACGATTTATCGTAATGATAAGCCAATCCCAATCCTTCGACGAAATCCTGATAACCTCCGTTTATATAGCCGAAAGATATGCCGCCGGAACTATCTGCAAAATAACCGTAATTATCGTATTGTTTAATATAAGAAATCTCATCGTAAATATCTAATTTGTTTAAAATTACGTAATTCAAGAACGCATCGGTAAAGAAATTATCCCCGGGGTTCGTATAACTGAATCCTTCATCGTTTATAGCCGAATCGTTTACGGCAGGATGTCCTTTGTTGATGCTGTAGCCTAAAGCGTAATTTAAAATAATTTTTTGTCCGTCCGCCGCCCTAATGCCGAAAATTCCGGTTAATGCCGGCTGAAACTGCCATTCGTCGCCTCCTATGTTTACAAGCGAAGAATTATTCCAGTTTCCGTAAGGGAATGTAACGCTTAATTGCGGCAGAAGGTTAACCATAAATCTGTTCTCGTTGTAATGATACGCGTATATCCCATAATACAATTCAGGGTCGTCCAAACCTCCCCTCGAGTGATTAAATTTAGTGCTCATAAGCACCTTGCCGAAAGGAACTATGGCTTCTATGTAATTATCTAAGCCAAATAGCTTAAACGTACCTATAAGCTGAGGCGCGTAAACATACTTTACGACATTATAGCTTAAGTGCTCAACCGAACCGTTATCATTGAATTTGGAATTAAAAGACTGATAATCGAAAGCCTGTTCGGTTATAAATTTTCCGGGGCTTAAATAAGCAAAAGCCATAGGTCCTTTATAAAAAAAATTATTGCCCGACCCGTCGGGACCGGCAAAAACATTTACCGGATTCAAAAGAAACGGAAATATTAGCAATACGGCGCAGTATAATAATAAAAACCGGTTTATACCGTCCGGTTTATTTTTATTTGATAACCGGTTTTTCAAAACACTTGCCTCCTTTGTATTTGTCAGCTTTTCCTTTTTTCTGCCCGTATTTCATAACCGTCGAAAGCAGCGCTCCTCTTTTTCCTAATACGTTCAGCCCGTAAACGGGTATTCCTTCTATTTCCGATTTGCATATTCCGTGATGATGTCCGAAAAAAACCATTTTAGGCTTTATTTTTAAGATAACTTCTCTGAGCCCGACCGCTTTAGGATAATATCTATTTTTATCGTTATCTTCTATAAGGACACCTTCAGGCGCGTCGTGCGAAATAAAAATATCTATGCTTTTGTCTTCTTTGCCTTTATTTTCGTCGGCGTATCTCAATAAATTATCTATCTCGCGTTTGGTATAATATCTGTCCGCCTCATTATGCCCGAAATGTTCGGGATCGTATTTTCCGCCTATGCCGGCAACTATAAGGCGTTCCTTGCCGTTCTTACCGCCGTCTCGGGAAATTATGCCTCCGTTTCCATTTTCCGCTTTTTCTTTTTTTGCGTTTATTTTTATTTCTATCTCGACTACGGTCCCGTTCGGGATATAAAACAGATTTTTAAGAATCTCGAAATCTCCGGATAATTTTACCGAGTTAAGAAAATTAAAATCTTCGTTATTGCCGTTTACGAAATACGTCTTAACGGGAACGGATTTTTTTTCGCGGTACCATGCCGGAAAATCGCCGGTACCACTCCTGCTATGGAATTTGGTAACCCCGTCATGGTAATTCTCGTCTATCCATATGCCGAAATCGCCGACCTGCAAAACGGCGTCGAAATTAATTTTAAGTTCCGATTCGAATTTTTTTATACTACGGTAAAATTTATCTATTCTTCCGTGAACGTCCCCCGCCGCGCAAATGTTCATTATCGCCTTTTATTTTCAGAAATATATATTGCCGCCTATTTTTCGGAACCCGTCGGCTTTTAATTTTATTTTTTCCTTTATGAAAGAAACCATATCTGCAATACCTTTATTTTGAATGCCGCCGTCAGGTTTTTTTTTGCACGACGTTTCGAAAATTATCAGGTCTTTATTGATAGACAATGCATTTTCTTTTATTTTCGAGATGTCCGAATCGAGCGCGGGAAGCAAGTCTATTTTATTTATAACCATTACTTTTGATTTATAAAAAGCCGCCGGATATTTCAAGGGCTTGTCGTCCCCTTCCGTTATGGAAAGCACCACCGCTTTCATATCTTCACCGAGGTTAAACGAGGTAGGGCAGACCAGATTCCCCACGTTTTCTATAAAAATTACGTCCGCGTCTTTTATATCCATATTACCTAAAGAACCGTTCACCATTTTTGCGTCTAGATGGCATGTTCCGTTCGTAATAATCTGATATGCCGGAACGCCTAAATTATCTATCCGTTTTTTATCTAAATCCGTTTCCACGTCTCCTTCTATAACCGCCGCCCTAATACCTTCCGATTTCAAAACAGGCACTATCGATTCCAAGAGCGAGGTCTTTCCCGACCCGGGCGAGCTTAAAAAATTCATAACTAAAGCCCTGCCGAATATCGCTTTGTTTTTTTTAGCGATAACTTCATTTGATTCCAGAGCATTCCTCTGCACGGTCAAAGACCTGCCGCCGCCTCTGCCTGTGCTTCCGCGGTTAACACGGTTAGAATTTAACATAAACGCCGCCTTCTTTTTAAAATTAAACTCAATTATATTTTAAATATAAATTATAAATCAATTAAAATTTAATCTACCATAATTTCCTCTATCTTTATTTCGTCCGAATCGTTAGATATAACCTCGAGTAAAACGCCTTTAAATCTTTCGTCGTTTAGATTTTGAAACGCGAAACCGAGATAATTTTTATCTATGCCGGAATATTTTCCTATGCCGAGTTTAACAGAATTTACTTTATTTACGCCGTCTAAATATCCGTTTTCTTCCAGCGTATCGACTATTTCAAGCGCTATAGAAAATTCATGCATAAAAGCTCAAAAATAAAAATTTAATAAAAATAAAAATTTAATTTGACATTTAATATTTTTGCGATATGATAAAAGAAATAAATTTATTATATAACATTTGCCTGCCAAATATATAATAAAAATATCTGCATCTCCGTCTATTTGCTTTTTTAACTTATAAAATTATTTATTTATAATTTAATTTAGGAGGCTGTATGGACAACGATAACCATTCTAACGGCAATAATCCGAATCCCGATTTCAAATGGGATCCTCTAAGATTTATCTCCAAGAACCCCGGCGAAGCTTTAAAAAAAGTCGATAAACGATTAGACGCTCTCGAAAAAGAATATTTTAACGATAAAAAAGATAAAGAAGAAAACCTTCCTAATATATTCGGCATCTATGGAGTTACAAGAAGAGATTTCCTTAAATGGAGCGCATTCCTGACGTCGGCATTAATGCTTCCTTACATATTCAAGCCAAGGGTAGTAAGAGCCGCAAACATTCTTACCAGAACTCCTTTTATATGGCTCGATATGGCGGACTGCATGGGAAATACCGAAGCCTTTATAAGAAATGCAAATCCTACGCCTGCCGAAATCATACTTAACTATGTCAGCGTGAACTATATGGAATCTATAATGGCTCCGGCAGGGTATCAGGCGGAGGCAAGAAGGATAGAAACCGTCAAAAAGGATAAAGGCAAATACATACTCGTGGTCGAAGGCGCGATTCCTACCGGGATGGACGGAAAATTTCTTACTATAGGGGCTAAAGGAGATACCGGCTTAAAAATAGTTAAGGAAACCGCAAAAAATGCCGGTATTATAATTGCCATAGGCAATTGCGCTTCTTACGGAGGCATACCCGCCGCACGCCCAAATCCTACTTCGGCCGTCGGTCTTAGCTCCGTTACAAACAGGCAGGTTATAAATATCCCCGCCTGTCCGGCAAACCCCGTAAATGTCGTAGGCACTTTAGTGGAATATATATTGTTAGGAAAAGCCCCTCAGCTCGACAATATAGGGCGTCCGCTATGGGCTTATTCCGGCAGGCTACACGACAACTGTTACAGGAGAGGCCATTTTGAAGCCGGCGAATATGTCAGGCAATGGGGTGACGAAGGGGCTAAAAAACAATATTGTCTGTATATGATGGGCTGCAAAGGTCCTTTTACATGGAATAACTGCACTACCGTCGAATACAATCAGGATATGAGTTTTCCTATGCGGGCGGGGCATGGATGCATAGGCTGTTCCGAACCTATATTCTGGGACAGGATGACGCCGTTCGAGAAGCCTAACGCCGATGCAAAAATTATAATCCCGGGAGTCGAAGCCACCGCCGATGAATTCGGAGTTGCTCTTTTAGGAGCGGCCGGCGTTGGAATTGCCGCCCATGCTATATATACCGGAGTCAAGAAGAAAAGGGAAGCAAAAAAATCTAAAAATGAAAAAAATAACGACAAGACGGAATAAAAATAAAGATAAGATAAAATAAGATAAAATTTTCCAGAACATAACATAATATTTTATAATTAATAAAAAAATATTGGGGGGGATATATGGCAACAAAAATCATAGTCGATCCGGTTACGAGAATAGAAGGCCATCTTAGAATAGAAGCTACTCTTAACGGCAGCGAAATAACCGAAGCATATTCATCGGGCACTCTATTCAGAGGAATAGAACTTATACTTAACGGAAGAGCCCCTGAAGATGCAGGGCTTTTTGCCCAAAGAATTTGCGGGGTCTGTACTTATGCCCACTATGAAGCCGCTACATGGGCGGTTGAAAACGCTCTCGGCATACATCCTCCAAAAAATGCCAGAATTGCCCGCAATATATTAAAAGGCGCCCAGATGGTTCAAGACCATTTAGTTCATTTTTATCAGCTTGCCGGATTGGACTGGGTCGATATCGTATCCGCTCTAAAAGCCGACCCGAAGAAAACTATGGATCTGGCTTACGCCCATACGAAAACCCCTTATAACGCGAGTTTAGCAAGATTTGAAGAGGTAAAATCGCGCCTTAACAACTTCGTTAAATCGGGACAGCTTGGACCGTTTGCCGGCGGCTACTGGGGAAATCCTTCCTACAAGCTCCCGCCGGAAGGCAATCTTCTAATCGCTTCGCACTATTTAGACAATCTTAACGTTCTTAGAATACCGGCTCAGATTATCGCCATTTTAGGGGCGAAAGACCCGCACCCTCAAACCTGCGTCGTCGGCGGAATATCGTCTATCGCGGACATTATTAACCCTCAAAGGATGGACGATATTTTATTCAGGATAGGAAAAATTACAGACTTCGTGAATAACGCCTATATACCGGATTTATTGACGGCGGCGGAGTTTTATAAAGAAGAGGCGGTTCAGGGAATAGGCGGCGGGCTGAAAAATTATCTTTCTTACGGAGCATTTCCACAGACCGACGACGAAAATCCCGATGATTATTTTTTAATGAGAGGCGTTATTTTCGATAGAAACCTTGGCAAGGTTCACGGTTTGGATGAAAAAAAGATAACGGAGTTTGTTACGCATTCATGGTACAAATACCCCGATGAAAAAGTCGGGCTTAATCCTTCGGTCGGAATAACCGACCCGGACTATACGGGCTTGAATAAAGACGGAAGCCTTAAAGAAGACGAGAAATACAGTTGGCTTAAATCTCCGAGATATGAAAATAAGGCTATGGAAGTGGGACCGCTTGCAAGAACTCTGGTAGCATACGCCAAAGGAAACAAAACTATAAAATCATTGGTGGATTACGTATTAAAAACATCGGGGTTACCCGTAACCGCCCTCTTTTCCACTCTTGGAAGAACGGCGGCAAGGGGAATAGAAGCGAAATATGTAGCCGACGCATTAGAATCATGGACATTAGAACTGATTAAAAATGCTGCGGTTGACCGGACAAGCTGGACAAAGTATGATATGCCTTCGAAAGAAATTACGGGAATCGGACTAGACGAGGCTCCAAGGGGGGCTTTAGGCCACTGGGTAAGAATAAAAAATAAGCGGATAACCCATTATCAAATAGTGGTGCCATCGACATGGAACGCTTCTCCGAGAGACGCATTTAATAACCCGGGGGCTTATGAAGCGTCGTTAGTCGGTGTTAAACTTGCAAACGCATCCGAACCCCTTGAAATTCTGCGGACGGTTCATTCGTTCGACCCTTGTTTGGCCTGTGCCGTTCATATAATAGACCCTAAAACAAACGAAATAAAAAAATATAAAATCTGCTGATTTTTATATTCAATTAACTTTTAAAATGGGGTTAATTATGGAAAACAAAGAAAACAAATATAGCGGCATAAAATTAGTCCACAGGATGACGGTTATAAAAAGAATCATCCACTGGACGTTCTTTCTGGCAATTATCAATAATATCATTACGGGTTTTTATATCGCCTACCCGTTTCTTATGTTTGGAAACTCACCGACTCAGGCTGATTCAGCTTCTACCGGGGTTTTAAACTCCGGCGAAACTAATCAGGCGTTTATAATGACATGGATGAGAGATTTTCATTTTATAGGAGCCGTCCTGATAGACGTTATTTTTATCGTATGGCTCTATTTAGCCTTCTTCTCTTGGAAAGAGCCTCTTTATAAAAGTTTTATTCCGT
>JAKAOK010000042.1 GCA_021812245.1 bacterium | reverse complement strand
GAATTAATATTTTCAACATACAAAAAAATATATTTGAAAGACATAATAACATACCGATTGTTAAGGGATTATGACGGAATTATTACAAATACGTTAAATTTACGTTGCGTTTCGGTTAAATACGGGCGCCTATGCAAAGGGGTAGCGAAAACGGGAAGAAAGAAAAAGAAAGTTGGCATAATTGGAAATTATGAGAATGGAATAAAATGGAAAACGGAAGAAATCTGCGGTAGGGATAAAAAAACTCCCGGCCGCGTCAAACGCAGTCGGGAGTAAGAGAATAAATAAATCTGTCCCCTTTTTATATTAGAAATTCCAGCTTACATCCGTTCCAAGAGCAGTTATGTTCTTGGTCTGCGCATTAGAGAAAGTTGAATACTCTGCATATATTGGAAGTCCACCAAAACTAGCCGGCAAGTTTTGTCCGGTATTTACACTTTCGGTTGTCGAAGATTCAACACCAGAACCTGTCCAAACATAAGATGCCCAAGCCTGCCAAGCCAATGTTTTAGTAAAGTGGTGGGTAAAGTTTAAATCGAATTCAGATCCAATATTGGAGCCGCCAAATAATTGAAGATTACCCCCCGGAGCCATTGGATCATTAATAGATGTTTTCAACCAACCTGCATGTATTAAGGACTCCTTTAAAGTATTATCATTTGATAAATATTGCCTCGCATCAACCATTATGGCATATTTATTTGCCAGATTTGGTCCCACAGCTTCTCCAGCAAGTCCGCCATATATATAATAAATTCCGGGAGAATTAAATTGAATAGGCTGCCATGACGATCCTATGACATCACCAAATAATGTTCTGGTGTTTTGAACGGTTGAATAATACGTGAAGTTATAATTGTCAGATGCAATAGGCGCGCCCATTCCAAATTTAAATCCTATAGACATAGGGGTTGAGGTATTAAGCATTTTTGAAGCGGTTGCATACAAATCATAAGAACTAATATTAACATTCTGATCTGTTATTCCATTATAATAACCTAAATTGAAAGTATTATTTTCCAAACCAATCGCTCCGTATAATAACTCGGGAACCGTAAAGCCTGCGCCAATAGCCTGGCTTGAATCAACCAAACTGCCTCTGAAATAATCTGCTTCTATTCCAAGTTTTGTTCCATTTGCTGCATATTTTGCGCTTAAACCGCCAAAAGTTATATTTGCAGTAGGTTGAATTGAACCTATAGAAGATAATGTAGTATAAGCGTTATTTGGTGTTCCAGTATAAGCAGTAGTAACAGACGATATACCCGCTTCAAACTGATTTAAATGTGCCTCGGTAAGCCATGCGCTGTAAGATATGTTATTAATAGGTTTCATAGTCATAACTTCAATAGTCGGTATAGTGCCCATCTGGATATGCGTATAACCGGCGGTAGCAGGCGGATAATAGCCTTCGGTTGTCCCAGGCAAAGCACAATTGGAACTTGGTAAAGCAATACCTAACGTGGAAGTCTGACAATTATTGGTATCGTACGCGCTTACTTCGCTTCCGAACAGCGTTCCGGCAAACACGCCGATATTGCCTAATGGGAGAAAATCGCCGAGGCCGTCGGCATTAGTATTGACGGCAACGCCGAGACCGAACTTGACGGGCATACGTCCGAACATAATTGCGCCTATCGGACTAATTAATCTAATGTAAGCCTGTCTTAAACCGAAAGTGTTAAAATCGTTGTTAAAACCGGTTGGAGCGGGAGTTCCGCCGAGCATATAATATCCGTTTGTACCGTAGCCGTCCGTAATGCCGTTATACGCGTTCGTCAAATCCATCTGGACGAATAACGCTGCAAGCGGCATACCGTGGGCTAACTTGTCGTAACTTACAGATGTGTTTAGTCTCAGTCTCTGAAGAAACGCCTGAAATGAGTTCTGGTTTGGCGTCGTATTGTTGTTCATGAACGCCTGAGCCTGATTCTGCGACCATTCGCCTATGCCGAGATACTGTCCCGACAAAGAAAAGCTGACGCCCGCTTTGTTTGCCTGAGAAGCGGCAAAAGACTTAGGAGCCATTGTTAACGTTAAAAAACCGGCAATTGCGACTGCAATAACTAGTGCCGGTAATGAAAATCTTTTTTTCATCTCTACCTCCCTTGGTAATTTAGATTTTTAAATTTTTGTAATCTTAAAAACTCAATAGTCCCCCTATCGAACTATTTTTCTTAACCTTGTTTAACGCTCGAAACAAAAACGTAAATTAAAAGTTATCATATATACAATAAACTTGTCAAGAAAAATTAATAATTTTTTAAAAAAAATTTATTATATATTAAACTATTCAAATATTCTAATATACCAATATTTCTTATGCGAAAAGGGTTGCGGCGGTCTTTCCGACCGAAACAAAACCATTATCTTCCCTCTTTTCCGTTTTTTCAACGGCAAGCGGCGCGTTGATTAAATACTCCCCTATCTTTTTTACCAATTTTGAATTCATATCGTGTCCGGTTTTTTTTGCCAGCACCCTGCCTTTTATTCTATAACCGGACAGATATAAATCGCCGATTAAGTCCAGGACCTTATGCCTTATGAACTCGTCTTTGTATCTCAGCCCTTCTTTGTTAAGAACGGATGTTTCATCCAGCACTAAAGCATTGTCTAAACTGCCGCCCAATGCAAGACCGCTCTTTTTCAAATATTCGACGTCTTTTAAAAACCCGAAAGTCCTTGCCTTGGAAATTTCGTTATGAAAATTAAATCCGTCTATTTTCATATCGAACGAGCCGGACTGCACCAACGGGTGCTTAAAGTCCATATCGTAAGATATTTCAAAATCTTCGGAGGGATATACGGCGATAGATGAACCCTTGGCCTCGCTTTCGCTATCCACGCTAATCGGCTTAAGTATTTCGATGTATTTTCTTTTTGCATTAAGCTCTTTGATGCCGCTTTCATAAAAAGACTCGTAAAATACCTTTGCGCTCCCGTCCATAGCCGGAATTTCGCATCCGTAAACTTCTATTAAAGCGTTGTCTATGCCCGCGCCCCACAGCGCCGACATCAAGTGCTCCACGGTTGAAATGCATCCCAAGGCATCTTTGGCGTTTCCTTCTTTTTTAAGCCCGATGCTGGTTCTAAGCAAAGTCGAACATACGTTATCCGCTTTAGCTTTTATTATTACGTTAGGATTCAAGTCTTTCCTGACGAACGTGATACCGGAATCGGCTTTTGCCGGTTTGACTACTACTTGAGACTCTTTTCCGGTATGCAGGCCTATCCCTTTAAAATAAAGTACATTTGAAACGGTGCATTGAAATTTGTTTTGCTCTTCTTTTAATATTGCGTAGCTTTCCATAATTAAGTCAACCTCTAAAATAAAATATTAACACTTTTCAATAATCTTAATTACTTTAACAATTGCAATAAATATGCCATTATATAGAAAAGGTGGTAGATTTAAATCAATCCTCTTTTTTTCTAAAATAAATCAATGACTTATGTTCATCTGGAAAATGGAACGGGAGAGCGGATATACTTAAGTCTATCCGCGTAGATTCATTTAAGCGGTATATGTGAACTATTTTTCGCATACATATGCCGCTATAATAAGTAAAATAGTTCGCAGTTTTACGACTGTTTACAAGGTAAGACGGATTAATGCAGGAAAGAAAATGGGGACAGACCTAAAGTCTGTCCCCATTTTCATAAGTCTGCTCGACTTTCAAGCAAATTCAATTATTATCAAAAAAGCAAACAAAAAAAGGGGTCTGATTTGAAATCAGACCCCTTTTTTCCCTTTTTCCATTTAAAACAAAGAGTCTTCTTTTGTCAGCCCGAAATGCCTGTATGCAAGTTCCGTGGCTACCCTGCCTTTTTTTGACCGCTGTATAAAACCGCAGGCTACTAAATAAGGCTCGACGACATCTTCAAGCGTGTCTTTCTCGTCGTTCATAGCCTGCGCTATGGTTTCGATGCCGACCGGTCCGCCTCCGAACTTTTCGATGACGGTTTTCAAGAAAAGTATGTCGTTGGCGTCTAAGCCGAGTTCGTCTATTCCGAGGCTTTCAATGCCGAATTTCGCCACTTCGAGCGTTACGCGGTCTTTTTTAAGGTGAGTCATATAATCCCTCAACCGCCTTAAGAGCCTGTTGGCTATCCGCGGCGTTCCTCTGGAACGACGCGCTATTTCGAGGGCGGCGGTGCTTTCTATGCCTATGCCGTAAAGTTTTGCGCTTCTCATTACTATGGCGGCAAGTTCGTCCGCATCGTAATATTCGAGACGGGCGGTGAAACCAAACCTGTCCCTCAAAGGAGACGGTATGAGCCCCGCCCTCGTGGTAGCGCCTACAAGAGTGAACCGCGGCAGGCTTATTCTTATGGATTTAGCCGTCGCACCCTCGCCTATTATAATGTCAAGCTTAAAATCTTCCATAGCGGGATAAAGCATTTCGGCAGCAGGCTTGGGCAGCCTGTGTATTTCGTCTATAAATATTATGTCGCCGTTGGAAACGGCTGATAAAAGGGCAGCTATATCGCCCGCTTTTTCTATGGACGGTCCGGAAGTAATTTTAATATTTACTCCAAGCTCTTTTGCTATAATGCCTGCGAGAGTGGTCTTGCCCAGACCGGGAGGACCAAAGAACAGGAGATGGTCAAGGTCGTGATGTCCCAGGCTTGAAGCCCTTTTTTTAGATGCGTTTATAAAAATCAGAAGGTTTTCCTTGAGTTTCGTCTGCCCTATATATTCGTCGAAGGACAGCGGTCTTACTGGATTGTCGAAATCGCCGGCTTCGTCTTTTTCCGGAGAAACCGTATCTGCCGTATTTTCAGGCGTATTTCTCAAAATTTTTTCGTCTTCTGCGCTTTTAAATTCTTTTTTGAACGATACCATAATAGATATTTATAAATTTTTCTTGGAATATATATGCTTTAAGCACTCCTTCATTAAATCTTCGGTAGCGGCCGGAATGTTTCCTTCGGATTTAACTATACCGAAAACTTTGCTTGCAAGGTTAAAGGAATCCAGCCTTGAATAGCCCAGCGCCTCAAGCGCCTGAGCCGATTCCATTATCATATCCGAAGGCTGTTTAGCCGCGGATATTGCCGGATTTACTATTTCGTCCACGCCTTTGCCGCCGCTTAGAGTGCCGGAATCATTTTCCTTTTGCGCCGACCGCGAAAATCCCCCTGAATTTACATTTGCGCCTGCAGGTTCTAGATATTTAAGGGGTTTTATCCAGAGGTCGCTTGCTTTTATATCGTTAAAAGCCGCCGATTTCTTGAGTATTTTATTTTTTAACTCCATTATTATCCGCTCGGCTTTAGACTGCCCTATGCCTTTAATGGCGCAAAGCGCGGATATATCCTGCGTCGTCAAAATATTTATCAGATTTCCTGCGTCTATGCTGGAAAGGATAGTAACGGCAAGTTTTGGACCGACGTCTTTTACGTCTAAAAGCAGCGAAAAAATTTCCCTCTGAAGCAGCGTATTGAAACCGTAAAGGGTTATCCTGTCTTCCCTGACGTAGGTATGGATAAAAAGGCTCAAATCCATACCGGCGCTTACGTATGCCGAATTTTTTTCAAAATTAGGCATCGGCATATATACCTCATATCCGACCCCGCCCGTTTCGAGAATGATAAGCGATTTTTCAATATTTCTGTGAATTAAAGTTCCGTGCAAAAATGCTATCATTTTATATTCCGAAATACTAAGTTATACAATTTTATACACCGACGAAATTTGTCATATCGGTAGCGCAGCAGACGGCAATCGAAAGCGCATCCGATATATTATCGTCAAGATTTTCGTTTAAAAACTCCGTTACGTTAGAGCCTTTAGAGGCGCAAATAAGCCTTAGGGCCTCTTTCATCTGACTTTTATCGGCATCTCCATAGCCCGAAATGCTTTTTTTGACGAATCTCGGAGAATATTCTTTAAGTTTTATGTTTAAAACCGACGAAAGCAGGCATATTACTCCTCTTGCCTGCGATAGCTTAATTAAAGACGATGGATTTATGCCGGAAAATACGGATTCCAAAGACATAATGTCCGGCGGATATTGAAGGGCGGCTTCCTTAAGTTCGTCGTAAATTTTGCTAAGATTCGAAGGAAATTTGTTTTTTCCCGCGTCTATCAAGCCGCATGATATAATATCGAACGGCTTGCCGAAAGAAGGCAGGTCTAAAACAGCCCATCCCGTCAATCTCGACCCGGGGTCAACCCCTAAAATTCGATAGCCCATAATTAAATATAATAAATTAAAATATTATATAGCAAGCGGCTTAACCTTCGGCTTCCTGTATATCGAAGTTTGCGTGAATATTTTGAATTCCTTCTATTTCTTCGAGCGCATCCATAAGTCTTACCATCTGTTCGGCTTCTTTTCCTTTAAGCTCGATATTGGTCTGAGGAATGTATGAAATTTCGGAGAATTTTTCTTTAATTCCCTTAGTATTGAAAGCGGACTTTACGTTCTCGAAATCTTTTACGTCGCTGTAAACAAGAATTTCGTCTTCTTCTGTTTTTACGTCCTCCGCCCCGGCTTCCAGGGCTATTTCCATAATAGCGTCTTCCGTATTGCCCGCCGCATCGAATCCTATTACTCCCTTTTTGTTAAACATCCACATAACGCAGCCTGATTCGCCGAGGCTTCCGCCGTGCCTCGAAAGAGCATGCCTTACTTCCGAAACCGTCCTGTTTCTGTTGTCCGTCAAGGTTTCGATAAGAAGGGCGACGCCTGCCGGTCCGTATCCCTCGTATATTATCTCTTCGTAAGTTTCCCCCTCAAGCTCGCCGGCGCCTTTTTTCATAGCCCTTTCGATATTTTCTTTAGGCATATTGGCGGCTTTTGCTTCATCGACGGCAAGCCTTAAACGCGGATTGGAGGATATGTCTTTTCCGCCTATTCTGGTGCTGGTAATGATTTCGCGGATAATATTCGTGAAAATCCTGCCCCTCTTTGCGTCTAAAGCCCCTTTTTTTCTTTTAATAGTACTCCATTTGCTGTGACCGGACATATAAGAATCCTCCCAAAATAAAATAAATGTTACACGCAATTAAAATAATAGATAAATGGTGCGAAAGGGGGGAGTTGAACCCCCATGGGTTGCCCCGCTGGATTCTAAGTCCAGTGCGTATACCAGTTCCGCCACTCTCGCAAAAGCAAAACTTATCACTTAAATTTAATAATTATATCAAAATTAATTAAAAAGTGAAAATATTTATGCACACCCAAATCCCGATTTAGAAATTTATTTTCTGGCATTTCCATCCGTATCAAAGACATGCTTCGATAAACTGTATATTCCGTTCCTAACCGAACACTGATTCCGTTTCCAACCGAACGGCGTTTCCGTTCCTAACCGAACACTAATTTAATCTAAATTACCGGCGTGCTTTTATCCGCCTCTATAACTGCGGTTAAT
>JAKAOK010000016.1 GCA_021812245.1 bacterium | reverse complement strand
GGTATCACCCGAAAAATACTTCGACAGCAGGTTCGACGGTCAGGAAAAACTCTTTACCGAAAAGTTTAACAACCTTCAAATCCAGATAGATACCTTATCCAATAAATTGGAATCGGAAATAAATAACTTGTCCGATAAAATGGATTCAAAAATACATAATCTCTCAGATAAAATAGATACCGAAATACATAATCTCTCAGATAAAATGGATGCAGAATTTAAAGCCCAGAGTGAAAAATTAGATGCAAAGATAGACGGCATAGATAAAAGGCTTACGCTGGGTTTTACTTTAATAATGGCGGTTCTTGCCGCTTTAGTAGCGTTACATTTTTTAGGACGTTGAAAGCCTTCATTTTCTTGAAACTAAAGTAAACGACGATGAATATAAAGGCAGTATGTTTATATCTTTAAAGCCGGATTCTTTCAATATTTTTAATGCTTCTTCCGTGGAAACTCTTTCGGCCGCCGGAGGTCCCATTACTGGATTAGGGTCTTCCTTTTTCCAGTCTAAAAGAAAAAAAGCCCCCCCGTCCTTAAGAACTCTTTTAATTTCCTTAAGATAAGTGTTTTTATCTTCAACTTCATGAAAAACGTTTGCCAGAAGAAGAATATTTACGGAAGCGTCTTCAAGGGGAATAAAAAACTCTTCGCATTTAACGCATTTAATTTTACATGAACCGGATTCCGTTAAGTCGATATCTTTTTCTTTTTTAAGATTGCCTTTAAAAACGCCGAGCATTTCTTCGCTTATGTCCAGCGCGAAAAGAATGAAATTTTTATCTTTAAAATTTTGCGCCCTTTTTGCCAGCGGTATCGAGAAAAATCCGCTTCCGCATCCCAAATCTGCAAAAGTGACGGTGTCGCTGTTTTTAAAGTACTCTAACGCAGATTTTTCTATTTCGCCTATAAGGAGTTCCGGAGGCATAAATTTATGCCTTTCTTCTGAATCAAGCCTTTTATGGTTTGCGGGATTAAATTTGTGCATATGTTTATTATATATTATAATAAACATATAAATCAATTCAATTCAATTTATTTGCGATAAATATGACTATGCCGGATTTAAAACTAATATCGATAAATAGCGGGAGTTCTTCGGTTAAATTTTCGGTTTTCGGATTTTCGGGGATTAAAAAAAACGTAATTTTATCAAATATCGACAGGGTATTATTATGCAAGATAGAAGAAATAGGAACGGAATACGGTTATTTTTATCTTAAAGATAAAAATAAAATCGAAAGCAAAAAGCAAAATTTTGTAAATCATGAAAAGGCCCTGCATTATATTCTTCAAAAAACTAATTTATTAAAAGACGATAAAAACGGCAAAATAGATATCGTCGTCCACAGATACGTGCACGGCGGAAAATATTACCTGCAACCGCTGATAGTTTCGGACGACGATATAAAAAAATTAGCAAAATTGAACGACATTGCCCCCCTTCATAACCCTTCCAATTTAAAAGGGCTGAAAGTTATGAAATCCCTGCTTCCCGGCGCCAAGCAGATATGTATTTTCGATACCGCTTTTCACGGCGGTATTCCGCTTCATGCCAAACTATATCCTCTTCCCATAGAATACGCCGAAAAATTTAATATAGAAAAATACGGTTTTCACGGGATTTCTTATTCGTTTGTAGCCGGTTTATTAAAAATTTACGATAAAAAAATAAAAAAAGCGGTAATCTGCCATCTCGGCAACGGGGCAAGCATATGCGCCGTGAAAAACGGGAAGTCTATAGATACTTCTATGGGTTATACCCCCCTCGAAGGGCTTATGATGGGGACGAGATGCGGAAACATAGACCCCGAAGTTCCTTTCATTCTTAAGAAAAAACTTAATTTAACGGACGACGCAATAAAGGAAATATTAAACAAAAAAAGCGGACTTTTAGGAATTTCCAAGAAAACCTACGATTTTAAGGAACTGATTAAGCAAAAAGATAAATATTCCAAGCTTGCCTTAAAAATGTATGCCTACAGAATAGTAAAATTTATAGGACAGTATGCCGCCGCATTAAACGGCATAGACGCACTTGTTTTTACCGGCGGCATAGGAGAAAATTCCGACCGGTTAAGAAAAGAAGTCTGCGTCGGATTGGCTTATCTCGGCGTGAAAATCGACGACGGAAAAAATACCGCCGCCGCAAAATATTTTCAGACACACGACCCGTTCGGCAGGCTCGACGTCGAAAATTCGGTAATTCCGATAAGCGGCGATGCCGCCTTATCCGCCTCTGCCGTCAAAGTTTTTGCCGTCCATACCGACGAAGAGCTTCAAATGGCTTTTGAATCGATAAACCTTCAGAAATAAAACTTTTATGAATAGCAAAACAAAAGAAATACTTGAAAAAGACTCGGATTTGAAATTTCCGCATATTTGTTCAGTAGAGGCGTCCGCCGGTTCCGGAAAAACATATACTCTGACCCTCCGCGTGCTGCAATTTTTATTGTCTGACGACAATATACCGAACAATAAACTTAAAAATATACTCGGAATTACTTTTACCAATAACTCGGCAAAAGATATGAAAAAACAGCTATTGGACAAGTTGAAATCGATGAGCCTCGGTCTTCTCGATGCCGGCACGGCGGGTTATATTTTCGATATTACGACTTTCGGCAGACTGGCTCCCGCCGTAGCCGCAGAAAATCTTATAGACCGGATACTGTCGCATTATCACGATTTTCAGATAAGGACTATAGATAGTTTTACCTCTAAAATACTTAAGGCGTCCGCCGCGGAAATAGGACTGCCCCCCGATTTCGAAATATCTACCGAAAGTTCCGCCGTTATAGATTATGCGGCCGAAAATATGGTTGAGTCCGCCGATCCGGCCATTTTAGATGAATTTCTCGACCTGCTCAACAGAAATCAAACCGGCGGCGGAATAGACTTTAACCCGGTTAAAAGCATTAAAGACGGGATGAAACGTCTGTTAGAAACAGAATCTAATTATAATGAAGAATTTTCATTCTATTTTTCGTTTAAAGAAAGATTAAACGAAAACTTAAAGCCTATAATAGACGGATTAAAGGGTTTATTAGAAACAGCCGGACAGAGCGGTTTTGAAATTAAAGGCAGTGTCAAAAAAGAAACGATAGACAAAATAAAAAAATATTTAGACGATAAAAATTATTTCGGCTTAGTCAACGAGCGGAAAGGGTTTCCTTATAAAAAGCAAAAAACGGCTTCGGAGAACGGCGATTATTCAAAAAAATGGGACGAATTATTAGACGCTTTCAATGAGTATCTGCCCGATATAGCAAAATTAAAAAGCCTGCCTTATTTGGCACTTTACGAATCGTTTAAAAAAGAATTAAGAAAGGCGTATAAAATTTTGGGACTTGTTTATATAAGCGATATAAATAAAAAATTAAGCCGGTTTTTAAGCGAAAGTTCCGTTCCTGAAATTTATTTTCATCTTGGAAACGTTATTTATCATTATTTTATCGACGAGTTTCAGGATACATCTAAAGTACAGTGGCGGAATCTTAAGCCTTTAATAGAAGAGTCACTTTCGAAAGACGGTTCTTTATTTACCGTAGGAGATTTAAAACAGGCTTTATACGGATTCAGGGGAGCGGATTACAAAATAATGAAATCTCTCCTCGACGGAGGCGGCAAATCTTTTCCTTCGCTGAATGAATTTAAAAAGGTATCGCTTAAGGTTAACTTCAGGTCGGATAAAATTCTAGTGGATTACGTAAACCATGTTTTTAAAAGAGACTTAAAATACAAAGCGGAATATGTAGGAGATCCGGCTGGTTTTTTAACATACGAACAGGATACGCCGCAGGATGAAGCGGATAACAATATTAATATCGGCGGCTACTGCATCACTGAAATATTCAATTACCCTGACGGCTTCAAAGAGAGAACCGACGCCGGGATCGTCGAAACCGATGCGGATAGTGCGGATAGCGCCGATAGCGAAAACGATTCGGCGGAAACGCAAAACGGAGGGTTCGGCGGCAATCTGTTAGATATTATAGAACCCCGTCTTGTCGAAATTATAGAAGACCTTAAAGCCCGCGGTTATGATTACGGCGATATTGCCGTATTAGCTCCAAAAAACAAATATCTTAACGATATAAGCGGACGGCTTATAGAAAAAGGTTATCCCGTAGTCGCGCAGAGCAGTTTGGACATAAGAAACAGAAAAGTTATAAGGGAAATAGAAATGCTTTTAAATTTTTTAAATTCTCCTATGGATGATTTTAATTTCGGCAGTTTTGTTTTAGGAGATATTTTCGAGAAAAAAAGTAAATTCTGTAAAAAAGAGTTCGAAAAATTCATTTTTGAAGTAAATCTTAAAAATATCAGGAATAATCAAAATACCAAAAATAATCGGTCAGCTTCAAATGAAACGGACAAAACCGGGAAATCTCTGGAATGGGACGAAGCCAAAAAACCTCAAAAACCCCTGTATATAGAGTTCAGGGAAAGATACGAAAGTCTCTGGAATGAATGCTTCGAAGAATTATTTAATAAAACGGGATACCTGCCGTCATACGAAATAGTCTTGTATGCTTATAACGTCTTCAATATTCCGGAAAATTTTTCCGAAGAATCCGCCTATCTGGCGCATTTTTTAGATGCAATTCAGTTTGCAAAGGAAGAAGGTTCGGCTAATTTAAACGATTTTTTAGACTTAATTAATTCTAATAATTCCGATAATTCTAAAGGCGGTGCTTCGACGGAACTATTTTCTATAGAACTGCCGGAAATTAAGGATGCGTTGACTCTTCTGACGGTTCATAAGGCAAAAGGGCTTCAATGGGATGCGGTCGTAAACGTTTTTTTTGCGGAGGAAAATTATGCCCTTAAATCGGACGCGGCAAAAAGCAAAAACAATAAAGGGGCGAAAAAAAACTATTTTACCGCCGAAGTAAAAACCGGCGGCAGCGGCGGAAGCAAGTCTTTAGACCTACTTTACATAACAAAAAAGATGTTCGAAGGAAAAAAAGACGAAAGTTCTAAATCTCCTTATTTAGAATCCGTTTACTATGAGGCGGTAAAAGACGGAAATATAAGCGACCTTAATACTCTTTACGTAGCGCTGACGAGGGCAAAGCGCGAGATGTATAATCTGATTATTTCAAAAGATGAATGTCCTTTGCCTGCCGGGTCTGCCGGGGAGAAACCGCTCCGAAAGCCGGAAGATAAAGATAAAAACTGCAGCAAAAAAGACGGCAAAAGCGCAGGCGGTTCTCCATCCGCAGGAAACGGAAACGGGTCGGAACGAGGAGAAATCGAATTAGACTGCGGATACTGCGATATAGGCTTCGAATACGCCGTAAAAACCGGCAGTCAATATTTAAGCATAAAAAGGGGCGACTTTTATCATAAAGTTTTAAGCGAAATCAAATATGTCGAGGATTTTGAAAATTTAGACGCTCTGATTGAAAAATACATGGTTTTATTAAGGATTAAAAATAACCGTTCAAATGTTTTTGAAACGATAACAGGCGTAAAAGAAAAGATACTGCGAATCAAAGAAAACGATTTTTTGTTAAAACTCTTCGATAAGGAAATATACAGGGTGCTTACGGAACAAGAATATTTGTCTGCCGCGGGCGGCGTCTGCCGTATGGACAGGGTGTCCGTATCTAAAGAATCGGGCGGGATTTGCATATTAGATTATAAAACGGGAGATATGAACAAGAAGGAGGCGGAATCTTATAAAAACCAGTTGCTCCGGTATAAATCCATTTTGAAAGATATATATAAAGATAAAAAGATTTCCGCGGTTATATATAACATCGATAACGGCGATTTATTAGAAATTGCCGATAGAAATTGTTATTAATCTATAAAATAGGCAATTTCCAGATTTATTAGAGTTTTGAATTATGGATAATTTTATTTCAGGCAGGGCGCATATTTTAAAAAAATCCGCCGATATTATAAAATATATCGGCGATTTAATTCTTAGCGAAATTAAAGCCGGACAGAAAATTACGGTTATATTTCCGCATAGAAGACCGGTATATTTTCTCGGAAAATATATTTCCGACGCCTGTAAAATTTCGACGGACGCCGTAGAAATGTTTTCGATAGACGATTTTATAGACAAAAGCTACGAATCTGCCGCCATACCCGCCTTTTCACCTTTTCCTAAGATAAATCCCGCAGAAGCGGCATTTCTCCTTTTCGATTTAAACAAAAAGGAAGAAACCGCGATAATAAAAAATGCCGAAAAATTAGATGTTTTTATGCCGTGGGGGTATAAATTATTCGGAGATTTCGAAGAGCTTTTGATAGAATTGACTGACCCCGCATCGTGCAACGAGCTTATAGTCGAAAAAATTAATCCGGACAGAGACCTTTTTAATTTTTCGGATAAATTTTCCAAGTTTTCGCAGATGTATAAGCTCTTTTATGAAACTCTCGCGCAGCAGGGGTTCAGTTCGAGGTCTTATAGATATAAATTTATCGCCGAAAATTCAGACATGGTTTCGGCCGTTTTAAAAAGTAGGGTAATTCTGGCCGGTTTTTACGGTATCACCGCTTCCGAATCGGTTATATTTAAAAATATAGATGCTCGCATCATATCAAAAACCGGCGCTGGAATAACGGATTTTTTAAAAAAACTAGGATTAGGACTGCCGGACGGAAAAAACGGGGTAAAAGAGTATGAATATGAATATATGCCCGTTAAATTTTATTTTAATAAGGCTTCTTCTGTGCATAACGAGATAATGCGCCTCAAAGAAACGATAAAACAGTCTAAAAACAAACTATCTTCTAAGGATTTAATAGTATTGTCCAAAGAAGACTATCTTTTTCCTTTGCTTCATAACGTTTTGAATTCGTTAAATAAAGAAGAATACAACGTATCTATCGGATATTCTTTAAAGAGGACGCCTATATATGCGCTTTTTAATTTAACGGCGGTTCTGCATAACAGAAAAAAAGACGGCAAGTTTTATGCCAAAGATTATATCTCGTTATTCCTACATCCTTATGTAAAAAATATAAGCGGAAAATTAAGCGGACTGCCGCAGTTCTATTTTAACGCCATCCAGACCAGAATGCTTTTCCAGTCCGTCGAGTCCTATATTAAAAAAAATAAAATTTTATTTATTTCTATTAAAGATTTAGAAAATATCGAACCGATTGCCGACGCGGAAAATGCTATGAAGGCCTATCTTTCGGAGATGCACCGGATATTTATAACAAATTTTGAAAATATCCTGAATATAGAGGACTTCATAGAAAAAATTATTAAAATAATAGATACCGTATCCCATAATTCTACCGCGGACAAGCATCCTTACGGCTTAAAATTTATAGAGTCCGCTCTTACGGGATTAATAGAGTTCGAAGGCATAAATCTTTCGTTATATAAATTTGACGGAATATCCGGCTATTTCAGTCTGTTAAAAAATATCTTAAAACGGCAGAAAGTTCCTTTCTTGGGAACCCCCCTTAAAGGTTTGCAGGTTTTGGGTCCGCTGGAAGCAAGAATTATTAATTTCGACAGAGTGTTTTACCTCGGCGCAAACGAAGGGACGGTGCCGGACGTTTCCAAAGAAAATACGGTATTGACGGAAGATGTAAGAAAATTTTTAAAGATTCCGGCGGCGGATGAATCAGCCCGAATGCAGGAGTATAATTTTTTTAATCTTATAGCAGGCGCAAAAGAAGTCCATTTCTTTTATAACGATTCAAACTCGTCGGAGAAGTCGCGTTTTATCGAAAAAATTATGTGGGATATTCAGAAAAAATCTAAAAACTTAAAAGAGCCGGAAGAAGCAGATTCTGTTTTTAAAATTAATTTTATCCGCAAAGAACCTTCCTTAATAGAAAAGTCGAGAGAAGTAAAAGAGTATCTCTGCAATATCGATTATTCCGCCGCCAAACTCGATGCTTATCTTAAATGCCCCTCGATGTTTTATTACAGATATATATTGAATCTGCGGGAAAGCGAAGATGTCGGGGAGGATATAGATGCTCCGGGCGTGGGAAGTATTATTCATGACGTTCTTAAAGAATATTTCGAAAAGTTTTTGGATAAGGAATACCTGATTTCTAATTTAGAAAACGAAAAAACCGTGATTTATAAAATATTAAGCAAAAATTTTAACGACCGTGGCTCCGGTGTCCTTAACCTGCAAAAAAAACAGATACTCTCGGCTCTTGACGTATTTATCGAGGCAAGACAGAAAGACCTTTCAGGCGCGGCGGTAACCGGGGTCGAATATCCTATGGAAACTTTCATAACGGCGGAGCGGTGCGCTCAAAAAATAAAACTTACCGGAAGGGCGGATTTAATTTTAGAAAAGGACGGCGGGCACTCCATTATAGATTATAAAACCGGCGGAATATTAACCGGACCAGGTAAAAATTTTATACCGGCGGCGGGGAACAGGGGAGAATGGCTGAAAAACGTCAAATCTATTCAGCTTCCGTTTTATATAATGCTTTATAGCTATCATAAAGGCATAAGCCATTCAAATATTGCCGCTAAATTATGGGGGCTTAAAAAAGGAGGGGAATATTTAATAGACCTTAAAGACGATATATATTTTAACTCCTACGCCGCATTAACCGCAACGCTTATAGGGGAAATCATAAATTCCGATTATTTCGATTTCGTTAAAAAAGAATCCGATAAAAAAATATGCGGATACTGTCCTTATTCTATGTTATGCGGTAGAATATAATATATAAAAAAATTAAAATCCTATGCGGAATAAATTAGAAATTCTTAAATCGTTTTACAAAGCGCTTGCAGACGCTTCGGAATCAATTTATTATGCGGAAACCGAGCGGGAACTGTTCGAAGACGTTTCGAAATCCGTTGCTAAATGCGGTCTTTTTACGGCGGTATGGGTAGGTTCTCCGGGGAAAAATTCTCTGTTTAAATATTTTGCCGCCCGCGGTTCCGGCAGTGACGCCTTGAAACATATTAAAATAAGCATTAAAGACACTCCCGAAAATCAGACCTTAGCCGCGAGAACATGGAGGATGCAGAAAGTCCTTTACAATAACGACCACTTGAAAGACCCTCTTATGAAGCCTTTTGCCGATTTTTTAAAAAAATACGAGTGGCTTTCGGCGGCTACGTTCCCCATATTTAGAGAGGGTAAAATATATGCCGTGCTGGCGGCGGTATCGAACAAAACCGGCTTATTCAATGCAGATACCATAAAGCTTTTAGAAAGAATAGTAAAATTAATGGGAAGCGCCCTCGATAAAATATATCTGCATACGATAGAAAATAAATTCGAAAAATTTAGAAAATACGCCGAAAGAAAAGTAGGACATGCATCGAGATACGACGCTCTTACCGACCTTCCAAACTACGAAACTTTCGAATCAGAGATTAAAAAACAGATAGAAAAGGGACGTCGTTCCGGCGGAGCCGCCGCCATAATTATTTTAGACATAGACGACCTTAAAACGGTTAACGATTTTTACGGAAAATCGACCGGAGACGATGTTTTAAAAGCCGTTGCGGACAGGCTTTTAAAATTTGCAAAAAATAAATATAAACAGGATTCTTTTTCCATCGCAAGGCTGGGGGGCGACGAATTCGGTATTTCCATATTTTCTAAAGATGTGGACGAAGATATTTCCGCTATCGCAAAAGACCTGCTGAAAGAAATTAACGTTCCTTATCTTTCAAACAATATGAAACTAGAGTTGAAAGCCAGCATAGGGGTAACTAAATACAATGATTTATACCCTAAAAGAGTCGATCCCGATACTTTAATAAGAATGGCCGGGCAGGCAATGTATAAATCTAAAGCCATGGGAAAAAATATGGTGAATTTTTTCAGCAGCGACGAAGAGCTGGGAATGGTCGAATACTACCGGAAACTGCGTAATATAGAAAAAGCCCTTAAGGCAAAAGAATTCGTTATGTATTACCAGCCTAAGGTCAACTTGAAAACGGGGAAAATATTCGGATTCGAATCTCTAATAAGATGGATAGATGCTAAAGGCAGCGTGATTTCTCCCGCAGAATTCATACCGGTGGCCGAAACCGGCGACATTATCGTCGATATAGGTGATTACGTTATAGAGGAAACTATAAGGCAGATAGGCAGATGGGTGGAAGCCGGCAAAGAATGGCAGGTTTCCATTAACGTTTCCGCTAAACAGTTGCAAAAATACGATTTTTTAGAAAAATTAGAAAAAGTTCTAAAAAAATATCCTGGCGTGAAACCGGAACTGATTCAATTAGAGATAACGGAGACAGCGGTATTAGACAATATGGCGTACGTTAAAGAAATGATTAAAAAATGCGGCGATATAGGCATAACTTTTTCTATGGACGATTTCGGAAGCGGCTATTCATCGCTCTTATATTTTAAGGAGCTTAACGTAAAAGTCGTTAAAATAGACATTGCGTTCGTAAAAAATATGCTTAATAATGTGGATGATACGTTAATTATCGAAAGTATAATAAGCCTGTCGCGCATATTTAACAGGGAGGTTATAGCCGAGGGGGCGGAAACGAGGGAGCACTGCATAATATTAAATATGCTTGGATGTTCCAACGTGCAGGGATATTATACCGGAAGACCTATCCCAGCCGATAAAGTAACCGTCTGGACCGAAAATTTTAAACTGCCGAAAGATATGGTTCAGTGGAAAGATATAACGCTTAATATGGAAGATTTTCCGGTCGCGCTTGCCTATACCCAGCATAACGACTGGATAGACAGAGTTTTAGAGCTGAACAGAGGCGCCGACGTATCCATAGATGCAGGCAGAGTAAAAGATTGGAAAGAATGCCCGTTCGGAAAATGGTATTACGGAGCAGGGGTTAAATATAAACAGATTAAAAAGTATAAGGAAATAGGCAGGGTTCATAAGAGGGTGCACGAACTGGCATATAAAAATTTGACGCTGACGTTGGAAGGAAAATATGAAGAAGCGGAGCCGTTAGTTTATAAGATAGAAAAGACAAGGAAAGAATTAAGCGGGCTTCTGTTTAGCATGGCTAAAATTATAGCTAAAACATAAAAAACGGTTAAATAATATATTAAAAAATGAATAATAATGGTATAATTTAAATATTTAAAAATCAAGCGAAGCCGCTAAGATTGTCTTCATCAGTAAATATCAATATCAATATAGAGGAGATTCGTAAATTATGCTTAACGAAAAAATAATCGAAATTCTGAAGCATGAGGGTCCGGCAAGTTTTGCGACCCACGGAACAGACGGAATCCATCTTGCCGCCACTTGGAACAGCTATATCGAGGTTCTTCACAACGATACGCTTTTAATTCCGGCGGGGCATCTGAATAAAACCCAGAGGAACGTCGAGGCGGGGAGCGAAGTCCAGATGATTCTGGCTTCAAAAGACGTTTCCGGTCTTCAGGGCAAAGGCGCGGGATTTCTGCTTAGAGGCAAGGCAAAATTTGAAGAAAGCGGCATTAATTTCGATAAATTGAAATCGCGTTTTAACTGGGTAAGGTCGGCTATGGTTTTTAACGTAAAAGAGGTAACAGAATTAGTCTGATACGTAATACTTTGTAGGGTCTTTAATTCCTGCTTCTTCGAAGCCGCGTCTTCTTAAAATGCAGGAGTCGCATACCCCGCATGCCAGGCCTTCTATCGGGTCGTAACAGCTGTGGGTAAGTTCGAGAGGCGCGCCGATTTCAAACGCTTTGATAATTATATCTTTTTTGGTTAGTTTAAGAAGCGGAGCGTTTATTTTAAAACTGATTTCACCGGTTACGCCGGCTTTTGTCGCTAAATTTGCCGTTTTTTCGAATGAGGCTAAATATTCCGGCCTGCAGTCGGGATAGCCGCTGTAGTCTATATAATTGGCTCCTATAAAAATATCGGACGCTTTGTTGACTTCGGCAACGGCAAGAGCATACGACAAAAAAATCGTATTTCTCGCCGGAACGTAGGTTACGGGGATATCGCCCCCGTCTATTTTTATTCTATTTTTAGGAACGTTTATGTCCGCGTCCGTTAATGCGGAACCTTTGATGCCGCCGAAATCGAGATTGATTATTATATGCTCTTTTAAATTAAAAAAATTTATTATATCTTTAGCGTGTTTTATTTCTGTTTTATGCCTCTGGTTATAAAAAAACGTAACCGGTATCGGCTCAAATCCTTCGTCAAGCGCAATTTTAAGCGTCGCAGTGGAGTCAAGCCCTCCGCTGAAAAGCACGACCGCCTTCTTTTTTTTTGTTTTATCCATAATTTTAGTATAACATATTTCTCTCTTTTTTGGTTTTTATGTTATAATTATCGAACGTAAATAAACTTGGAGGTATTAATAAAATGAATTCGGGTTATCCTTTAATAAGGCCGAGAAGGCTCAGGTCTTCTTTTAAACTATCGAATTTAGTGCGGGAAACCGTGCTTGACCCTTCAAAATTTATTATGCCGTATTTCGTTACCCACGGCAAATCCGTCAAAGAGCCTATAGGAACTATGCCCGGACAGTTTCGCTATTCGATAGACGAACTTTTAAAAGAGCTTAAAAGCGTTGCGGGTTTAAATATCGGCGGAATCCTTCTTTTCGGCGTGCCGGAGCATAAGGACGAATCCGGTTCGGAAAGCTATTCCGATAACGGAATAATTCAGACAACCCTTAAGGCCGTTAAAGACGAATATTCCGGCCTTCTTGTTATAACCGACGTCTGTATGTGCGACTATACCTCCCACGGGCACTGCGGAATCGTGGATGAAAACGGATATGTAAAAAACGACGAAACGCTTGAATATCTTGCAAAAATAAGCGTTTCTTACGCAAAAGCCGGCGCGGATATAATAGCGCCCTCAGATATGATGGACGGCAGGGTAAAAAAAATCAGGGAAGCCCTCGACGACGAAGGTCTATCAGATATTCCGATTATGTCCTATTCGTCGAAGTATGCTTCCGCTTTTTACGAGCCGTTCAGAGATGCGGCGGATTCTTCGCCAAAATTCGGCAACAGAAAATCGTATCAGATGGACTATTCTAATTCGGACGAGGCCGTTCTGGAAACCGCGCTCGATTTAGACGAAGGTGCGGACATCATTATGGTCAAGCCTGCGCTAAGCTATCTAGACGTAATTTACAGATTAAAACAATCGTTTAAAAGACCTCTCGCCGCATATAACGTATCCGGCGAATATTCTATGATTAAAGCCGCGGCAAAGCTCGGATATTTAAAAGAAGAGCCGGCCGTTCTCGAAATGCTTACTTCCATTAAAAGGGCGGGAGCGGATATTATTATAAGCTACTATTCCCTTTACGCCGCAAAACTTATCGGCTGATATTCAAAATTCCGATTTATAAACTATTTGACCTTAATCCTGCAATAGAATTTTAATTTTCTGGATTCCCGCTTTCGCGGGAATGACACCCGTTGGGTTAAAGTCTAAATCCATTGTATTGTCATTCCCGCGAAAGCGGGAATCCAGAATTTACGTAAAATAGAAACATTTAAATATTTTCTATTGCAGGATTAAGGATTTGATAAATTCGTTCCATATTTTTTATTTTATGGTATAATATATTATGTTTTAAGATTTGCTTTATAACGATGTTATAAAAATGGGGGGAATTTAAAATGAATCATTTAGCCGAACAAACAGGTAAGCACGAATTTGTCGCGGGTCTTATCCACGACAGGGATTACAAGGATTTAAAACACGAGTTAATTTCCGATATCTTAAACGACAAAGCGCTGAGGGAAAAGATGGTCAAGACGCTTATAAGCCATCTTGTCATTTGCAACAAATGCGGGGAAATAATGGTAAAAGAGAAAACAAAAATCTCCGACCACGACAATAAACATTACTGCTTTGCCTGCTATTATGGAAAAGCCTGATTTCTACCGGTTCCTCGGTTAGAGCCGCGGGGGAGGCGGCTGTGCCGCCGCTTCTGCCGGTTGACAGTTCCGCGTCTTTTGGATTATAATTAAGCATTAATAATTTAACTAAAATTTAATCTTAATTTAATCCTAAGGGAAAGGTCTATGCCTAAAAATTATCCGCTATATATAAACGGTAAATGGGTTGAAAAAAAAGATACGTATGAGGTAATCAACCCTTTTAACGGCGAAACCGTTGCGCTTTTGAGTAAACCCGATAAGTTCGACATCGAGGCGGCGGTCGTTTCCGCCGAAAAAGGCTTTCATAAGATGAGAAGCCTTCATACTTACGAGAGATTCGAGATACTGGAAAAAACTGGCGAGATTTTGAAGCGCAATGCAGAAGAAATGGCGCATTATATTTCCCTCGAAGTCGGGAAAGCCTATAAATATTCCTTGATAGAAACTCAGAGGGTAGTCAATATATTTAAATACGCCGCCGAAGAAGCCAAAAGAATCCACGGCGAAACCGTGCCTATGGATATAGTCAAGGGATTCGAAAACAGGCTCTCTTTCTATTTAAGGGTTCCGGTAGGCATTATAGCAGCTATTACGCCTTTTAACTTTCCGGTTAATCTTCCCGCCCACAAAATTGCCCCCGCTATTGCGGCAGGAAACAGCGTCGTTTTCAAGCCGTCCATAAACGGTTCTATTACCGCATATTTTCTCGTTCAGGCTATGCTCGAAGCGGGTCTGCCGGAAGATGCCGTAAATCTGCTTTACGGCGACAAAGATACCGGAGAAGCAATCGTCGCTGACGAAAAAATCCGCATGGTAAGTTTTACCGGAAGTCCCAAAGTCGGCAGGGAAATAATGTCCAAAGGCGGACTTAAAAAATATACTATGGAGCTCGGAAGCAATTCCGCCCTCATCGTGGATAAAACCGCCAATATTTTAGAAGCCGCAAGAAAAGCCGTGGTAGGCGCTTTTTATAATTCGGGACAGGTGTGCATTTCCCTCCAAAGGATTTACGTTCATCAAGATATAGAAGAGGAGTTTTTAGAGCATTTTATTAAAGAAACAAAAAAGTTAAAAATAGGCGACCCGCTTGACGAATCGACGGACATCGGTCCGGTTATCAGTTCCGAATCTAAACAGAGAATTATCGGCTGGGTCGAAGAAGCAGTTAAAGAAGGCGCAAAAATAGAGCTGGGCGGAGATTTTAACGGAAACCTTATGAATCCAACTATATTTTCCGGCGTTACCGATAAGATGAAAATATCGTGCCTCGAAGTTTTTGCTCCAATAGTTTCGACCGTTCCCTTTAAGGATATAAACGAAGCCGTCCGCATGGTAAACGATTCTATTTACGGCCTTCAGGCGGGCATATATACCAACGACCTTAAAAACGCCCTGTATTTCGTTAAGCATATCGATACCGGCGGCGTTTTAATAAACGATATTCCTACCGCAAGGGCAGACCACCAGCCTTACGGCGGCGTAAAAGAATCCGGCATAGGCAGGGAGGGTATAAAATACGCCCTCGAAGAAATGACCGAGCTTAAATTCGTCAGCTTCGCCTGATGAGGCAATCTTTCTACCAAATCCCGATTTAGAATCTTATAATTTAGAGTATCTAGAATATTTTCTAAATATTGCATTATTTTCTTAAAAAAACATTGACGGGGGGAGGGAGGTATTATAAAATCATAATCTATTGTAAAAAAATATTTATTTATAATAATATGATATTAATTATTAAATAATAATATTTATCAAGAAATATTTAAATTTAATATAATAAAAATCTATTGCCATATGAGCAAAAAGGTTCCGGTCGATTATTCTTTATTCGATAAACTGTTATATCCGATTTTAGTGATAAACGACAAATACGACATAATTTTTTTAAATGCCTCGGCTAAAAAGGAATATTTACCTAACATTGAAGACCTCTTAGACAAAAAATGCTATAAAATATCCCACGGATATGATAAGCCTTGCAATGAAATGGGCGAAGGCTGTCCTATTAAAAATTTTTTTGGCGACAAAAATAAAAATTGTGCCAATGTTAAATACAAACATAAAAATGGTTTTTATAAAACGGAACTATACAGAGATATTGACGACTCTTCCCTGTTTTTTGAATCTCATTTTGATGTTTCGGAATTTGTTTCCGAAATAGAAGAAATTAAATCGCATGATAATCTTTCCGGACTTTTAAACCTTAGCGCCTTTTCCTCTAAAATATCGGAAATAATAGGCGATACTAAAGATTTATGTCTGCTTGTACTTGTAGATATTCATAATCTTACGTATATAAATCAGGTTTACGGCCTTTCCGGAGGAGACGAAATTATTAAAAAAACCGGAGACTTATTAAAAAAAACTTTTAAAGACACAGATATAATATCCAGAATAGCGGCAGGCGAATTCGGTCTATTTTTTAGGAATATTAAGAAAAAAGAAGACGCTTTTATAATAAAAAGTAAATTAGACGTTATTTTCAAAACATCTCTGAAAATAGGCGAAAAAAATATTCTGATAGAAATAAATGCCGGAGCCGTATTATTCCCTGATGACGGCGCCGATTTCAAAACTCTTTACGAGCGCGCAGGCACTGCTCTGTTTAATGTAAAAAAGAAGCGTACAGGAGATATTGAATTCTTTAATTCCGGGATGGCTGAAAAAGCGGAGAGTTTTGTTAAAGCAGAATCATTAGTCGATAATGCCGTGAAGAAAAATCTTTTTATATTTTATTATCAGCCTTATTTCCATACCAAAGATTTATCACTTGGCGGATTTGAAGCGCTGGCGCGCGTAAAGGACGAAAAAGGGCAGATTTACGGTCCTTTTGCTTTTATAGATTATCTCGAAAACAGCGTTTATCTGGAAGCATTTGAAGAATGTGCCATGGAAACTATTTTAAAAAAAATAAGAGCATATAATGTAGATATTTCTTTGAATATTTCAGGTAAAAGCTTTAGTAAACCGAGCTTTATGAAAAAAATCCTATCAGCCTGTTATAATGCGGGCAGCAGGCTCACTATAGAAATAACGGAAAGGGTTCTCGTAGAAGATATAGAAAAAACAAAATTGCTTTTAAGCGGACTAAAAAACTGCAGGGCGGAGTTTGGAGAAGAAGGTATTTGCGAAAATCCTATTAAAGTAGCTATGGACGATTTTGGCACCGGATACTCTTCTTTATTGTATTTAAAAGACCTTCCTATAAATATACTTAAAATCGACATATCTTTTGTCAGGGATATTACAAAAGGTCATAAAGAACTGGCTTTAGTAAGAACAATAATAGAACTTTCCCACGAATTAGGCTTAAAAACCGTAGCCGAAGGGGTAGAAACGCAGGAACAGTTAGATATACTGAAATCTTTAGGATGTTGTTACGTTCAGGGGTTTTTACTGGCAAAACCTATGCCTGAAGAAGAAGCGTTCAAAATTATTCAATAATCTTATATATAGGCATATAAGGAAAATCTTGCAATTTTTAATATATATTTTAACTTAAAATAGTTGATATTTTTTATGATAATTAATATTACAACTACCTTTTTAAAATAAATTGATAAATATAGGAGATGATTATGGAGCGGGGGGGGGGTATTTGAATATTTTAAGGTCAAAGCAATTTTTAATCGGATTGGCAATAGGAGTAATATTTTTAATATTGCCGATATTGATTTATTTTTATTTGAAGATTGATGTCTATAGCCGTAGACCACGATATAACGGATAGAATGGAGAGCGAGAAGCAATTCAAATCAATGTTTTACGATAATTCCCTCCCGATGTTTATCTTTGATTCGTTTCTAAAATATCCGCTCTTTTGTCCCACAGCCTTAATGAAATCGATATCAAAAAGGAACTTGAAAAAGAAAGAAGAAAATCCGAATATCTTGCCCATCACGACGCTCTTACGGGACTCCCGAACAGGCTTCTTCTTACTAATCTGTTGGAAGGGGCGCTAAAAAGGGGGGATAGAAGTAAAACTTACGTCGGCGTAGGGATAATTGATTTTGACGACTTTAAGCATATTAACGATACCTTCGGACACGATGAAGGCGACAACCTTTTAAAAGAATTTGCAAAAAGAGTGAAAAATATTTTAAGGCAGACGGACCATTTAGTCAGGCTTGGTGGAGATGAGTTTGTTATAATTATGGAGGATTTAAAAAATAAGGACGACTTATATATACTTATGCCGAGGCTGGAAGAGGCGTTAGTAAAACCCATTATTATAAACGGACAAGGTATTTATTTAAAAATAAGTTTAGGCATTACGGTATATCCGATAGACAAACAGCCGCCGTCTGTACTGCTTATTCATGCCGACAATGCAATGTACGGCATAAAGGCGAAAAAAGATAGGGAAACGTTCTGGCAACTGTATGAGGAATAAACAAGAAAAATAACCGGAAATTAAAAGCTATGGCCGCTATTTATCCGTTTAAATCGAAAGCCTTTTTGAAAAATATTTCCGCCTCGTCCGATTTTCCCGAATTTTTCAGGCATCTGGCGTATTCGTAGTAATATCTTGGATTGTTAGGGTTATAATTTATCGCCCGCTTGAAATACCTAAGCGCCTTTTCGTAAAATCCGGTTATTTTTTCTCTAATTTCGCCGCCGTAAACGTACAGGTAAATATTTTTGCCGCCTCTGTCCTGTTTATCCGCCTTGCGGAATATTTCTTTCTGATTTATTTTTGCCGTGCATGCTTTCGTCGTTTTTCCGCAGGAGAGTCCGTCCGCTCTTCTTTCCTCGGAATAAACGTAATCGGCAAGTTCGTCCATTATAAACAGCCCGTTCATAAAAAATATTTCGTCCTTGGTGTAATATCCGTCTATCTTCTCCTTCCACCCCGACAGTATTAAAAAAAACTTGCCGTAAGTTTTATTGAAAAGACCTTCGTCGAAACTTCCTGCTATTCTTTCCTGCCTTTCTTTTCTGAATTCGGCGAACGGGTCTTCTCCTCCGTCGCTTTCGTGCTCATCCGTTAATTTCTTTTCCTGTTCTCCGTTCAGCGACAAAAAAGGGATTTCCCTGCAGTAAATAAGAAGATTGTAAAAAAAAGTCAGAGCGCCGGCTTCTCTAATCTCGTATAAAAATTTACACAGATCGAATAGATAAGGGCATATGTAATCCCTGTCGTTAAGCATTGGCGCGGATGTCCACAATTCTTCATATGTTTCTATCAAGGCGGGAATATATTTTTTATCGTATCCTGCAAGTTTCTTCAAAGCGGAAATTACGGTTTGATAATAATTGCAAAGCAGTTCGTCGAAAATTAGGCAGCTTGCCCTCCCGTCAGTTAATCTATCGGATTCCGCGGATTTCTTGTCCGCCGGTTCGCATTGTTCGAGATAAGCGCCGAAAGCCTTTCTGAACATTTCGATATGCGATGCAAGCAGTTCGTATTTTTCCGATTCCAAATTATTATTGCGGTTGTTTTTTTCCATAATATTTAAATCGTCCCCTGTTATATTATATGATATGATAATACATATTAAACTATCGTTCTTTTATTTATAACGGATATTAGGTTATATGCCCGTCGCCAATTCTTTAACGATATTAATCAATGCCGTTTTAGCAATATTCTTGTCCGTTTCGTCGTCCGTTTTTGCGGCAAGCAGTCTCAGCTCCTCGCCGGTTTTGCCGTCTATAAACAATAATCTTAAATTTTCTCCCGTATCGGTAAGCATATTAAGCCTCATGGCAGAGTTAGTTTCTATATCCAATTTAATATCGTTAAGCATTATTTTATCGTTTAAATCAAGATTGCCTATGGATTTCAAAAGATTGTTATAAATTTTTTCACCGTATGAAATTTCTTTACCGTCGGCATCTTCTTCGCTTATATTTGTAGATTCGCGGGCGTCCGCTATTCGGTGATAATACTCCCTGTAATAGCCGGTGTTTTTGTCTATCAGGATTTTATACGAATCGGCAAGCCTGTGCGCGTCTTCGCCTATTGCGATAAGGTTATGGACGTTTTCCCTGCCGTCGTCCTGAAGCTGGTTTATATGGTGGACTTCTATCCTGTCCGAAATCCTGCCCTTTTCGTTTCTTTTTAAGCCGCTTAAAAATTGCATATCTCTTGCTTTAACGTAATTCATAATTTTTTGCCAGTTATGGATAGATTCTATTTCTAAAATTTTTTTATCGTTCACCGTTACTTTGACGTTTTTAAAACCGTCCGTAGTATCTTTGTATTCCTTCAGCACTCCAAGCTCCGGCCGCTTATCGAAAAATACATCCGGACGGTTTTTATCGAACTTGAACTTATAGGAGGACGGGGTTTCGCTGATAGCGTATTTTACCTGCTTTAAGCCGCCGCCGGACGCTTTTCCCGTTCCTATGTTTATAATTCCCGGTGCGGTATTTCTTGGGTCTATTTCCGGCACGTTTTGTTTAAGGTCGAAATAGTTGCCGAGCGTAAATTTCGATAATTTGTATTCCTCGTTGAATTTTTCGTCATATTTGGCATAATTGCAGGCATATTTCGCCGAATTAATCTCGTTGAATTTTTCCGAAGACATAATAAGATTTTTTACCGTTATATTTCTGCCGTAGGGCGTCATAGAATTAAAAGACGCTCCTTGAACCTCGACGAAATTATTTTTTATGAATAAACCGTTAAAATTGTTTCTAACGTCTTTATCTATAAAACCGTAGGTATTCAATAAAAAATTTTCGTCGTTCTTTATAATGAAGCCGGAATTTAAAAGCGCCTTTATCTCTCTTTCGCCTCCCGAAATATTCCGCGATTTAATCAGTTCTAAACCGGAATTTTGTTTCTCTTTGCCGATATTTTTTCCGGCCGAAAAACCTTCGCCGCCCCATATATTGATTTCCATTTAATTTTCTCCTTTTTAGCGCTTTTATTTTCTTTTATTATATATACCAATATATCAAACAAATGTTGCGACATTATGACGATAATGTTTCATTTCGGTTAAATTTTCGTTAAAAATATGTTAAAAAAAAGTCTGAAATATGTTAAGATATGAACTTACGGCGTACATAAAATAAAATTAATTAAATATGAACAGGAATATATATATATATAATACGTTTTCCCTTTCGAAGGAGCTTTTCAAGCCTATAAACGAGGACAGGGTTTTAATGTACGTATGCGGAATCACGGCGTACGACCTGCCGCACATAGGACATGCAAGAGCTTATATTACCTTCGATACAATTTACCGTTATTTAAGGCGGCTCGGCTATAACGTAGTTTACGTCAGAAATTTTACCGATATAGACGATAAAATCATAAAAAAAGCAAACGAGGAAAATTCCGCGGCAGAAAACATTTCTTCGAAATATATAGGCGAATATCATAAGGATATGGACGCCTTATATGTTTCAAGCCCTACTTACGAGCCCAAAGCCACGGAAACGATTCCCGAAATGATAAATTTGGCTTCGGGACTGATAAAAAAGGGCAATGCCTACGAGATAAACGGAGACGTCTTTTTCAGGGTCGGTTCTTTTAAAGGCTACGGTAAACTTTCCCATAAAAATATAGACGACCTTATCGCCGGTTCGAGAATACCGGTAAACGAAGAGAAGGAAAATTTTCTCGATTTTGCATTATGGAAAAAATCGAAGGAAGGCGAGCCGTCGTGGGACAGCCCGTGGGGGAAAGGCAGACCGGGATGGCATATAGAATGTTCCGCAATGAGCATGAAGTTTCTCGGCGAAAGCATCGATATTCACGGAGGAGGTTCCGACCTTATATTTCCCCATCACGAAAACGAGATAGCCCAGTCCGAAAGCTATACCGGCAAAAAGTTTGTAAATTACTGGATTCATAACGGGTTTGTCAATATAAACAGCGAAAAAATGTCAAAATCTCTTAAAAATTTTATTACGGTAAGGGATGTACTCGACAAATTTCATCCGGAAGCGCTCCGCCTCTTTTTTATGTTCACCCATTATAGGTCGTTCATAGATTTTTCGTTTGAAGGCATAGAAAGCGCCAAGCAGAGCTTGCTCAGGCTTTATCAGGCGGTAAACCTTTACGGCGAATTTAAAAAAATAATAAAAGAAAACGGCGTAGCCGTAAAAAAAGAGGATGTTTCCGCAAAAGCGGACGCCGGAGGACGGACGCCCGAAAACATTGAAAACTATAGGAACGATTTTTATAATTCAATGAACGACGATTTTAATACCGCTAAAGCTGTATCGGTTATATTCGACCTTGTAAGAAAAACAAATAAAATCATTAACGATTCTATGGCGCAAAATTTTATAAATTCGGAGGACGCGGTATTTTTAGACTCGGCCGCATTGTTTATAAAAGAATCCCTTTCCGGCATATTCGGGCTTTTAAACGATGACCCTAAGCGGTTTATCGAATCTAATCTTATCAATATAGCGGCGGACGGCGTCGTCGGTAGAGCTTATATGAACGAGGAAGAAATAAAAAAACTAATAGACAAACGGAATGAATTCAGGAAAAACAAAGAATACGGTTTGGCGGACGAAATCAGAAAATCCCTTCTCGAAAAGGGCATCGTGTTAGAAGATACCGGATTCGGAACTACTTATAGAGTTACGAATTTAATATAACAAAAAGCAGATTGGTTAGCTGCGCTGGACTTCGTCCGCTTCGCTCGCAATGACACTATGCCGTCATTGCGAGCGAAGCGGACGAAGTCCAGCGCAGCGAAGCAATCTCATATGTTCGCAATGACGGCTTATAAAGTTACGAATTAATATAACAAAAAATAAGGATTGAATTAATTATGAACGTCAAAGAAATGGCGGAAGAATTTCTTGTATGTCCGAAATGCCACGGCAGTCTTATTTACAAAGAGTTTAAAGAAAAAGAACTGCTTATCTGCAAAAATTGCAGAGTTTATTATCCCGTCGAAGACGAAATCCCCATTCTCCTTTTAGAAGATGCAAAAAATATGGACGAGGCCGGTATGGATTTAGACGATTTGTAATGAAAACATTTGCAAAATTTAAGCAGTTTTTTTATTTAAAGAAAGATTTTTTCGTTAAGGCGCAAAAATATTCTCCGGCGGCAGACGGAGCACCGAATGCCGTAAACCCTAAAAGAATATGGCTTTATGCGGAATCTCTCGGTGAATTCAGGCTTGCGCTGTACATAACAGATATTATAAAGTCTATATTGTCCGAAAAAAATGCCCCCGCCCCCGTTTTTTTTATAAGTTTTAAAACATTTTCGACCCTTTCGCTTGCGCAAAATAATAAAGACGGCGGAATATTATATTTTTTCCATCCTTTTTTCCGATTAAGGACAATTTTTAAAAAATACGTATATGCAGTAAAACCGGATTATTTTATCTCCATCCAGCATCCGGTTCCCAAAAAATTAGTTAAAGAACTGCTGAATCCGGCTCTGGAGGCAAAATTGATTTTTATGGGAATAAGTGCCGCCTGTCTTAAAAAAATGGACATAAACGTAAATTTAACCTCATCATCTTCCGAAAAACCGGAAGCCTCCGGCGGTTCTTCCTTCTCTGCGGTAGTTTACGGTTATTCCGGCGCCGTTGAGATAAATAGTATGCCGCTGTCTTTAAAATATGCATCCTGCTTTGAAAAGAACGGCGCAGGAGAAATGAGCAGAAACGGAAAAAAATATTTCAAAAACCGTATCGTCGTAATATCCTTTGTTTCCGTTCATAAAAAAGAATCAGATTTTATTTTAAAACTTTTGGGAGAAACTATTTCGGACGAAAGCCTGCGGCAGAAATTTAATTTAAAATTTATTTTTGTCCCCAGAAATATAAAAAATTCCCACAGGCTGTTTAAAGCGGCGTCGAAAATAGGTCTGCAACCGGTTTATTACCGTGGAAACGGTGAAAATGGAAGCAAAGAAAATAAAGGAAATTCAGAAGATTTTTTGAAATCAGGTGGAGTTAAAGCCGCAATCGTGGATAAATACGGCGTATTGGACGAGATATATCCCGCTTCTGACATAGTTTACGTAGGCAAAAGTTTATTTAAAAGCGAAAAAGGAGGGCATAACGTTTTGGAGCCTGCCTCATATGGCAAAACGGTCATAACGGGTTCGTATGCCGTAAATTTTAATGATATAATAAGCGAAATGGTTAAATACGATGCGATAACCGTGACAGACGAAAAAAACTTCAAAGAGGTTTTAACAAAATTAATTAAAGATGAAAAGCTAAGGAACAAAACCGGAAAAAACGGGTTAAATTTCTGCCTTAAAAAAAGAGAAGAATTTAAAACTTATTTTAAAAATTATTTAACGGGAATTATAAATATGGGGATATAATTCAATTCTGTCCCCATCACAAAATTGGAAATTATGAATTTTGCTATTCTTATCGTATCGACGAGGCTGTTTTTAGTTTTTGCCGTAGTTTTATTGCTGCTTATTTATCTCAGAATAAAATTTTTTAAATTAAAAATAGATTTTACAAGCGGGAAAAACGAAAATCGCCCCTGCTCAAAACTATTCGAGCTGAACGGAATAATTCATTTTCATACGGTATATTCGGACGGCTCCGGATGTATAGAAGACCTCATCGAAACGGCGAAAAAACTTAAAGCGGATTTTCTTGTTTCTTCCGACCATAACACGCTGAAACCGAAATTAGACGGACTTGAAGGTTATTACGGCGGACTTTTATATTTTGCCGGAGAAGAAATAAATACGGAATTCGGGCATCTTCTTGCACTCGGCATAGAAAGCGAGATAAAGAGAGGAAAATATAAAGAGGTTTTGTCGAACGTTAAAAGGCAGAACGGCGCCGCCGTTATATGTCATCCCCATAACTGGTGGACTCCATGGAAAAATTTTAAAGTTAAAGGATACGACGGCATCGAAATTATAAATCTGGATTCGCAATGGAGGGGAATGAATCCTCTTTATATGCTTGCGGTTATTTGCTCTTACCGCATAAATCCTTTCTACGCCCTGCATTTTTTATCGCATAAACCGGCAAAGACGATAAAATTCTGGGACGGCGTCCAGAAGCACAAATCTATGAAAACCGGCATAGCAGCTACGGATGCCCATTCAAACGTGAAGATAACGAGAAGGCGCAGAATTAAGTTCCCAAAATATTCGGAACTTTTTTCGGTTGCGAGGACGCATATCCTGCTTGAGGATAAGTTGTCGGGTAAATTAGAAGAAGATAAAAAGAAAATAACGGAAGCCGTGAAAAAAGGAAGATGTTTTTTTGCGTTCGATTTGTTCGGAATGCCGAAAGGGTTTTATTACTATGCTTCCGTGGGAGGCAAATATTATTTCAGCGGGGACTCGGCAGACGCCGCCGCGGATATAGACAAAACCGGTAAAAATGTTATAATATATGCGGGAATAGATATAAATCCGAAAAAAAATCCGTATATAATAAATTTATTCCGTAACGGCAAAAATATATTTTCGTCAAAAAGCGGCGGTCTGGTTTATGAAATAAAATCTGCTTTGGATTCTCCGTCTTTTTACAGAGTCGAAATAGACGTTTATTTCGGACGGAAAGAAATAACGTATCTTTATTCAAATAATATAGAAGTTTATATATAAATATCGCAATATGAAAAATTTACAAGCTGCCGATGTCGAAAAATTAGACAGGGAATTCGTCTGGCACCCTTTTACCCAGATGTCGGACTGGGAAAAGGAGCGGAATATCTTGATAGAAAGAGGGGAGGGGGTTTATCTTTACGATATTCACGGGAACAGGTATATCGACGGAGTATCGTCTTTATGGGTAAACGTTCACGGGCACAATAATCCGGAACTGAATTCGGCGCTTAAAGAACAGATAGATAAAATATCGCACAGCACGCTTCTCGGGCTTGCAAACGTACCGTCGGCAATTCTTGCCGAAAAACTTATCGGAATTGCGCCTAAAAGTCTTAAAAAAGTTTTTTATTCGGATTCAGGTTCGACCTCGGTAGAAATTGCCGTCAAGGTTGCATTTCAATATTTCAGGCAAAAGGGTCCGGCATATAAAAACAAGAAAAAAATAATTGCCGCCACGTCAGCCTATCATGGCGATACATTAGGAAGCGTTTCGGTGGGGGGCATCGAGCTTTTTCATTCTATTTACAAGCCCTTGCTCTTTGAAACCATAAGGATAACCTATCCGTACTGTTATAGATGCCCTTTTAGTCTTAAATATCCCGATTGCGGGTTATACTGCGCAAAAGAAGCCGAAAAAATCATAAAAGTCCATGCAGAAGAGTCGTGTGCCCTCATTATAGAACCTATGATACAGGGTGCTTCGGGAATAATAACTATGCCGGCGGGATATATGAAAAAAATAGAAAGGGCATGCAAAGACAACGGCGTCCTTCTGATACTCGACGAAGTAGCGACGGGTTTCGGCAGGACGGGAAAAATGTTTGCCGCTTTTCACGAGGATATTTCGCCCGATGCGATATGTATAGCCAAAGGCATAACGGGAGGCTATCTTCCTATGGCCGCTACCCTTTTCACTCAGGAAATTTACGACGGGTTTATCGGAAACTACCGCGACAATAAAACTTTTTTCCACGGACATACCTATACCGGAAATCAGCTTGCATCCGCCTGCGCCGTCAAATCGCTCGAAATGTTCAAAAAATACGACCTGCTGAATAAAATTAAACCGACGATAGCCCGTTTCAACGAACTTCTTAAAGATTTTTGGATGCTGGAAAACGTGGGCGATATAAGAAGTATAGGTCTTATGGCGGGCATAGAATTAGTAAAAGACAAATATACTAAAGAACCGTTTGAAGCAGGGGAGAGAATCGGGCATAAGGTCGTCCTCAACGCGCGGGAAAGAGGCGTAATAATAAGACCTCTCGGCGACGTTATAGTCGTAATGCCGCCTCTCGTCATAGACGAAAAAACGCTTGATACTCTTATGTCGGCAATTTACTATTCCGTTAAGGCGGCGGTGAGTTAAAATATGCTTAAATACTTAAATAAAGGCTATATCGGTATATTTCTTTCGTGGGCGCTTTCAATGGGACTGCTGTATCCGAGCATTATTTTTCTAATGATTCTGGAATCCTGCGCTCTTCCCGTTTCTTCCGAGGCGGTTCTGGGTCTTTCGGGCTTTTTATCGGGAGAGGGCAAGATAAACTTTTATCTTGCGGTTTTAAGCGCAACCTTAGGTACGCTTATCGGCTCGTCGCTTCTTTATTATATCGGAAAAAGAGGGGGGAGACGGCTGGTAGAAAAATACGGAAAATATTTCCTCGTCAGCAAAAAAGAACTCGATAAAGCGGAAATCTGGTTTAAAAAATACGGCTCTATTGCGGTATTTGTAGGCGTATGCCTGCCTGTTATAAAAACCTACATAGGTTTTCCGCCCGGCGCATCGCTTATGAATTATAAAAAATTCAGTATTTATATAATCTTAGGGTCGTTGATTTACAATACGGCAGTCGCATATCTTGGTTTAGTCGTGGGACGGAATATAAATGTTTTTATTCCTTATTTTAGAAAATTCGGAATTATTTTAATATTAGCCGTATCCGTACTGATAATTATATATTTATACCGTCATATAAGAGCGGCGTTTAAAAATTAACTTATTATTCGCTAAATGTTTTTTAATAAAAATAAAAATCGTCATCCCGCCGCCGCAGGCCGTTTTGCCTCTTACGGAGAAATAATTTCTAATTTCAGCGTTATACCGTCCGAATATAATTCAAATTCCGCCGCTAAAACTAAAAAGTTTTTTAATTCCGGCTTTATATATTATTTTGTTTCTATATCCGCTTTATCTCTCATTCTATCGGCGGTCATAGTATTATTTGTAAATAACGGCGAATTTTCTAATTCTACGAATCCGGTTTCAATATCCGCCGAATATTTAATATTATGGATATTTTTGTTTTTTATTTTGTTTTTTATAAAAAATAAAAAATATTCCCTAAAAAATGGAGTTGACCTTAGAAATCTTTCCGAAAAAACGTTCAGGCGGGATAAATCCTTTGAACTTGGAATTTTAAAAGGCTGCGGCGATAAAAAAGAACCGGACGTTTTAATCGGGTTAGACGAAAAAAAGAGATACGAGCACACGCTTATAGTTTCGCCTACCGGCGGAGGCAAAACATCGCGCTATATAGTTCCGGGAATTGCCGCAGATGCCGAATATTCCGGCGCAAGCGTTTTTGCGATAGACATAGACAGCCCTTACCTGTACGAATCGGTTAAAAGCGGCTGGATTAAGGCAGGTAAAAACGTTGTTCATTTTGACCCTTACGAATATGAAAGTTATGACGGAAGAAAAAAAATATATTTCAACCCCCTGATAGGTAAAGACAAAAACCCTTTATCGGACGAAAAACTTCTTGACCTTTCTTCTATGCTTTTTCATTTGGACGGAAACGAGATAAAAGGCGGAGATATTCATGCTCATAAATACTATTCTAAAAGGTCTTCAGACCTTTTTTACGCCTGCCTTTTATATCTAAAATATAAATACGAGGCAAAATATTTCGACCTGCTTACCGTAAAATCTTTTTTTGAAAGGGGGGTTAAGTTTATAGAAGGCGAAATAGTAAAATTTAACGGCGGGAACGGTAAAAAAATAAAAAACTTATTTAATAACTTTTTAGAACTTCCCGTTTACGAACGGGCGAAGGTAGTTACGGATATACTGAATAATTTAGACTTTTTAAACGACCCGAAAGCCGGAAGCCGTTTTAAATGCAAGGAAGAGGGAGACTGCTTTTTCATCGAAGACTTTTTTGCCGGCGATATGCTTTTTATAGCGGGTATCCCTAAAGAAAAGATAAATTCCGGCGGAGGCAGGCTTATATCTTTTATTACGCAAATTTTTATAGACGGAATATATGAAAACAGGAGAAAGGCATTAAGAGAAGAAAATTCGGACGGCCGCTCTTTTTTTATCTACCTCGACGAATTTCCGGTTTTAACCTTAAACGACTTCGATACGGAACTTGCCAACCTCAGAAAAACAAATACCGGAGTATGCTTGACCGTTCAGGATATCGCTTTTTTAAAAGACCGTTACGGCGATATTTCCTTAATAACCTCGAATATCGGAACTCATATAGTTATGGGGCATGCGGGATGGGAAACATGCAGATATTACTCGGAAATGTCGGGCGAGCGCTACGTGTTTCATAAAGAATCCGTTAAAAAACATATAGATCCGGTTTTTGCGTCTTTTCCGTTTTCTTCCGATTTCAGCGAAACTCCCGTCGCTTCGGGCTTATACCCCTTGATTTCCCCCGACGAATTAAAAAATATGGACCGCAACTCCGTTTTTATTTACACGAAATACGTCAATCCTTTTATATTAAATCTGAAATACGCTAACTTTAAATAGTTATTTAGAGTTAATGCAATAAACATATGATATAATAATAATATTGAAAATTTAATATAATTCAAATCAGGCGAAGATATAAAAAATATCCGATCAATTTTAATCAAAATGATTGACAATAAAGATATAAATATAAACAGAGACGAAAATAAAAGCGGTAAAAGTTTATTCGATTATGGCTCGACATGGGTCAGGTTCGACTGTCATCTTCATACAAAAGCAGATAGAGGAAATTTTTATATAGGAGCAGATTATTATGAAAAATATATAAATAACCTCAAAGCAAGCGAAATCAAGGTCGGCATTATAACGAACCATAATAAATTCGACATTGAGGAATTTAAAGAGCTCAAAAAAAGAGCTATAAAAGAAAATATCTATTTACTCGCCGGCGTAGAATTAACTGCAAAAGAAGGATCAAACGGAATTCATATATTAGTATGTTTCAATGAAAAATGGCATGAAAATAAAACTAATGAAGATTTTATCGGCAGATTTTTAGATTCGGTTTCTAAAGGACAATCTAATTTTAGAACAAATAACGGAAAAGCAAATACCGATTTAATAAGTACCATTGAAACACTTGAAGATTATAAAAAAGACGGGAGGGATTATTTCATTATACTTGCCCATGTAAACAATGATAACGGTTTCTTTAATGAACTAAAAGGAGGGTTAATACAGACTATCGGTAAAAATAACCTTTTTAACGATAATGTAGTTGCTTTTCAAAAAAATCATATATCATCTAATAAAAAAATAGAGCATTTAGAAAAACAATTTGCTAATGTCGAAGGATCCGATCCAAAAAAAATAGAAGAAATAGGTAAGGGTGAAAAATCTTATATCAAAATAGGGGATTTCAATTTTGATGCAGTAAGATATGCGCTTGTTTTTTATGAGTATAGAGTTTCAAAGGATGAACATAAATCTGAAAAAAGTTTTATAAAGTCGGTATTATTCGAAGGTGGAAAATTAAACGGGAAACATGTACTTTTTTCGCCTTATATGAATAATTTAATAGGTATAAGAGGCAGCGGAAAATCTTCTATTTTAGAATCTATTCGATATGCCTTAGAAATTCCTTTCAGCGATAATTCAGCCGACGAATCTTATAGATATAAAGAATCATTAGTCGATTATGTGCTGGGTAGCGGAGGGAAGGTTACATTAAAAATTTCGGATACGTTTATGAATGAATATACTATTAAAAAAATTAATAGACATAATACCGAAGTTTTTAATGATTTAGAACCTAAAAAATCGATAAATATAGGTATCGACTCATTATTGAATAAACCGTTATATTTTGGACAGAAAGACCTTTCTATGTTTGGAATCAGAAATAATTTTGAAAAAGATTTAATAAAAAAGCTGTTCGGGAAAAGAGTAGAGCCTTATAAGGGAGAAATAACGGATAAAAAAAATGATATAAAAATAATTATCGAAAAATTAAATTCGTATAAAAATATCGAAGAAAGAAAAGTAGAGGTTAAACAAAAAATTAATGAACTCGAAATCAATAAAAAAGGGTTCGAAAAATTTAAATTGGAAAGCAGGTTAAAAGAACAAAGAAATTTTGAATTAGATAAAATACAAATAGATAAGATTAAAAATGAGATTGCCGATTATTTTTTGAAATGGGGATATTTTTATAATGACAATAGAGAGGTTTTAAAAACATTATCGGTTCCCAAATCATTATATAATCAAAATAATTTTGAAGAATTAAAACAATTTATAAAAAATTTGACTATTGAGTCGGAAAGAATCTTTGAAGCTATTTCTGATTTTTTAAAATCAAAAAAAATTCTGGATGCCGTCGTATTTAAATTTAATAAAAAATTTGACGATAAACTCGAAGAATTCAATAAAATTTTACGCGAAATAAATATACCTAAATTGAAACCGGAAGATTTTCTTCAAATAGAAAGAGAATTAGAAATAAATCAAATTAAATTAAAAGAAATCGAAAAACTATCGTTAAAAAAAGAAAATTTACAGAATGAATTAAACAGCCGCCTCGCCGAATTAAACGAATTATATATTAAAGAATACAACGAAGTTAAAACGCTGTTAGGAAATGTAAACAAAGAAGAAAAATTAGTTAAAATCGACATTGAATTCAAAGGAGGTAAGAAAGATTTCGAGGAATTTTTAAAAAATATTTTTGGCGGCAGTGGCTTAAGAACGGACGATTACAAGAAAATTACCGAAAAACTGCCTGATTTGACAGAATATTATAAAAATAATCAATCTTTAAAAGAAATTTTAAGCGAGGCTAGATATTATAAATTTAAAGAGTATTTCGACTCAAATTTATCGGAATGTTTGACGTATAAAGCCCCCGATAAAATAAAAATTCTCTATAAAGGTAAAGAGCTTTCCCATTTATCGCTTGGACAAAGAGCTTCGGCATTAATTAACTTTATTATATCCCGGCATGATAACGGAATAATAATCATAGATCAGCCGGAAGACGATTTAGATAATCAGACTATATATAATGAATTAGTCAAAGAAATTTTGGAACAAAAAGACAAAATTCAATTAATTTTTGCTACCCATAATGCAAATATACCGGTTCTTGGCGATTGCGAACAGATTACGGTATGCCGTTATGAAAACGATAACATCGCTATAGAACAGGGCAGTATAGACGAAGAGCAGATACAGCAAAGTATTATTAACGTTATGGAAGGCGGCGAAGATGCGTTTAAAAAAAGAAATGAGGCGTATAAATTGTGGAAGCATTAGAATTAATAGATAAAATAGAAAAAGGCGAAGACGGATTTACACAACTAAAGCTCGATTTTAGCAATAGCGGAAAAATATCTGAGGAAATGGTTGCATTTTCCAATGCGCAAGGCGGTATTATTATAATCGGAGTTTCCGATAGCGGCGAGATAGTGGGTTTAACCGATAAAAGAATCAGGGAATTAAATCAAATAATTTCTAATACGGCTAATGAAAACGTAAAACCCCCTATATATCCATTAACCGAAATTACGGAGATTGATAATAAAAAATTAATTATTATCTATATTAAAGAAGGCAACTCAAAGCCTTATCAGACAAGCAGCGGATTTTTTTATACAAAATCGGCAGGAGATAAAAGAAAACTGTCCACCGAAGAATTAAGGCGACTGTTCTCGGAATCTAAAATATTATACGCAGACGAAGAAATTATTCAGGGAACTTCTATCGATGATATAGATACCGGTTTATTTTATGAATTTTTACAAAAAGATAATCCCGATTTATTAAAAGATATAAAAAACAACAATATAGATTTGAAAACTGTTTTGAACAATGTAAGAATTTTAAGAGACGGTCAATTAACCGTTATGGGAAATATAGTGTTTGGAAGAACGCCGCAAAATTTTACCCCTAATTTTTATATCGATTGCGTGAATTTTGACGGTAACGATGTGTCCGCCGATAGATTTATTCGTAAGTTAACCGTTAAGGGGGCGGTCAGGTCAATATATGACAAATCAATTGAATTTATTAAAAACAATTTAAGAAATTTACAGGTAGAAGAAGATTTTAACTCTTCTCCTAAATCCGAGATAGACTTGCGGGCAATTTCAGAAGCGGTAGTAAATGCGATTGTTCATAGAGATTACTTTATTCAATCTTCTATAAAAATATTTATATTTAATGATAGATTGGAGATTATTAATCCGGGTAAACTTCCTAATAAATTAACGATAGAAATAATTAGAAACGGCATTTCCATTCAACGTAATCCCATATTAAATTCTATTTGCAAAACCGTTTTGCCGTATAGCGGGTATGGAAGCGGCGTTAGAAGAATTATTAGACTCGAACCCAATGTCGAATTTATCAACAATATCGAAAAAGAAGAGTTTAAATGCATTTTTAAAAGAAGAAATACTTAATAATAAAAATATTATTTCTGAATATTTATTGCGGAAATCATTGAAGAGGCAAGACTTTTATAAATGGCGGAAGAGGCGTTTTTTTCGAGAATGATATAATATTTTAATGCAAGCGCCTTGTTTTTTAAATATGTAATATAAACCCAAAATTGCCGATAGAAATTATTTGCTCCTATCCTGACCCCTGTTTAGGAGATTTTTTTAGGTAAAATTAATTTTTGGGACTAAAAAATAATTTTACTTTTTAAAAAAATTACCTTTTTAAAAA
>JAKAOK010000003.1:68527-112915 GCA_021812245.1 bacterium | reverse complement strand
CTCATAACTCCCATTGCCGCCGAAAAGGAATTAAGGTTCGCGATAAGAGAAGGCGGACACACTGTGGGAGCAGGAGTTATAACAGAGGTCATAGAGTAATTTAAACATAGAAAAACATAGAATGGGGATGGAATTAATTCTGTCCCCTAATAAAGGGGTAATATAAAATAAAGATGGAAATTCAAAAGATAAGGATCAGGCTTAAAGCATACGATCATCGTTTGTTGGATCAATCGGTGACGGAAATAGTTGAAACCGCAAAACTTACCGGTTCCAAAATTAGCGGACCTATACCGCTGCCGACTAAAATCAATAAGTACTGCGTCTTACGCTCTCCGCATGTGGATAAGAAGTCTAGAGAAGAGTTTGAGATGAGGACGCATAAAAGGATTATTGATTTGCTTGAACCGAATCAGGCAACCATTGATGCGTTAATGAAATTAGATTTATCTTCAGGTATAGATGTAGATATTAAGCAGATTTAATTGAATCTCGGAGTATTAAAATTATGATAAAAGCAATAATAGGAAAAAAGATTGGAATGACGCAGATATTTAATCAGGACGGCATGATTGTGCCCGTTACGGTTATCAAGGCGGGACCTTGCACCGTAGTGGGGAAAAAGATTAAGCAGTCTGATGGATACGATGCATTGCAAATAGGTTTTGAAGAAGCGAAATCGTTCAGATTAAAAAAACCTATTCTCGGAAAATTTTCAAAGAATAATTTAAACCCGTTAAAAATTTTAAAAGAATTTAGGGATTTGGAAATAGACGGCGTGAATATAGGCGACGTTATCGACATCTCTATATTTAACGATGTACAATCCGTATCTATAAGCGGCATTTCAAAAGGGAAAGGGTATCAGGGAGTCGTTAAAAGATGGGGTTTCTCAGGCGGCAGAGATACACACGGTTCTAATTTTCATAGGGCTCCAGGTTCTATAGGACAGTCGTCTTATCCGTCGAAGGTATTTAAGGGCTTAAAAATGCCGGGACATATGGGAATGGATAAAAAAACCGTTTTAAATTTAAAAGTGGTCAAGATTGACGCAGATGAAAATCTTATGTATGTTAAAGGCGCCGTCCCTGGAGCCAATAATAACATAATCTATATATACGCCGCTGATAAATCGGGAAGAAAACTGCATAAGTAAAAATAATTTTTCATAGAAAGGGGATTTGCTATAATGTCTGAAAGCGCAAACGTATTAAACATAAGCAATAAAAACGCCGGAAATATTTTATTGAATGAAGAAATATATTCGTATCCCGTTAAAGAACCTTTAATAAAAGAATTTGTTTTATTGACTCTTGCCAATAAAAGGTTGGGATTGGCTTCTACAAAAAATAGAAAGATAGTTTCCGGCGGCGGAATTAAGCCGTGGAAGCAGAAAGGAACCGGCAGAGCAAGGGCGGGTTCGACCAGATCTCCTTTATGGAAAGGCGGCGGAACTATTTTTGGACCTACAAACGAAAGAAATTATAAGAAGGATATGCCTAAGAAAGCAAGGAAGGCGGCTGTTAAATCTGCTCTGTCGCATCTGTTAAAAGAAGGGCGCCTTGTTTTTATAGAAGATTTTGAGCTTTCAAATATTAAAACAAAAGAAATGAAATCGATATTCAATAATCTTGGAATAAAAAAGGGATTACTAATACTGCCGGCATCGAATACGGACGACAAAATAATTAAATCCACCAGAAATCTTATGGATTACAAAGCGACCTGCGTAAATCTCTTAAATATTATAGATTTATTAAAATATGAAAAAGTAATAATTACGGTTAAAGCTAACGAAGAACTTGAGAGGAATCTTGTATTATGAAAGAATTAAACACTGCTATAGAAAGAGCTGTGCAGTCCGAAAAAAGTCTAAAAATTAGAGAGATAAATAATACTTATGTCTTTAACGTTAATAGGGATGCAAATAAAAAAGATATTAAAGATGCGGTCGAAAAGTACTTTAATGTTAAAGTTGATAACGTCAATACGGTAATTACCAGGGGTAAGTTCAGAAGAGTGGGCAAATATAACGGTAAATTACCCAATATTAAAAAGGCTTATGTAAAACTTCAAGAAGGCCAGAGAATTTCGGCTTTAGAAGTATAATCGGGAGAAAAGAACGATGCCATTAAAAAAATATAAACCAACATCAAGCGCTAGAAGATTTCAAACGGTTTCCGATTTTTCTGAAATTACGCGTGACTTTCCTGAAAAAAGTCTTCTTGCAAAATATAAAAAAAATGCTGGAAGAAATAATAACGGTAGGATTACTACGCGGCATCAGGGCGGAGGGCATAAGAGAAGATATAGAATTATTGATTTTAAAAGAGATAAAAGAGAGGTGCCTGCCCGCGTAATAGAAATAGAATACGACCCTAACAGGTCGGCAAGGATTGCTTTATTAAGCTATATAGACGGCGAGAAAAGGTATATATTGTGTCCTGTCGGTTTAAAAAAAGGCGACAGCGTCGTATCATCCGAGAAAGCCGATATCCAGCCGGGGAACTGCATTCCGTTATTTAATATTCCGGTTGGAACCATGATACATAATATAGAAATGAAGCCTAATTCCGGAGGAAAACTTGTAAGAAGCGCAGGCGCTTATGCCGAACTTCTAGGAAAGGACGGCGGATATGCGCAGATTAAAATGCCTTCGGGAGAGTTTAGAATAGTGCCGGAAAAATGTTGCGCCACCATAGGTCAAATCGGAAATATCGAACATGAAAATATCAGCATCGGTAAGGCCGGAAGGTCTAGATGGCTCGGTATAAGACCTTCGGTAAGGGGCGTTGCCATGAATCCTATAGACCATCCTCACGGCGGAGGCGAAGGCAAGACTTCAGGCGGACGTCATCCCGTTACGCCATGGGGTGTACCGACTAAAGGATATAAAACCAGAAAAAATAAGCAAACCTCTAAATATATTATATCGAGGAGAAAGGCAAGATAATCGGTATAAAATTTTAAAATAGGGGACAGATTTTAAATCTGTCCCCAAAATAAAGGAGAATTAAAGTTGGCTAGGTCTATAAAAAAAGGTCCGTTTTCTGACAAATCGCTTTTGGAAAAAGTTGAAAAGGCATTTGATTCCAACGACAAAAAAATAATTAAGACGTGGTCCAGAAGGTCAACCATAATACCTTCGATGGTGGGATTTACTTTTGCCGTCCATAACGGCAAGAAGTTTATTCCGGTCTTTGTCAGCGAAAATATGGTAGGACATAAACTTGGCGAGTTTAGCGCCACAAGAACTTTTACTATGCATTCAGGGGACAGAAAGACAAAGGTTAAAACCGGCGGCGGTTCATCCTCAAAATAAACAAAAAGGGGTAGAAAATGGAGTTTAAAGCAGAAGCGAAATATATTAAAGTATCTCCTCAAAAAGCAAGGCTTGTGGTTGATTTAATTAGGGGGAAGAAGGTTTACGACGCTATCAATATATTAAAGTTCACTAAAAAGAAATCCGCTAATCCGGTTTATAAACTTTTAAAGTCTGCTCTGGCAAATGCATCTTCGACGGGAAGAGTTGATGTGGACAATTTGATAGTAAGAAAAATAAACGTAGATATGTCTCTCTCTTTAAAAAGACTCATGCCTAAAGCTATGGGACGCGGAGCGACTGTTAAAAAACGTATGAGCAACATAAAAATAGTTCTTGAAGAAATTTAAAACGGAGGTAGATCTTGGGGCAGAAAGTTAATCCAATCGGACTTAGAATCGGAATCAATAAAACATGGGATTCCGGCTGGTATAGCGACAGAAATTATGCGAAATTCTTGCACGCGGATTTGAAGATCCGTGAATATTTAAAGAAGAAGCTTTATTCGGCAGGGATATCTAAAATAAATATCGGCAGAAAAGCGGAGAAATTAATTATCGATATATTTGCCGCAAGACCCGGAATAATTTACGGTAAAAAAGGTTCGTCGGAATTCGATAACATTAAAAACGAGATTGCAAAGATTAATAAAATAAAAACCAAGGATATCGAAATAAATATAATAGAGGTTAAAAAACCCGAATTAGATTCCATTTTAGTGGCGGAAGGCATTGCATCCCAGCTTGAGAAAAGAGTTGCGTTTAAAAGAGCAATGAAAAAAAGCGTTACTATGGCATTGAAGAGCGGGGCGAAAGGCATTAAAATAACATGCGGGGGAAGATTGGCCGGAGCGGAAATAGCAAGAACGGAATGGTATCGCGAGGGCAGGGTTCCACTTCATACACTAAGGGCGGATATCGACTATGGTACGTCAGAGGCTAATACTACTTACGGAAAGATAGGAGTTAAAGTCTGGATATATAAAAGAGACGTATTATAATTAAAAAAATAACGGAAAGAGAAGGGAGAGGCTTAAGCCTCTCCCTTATAAAAAAGGTGAATAATTATGTTAATGCCCGCTAAAACAAAATACAGGAAGCAAATGAAGGGTAGAATGAGAGGGAAGGCTACCCGTGGCAATGCTCTTGCATTCGGAGATTTCGGATTAAAAGTAATAGAATGCGGTTATATAACCGCCAGACAAATAGAAGCGGCAAGAATTGCAATGACCAGATTTGTAAAAAGAGGAGGCAAAGTCTGGATAAGGATTTTCCCGGATAAGCCTATTACAAAAAAGCCAGCAGAAACCAGAATGGGAAAAGGAAAGGGCTCGGTAGAAGAATGGGTATGCGTTGCCAGACCCGGATTAGTTTTATATGAAATGGAAGGGATTCCAAAAGAAGTCGCACAGGAGGCTTTAAGACTGGCATCCCATAAACTGCCGCTTAAGACTATATTTATAGAGAGAGGAGAATTCTAAATATATGAAATTCAAAGAATTAAATACAATGAACGATGAAGAACTTAAAGTGAAAGAGTCTGATTTCAGAAAAGAAATATTTAATCTTACAGTTCAGAAATCATTAGGTTCGTTAGAAAATCCTAAGAGAATTCAAGCGGTAAAAAGGTCCATAGCGAGAATTAAAACTATTTCAAACAATAGGAAGCGGGAGATATAATTATGAAAAAAACATTAACGGGAATCGTGACATCCGACAAGATGGATAAAACCAGAGTGGTTATAGTTTCGGACATCGTAAAGCATCCTGTTTATAAAAAATATGTAAAAAAGGTTAAAAAATTTAAAATCCATGATGAAAAGAATGCTTCGCATACGGGAGATAAAGTTTTATTTATCGAAACGCGCCCTTTGTCTAAAGATAAAAGATGGAATCTCGAAGCAATTCTATAATAAAATTTTCTTTAATATAATTTAATTACTTGGTGCTATAACGATGATTCAAATGCAGACAGTTTTAAAATCCGCCGATAATTCGGGCGCAAAAAAGCTTATGTGTATTAAAGTTCTTGGAGGTTCCAAACGAAAATATGCCGGAATCGGCGATATAATAGTCGTTTCTATAAAAGAAGCCATTCCAAATTCCAAGGTCAAAAAAGGCGATGTCTCAAAAGCGGTTATCGTTCGAACGGTTAAAGAAGTAAAGCGACCGGACGGAAGCTATATAAGATTCGATAATAATTCGGCAGTTTTAATAAACAACCAGAACGAACCTATAGGCACCCGTATTTTTGGTCCCGTAGCGAGAGAATTGAGAGCAAAAAAATTTATGAGGATTATATCCTTAGCGCCAGAGGTCCTATAATATGACTATTAAATTAAAAAAGAACGATAACGTAACGGTTTTAGCGGGAAAAGAAAAAGGCAAGTCAGGTAAGATTATCCGGGTCGATAGAGAAAAGAACAGGGTCTATATCGAAAAGGTAAATATGATAAAAAGGCATGTTAAGCCTCGGAGCGCGCAGGAACCGGGAGGAATAATAGACAAAGAAGCGCCGGTAAATATATCTAATGTAGCTTTATATTGCGCTAAATGTAAAAAGGCGGTAAGATTTTCCGTTAATACGGACGATAAAGGAAAAAAAACAAGGCTTTGCAAAAAATGCGGGTCTGAAGTTTAATTTTGGAGGATTTAAAATTGTCAGCAAGATATAAAGAATTTTATAAAAATGAAGTTGTACCAAGATTAATAAAAGAAACGGGTTATAAAAATATTAATCAGATACCTAAATTGGAAAAAATAGTTATCAATATGGGTCTCGGAGAAGCAACTTCCAATTCGAAAATAATTGAGCAGTCAGTTGCGGAAATGACTAAAATTGCCGGCCAAAAACCTGTAGTTGCAAAGGCAAAAAAGTCTATTGCCGCCTTTAAATTAAAAGAAAATCAGGAAATCGGCTGTTTTGTTACCTTAAGAAGCGATAAAATGTATGATTTTTTTGATAAACTTATCAATATATCCCTTCCTAGAGTTAGGGATTTTAAAGGCATTTCCAAAAAATCATTCGACGGCCGCGGAAATTATACTATGGGAGTTAAAGAACAGCTTATATTCCCGGAAATCAGTTATGAACTTATCGAGAAGGTTAAAGGAATGAATATAACAATAGTTACTTCTGCAAAAAATAATGAAGACGGATATAAACTTTTGAAAAGTTTTAATTTTCCGTTTAGAAATTAGGAGATACGGTATATGGCAAAAAAGTCTATGATTATAAAAGCTGGAAGGACGCCTAAATTTAAAGTAAGAGCGCATAACAGGTGCCCGATATGCGGAAGACCGAGAGGTTATTACAGAAAGTTTGATATGTGCAGAATTTGTTTTAGGACAAACTCGAGCAAAGGGCTTATTCCCGGAGTTACCAAATCAAGCTGGTAAGTAATTTTAAAATATTTTTAATATATTTAAGAGAGGAAAAAAGAAAAAATGACCTACCCGATTTCAGATATGATTATTAGAATAAAAAATGCTTATAAAGCAGGTAAAGAAAAAGTTAATATGCCGTATTCCGGGTTAAAGGAAAATATATGCGAAGTCTTAAAGAGAGAGGGCTTTATAGAAAATTATTCGATTGAAAACGCCGAAGCCGTTTCAACTAAAAATATTAATATAAAGCTCGCATACTATGAAAGCAAAAAGCCGACGGTTATCGATATTAAAACTACCAGTACGCCGGGAATAAGATTTTATAAAAAAGCTAAAGATATCAGAGCGTATAAAAATGGCTTAGGAATAGAGATATTTTCAACTTCGGCGGGAATTATGTCTGATGTCGAATGCAAAGAAAAAAAGGTCGGCGGACTTTCATTGTTAAAAGTTTTTTAATAAAATAGAAAGCGAAGGACTAAAGTCCTCGGCCTTCTAATAAAAAAGGTATAGATAAAATGTCCAGAATAGGTAAAAAAATTATTGAAATTCCTAAAGACGTCAAAGTGGAGTTAAACGGCAATATCTTAACTTCTTCGGGACCTCTCGGGAAAATTTCTAAAAAAATTCCGGAAGGGATTACTTTAGACATAAATAAATCAGCCGTTTCGGTTAAATTAAAGGACGACGATATAAATTTTGAAAAATTTACCGGATTAACTAGAACTATTATAGCAAACGCAATAACCGGCGTCGTGCAAGGTTTCTCTAAAGATTTGGAGATTATCGGGGTAGGATATAGGGCTGAAGTTAAGAATAAAAATCTGGTGTTAAATTTAGGTTTTTCGCATCAGGTGAATTTTATAATCCCCGAGGGTATAAAAATAGCCGTCGAAAAAAATACGTTATTAAAAATTACCGGATTCGATAAAGAGCTTGTCGGGCTCGTCGCTTCCCAAATAAGGGAATTGAGGAAACCGGAACCTTATAAAGGCAAAGGTATTAAATATTCAGACGAAGTCATAAAACGAAAAGTCGGCAAAGCTTCGGGAAAATAAATCATAGAAAGAGGTCGGATATGAAAGACAAAATTGAAAAGAGATTGCGCAGGAAGGCACATATTAAAAAGGTTATGAAAAATAACATTAAACCCCGCCTGTGCGTGTTTAAAAGTTTAAATAATATTTATGTTCAGGTTTTTTCCGCCGACAATAATGTCTTAGCCCAGGCATCATCGCTTTCCAAGGAGATAAAAGTAAAGATTAAAGGACATGCAGGGAATGTAGATGCCGCTAAAATAGTAGGGAAGGAGATTGCGGAATTATGCAAGCAGAAATCGATAATCGATGTTGCATTCGATAGGAATGGATATATTTATCACGGAAGAGTTAAGGCATTAGCCGATGCCGCAAGAGAAAACGGTTTAAATTTTTAGATATATGAATATTGGAGGATAATTTGGAGAAATTAAGCGTTGAAGATTTAAATATTAAGGATAAAGTTATCCATATTTCAAGAGTTGCTAAAGTAGTTAAAGGCGGAAGGAGGTTTGGCTTTTCGGCATTAGTGGTAGCCGGAGACCCGGATGCTAATTTTGTAGGCATAGGTCTGGGCAAAGCCAAAGAGGTGCCGGAGGCGATTAGAAAAGGAACCGAGCAGGCAAAGAAAAATTTAATAAGAGTCAAAGTTCATAAAAATTCAATTCCCCATGAGCAATACGGAAAGAGCGGAGCCGGTTATGTATTTATGAAACCTGCTCCCGAAGGAACCGGAATAATCGCAGGGGGAGCCATGAGGGCAATTTTTGAACTTTCAGGGGTAAGAAATGTTTACGCTAAGTCTATAGGTTCTTCAAACCCGCATAATGTGGCAAATGCGACGTTGAAATGTATTTCTTCGTTTTTTTATAAAGGGGAACTAGAGAAAAGAAGAAAAAAATCATAAAAAAGGGGAATACAATTAAATGGTTAATTTAAGCGAATTCGGCAGGCATAATAATAAAAAGAGCAAAAGGCTGGGGAGAGGTTCGGGTTCCGGACACGGTCAGACTTCAGGGAAAGGAAATAAAGGCCAGAATGCAAGAGCCGGAGGCGGGGTAAGACCGGGTTTTGAAGGCGGTCAGATGCCTTACAGCAGAAGAGTTCCTAAAAGAGGTTTTAATAATCCCCTGCGGGAACAGATTGCAATTGTAAATTTTACCGCCATTGAAAATATAAAAAGCGATGATATAAATATAGATATTTTAAAAGAAAGCGGAATACTAAAAAAAAGCGAAAGTAAATTTAAGCTGTTAGGTTCAGGGGAGATTAATCGCAAAATCAAAATAGTTTGCAATAAGATATCTAAGAATGCCAAAGAAAAAATAGAAAAAAGCGGCGGGACCGTAAGGATAATATAAAATAATGGCTCAAAGTTTTGAAAATTTAGGAAAAATACCGGAATTGCGCAACCGGATACTCTATACGCTTTTGATGTTCATAGTGTTCAGGATAGGGGTTCATATTACGACCCCAGGTGTCAATCCTATAGCTTTGTCCCAGTTTTTTAACGCCTCTAACAGTAATTTATTTGGGCTTTTTAATATGTTTACGGGTGGAGCGTTAGCGCGTTTTTCCATATTCTCCCTAGGCATTATGCCTTATATAAGTTCGTCAATCATATTTCAGATGCTGCCTATGGTAGTGCCTTCCCTCGACAGACTCCAGAAAGAAGGCGAAGCCGGAAGAAAGAAATTTATGCAATATACAAGATACGGGACGGTACTTCTTTCATTATTTCAATCTATCGGGATAAGTTACGGAATTGAAGCCATGAGAAGCCCGAACGGACTGCCGGTAGTTATGCATCCAGGCATGAGTTTTCTGATTATATCCGTTATTGCTCTGACGGCAGGCACTATATTCGTTATGTGGATAGGCGAAGAGATATCGGAGCATGGAATAGGCAACGGCATTTCGCTGATTATATTCGCGGGAATAGTTGCGGCTATCCCGGGCGCATTTATGAATACTATCAAAATGGTTCAGCTTGGCGAAATTAATATTATGCTGTTGATTTTAATCCTTGCGTTAATGATTTTGGTAATCGGATTTATTGTTTTTGTAGAATCTGCTCAGAGGCGTATTCCGATACAATATGCAAAAAAAATGGTGGGAAGAAAGCTATACTCTGGACAGACCAGCTACCTTCCTTTGAAAGTCAATACTCCCGGAGTAATTCCTCCTATTTTTGCAATGTCGATCCTTCTTTTTCCGGCGACAATCGCTAATTTTATTAAAATACCGGTTTTTGAAAGAGTATCTGAATATTTAAATCCTAACGGAGTTCTTTATAATATAATTTTTGTTATTTTAATTTTTTTCTTTTGCTATTTTTACACGGCGATTACGTTTAAAGTGGATGATGTTGCCGATGATTTACGCAAATATGGCGGAAACGTTCCGGGAATTAAACCCGGAAAATCTACCTCGTTATTCATAGATAAGATTTTAAACAGAGTTACTTTTATAGGCGCTATATATGTATCCTTAATATGTCTCCTGCCGACGATTTTAATTAATAAATTTCATGTTCCTTTTTACTTTGGCGGAACTGGGCTTTTAATCGTAGTAGTAGTGGCTATGGATACCATAGTGCAGATTCAATCGCATTTATTATATAGAAATTATGACAGCCTGTTAAAGAAAGCGTCAAAAAAATAATATAACTATAGAAAGGGGTAAAAATGAAAAACAAAATTTATATTTTAATAGGACCTCCAGGTGCGGGCAAAGGAACTCAGGCAAAAAATATTGCAAATACAAAAGACTTTGTATTGATTTCCACAGGAGATTTATTAAGGGAAAACGTAGAGAAAAAAACCGAACTTGGGCAAATTGCGAAATCATATATGGATAAAGGCGAATTTGTTCCTATCGATTTAGTCGCCAAGATAATTAAGGCAAATATCGAGCAGAATCTTGGCAGAAACGGATTCTTATTCGACGGATTTCCGAGGGACTTATCTCAGAATGTATTGCTGGACGGAATGCTTAAAGAGTTCAACCTCGAAGTGGATAAGGTTATCTATATAGACGTTAAGGATGAAGCGATACTTGAGAGGCTTACCAACAGAAGAGTTTGTCCGAAATGTAAAAAAGTGTATCACATGAAATTTAATAAGCCTAAAAAAGATGAATTATGCGACGATTGCGGAGTTTCATTGATAACAAGGGATGACGACAAGCCTGAAGTTATCAAAAATAGACTGTCAACGTATCATAAATCCACACATCCTTTGGTCGAGCATTTTGAAAAATTAGGCAAAGTAATCAGGATTGACGGCGAAAAATCTCCCAAAGAGGTAGAAAACGAAATAATTTCGCATATCTAAGCCGGTAAAATGGTCAACCTTAAAAGCAAAATAGACATAGAAGGCATAAAAAAAGCAGGTGAAATAGTAAATAAAGTATTAAATGAATTATCGGCGATGACTAAGCCGGGCATGAAAACAATAGAATATAATATTATTGCGGAAAAGGAGGCGTTATCTTTAAATGCAATCCCGGCCTTTAAGGGATATAATGGTTTCCCTTACTCTGTTTGCGTGTCGGTAAACGAAGAAGTTGTTCACGGTTTTCCTTCACAGAGAAAGTTGAGAGAAGGGGATATAGTAAGCTTAGATTACGGCATTTATTATAACGGCTATTATGCGGATGCAGCAGTTACGGTTCCCGTGGGTAATGTGACGGGTCAGGCTTTAAACTTAATGGAAATTACAAAGGAAGCTTTAAATATAGGAATTTCAAAGGCTGTTTGCGGCAATAAAATTAACGACATTTCGGCGGCTGTTGAAAATTTTGTAACTCGGAATAAATATTCCGTAGTAAAGGATTTCGTAGGTCACGGGGTCGGTTTTAAATTGCATGAAGATCCACAGGTTCCCAACTATTATATTGAATCAAACGACGTATTGATAAAGAATGGAATGGTAATTGCGATTGAGCCGATGGTCAATGAATTTTCTTATAAGGTAAAGATTAAAGAAAACAGGTGGACTGTTGTTACCAGAGATAAAGGGTTGTCGGCTCATTTTGAGCATACCGTTGCAATAACAAATGAAGGGCCGCAAATTCTTACATAGGAAAATTTATGTCTAATAAAGAAGATTTAATCGAAGTCGAAGGGACCGTTGTGGAGCCGCTTCCTAATGCAATGTTCAGAGTCGAATTGGAAAACGGATATAAAGTGCTTGCTCATATATCCGGGAAAATGCGCATGCATTATATTAAGATTCTCGCCGGCGATAAAGTGACGGTTCAGTTGTCTCCCTATGATTTAACGAGAGGGCGCATTATCTTCAGAGGAAAGTAAATAAATATAATATTCAAAATAAAAAGGAGCCGGAATTGAAAGTAAGGTCGTCGGTTAAAAAAATATGCGATAAATGCAAAGTTATCAAAAGAAAGGGGGTCGTAAGAATTATCTGCGAAAACCCTAAACATAAGCAACGTCAGGGTTAATAAGGAGGAAATTATGGCAAGAATTTCAGGAATAGATTTACCCAAGAATAAAAGAATCGAAATTGCTTTAACCTATATCTACGGTATCGGACGTGCATTGTCAAACAGTATTTTAGAAAAAGCGGGCGTCGCTATAGATATTAAAGTAAAAGATTTGACTGATATCCAGGTAAATAACATAAGGCAGCAGATAGATAGCGAATTCAAAGTAGAAGGCGATTTAAAAAGAGAAGTCCAGATGAATATAAAAAGATTGATAGATATAGGCAGCTATAGAGGGCTAAGGCATAAGAAAGGATTGCCGGCGAGAGGACAGAGAACCAAAACAAATGCAAGGACAAGAAAAGGACCGAGAAAGTCAACTATAGCGGCGGCAAAAGCTAAATAGAATTTTTTAAAATGGTATATATAATAAATAAAATAGAATGAGGACGGACTTAAGTCCGTCCTCAAAATAAATAAAGAGGTATAAATGGCTAACGTAAAGAAAAATGTTCCAAAAAAAAAGAAGGATAAAAAAAATATTCAAAATGCGATTGCCCATATAAAATCGACATTCAATAATACGATAGTGAGCATTACGGATTTAAGCGGAAATGTTCTTGCGTGGGCAAGCTCTGGAACAAGCGGGTTTAAAGGGTCAAGGAAAAGTACTCCATACGCGGGACAGGTTGCCGCCGAACAAGCCGCCAAAAAAGTGTCGGATTACGGTGTTGCAAACGTAGAAGTTTATGTAAAGGGTCCGGGCGGCGGCAGGGAATCTGCTCTCAGGGCGCTTCAAAGTTCAGGCTTCAATATAACATTAATTAAAGATGTTACTCCTATACCGCATAACGGATGCAGACCCCCGAAAAGGAGAAGGGTTTAATTTTATAGCGCATATTATTATATTAGATTAATTCATATATTAAGTAACATTGAAATAATGAGGTGAAAAATTGGCTAAATACAACGGACCTGTTTGTAAGTTGTGCAGGAGAGAGGGTGGGAAGCTTTTTTTGAAAGGCGACAGATGTTTTTCCGATAAGTGCGCCTACGACAAAAGAGAATATGCTCCGGGAGTGCATAAGGGCATCAGGAGAAAATTATCCGAATACGGAGAGCAGTTAAGGGAAAAACAAAAGCTAAAAAGAACATACGGCCTTATGGAGAAGCAATTTAAAAAGACATATAAAACTGCAGAAAGAATGAAGGGAATCACGGGGGAAAACCTGCTTTCTTTATTGGAAAGAAGATTAGACAACGCAGTTTATACTCTGGGTTTTGCAGTTTCCAGAAAATTAGCGAGGCTTTTAATAACCCACGGGCATTTTTTAGTTAACGGCAAAAAAGTGAATATTCCCTCTTATGTTTTGAAACCCGGCGAGCAGATTACGATTTGCGAAAAAAGCAGAAAATGCGAAATTATAAAAAACTCGTTAGAGTCCGCCGTAAGAAAAACACGTCCAGAATATTTCGAGGCAAATATCGATGCTTATCAAGGGACTTTAAAAAGCATTCCCGAAAGAGATGAAATTATATCTACGGCAAACGAAAAGCTTATAGTAGAACTTTATTCTAAGTAAGCGCCGAATAATAATTTTTTGGAGGCAATATGAAAAAAAATTGGCTTTCGCTTATTAAGCCAAAGAAGATAGAATTTGAAAAGGAAACATATACCGATTATTACGGAAAGCTTATTGTGGAACCGTTAGAGAGGGGTTTTGGAACGACTATCGGCAACGCCCTGCGCAGGGTTCTTTTATCCTCTATCGTAGGGTATAAAATATCCGAAGTTAAAATAGAAGGGGTATCGCATGAGTTTTCTTCCGTGCAGGGGGTAGCTGAAGACGTAACGGAAATTATATTAAATTTAAAAGATATAGATTTTAATATAACATCTGATGAGCCGGAATCTGTTTATATAGATATCGATAGAGAGGGAGACGTTTATGCATCGGATATTAAAACATCGCAGAACGTTGAAGTGGTAAACAAAGAAAAAAAGATTTTAACTATTGCCAAGGGTGGCCATTTTAAGGCGCAAATGCTTGTAACAGGCGGAAGAGGATACGTTCCGAGCGAGCTTAATATTAGAGAAGATGCACCCATAGGAACTGTTTCTCTTGACGTTTCGTTTTCGCCGGTTAAAAAAGTCACGATGGATGTTTCGTATGCAAGGGTCGGCGGAATTACCGATTACGACAAACTCATAATGGAAATATTTACAAACGGATATATAACTCCGGAAGATGCTCTTAATTCGACATCTTTAATTTTACAGGATCAGATTTCGGTTTTCGCCACCTTTGAAGAAATGGACCAGTTATACGAAAAGAAGGCTCAGCCGGAAACCGAAAAACCGTTGGAAAATCATTTAAACGAAAATTTACTTAAAAACGTGGATGAACTTGAACTTTCCGTTAGATCGGCAAATTGCCTTAAAAATGCAAACATAAAAACGATTCATGAACTGATTCAGAAAACTGAAGGAGAAATGCTTAGAACAAAGAATTTCGGAAGAAAATCCCTTAACGAAATAAAAGAAGTTTTATCCACCATGGGATTAAGTTTTGGAATGAAATTAGATAACGCCGCCGTTCCAAAACAGGAAAAATAATTTTGTTAAATTATATATTAAGAGGTTAAAATGCGTCACGGGAAAATCAAAACCAGATTAAACAGGACTTCATCGCATAGGGCTGCTCTTTTAAGGAATATGGCCTCTTCTCTTATCGAGTTTGAAAGGATTGAGACGACTTTGCCAAAAGCTAAAGTGTTGAGAAGCTATATAGAAAGGCTTATTACGCTCGGCAAATCCGATACCACCGCGAGGCGGCGTATCGCATTTTCGCGGCTAAGAAGCAAAAATGCGACAACCAAACTTTTTAAGGATTTAGGTCCGAGATTTTTGGGTAGGCCTGGCGGGTATGTTAGAATCATTAAAACAGGATATAGAGCCGGAGATGCAAGTCCCTTAGGGTTGATAGAATTTATTCCTAAAGAAGAAAAGCGGTCTTAAAACAAAATACGGTAATTTAAACAGCCCAAATCCCGATTTAGAAATTTTTATATATGAATTACCTGAATTACTTAATAACGTCATTGCGAGCGCAGCGAAGCAATCTCGTTTTAGATTGCTTCGCTGCGCTCGCAATGACGGGATATTGGAATTTATTAAATATTTTCTAAATCGGGATTTGGGAACAGGCATAAACTATGATAAAGAAAAAAAATGTGATATAATCCTCTTTATTATGCCGCTTACGCCTATATTAAATTATGACGATATTTTAAAGACGCCGAATTCTTTCAATATTATTCCTCTTATTCATGAAATAAGCGGAGATATGGATACGCCGATATCTATATTCTCGTCTTTCCAGCGAGAGCCATGCGCATTTTTTTTTGAAAGCACCGAAGGCGTCGGAAAATGGGGGAGATATTCGTTTATTTGTTTAAATCCTTTACTGACCATCCGCCTTTATAAAGATGAGCTTGGTGTCGAGAATTTTACCGGCCATAAATTCGGATTTAAAGAAAATATAAATCTTAAAGATTCAAACGAAGATGTTTTTGCATATATAAAAAAAATTCTTTCCGAATTTAATATATACAAAAACAATCTGTCGGAAGAGTTTATAGGCGGACTTTTCGGCTATTTAGGATACGAAGTCGGTGGTCTTATAGAAAAACTGCCTCCGGATAAAGAAGACGTTACCGATATTTACGATCTGTTTTTTATGCTTCCGAGAGACGTGGTAGTTTATGACGGATTAAATCAGGTTATTAAGATAGTATCCTATATATCCAGAAATAATTCCGATGACGAAAGGCTAAGGCAGGAATATGATTCGGCTGTTAAAAGAATAAATAAAATAACGGAAATTATTGAAAAAAGAGATTTTGGATTCAAAAAAACTGAAGAAATTAAAAAGTCCAATATCGAAATTATCGACGAAACAGGTTTTGACGAATTTAAGCAAAAAGTTTTAACCGCAAAAGAATATATACTCCGCGGAGATATATTTCAGGTACAGATTTCCCGCAGAAAAAAAATTATTAATCCCCCCGACCCGTTTCTTTTCTATAGGGCGCTTAGACTTGTAAATCCTTCTCCATATATGTTTTATCTTAAAATTAACGATTTTGTGATTACGGGCTCTTCGCCGGAAAACTTAGTTAAGCTGTCAGGCGGCATTATCGAAACAAGACCGATAGCCGGCACTATTAAAAGAGGCGAAAATCCGGTCGAAGATGAATATCTTGCCGAAAAACTTCTTGATGACCCCAAAGAACGGGCGGAACACATTATGCTTGTAGATTTAAGCAGAAATGATATAGGAAGGGTATCTGAAAAAGGGTCGGTTAAGATTGATAAACTGATGTATATAGAAAAATATTCCCATGTTCAACATATAGTTACCAGCGTTTTTTCCCAAATCAAGGAAGGAAACGACGCATTTGATTTAGTTAGAGCTTCTTATCCGGCAGGTACGGTTACCGGTGCGCCCAAAGTAAGGGCAATGGAAATAATAAACGAGCTTGAGAAATCAAAAAGAGGAGTTTATGCCGGAGGGATAGGCTATTTCGGCTTTCTAGAAGACGGTATGTGTAATAAAATGGAATTTTGCATAACTATAAGGACCGCGCTGTTTAAAAAAAATGCGGCGTATATTCAGGCGGCAGGAGGAATAGTGCATGATTCTACGCCCGAAAATGAATTTGCCGAGACTGAAAATAAATTAAGGCATCTAATAACCGCTTTTAATATGACAGGAAGGTTCAATTAAAAAATTATGGTCTTAGTTATAGATAATTACGATTCGTTTACTTACAATATTGTCCAGTATATAGGAGAGCTGGGGTTCGATACCGTAGTATTCAGGAACGATACCATAGGCATTTCCGATATTATAAAGATGAATCCTGAAAAAATTGTTATCTCTCCCGGTCCCAAGTCGCCGGTTGAAGCCGGAATTACCGTCGAAGCCATTGAAAATTTTTATTCCACAATTCCTATACTCGGAGTTTGTCTCGGACATCAGGCAATAGGCTACGCATTCGGCGCGGAAATAATACGCGCAAAAAATGTGATGCACGGAAAAGTTTCATCCATAAAGCACGATTCATCTTTAATATATAAAGGCGTACCCAGTCCTTTTGAAGCTACAAGATACCACTCCCTTATTATTAATAAAAAAACCATGCCGGAAATTATAAACGTAACCGCAACAAGCCTGGACGACAACGAAATTATGGGGATAGAGGTAAAGGGCTGCAAGGTTTATGGCGTACAATTCCATCCCGAATCCGTCCTTACGTCTTATGGAAAGCAGATAATCAATAATTTTTTGTCGATTTAAAATAAAATATATGAAAGAAGATTTTATTAAAGAATTATTAGGGCGGGTTGCTAATAATAACAATTTGACCGCAGAAGAATCGTATGAGATTTTTAATGCAATTTTAAAAGGCGAGCTTACTAACGCACAAATCGCATCTCTTCTTACATCTTTAAAAATTAAAGGCGAAACCGTCGAGGAGATAGCCGGCGCCGCTCTTGCCATGAGAGAAAATGCCGTTGCCGTAAATATTAAAGATGAATATAGAACTGAGTTGGTGGATATCGTCGGAACCGGAGGCGATTCTAAAAATACCTTTAATATCTCTACCTGCTCCGCTTTAATCGCCGCAGGAGCGGGAGTTAAAATAGCAAAACACGGAAATTATGCAGTTTCTTCAAAATCGGGAAGCGCCGACGTTTTAAAGGAATTGGGCGTGAATATAGACTTAGATGCCGAAGGAGTTCTCAGGTCGATAGAATATGCGAATATAGGTTTTTTATTCGCTCCCAAATTTCATACCGCTATGAAATATGCCGCTCCGGTAAGAAAAGAGCTGGGGTTTAAAACTATTTTTAATATACTGGGTCCTTTAACCAACCCGTTAGGCGTTAAAAAACACATAATAGGAGTTTATTCCGGCGACTTATCTAAAAAAATAGTAGAAGCGTTGAAGATATTGAACTCGGGGAAAGCGTTTATAGTTCACGGTAGGGATGGGATAGACGAAATAAGCCTTTCGGCGTTAACCGATATTTACGAATTAGATGAGGCCGGCAACTATAAATGTTTCGAATTCGATCCTAAAGAATACGGATTCAGCTTTCACCATGAGAATGAATTTAAATCTTTATCGGTTGCCGAAAATGCAAAAATTATATATGATATTATCAGCGGAAATAAAAGCCCCAAAGCAGACCTGGCAATTTTAAACGCGGGGTTTGCAATTTTGGCCTCCGGCAAAGTAGATAATTTATACGATGCCTTTAGCGAAGCAAGGCGTTCGGCAGAATCGGGGAAAGCTTTAAGATCTTTACAAAACCTTATTGAAATCTCCAACAAATAAGTATTAAAATATAAATATGATATTAGACGATATTTTAAAAGAAAAAACAAAAGAAATAAAAAAATTTAAAGCGGCCGTTAATGGAAAGGCTTACAAAGATGGGGCGTTTTCCGCTTTCAACGGTTTAAGAAGTTTAAAAAGTGCTTTGAAACCCAGGTCTAACGGGGAAGCGGTTTCATATAGAATTTGCAGTATAATTGCCGAAGTCAAGAAATCTTCCCCCTCGAAAGGACTTCTATCGGCAGATTATAAGCCTGACGAACTGGCGGTTATTTACGAAAGAGGCGGGGCGAGTGCCATTTCGGTTCTTACGGATAAGAAATTTTTTATGGGCAGTCCGGCAGATATTTTAAAAGTTAGAAACTCGGTAAAACTTCCGATTTTAAGAAAAGATTTCATAATCGACGAAATTCAGGTTTTTGAATCTAAAATAATAGAAGCGGACGCAATTCTTTTAATTATTAAAGCATTGTCGGAAGTCCAATATAAGAATCTTCTTGCTCTTGCCGCAGAACTTTCTTTAGAAGTTCTTACCGAAATAGCCGATGAAAAAGAACTTGAAACGGCTTATAAATATAACGCCGAAATCATCGGCATAAACAGCAGGGACTTAAGGACTTTTAAAACAGATTTGTTTAAAACCGCCGCTTTAGCCGAAAAAATACCTCCGGGGAAGTTGATTGTAGCGGAAAGCGGCATTAACGGAAGAGGAGATATCGAAATGCTGATGAAAAGAGGCATAAACTCTTTTCTTATAGGAGAAGCCCTTGTTACTTCAGACGATGCTTCAAAAACTTTAAAAGATTTTTTATCGCCGTATTCTATGAATAATTATATATAGATTTAAAATTTTAATGTCCGATATTCCAAAGATTAAAATATGCGGTATAACTAATGTAGATGACGCCTATAATGCTTTAGAGCTTGGCGCCGATACGCTCGGTTTTGTTTTTTACGAAAAATCAAAAAGGTATATCTCTCCTGAAGCTGCAAAAGGAATTATAAAGGAACTTAGGAAAACGGCCGGTAAAAATTTAAAAAATTTCTTATCCGTTAAAAGAAATATTATAATTACGGGAGTTTTTGTAAACGAGGATACGGAAAAAATTAAAAAAATAGCAAGAGATATCGATGTCGATATAATTCAGCTGTCGGGTAACGAATCATTAAATTATATAGAAGAATCCGGCATAGATAAAAATCTAATTTTAAAAGCGGTGCATGTTAAAGAAGAGGCGGATTTAGACATAATTTATCAATACAAGGGAACAGGCGTTAATGTTCTGATAGATTCGTTTGCCGGTGAGGGCGCGTATGGAGGAACAGGCGTGCAGGTCAACTTAAATATAATGAAGAGTTTAAACGTCGGCAATTTAATTTTAGCTGGCGGAATAGGACATGATAATATAGAATATATAATTAAATCGCTTAGGCCTTACGGAATAGATCTTTCTTCAAAAATAGAAGATATACCGGGAAAAAAGAATTACGATAAGATGGCGTTATTTTTTAAAAATTTTAGGAGAGCTTCATATGCAGCTGCCTGATAAGAAAGGTCATTTCGGTGAATACGGCGGAAGATATATTTCCGAAACATTAATGCCCGCCGTCATCGAACTAGAGCAATTTTATAAAAAAGTAAGAAACTATAAGGGATTTATAAAAGAATTTAATTATTACCTGAAAAATTACGTAGGCAGACCAAGCCCCCTATATTTTGCAGAAAGACTTTCCGATATTTATAAGTCCGATATATTTCTTAAACGGGAAGATTTAAATCATACCGGAGCCCATAAAATAAACAATACTATAGGGCAGGCATTGCTTGCCGTGAAGATGGGAAAAAAACGGATTATCGCCGAAACTGGGGCGGGACAGCACGGGGTGGCTACGGCTACCGTTTGTGCCTTGTTCAACTTAGAATGTGAAGTATTTATGGGCAAAAAAGACGTGGAAAGACAGAAACAAAATGTTTTCAGGATGGAACTTCTCGGAGCCAAAGTCAATCCCGTCGAATCAGGTTCTCAGACTCTTAAAGATGCTATGAATGAAGCATTAAGGGACTGGATTACAAATATTAAAACTACGTATTATATGATAGGAACGGTTGCCGGCCCTCACCCTTATCCTTTAATCGTCAGGGATTTTCAATCCGTTATAGGGAAAGAAGTCCTAAAACAGCTTAAAAAACTGCCGGATATTTTAATAGCATGCGTCGGAGGCGGCAGTAATGCCGCAGGACTATTTCATCCTTTCTTTAAATACTCTCAAGTCAAGATGTACGGGGTAGAAGCCGGAGGTTGCGGCATAGGAACAGGAATGCACGCCGCTTCTATTTCTGGAGGCGCACCAGGGATTTTGCACGGAAACAAAACTTATCTTCTTCAGGACGAGTTCGGTAGAATTGCCGATGCTCATTCTATTGCCGCGGGACTAGACTATCCCGGCATAGGTCCGGAACACAGCTATTTTGCCGATAAAAAAAGGATTATATTCGACAGCGTAACGGATGACGAAGCCGTGAAAGCTTTTCAAGAGTTATGCAGGCTTGAAGGGATTATTCCGGCTTTAGAGAGTTCCCATGCTATCGCATATTTAGAAAAGATAAAAAAAGAAATAAAAGGGAAAACCGTCGTTATTAATCTTTCGGGCAGGGGAGATAAAGATATGCATACGATTTCGGAGTATCTTTCGTCGAATACCCGTAAAAAATAATGTGGAGATGGGTACAGAATTGAATTCTGTCCCCATAATAAAAATGTCAAAAGAGAACAAAATAGATGCAGTATTTAACAGACTAAGGACTGAAAATAAAACGGCTTTTATACCGTTTATATCTATAGGCGACCCCGATATCGATACCTCTCTGGAAATAGCAAGGACTTTGATAAAAAACGGTGCGGATATTATCGAACTGGGTTTTCCATTTTCGGATCCTATGGCAGACGGTAAGGTGATACAAAAGTCTTATGAAAGGGCGTTGAAAAGGAAAATTTCAATGGAAGATGCTTTTAGTTTTATAAAAAAACTCAAAGCTTATCGGGATATTCCAGTGATACTTTTTACATATTATAATCCCGTCTTTATACTCGGCGAAAAATTTGCCGAAGGCGCTCAAAATGCTGGAATAGACGGTATTTTGGTCGTCGACCTGCCCCCCGAAGAGAGCGCGGAATTAACAAAATATATTCAAGATAAAAATATATATCAGATTTATCTGTTAGCCCCTACGACCGGCAACGAAAGGATGAAGCTGATATTATCATATGCTAAAGGTTTTGTATATTACGTCAGCGTTACCGGAGTTACAGGAGCAAGAAAAAGCCTCCCCGAAACAATTAAATCAAAGGTTAAAGAAATTAAGGAGATAAGTTCTATACCGGTGGGGGTAGGCTTCGGCATATCTTCCAAAGAACAGGCAAGAGATATCGGAAAATGCGCCGATGCCGTAATAATAGGTTCAAAAATAATTCAATTTATAGAAGACGACATTAACGATAAACGGGCGATAATCCGAAGAATAGCCGAGTTTTCATTCGATATAAAATCAAGCCTATAAAAATATAATATAATATATGCTTTTATTTAAATCAAAAAACGGCAAAAAAGAACAGGGTAAACCGTCCATACCGGAAGGACTATGGATTAAATGCCCGAGCTGCAGCGAAATTATATATAAAAAGGAATTAGAAAGAAATCTTGAAGTTTGTCCAAAATGCAACTATCACTTCAGGCTTAAGGCGCTTAGAAGAATAGAAATAATATTCGATGAAAGCAGTTTCAAGGAACTTTTTCAAGATATCAAACCTGCAGACGTATTAAATTTTACCGATACGAAAAAGTATAAAGACAGGTTAAAAGAAGACGCCGAGAAAACGGGACTTTCCGATGCGGTAGTTGCAGGAGAAGGAAAGATACATGGACTTACGGTTGCATCTTCTATTTTTGATTTTAATTTTATGGGCGGCTCTATGGGAAGGGTTGCGGGAGAAAAGATTGCAAAGACATTTGAATATGCCATTGCAAATAAGCTTCCGGTAATAATTTTTTCGTCTTCCGGCGGCGCAAGAATGCAGGAAGGAATTTATTCTCTTATGCAGATGTCTAAAACCGTAGCCCTTGTTTCAGAATTTAACAGGACGGGGATGCCGTATATATCGGTTCTGACCGATCCTACTACGGGAGGGGTATCGGCGAGTTTTGCGACGATAGGCGACGTTATAATTGCTGAGCCTAAGGCGCTTATAGGGTTTGCCGGTCCAAGGGTGATAGAAAAAACTATTCATCAAAGTCTTCCGGAAGGATTTCAAAGGTCTGAATACTTATTGGAACATGGAATGATAGATATGATAGTCGAAAGGAAAGATTTAAAGGATGTTTTAAAAAATCTATTGCTTCTTTTTACCAATGAGTAGGCCGATTAGTAGATTAGATGCGATATACGGTTTAAACGGTTTTTCCATGAATTTCGGACTTGAAAGGATAAAGGCGTTAATGCGGTATGCGGGTAATCCGCAGGATAAGTTAAAAACGGTGCATATAGCCGGAACAAACGGAAAAGGGTCGGTAAGCAGGTTTATTTATAGTATTTTAGAAGAGCATAGCTTTAATGTCGGACTGTACACTTCTCCCCATTTAATAACTTTTTCCGAAAGAATAGTTGTCGGCGGAGAGAAGATAAGCGATAGCGATCTTGAAAGGCTGAATAATTTTTTCGATAAAATAATTTCCGAAAAAGATGATTTTAAAAAATTAGGCGCTCCGTCTTTTTTTGAACTAACTACGGCAATATGTTTTCTCTATTTTTTCGAAAAAAAGGTTGACATAGCCGTTATAGAAGCAGGTTTGGGTGGAAGGCTGGATGCTACCGGCATAATAAAGAAACCGCTTCTGTCCGTAATTACCAATATATCTATGGACCACAAGGATATATTGGGCGGATCTCTCAGGAAAATTGCGCTTGAAAAAGCCGGCATAATTAAAAGAAATTCCGTTGTAGTTTGCGGAGATAAAAAAAGCAAAATAGCCGGCGTCATAAAAAATTACGCTTTAAGTTTAAATGCCGGATATTTTTCTTCTAATGACGTTAAACTATTCAAAAAAGGCAATTTATATAATTACAAAGGACTGAATACAGAAATAAAAAATATAAAATTACCTAACCTGGCTTCGTATCAGAAATATAATTTAAAACTCGGGCTTTTATCTATAGAAATTCTCTATATGTATTACAAAAAGAGCCTGAAATTAAAGCTAAACGATAATTTAATACGGAGCGGAATATTAAAATTTAAAAATGAAGGACGTTTTGAAATAATCAAGTATAAGAACAGCGATATCGTTTTAGACGGCGCCCATAATCCGGACGGAATTAAAAATCTTGTTATCTCACTGCAAAAATTTTTTAAGAAAAAAAATTTTATAATTATTTTTGCGGTTATGAGGGATAAAGATTATAAAACAATTTTAAAAAGACTTTCGGTTTTAGAGGGGGATATCATATTTGCCGGTTTAAATAACGACAGAGCGCTGGATGCGAACGATTTAAAAAGGTTTTCTTTGCAAAATCATTATTTTAAAGAAGTTTTTACGGCAGATAGTATAAAAGATGCTTTGGAAAGGGCGGCAGAGAGCAAAAAAAAAGACGATGTAATACTTATCTGCGGTTCTTTATACCTTATAGGGGAATTTAAAAAAACCATTATAAATTAATTGCGTTTAAATTCATGAAAAAAATTTCATTTGTCCTCTTCGTTTTGGCGATTTTATGTTCCTTAAGCGCCTTAGGCGTTAAAATTTCATATGCGCTTGAATCAGAAACTATTCCTATCCATATTCTGGCGGACAAAGTAGTCTATAATAAGAATAATCACACCTATATTTTTACGGGAAACGTAATAATAACGCGTAAAAAATTTACCTTAAAAGCATATAAAGTGGTTTATTTTTACAAAACGGATTATGCCGTTGCTACGGGAAACGTTATCGTAAATTCAAAAGGAACGGTTACTAAGGCTAAAAAGCTCAAAGTATATTTAAAAAACAGAATAGGAACAATTTATAATTCGCATATACATTATTTGGATAAAAATATTTACGTTTACGGCAATAAAATTTACCATAAAGGCAAAGATTTTTATCAGGTGAAAGACGGCTACTTGACGTCATGCAAAAGAATTCCCCCCTCATGGAAATTGTATTCGTCTTTTTCGGATATATATGAGGGGAGTTATGCCTATTCCTTTAACTCTATTTTTTACATCCATAACGTGCCGATTCTATATTTTCCTATTATGGTGACCCCTATTAAAAATAAGAAATCCTCGGGGCTTTTAATTCCTACGATGGGATACAGTTCTCTTACCGGTTATCAAGCGGGAGAGGGCTATTATTTTGATCTGGGCAGATCTCAGGATTTGACTTATAATTTAAATTATTACAGTTATTTAGGCTACGGAAATTCGCTGAAATATAGATACAGCCTTAATCCTTATTCGCACGGTTCTATTTACGGTTTTTATATGCACGAAGAGAATAATCAGAAAAGTTTTGCTATGACGCCTAATTTGACGCGGTATTTTTTGTTTTCGCATAATATGGATTTTTTTGGCAATCTAGCGGTTAAAACAAACTTAAATATTCCGTCGGATAATTCATTTTATGCAGATTTTTCGACCAGCGTTTATCAGATGACGAAGAACAGGTTGTCTTCTAATTTTTCGGCGACTTACTATTCCGACGGCTATTCTGCAAGGATGAACTTTCTCAGGTTAGATAACTTATTTATTCCGAATTATACTACGGTTGATGAATATCCGGCTTTTTCGCTGGACGGACAATCGGAACTCGGAGATTTTTTAAACAGTCCTTTATATTTCAATTTACATTCGTCGTTTGATGTTTTTAGAAGCCCGGCATATTTGAACGATGAAAGATTGGATATATATCCGCAGGCGTATATGCCGCTGAGCCTTATAAAAGGTATCCATATAACTCCCAGAGTAGGAATCAGGGATACGGGTTATTTTAATATTACGGACGGATATACGGATATTTCTTCTGCCGACAAGAACAGGCAGGTATATTATGCTTCGTTAAACGATAATACGGCCCTGTTTAATAATTACGTCATCTCTTCTAAAAATCATAGCGGTTACTTAGCTTTTTTAACACCTTACGTAAATTATAATCTTGTCAGGCCGGTTAATCAATCCGGCATTCCGTTAATCGACCAGACGGACTATATTCCGCAGGAAAGCGCATTCAAATACGGCCTTAATTTTAATCTCGAAGGCTATACGAATAAAGGAGCAAATAATCTGCTAAGGTTCAGTCTTTATCAATATCATTCTATTTCAGGCAATTTTATAAATCCGATAAACTATTTTAATTACGATAATGCAAATTCGGATATTATTACAAGAATCAAAGTGCACCCGATTTCTAATCTGTATTTTTTTGGGAACGGAAGCTACGACGATTATAACTATATATTTCACGATTATAATGTAAACTCGCAAATTACGGATTTTAGAAAAGATTCTTTCGGCATAGGATATACAGAAATAAACGATGTTCAAGGGTATCTCACGGCTTTAAATATGTTTAATTCTACTAATTTAAATCTTTTTCCGCAGACGTCGTCCGTAATTACTGCTTTAAATACCCTTTCTTATACCAGTTTGTCCGCCAATTTGAATATTATCGGCGGTTTTAGCATTAATGCGACCGAAAGTATAGACTTGACGGTTCATAAAGATATATCTAATTCTATCGGCATAACGTATCAGACGGGCTGTATAGGTTTTATCGCCAATTACATGAATCTGCCTTATTTTCACCAGTGGGCTTTTTCTTTCGGCTTGGTACTTAGAGGCATAGGAACATACGGCTTCGGCAATATGATTTCTCCCGGCACCGGTTCGTCGGGACTGTCAATGAGCGGTCCGGGTTTTAGCAACGCCTTGTAAATGCCTTGTAAATGTTACGCCGGTTTAAACAGCCGGTCAAATTTTGGAGGTTTTTGATTTTTATGAAAACATATCTTGTAACCGGCGGTTTCGGTTTTATAGGGTCTAATTTTATTCGTTATGTTCTGGATAAGCAAAGAGACGTTGAGATAATCAATGCAGATAAGATAACCTATGCCGCAAATCCTGAAAACCTTGCGAATTATTCCGCAAATTATAAATTTTACAAAGTGGATATAGCCGATAAAAAGGCATTGTCGAAAGTTTTTATTGAAAATAGGATAGATTGCGTGATTAATTTTGCGGCGGAATCCCATGTTGACAGGTCTATCGCCGATCCTGGAATTTTTATTAAAACCAACGTCGAGGGAACCCTGAACCTGCTGGAATTATCCCTAAAACATAATGTTGGAAAATTTCTTCAGATTTCCACGGACGAAGTTTACGGTTCGTTAGGCGCTTCCGGAAAATTCAGCGAAAAAACGCCGTTATCGCCCCGCAGTCCTTATTCTGCTTCAAAAGCCGCTGCCGATATGCTTGTTATGGCGTTTTTTCATACTTATAATATGCCTGTTTTAATATCGAGGTGTTCAAATAATTACGGACCGTACCAATTTCCCGAAAAATTGGTGCCTTTAGTTATAATAAATGCATTAAATGATAAAGATATACCTTTATACGGGGACGGAAAAAACGTAAGAGACTGGATACATGTGTCCGACCACGTTAAAGGCATATGCTTGATTTTAGATAAGGGGAAATTTGGAGAAGTTTATAATGTTGGCGGCAACTCCGAAGCGGAAAATATCAATATAATTATATATATATTAAATAGGCTTAATAAGCCGCCTTCATTAATTAAACACGTTAAAGACAGGAAGGGGCATGACAGAAGATATGCTATGGACTTTTCCAAAATTAACGCTGAAACGGGATTTTTACCCGAATATAATATAGAAAAAGGCATAGATTCCACGATAAGCTGGTATATAAAAAACGAAAGCTGGTGGCGGGAAATATTATCGGGAGATTACAAAGAATATTATAAAAAAATGTATGAAAACAGGTGAGGTTTTATAATGTTGAAAATTGCGCTTATCGGTTCAACCGGTATGCTCGGCATAGACGTAAATTCCGCCCTTAAAGGGGTAAATTTTCTTATTAAGAATTATAATTCCAAAAATTTAGACATAGCCGACGCTCAGGCGGTCAACGGAGTTATGAGTAGTTTTAAGCCGGATTATATTATTAACTGTGCCGCGTACACGAATGTGGATGAGGCGGAGACGGAAAAAGAAAAAGCCGATGCCGTTAATAATATTGGAGTGCAAAATTTAGCCGAAGCGGCCCTAAATACAGGTTCAAGAATAATACATATAAGTACCGATTACGTGTTTGACGGCTTGAAGAAGATGCCTTATACCGAAGACGACGCGCCTAACCCTATAAACGAATACGGCTTATCGAAACTCGGAGGCGAGGAAGCTTTAAAAAAATCAGGCGCAAGCTATATAATATTAAGAACATCATGGCTATACGGCAAGAACGGAAAAAATTTCGTGAATACGATTTTAAAATTAGCGGACAGCCAGAAAAAAATAGAGGTCGTGGACGACCAGTTCGGAAGTCCTACATATACTAAAGATGTGGCTTATGCTATATCCGAAATAATTATAAAAGACAACTCAAAAAATGAAATTTATCACTTAACTAACGAGGGTTATACTTCATGGTATAAATTTGCGCTTGAAATAGTAAGCGTATTCAAGAGGACAAATTGCGAAATTGTGCCTGTGGTTTCGGATAAGTTCGTAAGACCGGCCAAAAGGCCGGTTTACAGTGCATTAAATAACTCTAAGATTAAAGAGGATTACAATATAGAGCTAAGGCCTTGGAAAGATGCCCTTAAAAAATACTGCAACGATATAGGATATTTTATTATTTGAAAAATTTTAATTAAGATATATAATTATAATATTTAATACTTAGATGTCTAAAAATTATTTAATTTATAATTTTAAGATGGAGGCTGTATGAAAAAGTTTATTTTAGCCGTTTTTATTCTTTTAGCCGCATCTTTTGCGGTTAGCCTTTCAATTTTAACTGCGGCAAATGCCAAGATGATGCCGATGATGTATAAAAATGCAAAATTAATAGCTCAGGGCAAGAAGCTGTTCTACTCTAAGGATATCGGAACTAACGGTTTTTCATGCGCTACCTGTCATGTTTACAGCGCAGGAACATATATAAATTTGCATGGAAGAGGAATGGTTATCAGGCCGATTAAGAATGCGGCCAAAAAAATGGCACAATTCGACAAAATACACCATATGCATATGACCGTTAAAATGAAAGATAAAATGTGTGTTAAATTTGCCCTCAGGGGGCATATATCTAAAAGCGGCCTGAAGGCATTAACCGCATACGTGGGTTCTTTAAAATAAAAAGCCTTAAAACTTTAATATTTATTTATTAAAGCGCTTTCGCGGCAAGAGGAAGCGCTTTATTTTTTATAAATCCAATTAACTTAATGAACAAATCTTTTTTCGCTAAAATAAGAAGCAGGTTCCTCACTGGATTAACTATTATAATTCCGGGAGCTATAACTATTTTTATAATAGTGTGGCTTTTAAGGGAAGTTAACAGAATTTTTAATCCTTTTTCTATCTTCATAAAGAGGTATATCCATATCTATATACCAGATATCGGATTAATACTTTTATTCATCCTGATTCTTGCTTCCGGTTTTCTTATTACCAACTGGCTGGGCAGAGCCGTTATTAATTTATACGAAAATGTTATGCTGAAAATTCCGGTGGTAAATTTACTTTATAAATCGACTAAGCAATGGGTGGACATATTTTCTCCCGGCAAAAGTTCGTTTAAAAAATTCGTGCTGGTCAGATACGCCGGCGATAAATTTATATACGGGTTTTTAACGTCCCAAACCGGAATAAAAGGAGAAAATAAAGACGATTACGCGGTAGTTTATATTCCGACGAACCATCTTTACATAGGTATGAATATAATTGCCAAAAAGGACGACATAATCGAAACCGGCCTTAAGGTAGAGCAGGGAATACAGATTGTTCTTTCGGCAGGGATAGCGTTTCCGGAAAAATTGTAATATAAAAATAATCGGTTTTTAAATGCATAATAGATTTTATATAGATGAGAAAATAGAGGGTTATCCCGGGAAAGAGATTGTTTTGGAATCGATATCCGCCCATATTAAAGCATTTCGCAAAAAGATGGGCGATGAAATTAAACTTTACGACGGATTAGGAACCGTTTATTCCGGTAAAATTCTTAAAATTGCCAAGAAAAATATTAATATTGAGTTGATATCAAGTAAGAAATATTCAGAAAATAACATTAAAATTTATCTTTTCCTGCCTCTTATTACGTCCCATATAATGGACCAGCTTATCGCAAGAGTCTGCGAACTCGGCGTGAGCAATATTTTCCCGGTAATTACGGAAAGGTCTATTAAATTAAAAAATGAAAAAGAAATAAATTCTAAGCTGTCGAAATGGGATAAAATTTCCAGAGGCGCCATGATTATTGCCGGAAAAAATTTTTCCACCGTCATAAACAAACCTGTCGGCTTAGCCGCCGCTTTTAAAACAGCCGAGAAGTTTAACGCAAAATTAATAGCTTCTCCTGATGCGGAGCTATTTTTAAAAAATTATCTGGAAAGCTTGGATTTTAAGAAAAATGATATTTCTGTAGGAATGTTTATAGGGCCGGAAGGCGATTTTTCCCCGTCAGAATTAAGATTATCAAAAGAATACGGATTTACGTCCGTTAAATTGTCTAATTATATTATGAGCACATTTGTCGCCTCTCTTTATGCCGTTTCAAATTTAATATGCTTTGCGTTTTCGGATAATAATTATGCGTCTTAAATTTATAGAACTATTCGGATTTAAAACATTTCCGGATAAAGTCAGAATACCTTTTCATCCGGGTATAAATATAATAGTCGGTCCTAACGGATGCGGCAAAACAAATATCGTGGATGCCGTCAGGTTTATTCTCGGAGAGCAGAACTTAAAAGATTTAAGGCTTAAGAATATGAACGATATAATTTTCCACGGTTCCAATATACGCAATCAGTCATCCGTTGCCCTGTGTAGAGGGGCGTTCGAAAACGATTCGGGCGGCAGTTTCAGATATAAAGATATTTCCGAAATAATGGTCGAAAGAAGGCATTTTAAGAATAAGGAAACGGAATACAGAATTAACGGAATTTCGGTTCCTTACAGGCAATATTTAGATTTTTTCAACGAAAGCGGCTTATCGAAGCATTACTCTATAATAGATTCGTCGAAGATAAACGCCGTATTAAATTATAGGCCGAATGAATTAAGGCTTTTTTTTGAAGAAGCTTCCGGAATAACAAAATATAAGATCCAAAAAAAATCGGCATCCAAAAAATTGGAAGCGGCGGTAAACAATCTATTTAGAATAGGCGACCTGTTTAATGAAGTGAACATGCAATTGAGCTTTTTGGAAAAGTCATCGAAGAAATTAGACGAGTATAAAAAACTTGAAACAGAAAAAAAGCGGTATGATTTAGCTTTATACGACAGGATAAAAAGAAAAATAGTTTCGGAAATAGATAAATATAAAAAAGAGCTAGAAAGTTACTCCCTGCAACTTGCGGCGGCGGGAGCAAAGGAGAGTTCTATTCTAAGCGTTTTAACCGACGCAAAAACTTCTTTCGATAATACGGAAGCGGAATATAAGCTTGCGTCAGGCGAAAAAAACAGATATTTAATAGACCTTGCAAAACTTAATTCCGATATAGAATACGGGAATATAAAAGTAAAAAATTTAGAATCGGAAATTTTAAGGAAAGCGCAAGAAATAGAAGAACAAACCCAATCAAAAAATAAAAATGCGGAAAAATTATCAAATCTTAAAAATCATTTGGCATTCGATGAATCAAACCTTAGAGATATCCGGGAAAGGTTAAATATTTTAAATAAATCGGTTGCAGAGAAAAAAGATTTCATAATAAAAACAAAAGATAATGCAGAAAATATAAACGACGAAATATTAGACATTGTCGAAAGATCCCAAAATAATAACAATAAATTGCTTTTTAATAGTAAAAATATTAAAAATATCGAAGCAAGAATTAGCGATACGAAAAATCTTATATCTAAAATTTCCGCGGAAATCGAGGAAGCCGGCAACGCCTTAAATGAAAAAATAAAGTTGTCCAATGATATCGGAACGATTATCGAAAATTTAAAAAATGAATATTCGGACAACAGAGCGAGGCTCTCGGAACTTACGGCGCAGCTTAATGAATACGGCGCAAAAAAAGACGGTTTAGAAAAGGAACTTATGAAAATAAGTATAGATATATCCAGACTGTCCGATTTTATCGACAACCGCGAGGGATTTTCCGAAGGAGCCAGAAATTTTTTAAATGCCGAAAAAGATTACGAAGCATTTCCTTTATCCGACCTTATAGAAATTGAATCCGGATACGAAAATGCCGTATTGGGGGGCGCAGGCGAAATACTCGAAGCCGTTTTAGTCGATAATATGGAAGATGCGGAAAAAGCATTAAATTACGTGAATAATAATAAAACCGGAGAAATAAAAATTTTTATTCAGGGTAAGAAAAAGAAAAGGCAATCTGAACAGGAAAATTTATCCGGAAATATAAACGGACAATTAAACCTTATACCGTTGAAAGAAAAAGTTGCGTTAAACCGAAAAAATTTATTTTCTGAAGACATAGGTATTAATTTTTATTATTGCAATAGTAAAAGCGCTATTATGGAATATATACGCCGGACCGGTTTTTTTCCCGAGGTAAATATTATTACCGAAGACGGGGTGATGTTTTCCCCTGACGGATTTATAATTGCAGGTAAAAATAAAAATATAGAAAGCCAAAATTTATTTATCAATAAAAAGAAATTATCGGAATATAAAAACGTTAAGATAGAAAAACAAAAGGAATTTGACCGCGAGGAATCGCTGTTTAACTCAAAGCAGATTGAAATTAACGGGCTTGGCATTAAAATAGACAGTCTAAGCGAGGAAGTTAAGGCTAACGAGATGGCGTGGTTAACCGTAAAAAACGATACCCAGCACTTAGAAAGCCTCTTAATTAAATCGAAGGAAAGACTTAATATATTGATTAACGAGTGCAACAATCTTGAGAATGAAAAAACGGAGAGCGTTAAAGAGGAGGAAAACTTAAAAGAAGAAATATTAATTTTAGAAAACGAATTAAAATTAAAATCAGATGAAAGAAATAAGATAGAAAAAAGGCTCCAAGATTTTGAAGGCGAATTTGAAAAGGCGAAAGAAGATGAAACAACGCTAAAAATAGAAATTAATTCTGCCGAGCAGAATATTAATTTTCTTAGAAAACAGATTAGAGATTTAGAATCCAATGTCTTAAATTACGATAAAAGGATAAAATCCTTTATAGGACAAAAAGAAAAAACAGCGTTAGATTTAGGTGATACCGTTAAAGATTTATCTGCTAAACAAAAAAATATAGAAACCCTGAATGAATCTTTAAAGCTGTCGGACGGCGTAATTAAGGATACCGAAATTAAATTGGAAAGACTAAAAGAAAGCATTAACAACGCGGAAAAAGATTTGGAAAATGCAAACAGACAGAAACTCAATGCGGATAAGAAAAAAGATGCCGTGCAGACTTATATAGATATCAACGGCGAAAAACTTGCAGAGCTTAATTCAGGCAGGGATTTAAACGGTCTGCCTATCGAGCCGGAACGGGAGGATAATGATTTCATAGATAGTATCGCAGGCATTAATAATGATGGCATTAGGAAGGCTACAGAAGAACTTAACTTGAAAATAAAAGAACTCGGCGATATTAATATGAATGCCGCGAAAGAGTATGAGGATGCATTATGCAGGCTCGAGTTTTTGGACAAACAAAAAAAAGACCTTGAAAGTTCTATTGAAGCGCTGCGAGGCGTTATAAAGCAATTAGATGCGGTATCCAAGGAGAAATTTAATTCTAATCTTACCCAGATAAGGCAAAAATTTAAAGAACTGTTTACATTTTTATTCGGCGGAGGACATGCCGATATATTGAATGTAGTTTCGCATAATCTTGAAGAAGCGGACGAAAACGAGGAACATGCCGATGCAGATTTCTCCGGTATGGAAATAAACGCTCAGATACCGGGGAAAAAATTTTCGGGAATAAATATTTTATCGCAGGGCGAAAGAGTTTTGGTGGCGGTCAGCCTTTTGTTTTCGATTTTTCTCGTAAAAAAAACCCCTTTTTGCGTTATAGACGAAGTTGATGCTCCATTAGATTATGCAAATAATGCCAGATATAATAAATTAATAGAGGAAATATCGAATTATTCTCAGATAATTTTAATAACGCATAACAAAAAAACCATGGAAATAGGAAAAAACATTTTCGGGGTAACTTCCAAACACCCTGGTATTTCAGGAATCGTATCGGTTTCAATGAATTAAAAAACAAGAGGAGATATAGATTAATGAAGATGTTTGAAAAGTTCAAAAATTTAGCGGAAAGTCTTAAAAAAACAAAACTGGAATTATCGGGAAAAATAAATTCTATTTTTGGTTCCGGCAAAATCGAAAGCGGAGATATAGATAAAATAGAAGAGGCGTTAATTCTATCGGATATATCGTATCAGACGGCATCAGAGATAATAGAAGGCGTTAAAAAAAGAGTTTTGAAAATTAAGGATCTGACGCCGTATATTATAAAACAGGCGTTAAAAGAAGAGGTAAGTTCTAAAATATCTATCGAATTTCCGGAAATAAAAGCCGGCGGCGAAAAAAATATTTTTATTATAGTCGGCGTAAACGGGGTAGGAAAAACTACGACTGTAGGAAAGCTCGGCAAATATTATGCGGACAGAGGCAAAAAAGTTATCATAGCGGCATGCGATACGTTCAGGGCGGCGGGAAAAGAACAGATTGAATTATGGGGCAGGAGAACCGGCATCGAAGTAGTTTCCGGCAAAGAAAATCAAGACCCCGCATCCGTAGCGCACGATGCTGTCCAACGGTTTAAAGAAAAAGATTATAATCTTCTCCTTATAGATACGGCGGGCAGACTGCATAATAAAAAACATCTTATGGAAGAATTATCGAAAATAAAAAGAGTCATATCAAAGTCGTCCGGCAATGAGCCCGATGAAGTTCTGATAGTTATAGATGCGGGTTTGGGGCAAAATTCTTTAGTTCAGGTTGAGCAGTTTAAGGCTATAATGGATATCACCGGGGTTATAATTACAAAATTAGACGGTTCTGCTAAGGGGGGCATTATAATAGATATAATACGCAAGCTTAACCTTCCCGTAAGATTTATAGGAACGGGAGAATCTCCCGATAAAATATCGGAATTTTCTCCCGAAATTTTTACCGATAATCTGCTTTAAGCGTAAGATTAAGTAGTTTATTTAATTTCTATTTTTTTAGGGGCGGAAGTTTTGCTTTTCTTAAGGGTTACTTCCAACACCCCGTCTTTCAGTGATGCTCCGGCTTCGTTTTTTTCAACATCGGAGGGCAGATCTATAATCCTATAAAAAGAACCGTATTGAATTTCCTGACGGTAGAAGTTTTCTTTTTTTTCTTCTTTTTCCTGTCTGTGTTCGCCCTTTATCGTAAGCTGGTCTCCATTGACCTCTATTACGATATTTTCTTTGGGTATTCCGGGCACCTGAGCTTTGACTACGATGTTTTCGTCCTGCTCTACGACATCGACCGCAGGTTCTATGTAACCAGCCGTGTTTCTTGAAACAGGATTAAAAAAATCAAAAAAATTTTTTTCAATTTCGCTCCTTATCGGATAAAAAGGGTCGAATTTAACAATTTTTTTCATAATTTTACCTCCATAATGCAAATAATACAATTAATATTCCTATTTTTAAATATATCATAAAAAATTTATTTTTCAATATCGGCGGCTCCAGCTTTACAAAATCTCTAAAAAATTATAAAATCATACGATTATGGATTATAAAAAAGCGGGCGTAAATATAGAAGCCGGAAAAAAAGCGGTTTCAGATATTACTTCTATGGTCAAAAGCACTTATACTAAAGGGGTGATAGATAATTTCGGTTTGTTCGGCTCCCTGTTTTCCATAGGAGAGCTGAATTATAAAAATGCGGTTTTAGTCTCCGGAACGGACGGGGTGGGTACCAAACTAAAAGTCGCTTTTGCCGCAAATAAGCACGATACTATAGGCATAGACTTGGTGGCTATGAGCATAAACGATATTGCCTGTCTTGGAGCCAAGCCCCTTTTTTTTCTGGATTACATATCCACTTCAAATTTAGACCCTCGTATTATAAAAGAGATAGTTTCGGGAATAGCCGCAGGGTGCAAAGAAGCAAAGTGCTCCCTTTTGGGCGGAGAAATGGCGGAGATGCCGTCTTTTTACCAGTCGGGCGAATATGATTTAGCCGGTTTTGCCGTAGGAATAGTGGAAAAAGACGAAATTATCGACGGAAAGGGAATTACGGAAGGAGATAAAATAATCGGCATAGCCTCAAGCGGGCTGCATTCCAACGGCTATTCCCTCGCCAGAAAAATTGTTTTTGAAATGATGGGTTTAAATATAAACGAACCTTTGCTTAAAGACGGAAGAACCGTTAAAGACGCTCTTTTAGAACCTACCATTATTTATTCGGGGCTCATTCAGACGCTTAAAGAAAAATTTAAAATTAAGGGAATTGCCCATATAACAGGCGGGGGGATATTGGAAAATCTTGTTAGAATACTCCCGGAAAATACTATTGCCGAAATCGGCAAAAATTCATGGGATATGCCGGAGCTTTTCAAACTGCTTAGAGAAAAAGGCGGATTGGACGAGGCTGAATTTTACCGGGTTTTTAACGCAGGTATCGGTCTTATTTTAGTAACGGAAGGCGGGACGGCGGACGAGGTTATTTCCCTTATAAACGATACGCGGTATTCGTATTCAAAGTATTTTAAGTCGTATAATATAGGCAAAATAATACATTCTAAAACCTTTGCGGGAGAACCTGCAGTCAACCTGATTTGAATATAAAAAAATGCAAAAAAATTGTATCATTTTAGCTTCAGGAAACGGCTCTAACGCCTTGAATTTAATTAATAAATTTTATATGAGCAAGACCGGTTCCGGTTTGGTAAATATATCTGCCGTCGTTTCAAATATCGAAGGCGCGCCGGTTATAGGCAAGGTTAAAAAAAACTCGCCGGATATCCCTATTTTTACGATACCTTTTACTTCTCTTTCCGAAAGGAAACTTTTTGAAAGCGCACTGGAAAACATTATTGAAAAATATAAAATAAAGTATATAATTCTGGCGGGTTTTATGAAAATACTCTCCAAAGAATTCGTTTCAAAATTTCCGTATAAAATAATCAATATCCATCCTTCGCTGCTTCCGGCTTTTAAAGGCAGAGACGCTATAAAAAACGCATTCGAGTACGGAGTAAAATATACGGGAGTTACCGTACATTACGTTACTCAGGAAGTAGATGCCGGTCCGATTATATGCCAGGAAATAGTTAAAATAGAAGATTCCGATACTGTGGAATCATTGGAAGCAAAAGTCCATAAGGCGGAACATAAAATTTATCCCGTTGCGATAGAAATAGCCTTAACCGACGGCAACCCGCAATGTTAATTAATATAAACTATTAATGCCGCTATAAATTTGAAACCTTTTAATATCAGCCGCGAAAATATATTCAATAAGTTAAAATTTATTTCTTACGTAGGTATTTTCGTAAATTTAATATTGACGATTGCCAAGTTTTATGTGGGGATCGTCGGAAATTCCGAAGCGCTTGTAGCCGACGGCTTCAATTCTCTCTCCGATATATTTGCCGGATTTGTCGTTTACACGTCCTTTAAGATATCGAGCAAACCTCAGGACAAAGAGCATCCGTACGGTCATGCAAAAGCCGAAATGATTGCGACTTTTATAGTCGCATTGATATTAATACTTTTTGGATTTTCTATAATAGGAGTTTCCGCTTATAAATTATATTTCCATTATTACGAAAAACCGGCGATAGACACCTTGATAGTAGCTCTTGCGACCGTGGTAGTCAAAGAAATCCTGTATAAATGGACGCTCCGGTGGGGCAATCTTTTAAAATCTACGGGACTGATTGCGACCGCTTATGACCACAGAAGCGACGTCATCGTATCCCTGGCCGTAGTAGTAGGGATACTTTTTGCCATAAAAGGATATTACTATATGGACCCTATAGCCGGAATAGTCGTCAGTTTTTTTATATTCAGGCTGGCATTAAAGCTTATCAGGGAATCCATAGGCAATCTTATGGACGAAAGTCCTCCGCTCTTTGTGGTAGATAAAATAAAAAATATAATTACCTCCGTTAAGGGAGTAGAAAAAATTACGGATATAAAAGTCAGGAAATCCGGTCCGTATTTTTATATAGACGTAGAAATAGAAATCAATCAAAATATGACGGTTAAAATGTCCCACGATATTGCGGAAAACGTAAAGAGCAGTCTTATGTCGTCCAATATTTATATAAACGACGTTATGGTGCATATAAATCCTTTTGAAAATTAATGCGGTAAATGATAAAAGTCGTATCATAAGGTTTGATTAGGATTTTAATAGTAGAAAAATTTAAAATTTATGGATCTATATGTTCAGATAAAGAACAAAAAAGGCGAAGCATTCAAAGTCGTTAATCTTGGAAGAGAAGAATATTTATTGTTTTTCAAAAAAACGTCTGGCAAAATCAAATGAAACCGGAGACGGCGATTTTCGAGTTTTTTCCGGCGAGTTTAAAGCAGGCAATTATCTCGACGTAAAAAAAGTTAAAAGATTATAGAAGAAGTTAAAGCCATAGTGGAGATTGTTGGAAAAGATATGGAAAATTATAAAGAAATTATACAAAAAAGACGAACTTAAAGTTGAATTAGACTCTATGCGCAAAGAAATATACAAACTTTCGGAAAGCGAACGTTTATTGGAAACGGAAAGGAAAAAATTTCAAACCTAAACTTTCGCAGACGGCGGATGAAAATTAAAACCCTGCGCAAACTCTTTTCGCTTTCGCTTCAAGAGTATTGCTCCGGGTTTTCATCCGCCTTACGAAATATATTAATTTTAACCAAAAGAGGACATTTCTAAATTGCCTTGACAAAAAAAAATTTCCTTGACATTTCGGCGGGGAGGGTATTATTATATCTATTATTTTTAATTAAATTAAAAATAATATTAAACTAAATTATACCTATTTAATAACAATTATCTGACAGGCGGCCTCGATGGATTTTTTAATTTTTTAACTATTCTTGATAATGAAAATTAAAATAAACAAGCAATATGTCCGGGGATAAATAAGTTTTTTTAAAAAAATAGGGGTGGATTATGTTTAAAACAATCAACGGCAAACTGCTTGTTTCCGTAATCATTATGTTTGCGGCGGAGGAGGTGGCGCATCTTGCCTCGGAATTAGTAAAAACCGTGAACGTATTCAAAATTCATTAAAATTTCTGGAGAAAATATATGAGAATATTTAGAGAAAGATTAGGTTATAAGAATTCTTGACGGTTTAATTAAAAAAATAAAGGAAAATAATGTTTATCGTTAAATAAAATAAATATAGTTTGCATACATTTTTAATTTTATGATATAAATAGTTTTAACTATGTTCAAAAAAATAAAAAAAACAAATAAATCCCTTGAAATCAAAATAATTTCAAGGATAGTTATACTCCTTGTCGTCCTGTTCGTTATTATAGACATAATTTTTGCCTTGAGTTTCAGGCAGGAATCTATAAGCGAAGCAAAAATCCGTTCAAAAACTATCGCCAAGGTCGTGAAGGACAGCTTAACGTCTTTGATGGTGATGGGCGTCATCCAGAACAGGAAGATATTTATTCAAAGGCTTAAAAAAGCCTCCAAACAGGTAGATATCCGGAATATTTCCATTATAAGGGGCAATCTGGTAGATAAGCAGTTTGGCCCGGGATTTAAAAGCGAAAAACCAACTACCGTGGACGAAAAATACGTGCTTGCAACCGGAAAAAAAATAGAAAAATTAGACGAAACGTTTAATTCAGTAAAATACCGCGTAATAATTCCCTATAAAGCTACCAGTACTGGAGCAGTCGATTGCCTTATGTGCCATAAAGTCAAGTCAGGCGCTGTTTTAGGAGATATCAGTCTAACTATGAATCTTACTTCCGTGAGAGTTGCGACTTTCAGGACTATCATGCAGACTTCTATAATATTCTTTATATTCTTAGTTATACTGGTGCTGGCGTTTTTCAGGTTTTTAAACCCGTATATTTCTTTATTTCAAAAAATCGAACTGGGTCTGGAAAACCTTAAAGACGGAGAAATGGACGGAGCATTAATAGACGAAAAAGGTCTTCCCGAGGACGAAGCCGGCAAAGTTGCAAGAACCCTTAACGAAACCTCTAAAAGTCTAAAAGAAATACTATCCGACATCAATTCTAAAGTTTCGACTTTAATTGGATATACCGTTCTGAAAACCGATAATTATCTTAAAGATACTATAAAAATTATAAATGAGCTCGTAAGGATTTATAATTTTAAAAGAGTAATAGAAAAGGACAGGACTAAAAAAGATATAATAAGAAGAATAGAGTCCATTATCAGGGACTATATGAGTTTTGAAAATTACGCGATATATGAAGTAGGCGATAACAATAAAATGAGCCTTCTTACCGTCGGCTCTAAGATTAACTTGGGCAAAGACGATATGTGGTGCGGCATGTCGTCTTTAGAAGACGCGGATGTCTGCAGGGCAAAAAGAACCGGCGGCGACGTGGATTCCGTCAACTTCCCGTGCATCTGTCCTAATTTTAAGTTTAACATTCCCGAAGAAAACGAAGGCGGGACGGGCAAAACTTGCGACGAAAAGTATAATCACTATTGTATTCCTATATATATAGGCGGCAAAGTCGGAATGATTTTACAGCTTATATTCGACAACGATGTGGCGGATTTTGTCCACTGGATGATACCCTATGTTAAAGGTTATCTTGCGGAAGCATCTCCGGTTATCGAATCAAGAAAATTAATGGATCTCTTAAAAGAGCAGTCGATAGTAGATCAGCTTACCGGTCTATACAACAGGAGATATTTGGACGAATCTTCCGAAAATATCGTTGCCGGTATAAAACGCCGCGGTACCAATTTGGGAATTTTAATGTTAGACGTGGACCACTTTAAGGAAGTAAACGATAAATACGGTCACGACAACGGCGACGTAGTCCTAAGAAATGTTTCTAAGCAGATAAAAAAAGGTATAAGGAGTTCCGATATCGCCGTTAGATTCGGCGGCGAGGAATTTCTTGCCCTTTTGATAGACATAAAAGAAGGGGAAGGCATTGTTATCGCCGAAAAAATCAGGAAAGCCGTCGAATCGTCGCCGCTGGAGATACCGGGCGGAGTGGTCATTAAAAAGACCATAAGCATAGGGGTCTGCGAATATCCAGCGGATTCGGACAAGTTCTGGCAGGCGGTTAAATATTCAGATGTTGCCCTTTATGAAGCAAAAGAGAATGGAAGGAATAAAGTCGTAAGGTTTACTAAAGAGATGTGGAAAGAAGAAGAGTATTAATTTGCTTTTTTTAAATCTATTTTGTATTCATTTATTTTTTTCCGCAGCGTATTTCTGTTAATTCCTAAAAACTTGGAAACTTTCAGTTGGTTAAAATTATATAAATTAAGGATTTCTTCTATAATTATTTTTTCGGTCAAACCCATTATGGATCTATAAACATCGTTGATTTCGGCATCTTTGATTTTTTCTGCATAATTTTTTATCTTACGTCTTATAATGTCTTCAAAAGGATCTATTTCCGTTTTTTTATCTTTTAAATATTTATCGATGCTTAAATTTTTTTCGCCGTTGTTTAATATTTCCTTGAAATCATCGGAATCCAATATAGAAGAGGGAGACATAACCATACATCTCCTGATAGCGTTTTCGAGTTCCCTGATATTTCCGGGAAAATTGTATGATTGAAGAAATGAAAGGGCATTGCCGCTCAACTGTTTTTCGGCGATATTAAGTTCTTCAGAAAACTTCTTTATAAAAAAGTTGGCTAAAATAGGTATATCAGATTTTCGTTCTCTTAAAGGAGGCAGTGTAATTTCTATGACGTTAAGGCGATAGTATAAATCTTCCCTGAATTTTGCGTTTTTAACCATCGATTTAAGATTTTTATTTGTAGCGGCAATAATTCTGACGTCGATTTTGACCGTTTTATTGGAGCCCACCGGTTCAACTTCTTTTTCTTGTATAACGCGTAAGAGTTTAGCCTGAAGATTTAAGGGCATATCTCCTATTTCGTCTAAAAAGATAGTTCCGCCGTTTGCGCTTATAAATTTTCCCTCTTTTTTTTCGTTTGCGCCGGTATATGAACCCTTTTCGTGACCGAACAGTTCGGATTCAAGTAGTTCCGAGGGAACGGATGGAGTATTTACGACAATAAACGGCTTGTCGTTTCTTACGCTGTTTAAATGTATGGCTCTTGCGACAAGTTCTTTACCAGTGCCCGACTCCCCCAAGATTAATACCGTAACGTTGTTATGGGATAACTTACCGATAGTCTTGAAAACTTCCTGCATAGTTTTGGATTTGCCTACCAGCAGAGTATCCAGAAAATCTTCCGATTTTTCTAATTTTTTATTTTCTAGATTTTCGTTCTTTTTTATTTTTTCTATTATGCCAAGAATTTCGTCTAATTCAAAAGGTTTCGTTATATAATCATATGCACCCTGTTTCATGGCGTCTATCGCGTTTACCATAGTATTCTGGGCGGTCATAATTATAACGTTAGGTTTGTTAATTAACTGTCTTGTATGAGACAAAATTTCCATGCCGTTAATTTTTGGAATCCTTATATCCAAAAATACCGCAAAATATTCATTCTGTTTGATATACGACAGCGCTTCTTCTCCGTCGGAAGCGGTATAAATAATAAATTCGTCTTCCAGAAGTTTTTTTAGTACGTAAACCAAACTTTGCTCGTCGTCGACGATTAAGATTTTATGTTTTTTCATAATTTATTATTAAATCAGGTATGTATCCAGCAGTTCGTCCATATATACCATAGAGGCGCTTTCAGGAACGGATACGATAGAATTCATATAACCAAAGGAGCTTATCATTGCCGGTCCTGATTTTTTATATATTTCCGAATATATGGCGCCGTCTTTATAAAAAGTACGTGCAGGGATAAATTCTCTTCTCTTGTTGTTTTTAATATATTCAAATGAAGATTTTGATTTGATTATACGCATACGGCTGTTTATTTTAATATGCTTGTTTATAAACGGTTTTACGAATACGGCTAAACACGTATAAAATGCAACGGGATTTCCGGGAAGCATAAAAACGGGTATTTTTTTATTAATTAACCCAAATGAGAAAGGTTTGGCCGGTTTTATGGCTACCTGCCTGAATTTAATTTTAAACCCGACGGATTCGAGGGCTTTTTCGGTAAAATCTTTATCGCCGAAAGAAGCACCGGCGGAAGTTATTATTATCTTGCTAATTTTTATAGAATTCGATAAAGCATCCCCTATTTCTTTTAAATTGTCTTTGCATACGGCATTATTTACTATGGTGCATCCGTTTTGCAATAAAAAGTTTTCTGCCAATATCCCGTTGGAATTATAGATTTTGCCGTATCTATGTTTCCGGTTAAAACCAATTATTTCGTTGCCGGTAGAAATAATAGATGCCGGTATTTTTTCATAGGCCTTTATTTTCTTAATATTGCAGGATGCAAGTAATGATATGTTTTCCGGAGTCAATCTTGCGTTTTTATTTAAGATCGTATCTCCGCTTTTTATGTCCTCGCCCTTTTTCCTAACATTTTTATTAGGTTTTAAGGGAGAGTTTATAATCAGGCGGTTATCTTCAACGACGGCATCTTCGATTGGTATTACGGTATTAAATGTTTCGGGAAGGTATCCCCCGGTCATTATGCGCAAGGCTGAATCTTGTCTTGCGGGAACTTTTAAACCGCCTCCGGCATATACAACTTTTTTGTCTATTTCTAATTTTAAACCGCCGCCGCCTATTTTTGAAGCGATATTTGAATTTACGGCATATCCGTCCATTGCTGAATTGTCTTCGGCAGGATAATTCACCATAGATGCGACGTCGCTGTATAAAACCCTGCCTAATGCATTTAATACGGATATGTTTTCCGGTTTTAGATATATGGCGGCAGAGTTTATTATTTCGGATGCTTCGTCGAAAGATATCATTTTTTATCTGGTTATCTTAAGAACTTCGCCGGGGTAGATAGAATTTGGATTTTTTAAATTATTTTCTGCCATTATATTTTTAACGTCGTCATGAAATTTTGACGATATAGCATAAAGAGAATCGCCGAATTTTACCCTGTAATATAATAATCCGGAATTTTTTGTTCCGGATCGGTTATTGTTTATATAAGAATATCTAATTTGCCCCCCCCCGCCTTTTAAAAATAGTTTTTCCCCTGAATGAATATCGTTTCCGCTTATATGGTTTATGTTTTTAATAAAGTTCAACGATACGTTAAATTTTTGGGATATACTCCATAAAGTCATACCCGGTTTTACTATAATATAAGTTAAGCCGGCATTGCTATAATTTTTTCGGGCATAAGATATGTGGGAGACTGCCGCCCCCGGAATAGTGATTCTTTCACCCACTTTAAGCATAGAATAATTATTAAGCCCGTTGTATCTTTCGATATTTTGAAGCGGTACGCCGTATTTAGAGGCTATTCCAAGAAGCGTATCACCGGGTT
>JAKAOK010000003.1:0-68517 GCA_021812245.1 bacterium | reverse complement strand
GCCCCCGGAATAGTGATTCTTTCACCCACTTTAAGCATAGAATAATTATTAAGCCCGTTGTATCTTTCGATATTTTGAAGCGGTACGCCGTATTTAGAGGCTATTCCAAGAAGCGTATCACCGGGTTCGACTGTATAAATGGCGTTATTTATGGTTTTCGCATTTGCCCCCGGAATAGTGATTCTTTCACCCACTTTAAGCATAGAATAATTATTAAGCCCGTTGTATCTTTCGATATTTTGAAGCGGTACGCCGTATTTAGAGGCTATTCCAAGAAGCGTATCACCGGGTTCGACTGTATAAATGGCGTTATTCTTAGGTCTCGAATAAGCCGTATAGACGATCCGCGGCTGTTTGACGACGTATTTTTTAACGTATTTAAAATTTTTTATAAATCTATCGTAATCTTTTGCCGGTATGTTAAGCATAAATCCCCGGTCGTCGGGGGGAGTCGCGTTTCTTAACAGTTCAGGATTCATTTTGTGGAGCCTGTATTCGGAAATGCCTATGCATTTTGCTAAATCGTATAGGCTGGCCGAATAGGGAACATTCACTTGTTTAAATTTAATCGGTTTTTTATAATCTATATTATGAAATCCAAAATTCTCGGGATCTTTTGCAATTATTGCGGCAGCAATAATTTTCGGAACGTATCTGCGTGTCTGTCCGGGTAAAAGATATGGTCTGTTTTGAGATATCGTCCAGAAATCCCCCCCGGGATATACCGACAAAGCTCTCTCTATGGTTAATTCGCCTGAGTTATAAGCTGCCGCCGCAAGATACCACGAGCCGAATTTGTTAAACAGGTCTTTTAAATATTCGCCCGCCGCATATGTCGATTCCACCGGATTTCTTCTTTCGTCAACCCACCAGTTTATCGTCAAGCCGAATATCCTTCCGGTTGAGGGTATAAACTGCCACATGCCGCTTGCTCCGGCATAAGAATATGCGGTAGGAGAAAAACCGCTTTCAATCATTGCGAGATAAGCCAGATCGTTCGGCAATCCTAATTTCTTAAAAACCTTTTTAATCATAGGTATATATCTTTCCGACCTTGAAAGCGCGTATTTAAAAAACTTTCTTCCCGAAGTTTGATAAAAGTGTATATAATGTATTATTTCTTTATTTATAATCATTGGAAATATATGGGACAAATTTTTTTGATATTGATAATTATTAAAGTCCCCTTTTTTCGCTAAAAGCCCGGAACCGGCAAGATTAGAAGAACCTGCGGGCATTTTGTCGGAGCCTGTTTTAATGCTTTTTGTTTTATAAGCCGCAGGGTTGGTTTGTGCCGGAGCTGTTTGCGCCGCCGTGGTTTTAAAATCTGGAGATTTTTTTTTGTTAATGCCGATATTGTTGTCGGAAACTATCGGTGAGGATGATATTACCGTTACTTGAGCAGAACCGTCGTTGTCGGGTTTTTTCTTTTTATTGTACGTGGTTTTGAATTTTACCTTTATGAAATCTGTATTGCCGTTTAAATTTAAGGCGTAACAATCGGAAACGGAAATTAAAAAAATAGTAAATATTGCGGTAAAAAAAATGTATAGCAGACTTATTTTTCTCATTATCCCATTATTATTTATTGTTATATAATTTGTTCATTTAATGTTTAAATATTAAACATTAATGATTATAATGCCGATTAGCATAAATGTCAAATTTATCAAATAATTTCAAAGAAATCTTAAAAAATTTTTATAAATTCTTGACAATTTTTCTTAAATTTGGTTAAGTATTAAATGGTTTAGATATAACATTTTAATATTTTTAATATTGTAAATTTATATAATTTAATTATAAGAAGAGGTTAAAAATGCAGAAAAAGTATTTATTAGCGCCCGGACCCACTCCCGTGCCGGAACGCGCTTTAGCCGATATGGCGCTTCCTATCGTTCATCACCGCGCTCCGGAATATTCGGTTATACTTCAAGAAGTAAGGGATAATTTAAAATACCTTTTTCAGACCAAGCAGGAAGTTTTAATATTCACGTCAAGCGGGACGGGAGCAATGGAAGGCTGTGTGTCCAATCTTCTTTCGGCGGGAGACCATGCTCTTGCGGTCAGAGGGGGAAAATTCGGAGAAAGATGGTTCGATATTTGCAAAGCCTATTCCGTTAACGTAAAAGCTATAGACGTGGAGTGGGGACATACGGTTTCTCCTAAATCTATCGAAGATGCGTTAAACGAAGACCCAGAAATAAAAGCGGTTTACATTCAAGCCTCAGAAACATCTACCGGCGTTTACCATCCTGTAAAAGAAATTGCCGATATAATTAAAAAAAGGCCAAATACCATACTTGTCGTAGATGCCATTACGGCTCTCGGGGTAACAAACGTTCCTCAGGACGAATGGGGCATAGACGTTGTGGTAACCGGTTCACAAAAGGCTCTTATGCTCCCCCCCGGGCTTGCTTTTGCTTCTTTGAGCGAAAAGGCTTGGAGTTTCGTCGAGAAATCTACGCTCCCGAAGTACTATTTTAATTTTAAAAAAGAAAAAAAATCCCTCGAAAAAAATCAGAATGCCTATACTCCTAATGTTCAGCTTATAGTTGGTTTAAGAGAAGTCCTAAGGGAAATTAAGGAAGAAGGTCTGGAGAAAGTTTTCAGCAGACATAAAAATCTTGCCAATGCCACGAGATTAGCCGTGCAGGCAATAGGATTAAAACTTTATACCGTAGATGAACCGTCAAATGCTCTTACGGCGGTTTGGGCGCCGGAAGGCATAGATGCCGGTAAAATAACAAAACTTATAAGAGAAAAATACGGCATTACCATAGCAGGCGGTCAGGATGCCGTTAAAGGCAAGATATTCAGAATAGCCCATCTCGGCTACGCTGGATGTTTTGACGTCATAACCGCTATTTCTGCATTAGAAGCGGTATTGAAAGAACTCGGCTATAAATTTGAAGCGGGCAGTGGACTCAAAGCCGCACAGAAAGCTCTTTTCGGCGAATAGGTTTTGTAAATTAATTATTCACTATTAATTATATATAATACGGGAGATAAGCGATGTTTAAGGTTATCGTCAGCGATAAACTTTCCAAGGAAGGGATAGACATATTAACTAATACAGGCAAAATTCAGGTAGATGTTAAAACGGGGTTAAAACCGGAAGAGCTTAAGCAGATAATTCGCGAATACGACGGCATCGTTATAAGAAGCGCCACGAAGCTTACTCAGGACATTATAGAAGCAGCGAAAAATCTTAAAGTCATAGGAAGGGCGGGCAGCGGCTTGGATAACGTCGATAAAGCGGCCGCAACTGCCGCCGGCATAGTCGTTATGAACACGCCGGGAGGGAATACCGTAACTACGGCAGAACTGACCTTTGCTATGCTTCTCGCTATGTCTAGGCATATACCCCAGTCTTTCCTTTCGATTAAAGAAGGCAAGTGGGAAAAGAGCAAATTTCAAGGTACGGAAGTTTACGGCAAGACTCTCGGCATTATAGGAATGGGCAATATAGGACAGGTGCTTTATAACAGGGCAAAGTGTTTTGGAATGAATCCGATGGGGTACGACCCTCTTTTATCAAAGGAAAAAGCCAAAGAACTTGAAATAAATCTTGTAAGTTTAGACGAAATATATGCAAAATCAGACTATATAAGCGTTCATACTCCTTTAGTAAAAGAAACCAAAGGAATGATAAATAAAGAAACCATATCTAAGATGAAAAACGGAGTTAAGCTTCTTAATATAGCAAGGGGAGGCATAATCAACGAAGCTGATCTATATGAAGCCCTTAAATCCGGCAAGGTTTCTGCATGCGCGTTAGACGTATTCGAAATAGAGCCACCCGTCAATAACCCTCTTTTAACTTTGGGCAATCTTATTGCCACTCCGCACCTCGGAGCATCTACCGAGGAAGCCCAAACGAACGTGGCAGTGGCTGTATGTCATCAAATTGCGGATTATCTTATAAACGGCACGATAAAAAATGCCGTCAACGTTCCTTCGGTTACAAAAGAAGAGGTAGATATAATAGGACCTTATCTGAATTTAGGAGAAAAAATAGGCAAGTTGTTGGGAAGCATTATAGTAGGCGGAATTACAAATATCAAAATAGATTATAACGGCGCTGTTTCGGCACATAACACCGGCGCTATAACCCCTAACGTCGTGAAGGGTATTCTTTACCCGCTATTAGGAGAGGATATAAATTACGTTAATGCAAACGAAGTGGCAAAAAAAAGAGGAATATCGGTGGTTGAATCGAAATCGGACCAGGCATTCGACTATACAAGTTCGATATCTATTACGGCAACGACCGATATTAAAACTTTCAGTATATCGGGGGCGATATTCGGCAAAAAAAATCCGTGGATAGTTAAAATAGACGATTATTCCATAGAGGCTATTCCCGAAGGGCATATACTGGTTATATTTAATCTTGACAGACCCGGCGTTATCGCATCGATTGGAAAGGTTCTCGGTAAGAATAAAATCAATATTGCAAGAATGCATCTCGGAAGACATTTGGATAAAGCTATATCGATATTGCAATTAGATTCGGCGGTTGACAATGCCGTTATTAATGAATTAAAAGCCGAGCCAAACATAACCGAAGCTAAATATTTAGAATTATAGTGAATAGAAAAAATTCGATAATTTCTTCCCAGCCGCCCCAGGGAATAAGGGATTTTCTTCCGGGAGAAACGGAATTAATAGACAAAATCGCAGATATATTGCTGGAAGAATTTTCAAAATGGGGATACAGCAAGGTTATAACCCCAAGCATAGATTTTTTAGACGTGTTTTTAATGAGCTCGGAAGTTGCCGAACTGTTTAAGGTAGCCGATATAAGCACCGGAGAAATGTTATCTTTCAGGAGCGATTTTACTCCTCAGATAGGCAGGCTCAGTTCCGCATTAAAAAATTCTATCATCCTGCCGTATAAATTTTCTTATAGCGGGCCCGTTCTGAGAAATTTCGACCCGGTTCTCGGCAAGCCCCGGGAAATATGGCAAGTCGGAGCGGAATTAGTCGGTCCGGAAAGTCCTGAAAGCGATGCCGAGCTTATAATTATGGGCATCGAGTCGCTTAAGCGCCTTAATATAAAAGATTTTAGCGTGGACATAGGGAATGTCGAATTTTTTAGAGGGATAGTTTCAGACATAGAAGCGCCCTACAAAAAAAGAATAGAAGAATTTATATTAAGGAAAGATTCTTCCGGCTTGCATGATTTTCTTGCCGGCATATCTTTGCATTCGGATAAAAAAGAAGCTATAAGCGAGCTTCCTTTTATATTCGGAGAAAAATCAGTTATTAAAAAAGCGTGGAAAATGGCTTGCAATGAAGCGTCGCAGAATGCTCTGGAGAATTTAGAGCGCGTTGTTTCTTATATAAAGTCGTATAAGCTTGAAAAATACATTACTATCGATTTAGGTGAGATAAGGGGACTAAACTATTATACCGGAACTATTTTCGAATGTTTTGCGCCATATGTGGGTTATGAAATTTTCGGCGGAGGCAGATATAATAATTTAATAGGTAGGTTCGGGGAGAATTGTGCAGGAGCCGGATTTGCCGTAAATTTGGATATTTTATGCCAATATGCCGGTTCTTCCTCTTGCGGTTATAAAGGGAAAGATTATCTTGTTTTCAATAAGTCTATGGATAAAAAATCGGAAGCCGAGCTCATTGTATTTTTACGGAAAAAAGGCTGTGCCGCCGAATCTAATTTTATGAATTACGGATATCCCGACGCCGTAAAATATATGAAAGAAAATAAAATTAAAAATATTATTTATATGAAAGAAAATAAAATTTTATTAAAAAATATTTATACCGATAAAGAAAAAAATTTTAAAACCGTTTCCGATATTAAAAAATACTTAGAAAACAACTAATTTAAATTTAAATAAAATATTTATGAGAAAAAAAAATATTATTGTGGTCGGTCTTCAATGGGGGGACGAAGGAAAAGGGAAAATAGTAGATTTGTTGGCCAAAGATGCCGACATAGTAGCCCGCTATCAGGGAGGGAATAATGCGGGGCATACCGTCGTAAGCGGAGATTTAAGCCTTGTGTTCAGACTTGTTCCTTCAGGAATATTAAATGAGGAAAAAATTTGTATTTTGGGGAACGGGGTCGTTATAGACCCGGTAGTGCTGTTTCAAGAGCTTGAAGATTTAAAGGCTATAGGAATAAATATCAAAGGCAGGTTTTTTATTTCATATAAGTCCCATATTATAATGCCGTATCATAAAAGATTAGATATAGCGAGAGAAAGGTTGAGAGGCGCAGGCATGATAGGGACTACCGGAAGAGGAATAGGGCCTGCGTATGAAGATAAGGTTGCAAGGCTCGGTATCCGCGCCGTAGATTTGATTAATAGGGATCTGCTGTATAAAAAAATTGTTTTAAGCCTTAAAGAAAAGAACCATTTGTTTAAAAACGTTCTCGGCGAGGACGTATTTAATCCAGATGATTTGATAGAAGAATATTTAAATTACGGTGGGAAAATCCAGGAATTTTTAATAGATTCTTCAATATTTATCAATGAACGGCTTGATAAAGGATTTAACGTTATGCTTGAAGGGGCACAGGGAACATTTCTCGACGTCGACCACGGCACATATCCTTATGTTACTTCGTCTAACACCGTCGGCGGCTCCGCTCTTTCAGGCATCGGTCTGGGACCTACGAAAATAGACGAGGTAATAGGCATTACAAAGGCTTACACTACAAGAGTAGGAGAAGGTTATTTCCCGACGGAACTCAAAGGAGAGGAAGGCAGGGTAATAAGGGATAAGGGAGAGGAGTTCGGCTCAGTTACCGGAAGACCGAGAAGATGCGGCTGGTTTGACGTTAACTTAATTAAAGAAGCGGGGCGGTTAAACGGTGCTACCGGAATGGCGGTGACAAAACTCGATGTTTTATCGGGACTGGGAAAAATCAATATATGCACCGGTTATATGCTAAACGGTTCTGTTATAAACCATCTGCCTTTTTCTTCCGCAGACTACGATAAGGCAATCCCCGTTTATGAAGAGATGGAAGGATGGAGCGGCGATATATCAAGCATAAAATCATTTAAAGACCTCCCTGTTAATTCCCAGAAATATATTCTTAGGATAGAAGACCTTACGGGTTTGCGGATTAATATGCTGTCCGTCGGCAAAGAAAGAATGCAGACTATAAATTTAAAAAATATTTTTTAGGAAGGTTGCTTGTATTGCAGACAATTTTTTAACACGGCTTTGTCGCAAGATTATTCTCCGGATGTTCGTTATATGGCATATCAGTCATATTTAACCGCCCCTCACCTTTTATATCAGCTAAACAGTTTAGGCTATTCGTTTGACGGCAAGACCGTCGCGGATGTCGGTACAGGCGTAGGGATATTGCCTTATTTATTAAAAGATAGAAATCCTTCAAAGATTATAGGTATAGATTTAGATAAAGATTTTTTAAAAGCCGCGCGTTATTTAACAGATGCGGAAAATACGGCATATATAAATGCCGACGGCCGTAACATACCCGTTAAAGATTCCGCTTTTGACGCAGTTTTTGTAAGATATGTTTTCCAGCATGTCAACCTGTCCGGCATTTTTCTTTCCGAAATTAAAAGAATAGTTAAGGACGGCGGATTATTAGTTATAGCCGATATTGAAGACGATATGAATATATTCTATCCGGATTTGCCCGAAAGTTCCAAAAAATTATTCGAGGCTTATTCCGAATATCAAAAGTTAAAGGGCGGGGACAGGTTGATTTCGAAAAAATTACCCGCTTTTTTATTATCGCATGGGCTTAAGGACATAGAAATAAAACCTTACCCGCTCGTATTTTTTAAGGGCGGTGACGGAAGTCCGAACCATGAGACATTAAAAAAGGCTTTCTTATTAGTCCAAAACGAATTGGAACTTGTAAAATACGATCTTTTACACAGAAAATTAATCGGTTCCGTAAAATTCCATAAAGGCTTAAACGATTATTTTAAATTTTTAAATTTAAAAGACGATTTGCTGATTTCCAAAACCGAATTTTTAATTACATGTAAAAAATAATAATATGAAAACCGAATTCCGAGCTTTTATTGCAATAAACAATAGAGAAATTTTGAAATTTATAAGGCAGAAGTCGAGGCTTATTACAGACCTTTCCAGACCGGTAATATGGCTTTTATTTGTCGGTTACGGAATTTCTACTATGGTTAAAATTAAAAGCGGTTCGTATATGCAGTTTATTTTCCCGGGCATACTCGTAATGACGGTTCTTTTCAGGTCTATTTTTTCTTCGATATCTATAATTTGGGACAGGGAATTCGGCGTTCTGAAAGAAATACTTGTTTCCCCCGTTTCAAGAAAGACGTTTGTGCTTGCTAAAATTACCTCAGGCGCCATAGTCAGCACCGCTCAGGCCGTTATAATGCTGGTATTTGCACCGTTTATCGGGATTAAACTGAGCTTAGCGGTTTTCGTATTGACGGTCGCCTCTCTTTTTTTAATTTCGTCCGCAATCACGGCATTCGGCATAGTTATAGCTTCAAAAATGACCTCTTTTGAGGGATTCAATTCAATTATAAACCTGATAGTCCAGCCTATGTTTTTTGTGAGCGGAGCTCTTTATCCTATAAAGAGGTTTCCTGATTTTTTAAAAATACTTGCATATATTAATCCGGTTACTTATTCGGTAGATTTACTTAAATATATCTTTTTTTACAATAAAAAGGTAACTTTATTTATACCGGAAACCCCATTTATCTGGGACTTTATTTTCATTTTATTATTTTTGGTTTTAATGATTTTTCTTTCTAACTACTTTTTCGAAAGGGAAGATAATTAAGATTATGAAAACAAGTTTTTTAAATATATTTAAAAAATCTATAAGGAAAATAAAAGTAAAGAAGCCTTTGGAAAAAAAAGGTTTTGTGATATTCCAGATAGACGGTCTTTCCTATGAGGCTTTAAGGAAGGCGTTATCGCTTAATTTAATGCCGCACTTAAAGAAAATTATAAAGTCTGATAAATATATTTTTAGCAAATATTTTACAGGGGTTCCGAGCGACACCCCTTTTTTTCAGGCTGGGCTTTTATACGGAGATAACGATAACATTCCGGGGTTTAGATGGATAGAAAGAGAAACGGGCGAAGAGATTATATTCAAAAAGCCTGAAAGCGCGGGGCGCATTGAGGAACTTCTTGCAAAGAACAGCCGCGGTCTTTTAAGAGGCGGTTCAAGTTACGTTAATTTGTTTTCGGGAGGAGCGTCCCGTTCCACATTTACGCTTTCGACTTTCTCTATAAGATATTTGTTCAAAAAAAAGGTAAGGAATTTCGATATTTTTATAGTTTTCGTTTTTCATATTTTTACTTTCCTAAAAACCTTTTTTTATGTTTTTTTCGAGGCGGTATTTGAAATAGGCGAAAGAATAACGGATATACTTAAGAACAGGCATGTGCGTCCCGAAGGTTTTTTCCCCTTTGCGAGAGCAATGTCTAATGTCATATTTAAGGAGATAGAAACATTCGGAGCCATAATGGATATATCAAGGGGGGTTCCTTCTATATATCTTGATTATATAGGCTACGACGAGCTTTCACATCATAGGGGGCCTTATTCATTTAGCGCTTTGAGAACGTTAAAGGCTATAGACAGAAAAATATTCCATATTTATAAAGCCATACTAAAAACGGAAAGAAAATACGACTTTTTTATTATATCCGACCACGGGCATACCCCGTCCGTACCTTTTTCAAGATTAAACGACGGTAAAATGTTAAATACCATAGTTCAGGATTATATCGGCGGCGGGGATTTAAAAATTTATGAATTCGATACGGGTTATAACGCCGTTTTTAAAAGATTGTTTCTATATATAGGCGATTTTTTTAAGAAAGGGACCTGCAATAAAATTTTTAATAAATTTACGGGCAGGATTGGATTGCAAGAAGAATATGAGTACGATGAAAAATTAGACTGGAGAACAACCGACAAAATAATTTATATTATGGATTCCGGACCGATGGCAAATATATACTTTTCAGGCAATTCACATAGAATGTCCGTCGAGAGTGTAGAAAAAAAAATCGAAGGATTGACGGCAATGCTTGCCGATATAAAGGGCATAGGATTTATTGCAGGCGTAAATAACAGCGGAGAAGCCGTTATTTATGATAATGTAGATAAAAAATTTTATGAATATTCTTATTATTTGAATAATCATAAAAATATATGTCCTGCTATAAAACATATTATGGGTAATTATAAAGACATAAAGGAAATGAATACTGCATTTTTGTCTTTAGAAAGATTTTCTAAATTTAAAAATGCCGGCGATTTAATATTATTCGGAGAATATGACGGCAAAAGTATAATTAATTTCGAAAACCAAATGGGCGCTCACGGCGGTATAGGCGGAGAACAAAACGAGCCTTTCGCCGTTTGGAATAAAGACATCCCTTTCGATTTCGGAGCAGTTAATAATTCTTGTAAAATTTATGAATTTTTGTATAATAGTTATGTAGAGTGATTTTTTATTTAAAATAAAAAACAGTATAAGTTCATAACCTATGTCGGAATTAAGACAGGACCCTACCACTAGGGAATGGGTTATAATTGCTACCGAAAGAAGAAGAAGGCCTCATGAGTTCGGCAGTGATTTTTCATCCAAAAAAGATAATGCCGCGAATCTTCAGGAATATTCCAAGGACTGTCCGTTTTGTTACGGAAACGAATATCTTTCGCCTCACGAGACGGCTTCATACAGAACCCTCGGAACAAATCCCAACTCTAAGGGATGGTGGGTCAGGGTCATTCCTAATAAATTTGCCGCTCTCTCCCTTAATTTTGAAGAAAATGCCCAAGTATATGAGGGAGTGAGAGCCGTTAACCCCGATTTTTCCGGATACTTTTTCCCGAGAGCTACGGAAGTTTTCAGAACAAAACCGGGAATCGGCGCGCATGAAGTTGTTATAGATACGACTAAGCACAATGAACAACTGCCGTTTTTTTCCGATAAGCAGATACAGGAGCTTTTTTTAATGTACAGGGAAAGATACTTGAATTTACGCGTAAATCCTAAGTTTAAATATATTATAATATTTAAGAACAGCGGCGCCAATGCGGGAACTTCGATAGTTCATTCCCATTCGCAAATTATTGCTACCCCGATAATCCCCCTTACTTTAAGAAATAATATATCTCAAGCAAGGTTTTACTACGACGAGGTCGGCAGATGCATATTCTGCGATATGATACAGGCTGAAATCGTGGATGGAAGAAGAATCATACTGCAAACTGCCGATTTTATAGTTTTTCATCCGTTTGCTTCTACGAGCCCCTTCGAAACATGGATAATGCCTTTATCGCACGAACCGTGTTTTTCGAATATATCTGTCGATAAAATCAAAGCCCTGGCCATTATCGTCAAAAAAGTTCTTAAGGGTATGTATGATGCCTTGAACGACCCTGACTATAATTTCGTATTTAACAATCCGCCCATAGCTGATGAAAAAGAAGATTATTATCACTGGAGCTTGAGGATTATCCCCAGATTAACGATGAAAGCAGGCTTCGAGATAGGAACAGGTATGTCGATAAATACCGCTGTTCCAGAAGAGACTGCGGAATTTATGAGAGGTTTTTTAAAATTTTAAAACAATATAATTCGATAATTTTTGATTTAGACGGAACGCTGATAGATTCTTTCGAGGCCATTAACGATGCTTTTGATGCGGTGTTTTCCAAATTTCAAAGCAGAAAGATAACGTTTGAGGAGTCTAACTCTTACGTGGGCGTCCCGTTAGAGGGCCTTCTGGGACAACTTTTCGGAAAAGAAAATGAAGAAGAAGCGATAGCTGTTTTTAGAAATAGGTATAAAGAGGTGTGTTTTGAAAAAACATCTTTAATTAAAGGGGCGGGGGAACTTCTTTTATATCTAAAAAAAGAAAAGAAATCTTTAAGTGTTGCGACGAATAAAACAGGCTCTATATCCAGAAAACTATTGGAACATTTGGGAATCAGCGAACTTTTTGATTATGTGTATGGAGTATTTGACGGACTCGAAGGGAAGCCTTCGCCCGAAATGATAAATAAAATTGTCGAAAAAACCGCTATCCCTAAAACTTCTACGATATTGATAGGCGATTCTCCGATAGATATAATGGCTGCAAAAAATGCGGGCATCCATATTTGCAGCGTAGCTTCCGGCAACCATACTTTTAAAGAACTAAAAACATATAATCCCGATTATCTGTATGCCGCAATATCCGAATTAAGCCGTATCGATAATATCGGAGCAGGTAAATGATTCGAATCGGAGAAATAAATTATCTTAACGTATATCCTATATATTATTATTTAAAAAAGGCGTTTAAAAACGATAACAAAATAAATTTTATGAATTTTGTTTCCGGCAGTCCCGCTTTTTTAAACAGGGAGCTGGAAACGGGAAATATAGATATCAGCCCTTCATCTTCTTTTTATTATATTTTAAATTATAAATATTCGTATATATTTCCAAACCTCTCCATAAGCTCCAAAAAAAAAGTAAAAAGCATTTATCTTTTTTCTTCAAAGCCGATAGAAGATTTTAACGAAAACGAGACGATACATGTTACTCCCGAAACGCTTACATCTATAAATCTTCTGAAAGTTTTACTCGCCGAAATATATAAAATGGATTTGAATAAAATAAAATTTACGGCTTTAAAGCCTAATGATAAATTAGAACTGAAACTTGGGCAGGTTTCCGGCGGCGAAGCAATAAAAGGAGGGATTTTTTTACATATAGGAAATAACGCCTTAAAGCTGATAAAACATATTCCGGAAAGTTGTTTTGCTTATGATTTGGCGGATTTATGGTACAGATATACGGGTTACCCTTTTGTTTTCGCACTTTTTATTATAAACAAAGAGGCTTACGATAACAATAAGAATGAATTCGATACCCTATACAAATTTCTTATCGAATCAAAAAAAACGGCTGTTTCAGGGCTCAGAGAGGCCGCCTTGTCCATATCGGAATTAGATGAATATAAATTTATATCTTACGAAGAACTCATAGACTACTGGACGGAATGTTTGAGTTTCGATTTCGGAAAAAACGAGATTGGAGGATTTAACCTTTACTCGGAATTATTATATAAAAACAAGTTAATATCTTCTATCCCGAAACTTAATTTTGTTTAAAATTATTTTCGGCTTCCGGTATTATAAAAGAAAATATAAAACCGTTGCCCAATCCGCTTTTAATTATCGCACTGCCTTGAAGAAGTTTTAGCGTATGTTTTGCAATTGCAAGACCCAATCCGGTTCCTTTATGGCGGTCATCGTTATGGGAGCTGTCAACCCTGAAAAATCTCTCGCCGAGCCTTAAAAGATTAGTGTAGGTTACGCCTTTGCCGTTATCTTCTATCGAAAAGAAAAAGAATTTTCCCAAGTTTTTTTTGAGCGGAAGATTATCCCATAAAACCGAAGCGCCTTCCGTATTTGAAATAAAATCATCGGCGGTTTTAGAGTCTGCAATGTATCCTTCAAGCTTAATTGTTCCGCCGTTATCCGTATATTTAACAGCATTTTGAATCAAATTTATTATAATTTGATTAACTTTTACCGGATCGGAAATGAAGGAGATATCGGATATATTATTGATTACCGTTAGATTTTTTTCTTTTATTTCTTTTTCGAATAGAACTAATGAGTCCTCTATATCCGATTTAATAAAGGTTTTTTCATATTTTACGCGAGATTTTTCGGTTTCTATATTAGTCAGGGTTATTAAATCGTCAATTAGATAATTAAGCCGTTTTGCGTGATGGTATATTATATCGATAAACTTAATTCTAACTTCAGGATTATCGATAGCCCCGTTTTTTAATGTTTCCGTAAAACCCGTTATCGCCGTTATAGGGGTTTTTAATTCATGGGATATGTTTTGGATAAATGCCGTCCGCACATTTTCTATTTTTTGGAGATATGTTATATCTCTGATAATAACGGCGTATTCGTTAGAAGATTCTATTTTTAATATAATACAGTTAATTATTTTTTCTTCGGCCCTGTCATAGTATGAAATCTTCTTTTCGATAAATTTAAAATTTGTATCCGAAACGGCATCGTCGATTAAGGAATTAAGCTCTAAATTTCTTGTTAGAATATCGAATTCTTTAATATTTGGCTGGATTTTTACGGCCCTTATGTTTTTATTAAAAGCGGCGTTGACGAATAAAATATTTTTTTCGCCGTCAATAATTGCCAGTCCGTCCATTATATTATTTAGTATATATAAATAATTTTTTATTTTATCCCGGTATTCTTTGAATTTATTTTTAGTAAATAGTATTTGTATATTTTTATATAAAAAAATATACAAAAAGAATAAAAATAATGATAATATTAAAATATAAAATATGGCCGAAAAAGGATAGTTCATAGTCAAAATTTTATAATATATTACGAATAATTTCTATTAAAAAATGGGAAGAGAAATAATAAATAAAAAAATTAATATTTTTGGGATTTCCTTTCTATATTTTATAGTTATATCGCTGTTTGCCGCAAATTCTTATGGATTTTTGACCGATGAGATTGCCGCTTCCGTGGACAATACGCCTATAACTTTAAACGAATTATATTTTTTGTATAATTTCAACGCGATAAATAATTTAAAATACCGCGACCTTAATAAAATCGTGTCGAACGTTAAATTAAAGCCTACCTTAAATTTTTATATAAACAGGATGTTGATTTTAAAGCAGGAGGAAAAAGTCGGGGGGCTAAAGGTATCCGAAAGCAGGGTTAACGCATTAACGTCAGATTTTGAAAAAAAATTTAAGATGATTCATAAAAAAACCGGCTTTAATTTATTTCTGGCAAAATTCGGGTTAAATAAAACCGATTTTAATGTTTTTGTAAAAAACATTCTTATTGAAAAAATTTTTATTGATGAACGGCTCCGTTTCTTTTTGTTCACTTTAGAAAACAGCGGAAAAATTACGCAGAACGTAAAACAAAAATATAATAAAGAATTGTCGCTTAAATTAAAAAACATGTTATCGGGCATTAAGAAGCATTCCGAAATCGAGATAAACGACAATTTTAATTAACGGAATAAACATGTATGATTTAAAGGTCTTATCCGGTTTCTCATCGGCTCATGCCCTTAGAGGCTATAATGGAAAATGTGAAAATATCCACGGCCATAACTGGCATGTCGAGCTCGTGGTATCGTCCGACGTATTGAATGAAATCGGTCTTGTTATAGATTTTAAACTGCTTAAAAAATATCTTAACGAAGTTATGGAAACGCTTGACCATAAATTTATTAATGAAACCGGATTTTTCAAAGAAATAAATCCTTCAGCCGAAAATATCGCCAGATATATATATGAAGAATTCGAAAAAAAAATGAAAGTAAATAAAATCTTTAATATAACTATTAAAAGAGTTGATGTTTATGAGACGGACTCTTCAATGGCTTCTTATTATAAAATTTATTGACTAAAGTTCATTAATAATGTATTAAATATATTAAAGCGTTTTAAATTAACTTATTAAATTCCGGCGAATATTATTTTTGTGGATAAAAAAAATATCTATTATATCGCTATCTTAGTTTTTATAGCTTCCGTGTTAGGGGTTTTTTTGATTTACAGAACTCTTACCGCAAAAGAAAAAAAAATAGGCTCGGCAATAAGCGTAAGGCTTAATAATCTTGAAAACATTCAGAAGCGTATAGCCGAAAACATAAAGAGCATTAAAAATATTGAGTTGCCGGTTCTTAGATACGGGTATTCTTTTAATGAAAATGACGGTTATTTTATTTCCGAAATCATAAGCGCTTCTAAAGAATATGGCGTAAAATTAGGCTATGTCAAATTAATTCATATAAATAAAAATAAAAATACGGCAGTTTATTCGTTTAAAGTATCCGGCTCAGGAAAGCCCGCAGATATTTATTCGCTTATTAAGACGCTGGAATACAATTACAAAATAGAATTAAAAAAGTTTTATATAAGCAAAAATTTTAATAAAGAAAAGAATGTTTCTTTTTCTTCCATTTTAGCGGCATATGCAATAAGCAAACCCGAGATGTTATCGGATATCGTAAAACTAAAGGCCAAGCTTTCACGGCCATATAACTTTGGAACGATAAATCCGTTTCTTAATGTTCCGAAGACAAAAGAGGCAGTCGAAAAAATCAAAAGGAAACCGGCAAAAAAAATAGCAGAAAATGTTTATAGAAAGTTATCAAATGAATCCAACATAAAAAAATCCGATTTTTACAATAAAAAAGGAGTTTCGTTCTTTGAGAAAAATAATCTGGACAAAGCATTGGCAATGTTTAAAAAGGCCGTTATGCTGAATCCTGATAACTATATGGCATTATCGAACGCCGCCCTTGACAGTTACGAGACTAAAAATTATAACGAATCTATATTCTATGCAAGAAAGGCGCTAAACCAAAAAAAATTATGGCAGGTTAATTTTATTTTAGGACTTGCGTATCTGCACAGCGAAAATTTTTCCGAAGCCGAGCATAATTTTAAAGAAGCGTTGAAGTTAAATCCTTCAAGCGGACGAATTAAATATTATTTAAATATTTCAAAAAATAGACGATAGATATGTAATAAAAATATACTACATAATTATCATTTAGAGGGAATCCAATTATGAATTTAAATGCAAGAAAAGCAGTAACTTACCATATCGTTCTGTTTTTACTTTCTATTTCAATTTTATTAGTTTCTGTGGGGGCGTATGCATTTACCACGATAACTATTCTGCCCGGGAAGCTGAATAATTTTAGAATAAACGTTCCCGGTACGGTACCTGCCGGGAGCAAATTTACGGTTAAGTTAGTTGCGTTGGACGATTACGGAAATGTTATTGCCGATTTTGCAAATAAATACGAAGGGCTTAATATAGGCGTAAGTATCGGAAATAATAGCGCTACGGAACAGTTGGATATTCCTGCATCGGAATTTAAAAACGGAGCGGTCAATTTTGATTTATCCTATAAAAAGGCGGGAAATATTGCCGTCTCCGCTTCATTTGAAGGCGTTCAAAATATCAGTTCGCCTGTATATGTCGCTGCAGGCCCTTTTCATAATTTAAAAATAGCGGCTCCTCGAAAAGCAACGGCGGGCGAACCTTTCGGCGTTAAAGTTTATGCGGTGGATCAGTACGGCAATCCTATACGTTTTATGCCTAAACAAAACGGAGACATAAAAGTTTATCTTACCGGAGATAATTTTAAAGTTCGCCCGAGAATCATACCGGCAAATTACATTAAAAACGGCTCGGGTAATTTTAGCTTTATTTCAGACAGGGCAGGTTCGAGCCGGCTTAATTTCGAAGTGGATTACGACGGAAGAACCCATGTTTTTATCAGTAAAAATATCGATATCCATCCTTCCTATTTTAATAAATTCCTTATATCTACAAATATCGCAAAAGTTCCGGCGGGGAAGCCTTTTGTAATTAAAATTGTTTCCTTAGATAAATACGGAAATGTAATAAATAACGTAAATAAAATTAAGGGGAAAGTTAAATTGGTTTTAATTTCAGAAAATGGAATAGAGAGAAGCAGCCTGTTCAGCTTTAAATCTTTTAATAAAGGCATCGCTTTAGTAAAAACTGTATTTAACAGAGTCGGTACATTTTCTATTTATGCTAAGCCCGAAGGAATAAATTTCAAGAAACTTAAAGCGCGCTTGCCCGGAGTTAACGGGAAAATAAGAGCTAAAAGCCTTCTACTATACAAGTAATAAAAACTCGTAGTTACTTTTTTCTATTTGAAAAAAAAATAAAAAAGTATTATAATAAATAATTAATCCGTGATATTTAAGGCGGCATAGCCAAGCGGTAAGGCAGAGGTCTGCAAAACCTCTATACCTCGGTTCAATTCCGAGTGCCGCCTCCATCAATATATTTAATTGATTTTTATATTTTGTGAGGTATTGAATAATATGTATGAAATTGTCGGTAAGAAAAATCTGGGGGAAGGGATAAATTTATATAATATATCCGCTCCGGATGTTGCATTAAAAGCCCTGCCCGGGCAGTTTATAATTCTGAGAGTGAATAAAAACGGAGAAAGGGTGCCCATTACTATAGCAGATTCCGACAAAAACGATAAAACCGTTACCATATTAGTTCAGACGCTCGGAAAAACAACGCATTTGCTCAGCGAATTGAACGTGGGCGACAGTTTAACCGACGTGGTGGGTCCGCTAGGCGTTCCTACGGAAATAGAAAGATTTGGAACTGTAGTTTGTATCGGCGGCGGTTTTGGAATCGCCGCAATCTATCCTATAGCCAAAGCCCTGAAATCAGCCGGAAATAATGTTATTTCGATAATCGGAGCGAGAAGCAAAGAACTTCTTTTAATGGAAGACGAGATGAGGTCGGCGAGCAGTGAAGTTCTTATTGCCACAAACGATGGAAGTTACGGCACAAAAGGAATAGTTACCGATGTTTTGAGAGAGCTTATTTACGATAAGAAAATGCAAATAGACAGGGTTATCGCAATAGGACCGGTGATTATGATGAAAGCCGTCAGCGACCTTACAAGAGAAAAATCTATTAAAACGACGGTAAGTTTAAATCCTATTATGATAGACGGAACGGGAATGTGCGGCGCATGCAGAGTTCTTGTAGATAAGAAAACGAAATTCGCCTGCGTGGACGGTCCTGATTTTGACGGGCATCTCGTCGATTTCGATAATCTTATGAACAGGCTCAAATTTTATAAAGAAGAAGAAAAAGCTTCCTACGAATGCCATATGAAGCAGCATCATAACGGATAACCCTAAAATTTATATAATCCAGATAAGAAAACTAAAGAGAGAAAGATATGGATAAAACCGCAAATACAAGCAGACAAAATTCTTTAGAAACTAAAGAAAGGCTTAAAATTAAAAAGCATGAGATGAAGTGTCAGCCTCCAGAGGAGAGAAGGCGTAATTTTAAAGAAGTGCCTTACGGGTATTCTCCCGAAGATGCTATGGAGGAGGCTAAAAGATGTATCCAATGCAAAAGACCTTATTGCATCGAGGGATGCCCAGTCAATATTGATATCCCCTCTTTTGTTAAGCTTATCGAGGAAGGAGATTTTCTGGGGGCGGCGAGAAAAATTAAAGAAACTAATTCTTTGCCCGCTATCTGTGGCAGGGTTTGTCCTCAGGAAGACCAGTGCGAAAAGGTTTGCACTATAGGCAAAAGGAAAGACACCCCTTCCGTCGCTATCGGAAATTTGGAAAGATTTGTGGCGGATTACGAATCAAAATACGGCGATATTCATATTGAAGTCAATAAAAGAAAAGACAAAAAAATAGCCGTCGTAGGAGGCGGTCCAGCAGGTTTGACGGTAGCTGGAGATTTATGCAAAATGGGCTATTCCGTTTCCATATTTGAGGCTCTTCACGAAATAGGCGGAGTTTTAATGTACGGAATCCCGGAATTCCGTCTTCCTAAAGAGATTTTATTAAGGGAATTAAAGGTTCTGGAAGATATGGGCGTCGAGATATTTACGAATGAAGTAATAGGAAAAACGATAACAGTCGATGAACTGCTTAACGAAAGGGGATATAGCGCTGTTTTTATAGGAACCGGCGCAGGAACGCCCAAGTTTCTTAATATTCCCGGAGAGGAACTTAACGGGGTTTATTCGGCAAATGAATTTCTTACCCGCGTTAATTTGATGCGCGCCTATAATAAATCCGAATACGATACGCCGATTAAATGCGGCAAAACTTTAGTTGTTTTTGGAGCCGGCAATACAGCGATGGATGCGGTAAGAACGGGTTTAAGACTAGGTTATGACGATGCAAGAATTTTTTATAGAAGGTCTAGAAAAGAAATGACTGCAAGGCTCGAGGAAGTTCACCATGCCGAAGAGGAAGGGGTTAAATTCGAATTTTTAATAAATCCCATTAGATTTATAGGAGACGAAAATCATAACGTTACTGCCGTTGAATGCGAGCGTATGGAACTGGGAGAACCCGATGAAAGCGGCAGAAGAAGACCGATACCCATAAAAGGCTCGGAATTTATTACAAATATCGACGCGGCGGTTATAGCCATCGGCACCAACGCCAACCCTATCGTACCCAGCTCTACGCCCGGTATGAATCTAAATAAATGGGGACATATAATTGCGGACGAAAATACCGGTAAAACCACTAAAAAAGGGGTTTTTGCAGGCGGCGACATAGTAACCGGAGCCGCAACGGTAATACTTGCAATGGGAGCTGGTAAAAAAGCCGTAGTAGCAATAGATAAATATTTGGAAACCGGAATATGGTAACCCCTTTTTAAATAAATTTGGCAAATCTTATATTTATTAGATAAAATTCATTACTCGATTTTAATTGTCACATTTACGCAGTCTAATTGCCGGGGTGGCGGAAGTGGTAGACGCAAGGGACTTAAAATCCCTCGGAACTTAGTTCCGTGCCGGTTCGATTCCGGCCCTCGGCACCATAAAAAATATATGGTTTTCCTGTTTTTAAAGCCCTAAATTTTTACGCCGGTATAAAAAAGGCAGAAGCGGGTATAGATGTCTATGGAATACTTACATTCGTCTTTGAAATATAAATAGCCGCTATAGGGCGAAGGGGTATTTCAAAAAAGGAAGGCCAAATCACGAACATATGCACAAATCGCCGGTCATAATCATTGCTAAATGCTTTGAGCCGCTTAGATAAGTAAAATTCTACCAGCGTTTAAAAAGTTATCACCTTGTATCCGTCCGCCATAAGATCAGGGATAACGGCAGACGAACTCATAAGCGTTATTTTTTTATCGCTTAATTTTGTAGTAACGTTAAATTTTTTAGCAAATCCGATGCAACCCTGAATAATAATGCCGTTTTTTAAAACCTCTTCATAGGCTTCCAATACCTCTGCATTATCGGTCTTTGCGATATAATCTTCCGATGAACCGTAAAAAAACACCCTGACATCTTCAAAGCTTCCGTTCTTTTTTGTCTTCCATGCAAGATTAAGTCCGGAAACAACTTTAATCGGGTCATTTTCTCCTGTTGTTATAACGATTAAAACTTTTGTTTTCATAGTGCCTTATCCTCGCCGTATAGTACTTATAATTAAAATAAAATTATCCAAATAATCATGCTATATTATACAATTATATACTTTGTATGGTTTTAATATCAATAGTATCTTTTAAACATTTTTTATTGACTTATTTTTTTAAAGTAGTATATTTTAAAAGTTATAAGTAAATCTTCGGCATTTTACTAGTTATTGCTAAATTAAAATTAATCAAAAAAATTAACTTTGGAGGTTAAAGAATTATGCGTTCACTTCGTTTGTTTAGAATGCTGGCATTAGGTCTGGCATTAGTGTTTGTTTTAACCGCTTCTATGTCCGAAGCTTCTTTTGCTCTGGGTATTAAAGGCGTATATCCGCCATGGTGCAAAAATGGGGACCCGTCGATAGAGCAGGGTTACCATTTCAGTCCTATGACCGTAGATAATAATCCTGATTTTCACGGAAACATTACCGCCGTTACCTTGCATCCCAAGTCAAGTTTAGTGGTATTTATCGGAGGTAATATATTTTTTGTACTGCCCCATGTCGTAAAAGCATTTATGAAAAAATATCCTAACGTCAAGCATGTATTTTATATAACTATTCCTCCGGGTATGCTGGTAAGAGTATGGAAGCACAATAATACCGTTACGCTGGGAAATCTGACGATGTATTTTTCGCCGGATATCTATATGGCTGGCGCAAAAAAACTTCGTTTTACCAATAAAATAGGAATGACGACCGGAAAGATAGTTACCTATGGGAAAAATGACCTTACTATAATGACTTATAAAGGGAATCCATATCATATTACCGGATTAAAAAGCCTCGGTAATCCAAAATTAAAACTGTCTATGCCTAACCCCGCATTTGAAGGTATAGCACACCAGATTAAGGCTTCGCTTGTTAAGGCCGGCGGGAAAAAATTAGAACAGTCCGTTTATAACTATGGAGTAAAATCGGGGAGAGTTTATTTGACCCACATACATCACCGTCAGACCCCTATGAGGATTATGCAGAAAAAATCGGATGCCGGCGTTACATGGCAGTCTGAGGCTAAATTTCAGGAAATGATAGGAAATCCTATTACCGGAATTAATATTCCTGCCAATGAAAACACTGTAGCTTTATACGGCGGCGCCATGGTTAAAGGCGCTCCGAATCCTAAGGCCGCACAGGAATGGCTGAATTTCTTGAAATCGAAAGAATGTTTAAAAATATTCGAGCGTTTCGGATTTACAGCTCCTTAATTATAAATAATTTATAATAAACAGGTATTCGGCCATAATTATGAATTACGGCCGAATACCTTAATTTAATCATAATTTATATTTATAATGGGAGGGTAATAGATTATGTCTAAAAATCCAAATGAAATCGAAGACAGCGTTATATACCGCTATATCGGCTATGCCGCAATACCGTTAAGATTAGTTTTGGGTTGGATGTTTTTTTCGGCGGCTTGGAGAAGGGTCGTTCTTGCAAGCGGAAAACTTCAGCCGAATTCGCCTTTATGGGTAGGCCACAAATTTAATACCTTCCTGCCTCATGCGAGCAATTTTATGGGAGTAGGAAACTTAATCCATCTTTTAATCCTGCATCCGCAGGCATTGGCAGTATTCCTCAATATGTTTACAGTAATAGAATTCCTTGTCGGTTTATCCTTAATATTCGGCTTGTTCTCAAGACTTGGCGGCTTAGGGTCTGTTGCGTTAGCTTTCGGAATATTGTTCGGTTCCGGATGGCTCGGCGCTACTTGCCTTGACGAGTGGCAGGTCGGTTCCGTCGAAATGACTATCGGTTTGTTAATTCTTTTTGCCGGCAGTGCATGGTCTTTCGACGACATAGTAAGAAATATGTGGCCGAAAACCGCAAACTCATTTATTTATAGACTAATAGGAAACGGTCCGTTATGGGGAAAAGGATTTAAAGCATGGAATGCAGTCTTTGCGGTATTCGCGATTCTGGTAACTATGGGCACCAACCAGATGTTCCAGGGCGGAGTCTGGGGGAAACTGCATAATTTTGGAAAAAAATTGGCAGTGTCGGTTTCGGAAGCTAAAATTACAAATAACAATTTGAATTTTGTGGTTTATAGAACAGGCGGAAGCGGAGCCGCATTCGCATATATCATTAAAGCTCAGATTGACGACTCTGCCGGAAAACCTGTTTATATCTGGAACCAAAAAGCTATCGAAAAACTGCCGCAGACGGCTATACATAACAGGTATGTCAACAGGGCTTTCATAAATCAATACAGCATGGTAATGCAGCTTGGAGCTAAAGCCGATATAGGCCTGTCTATAGCTGAAAAAGTTATAAAAACTTTAAAACCCGGAAATTATAAACTTATACTTACCGACGTAAGCGGACAGAAATTTTCCGAAAATTTTAGATATAAAGGTTAAATTTTAAGATAAAGGCAATATTATATAGTAAAAATTTAATTTAAAAGGAGAAAAGAGAAATGAAAAACAAAAGTATTAAATCGCTTTTCAGCATTTCTGTTTTAGTGTTTTCAGCAATAGTATTTTCGTTGGCATCCAATGCTTTTGCAGGTTGGAGAGGAACTGCGCCTGCAGTTCATCCGGCAGGTTGGTACGGTTGGCACAATGTTAAAGGCGTCAGAAAATATTATCCCAATTTATCGATTGCGCCTAAATATACCATGGGAGCGCCTTATGTTCCAGGAAAGGTTTATCATGCAATTTATGTAATAAGCGCAAACGATAAAGTTAAAATGAATAAGATTATAGATAATATTTCTAATGCGTTAAACGATCCTCGTCTTAAAGGACATATTAAAATAGAACTTCAGGCATTCAGCGCTGGAACGCATCTTTATTTTAAAGGAAACGGACGCGAAAAGGCATTACTAAGGTTAAAAAAGATGGGAGTAGAGCTTGTTCAGTGCGCAAACAGTTTATATGAACTGCATATTCCCGTTTCCAAACTGTATCCGTTTATAAAAATAGTTCCGTCCGCACAGGGCGAAATTATTTTAAGGGAATCCGAAGGATATGCTTATTTAAAACCATGATTATTGCCCTTAAAAGCTATGAAGCGGTTTGCTTATTGATATTTTTTTAAACCCGTAATTTAAAGATATTTTAAATTACGGGTTTTTGTTAATATGCTAAATTCCTGCTTGAAAATTAATGCAAAAAGATTAATAATATATAACGATATGAATAACGAACCGGTAATTATAAGCGAAATCGATAAAATTTTAGAAGATGCAGAAAGACTTCTAAATTCTTCGGAAAATGTAAATGAATTAGACGACAGGTTCCGTAATTTTACCGGCAAAAAGGGTAAGATTACCGAGATATTGCACAATATTCATCTATACTCCGCGGAAGAAAAGAAAATTATCGGCTCAAAATCCAATGAAGCCAAAAACCGGATAGAGAACATTTATAACGGCAAAAAAAAAGAACTTTCAAATATAGAGTACGAAAAGTCTTCAACCGGACGCGGGATAGATTTAACTATTCCCGGCAGTTATATGGAAGGGCCGCATAAACATCCTATAACTGCGGTCTTAGAAGAGGCTGCGGATTTTTTTTCCTCTATGGGCTTCGAAATAGTCGAAGGTCCTGAAATTGAGACTACCTATTATAATTTTGATGCTCTCAATATACCCGCCGACCATCCTGCAAGAGACGTGTGGGATACCTTTTATCTGCTCAACGGGCTTGTTCCCAGAACCCATACTTCAAGCGTCCAAGCAAGAACCCTTGAAAAAAAACAGCTTCCGTTGAGAGTAATAGCTCCGGGAAGATGTTACAGATATGAAGCCGTCGATGCGACGCATCTTTTTATGTTTAATCAGATGGAAGGGCTTTTTGTCGATAAAAACGTCAGATTAACGGATTTAAAAGGTATTCTGGAAGAAACCGTAAAAAATCTTCTCGGTGCCAGAAAGACGCGTTTTAGGCCGGCTTTTTATCCATTCGTCGAACCGGGGTTAGATCTTGATATCGAGTGTGTTTTTTGCGGAGGCAGGGGCTGCGGTATTTGTAAAAACACCGGATGGATAGAAGTTATTCCCTGCGGAATGGTTCATCCAAATGTTTTTAAGTATGCGGGAATAGATCCGCAGGAATATAGAGGATTTGCTTTCGGAATGGGATTCGACAGAATCGTTATGTTGAAATATAATATTAACGACTTAAGGCTTCTTTATCAGGGAAACATTGATATCCTGAAGCAGTTTTAATGGTTTTAATCTATTAAAAATTCAGATATTTCTCCCGAATAAGTAATAAAAACTTTTTCCCTTGCTCTGGAAACCGCGACATAAAAAAGCTTAATTTCATCGTCACGGTCGGTTTTCAATTTAATCCCGTCGTCTAAAAATTGAATAAAAGAATGCCTTGATATTTTTCGTTGCGGAATAGTCGGCTGAATGCTTTTTAAATGCGGAATATTACCCTGCGATACGTTTGTTATGAATATAATATCGAATTCCAGTCCCTTGCTCTTGTGTATCGTTCCTATATAATTTTTTTCGTTAAAACCGGCGACGGCTTTGAAACGGCTTTCCTCTTTTTGGGTTCTGACTAAGATAGCGGTAAATTTTCCATGCTCATTAAGCCTGCCCGCCGTTTCTATAATAAATTTTTCTTCAATATTTTTATTTTTAAATTGCATAATATTAACGATATTATTGCCGTTTTTCTCGTCCCCGCTATTTTTAGCGGTTAATTTTTTAGGATATCTAAAGGCAATTTTATTTATTATTAAATTGCAGAAATCTATAATTTTATAATGAGACCTGTAATTATTTTGCAGGATGAAGATTTTTCCAGACGGGAAAAATAGGTCGAAGAATAATATATTAAAAGAATCGCCGCCGTTAAATCCGTATATTGCCTGATCGTCGTCTCCGGCATACATAACCGCGCCTCTGGCAAAGTCTAATTTTTTTATAATATAATCGCTGAAAAAATCCAAATCTTGGTATTCGTCTACGAGGATATATTTAAATCTGGAAGCGATATCGAAAGCGATATCGAAATTTTTAAAAAGTTCTATAGCATATAAAATAATTTCATCGTAAGATATAAAAGCGGTATTCGCGTTTTTAAGGGAATCGCCGTTATTTCCCTTAATTAAAGGAGCGGATTCAAATCCTAATTCTTTATGAAATTCTTTTATAACGGAATAGAAAAAACTATGGAACGTTGAAATATTTAAAACTTTATCCGCTATCGAATTGCGGCCGATCCCTTTCATCGTCAGGGATGATGCAATTCTATTTTTTATCTCTGCCGCCGCATTATTCGTAAATGTTAAAATTATTATGGAATCTGCAGGAATAAAATTCAAAAGGTATAAAAATTTATTCACGATAATTCTAGTTTTCCCCGACCCTGCTCCCGCAATAACGAGATGAGGGGAGAATATTTCTTTTATAGACATATCTTGAATTACGCTCATTCCGTCCGCACTTGTTTTATTTATTGTTTTATTTATTTGCGCCCTTTTATAACGGCAATGAATCGGCTTGCCCGTGTTTTCGGCAGTTCTAAGAAATATTTTAATTTTATCGATTAATTCATCCGGATAAAAATAAATATCCGTTAGCGTAGTATTTATAGCTATGCCTTTTTTTGAAATAAATTCGCCGTTTGAATCCGTCGTTCTTTTAAGCGGAGTAACCGCTAATTTAATTTCAAATTTTTTATCGTTAAAAAAAATCAAACGGGATTCATCGTGATTTTTCGAACGCGTTTCTTTTATATAAAACCCTAAAGCATTAATTTTATGAATAATTCCCGCCATAGAAGAGGTATATCCGCCGAATTTACTATCCCTTACTATCCTTGTTTCCGCTAAAAGAGTTAAACGCGTTTTATAAACGTCTAAAATCAAATATTCCCGGGAATTTTTATCGTAATTCAAATATGAAAAAAAAATGTCGTCGATGTTAAAACCGTCTTCGGCTTTTATGCAGAAAATAATCCGGTTATTTAAAACAAAATCGCAAACAGCGTTAAGCAATACGGCGTCCCATAGGCACTTTACTTTTATGTCGTCGAGGACGACGAGCCTTGCGGATAAAAGTTTATCGATATTTTTAAAGGGGAAGTTCAGTGGAGAAACTATCTTGCCGTTAAAATTGAAATGAGTTTTCAAGGCTTCAAAAGTATAGAATCTATAATCGATTTTTAATTCTTTAATCCTTTTTATAAAATCTTCTTTTTCTAATTCGGAATAAAGCATAATTCCTATTGAGCCGGATAGATTAAAATTGAAATTTTTAAAATAAAGATTTATCATATTATAGGTTAAATTGTTTTAATTTTTTTAAAACCGGATATTCAAACGATGTTCAGAAAATACTATAATATTCATGCCTATAGAAACGGGGAATATTTTTATCTTAACGACTATATCCCGAAAAATAAAAAAATGCCGTTGGATGAAGACGCCGTTAAACATTCGGAGCGCATATTAAAATACAAAAAAAGCGACCCGCGGACGATAGCTTTTTTCGTTAAAATTTTAAATAATATTATATATAATTATTTTTATTTTTACGATTTTATTCTTCCGGTTCCTCCGAGCAATTCCTTCTTAGATGTTTATCCCAATGCGGTTGTCTGCTCGTATCTTTCGGCGTTAGGAACGATAAGCGCTCTTGACGGAGCTATAGTTTGCAATAAGGGGCATAAACCCGGGCATATCGAGGATATCAAATCTAAAAAAAATGACTTAATACATATTTCAGTGATAAATAAATACGATTTTGAATATAAAAACATAATAATTCTGGACGATATTATAACCACGGGAACGACGTTCTCGCACATAAAGAAAGCTTTGTTAAAAAGAGGCGCAAATTCGGTTGCGGGATTATTTCTCGGGAAAACATATTCGGCGGGCGGTTTCGGGAAAGAGGATATTAATGGATGATTTAATATGCACTCTTGCGCTGAAAAAGATAAAAGGGCTTCAGAACCGGCATATATTTTTCTTATTAAAGGCGTTTGAGAATCCATGCGAAATTTTTAGCGCAGATAAGTCCGATTTTATAAGAGCAGGTTTAAAAACCGAATATATAAAGATTTTAACTAATTCAAGAATCATAAAGACAGCATTCTTTGACGCTATTAAAGAAATCGAAGAGGCTTCCAAAAACGGAATTAAAATTATAACCTTTAATTCGGCTTTGTATCCATCCAATCTAAGGCTTATAAAGGCCGCTCCTCCTATTTTATATTATAAAGGGGTATTAAAGGAAAATTTAAGATTTGCGGCGGCGGTCGTGGGTCAGAGGAAGCCGCCTGATTATGCGTTAGAGCTTGCAAAAAATATTACGGCAAGGCTGTGTTCTTACGGCTATTCCATAATAAGCGGACTGGCTTTGGGGATAGATGCCGCGGCACACAGGACCGCGTTAAAAAATAACGGCTATACCGTTGCTTATATCGGTTCCGGCTTGCTGTCGCCGGCGTATCCTACGGAAAACAGAGACCTTTATAACGAAATTATATTAAACGACGGAGCTATAGTTTCCGAACTGTCTCTGCATGAAAAAATATCTTCTAGAAACTTAGTCGCGAGAGACAGATTGCAGAGTGGTTCGGGACTTGGAACGTTTGCGGTGTCTTCTCCGGTAAAGAGCGGAACGATGAAAACGTGCAACTTTTCTATAAAGCAAAAAAGACCGGTTTTTGTCCCTGAATATAATTTTGAGCTTATGAATTCCAAAGATAATCTGGGCTTAAAATCTATTTTTGGAGCCGTAGGAGTTTCCGGTTTAAAGCTGAATAAAGATTTTTCTTTCGATACAACTGAAGCCTTAGACGAGATGACGTCGGCTTATAATAAAATATATGCCGGAAAGTTTGAGGAAGATGATTTGTCGGCGCAACTGTCGTTATTCGATTTTGTTTAATCGGTTTTTTATAAAAAAGGAGGAATTTTAAATTGAGGGTTAGCTTAAAGTGGCTTAAGGAATTTGTAAATTTTAATACCGATGCCGAAAAAATAGCAAATCTTTTAAACGGCAGAACAATGGAAGTGGAAAAATTTTTTCCTTATTCTTCACAAAAAAAATCTTTTGAAAATATAGTAGTGGGAGAAATTAAAAGCATAGCGGAGCATCCGTCGAGCGACAAATTCGGCATTGCGGAAGTTTACGGCGGGGAATCAGTCGGAATCAAAAGAATAGTTTTCACAAAAGAAGGACTCGATATAAAAGTAGGAGAGAAACCTTTGATTGCTACAAAAGGAACGGTGTTTGAACACGGCTTGAAAATAAGAGATAAAGCTATATTCGGCGTGGTTTCGGAAGCGGCTTTCTGTTCCGAAAAAGATTTAGGACTGCAGTTAAACATATCTTCGATAGTAAAGTTCCCTTTTGAGAAAACAGGCAGGACGGCTTACGATATTTTTGAATTAAACGATGCAGTTTTAGAATTCGACCTTGAGCCTAACAGACCTGATTTATTCGGCGTGCTTGGGTTTGCTTACGAATTGTCGGCTATATTGGATAAAGATTTGATTTTACCGGAACTTTACGGCGGCATAGAGTTTAAGCCTCAAGGAAATTATTCATCTAAGAAAAGCGAGTTAGTCGTAAATGTCGAAAATAGGGACTTAATCCCTGCTTATATAGCGGTTAAAATTTCCGGCATAAAAATAAAAGAATCGGCGATGGATATAAAAAACAAACTGCTTAAGGGCGGCATAAGACCCGTCAATAATATAGTGGATTTAACAAATATCGTTATGCTCGAAACAGCCCAGCCGCTACATGCATTTGATGCCGGAAAATTAGACGGCAATAAAATCAGCGCCAGGCATGCTAAAGAAGGGGAATCGGTTATTTCTTTGGACGGCAAGGAGAGGAAATTGTCGGGCGAAGATATCGTTATAGCCGATAAAAATAAGATTATCGCGATTGCCGGAGTTATGGGAGCGTCGAACAGCGAAATCGATGAAAATACGGTAGATATTATAGTCGAAGCCGCAAATTTTAATATGTCGAACGTAAGAAAAACATCGAGGACGCTTGCCCTAAGAACGGATGCTTCGACCCGCTTCGAAAAGGGTCTTCACCCGTTTCTAAGCATATTTGCAATAAGACGTTTTTTATATCTTTTTAATAAATACGCGGACGGCTTTAATATCTCCTGCCAAGCCTATGATATAAAGGAATGCGATAACCCGAAAATTTATGAAATCAAATTAAATGATTTGTCCGATTTTCTTGGGGATACCGCGGTAAAAAATAAAGCGCCCCGTTTTTTATCCCGTCTTGGATATAAAATTATAGAAAATAAATCCGAAGAAGCGGCGGCAGGCGAAATTATCTCGGTTGCGCCGCCTTATTTCAGGAGCGATATAACCGAAAACGTTAATATTTACGAGGACGTATTTAGAATTTACGGTTACGATAATATTAAATCTTCGGTTCCATCAGGTATTTTAAGACCGCCGCAAAAGAATCAAAACTTCGAAACATCGAGGCTCTTCAGGAATTTATTAAGATACGGCGGATTTACCGAGGTTATTTCCCCTTCGCTTACCGGAGAAAAAGAGATAAATATTTCGCTTGGAGGCGTAGGCGATAAAACCGGCGTTCTAGAGCTTAAGAATCCTATTTCTAAAGATTACGCATTTTTCAGAATCAGCATAATACCGGATATATTAAAGGCGGCGTCGCAAAATTCTAAAAAACATAAAAACATTAAAATATTTGAAATCGGAAAGATTTATATCGGAGAAGAGTCTGACGGATATCCGGTTACGGAAAAAAATATTTTATGCGGAAGTATTTGTACGGGAATTAAGCATATGAGCCGTGAGCCGGAATTTTACGACGGAAAAGGCGTAGTCGAGTTTTTGCTCAAAGAATCCGGTATTAAAAAATTCGTATTTAATAAAGCGGATGCCGGCAGGTTTTATAATGAAAATGAGGCTTTAGAAGTTTTAATAGGCAAAAAAAGAGCCGGTATTTTTGGAGAAATAAAAAAAGAAATACTTGATGAGTTTAAGATAGAGTATAAGGTTTTTGCATTCGAGTTCGATATCGATTTTATCAAAGATTTTATTTCCGGTAAAAAGTCTTTTATCCAGCCCAATAAATATCCGGAAATAGAGCAGGATATTTCTATTGTTGCCGACGGGAGCATAGAATACGCGGCCGTGGAAAAATTCATAAAGGGTTTTTCGGGGTTAATTAAAAACGTGAGATTGGCTGATGTTTACAGCGGAAAACAGATAGAGGAGGGTAAAATATCCTTTCTTATAAGATACGATGCAATGGCGGACGACAGAACGCCGACTATGGAAGAAGTCAATTTATTAAGAGACGGCCTCGTAAAAGAGTTGAACGTCCGTTTTGGAATCACCCTGAGAAGTTAAAAAAAATTGCATTTTTAACAAAAAAAAAATATAATAAGATATATTAATATTTAAAACATATAAAAATTTTAATATATAAAAAAAATTATGATTAATGGAATTATCTACGACATCGTTGCTTTTATCATTGTAATAAGCGTCATCGTTCTTATTCACGAGTTCGGACATTTCATAGTCGCAAAAAAAATGGGCGTTAAAGTCGAAAAGTTTTCGCTGGGTTTCGGACCTAAGGTTTTCGGCAGGCAAATCGGAGAAACGGAATACGTCATTTCCGCGCTTCCTTTAGGCGGATACGTCAAGCTTCTCGGCGAAGACCCTTCGGAGGAATTGCCGCCGGAGGACATGAAGCGTTCATACAGCAACCTCCCCCCGTATAAAAAATTTTTAATTATTTTTTTCGGCCCTTTTTTTAATTTCGTTTTAGCCGCCGTAATATTTACCATTATTTTTATGGCGGGAAGACCGGTTCTAAAGCCTGTTATAGGCGGAGTTATGAAAGGCAGGCCCGCGGTAAAAGCGGGACTTAAAAAAGGCGATATAATTACCAGAGTTAACGGAATAAAGGTTAATTCATGGGCTGGTTTGTCAAAATATATCGAAAAATTCGGCAATAGCACGATAACTTTAGGAGTCAAAGAAAATAATATATTTAAAAAAGTGAAGTTAAAACCGGAATTAACCTCGGGCTTAAATATTTACCGGCAGAAGATAAAAAGATATATAATCGGAATAACGCCTTCCAATAAAGCTGTTTTTTACAAATATACCGGTTTATTGAATTCTTTTTACTCCGCAGTAAAAGAAATATGGTTTGTCATATATATTACCGTCGTAAGTCTTTTTTATCTGATAGCGGGAAAACTTCCGGCGAGCGATCTCGGCGGACCTATAATGATAGCCCAGCTTTCTGGAAGAGCGGCGAGCCTCGGGGTTTCCGGTTTTTTTTATTTCATAGCATTTATAAGCGTTAATATAGGACTTGTAAATCTATTTCCTATACCCGCCTTAGACGGAGGCCATTTACTATTTTCCATAATAGAAATGATTAAGAGAGGACCCTTAAGTATCAAATTTCAGGAAACGGCGGCAAAAGTCGGATTCGCGCTTTTAATAATGCTCCTATTATTTGTTTCTTATAACGACATAATAAGAGCTATAAAAACATAAGATGCTTTTGTTGTCGATAGACAGTTCAAACGGATATTCTAATGTATTAATAGCGGATGAAAATTTCAATAAGGTTTCCGAATCTATTTCGGACTTTCATGAGAAACATTCTATCCTGATATTTAAACAATTGAACGAAATAATGCGGAAAGCCGGTATAAAATTAAGCGATTTAACCGGAATAGCAGTTATTTTAGGTCCGGGTTCTTATACCGGCATAAGGGTTTCCCTAACCATCGCAAAAACATTATCGTATGTTTTAGGAATAAACATTATGGGAGTGGAAAGTTTATTAGTCTGCGCATATTCGCTGGCAAAAAACAGCGTTGGTTCCGAGAATATCGTAGCCGTAAAAGATGCGGCAAAAGGTCATTATTATGTATCTGAATATTTTGCGGATAAAGCAAATTTTACGCGGAGGTTTAAAATAAATCTTTTAAATATAGCCGAACTTAAGTCGTTTATCGAAGATATGAAAAATAAACCTTCTCTTGTTTACGGCTTCAATAAAGAAGACGATTACGAAAAATTTAAAATTGAATTGGAAAGTATTAGCGCTAAAACCGCGCCTTTCGATTTAAGGCAGAGCGCTTATTTTGCGTCCGTATATACGTTGGAAAGTAATTTTATAAGCGATTTAAAATATGCGGAAGAGTTATCCCCTTATTATGTTTACGGCAACGGGCCTTTTTAAGAATTATTAATTTTATAAATATAGCTAAAAATTTTTGTTTTATTTTATTTATAGGAGGATTATTTATGCAATTTTTAGATGAAGCCGAGAAAAAAATGGCGGAATCTCTTGCCGCCGGCGACGAACATTTTAAAAAGATATACAACGAACATATGGAAATAGAAAAAATGTTAAATAAATACAGCACTAAGCCCTTTTTGACCCCCGATGAGCAGAAAGCCATAAAAGAACTTAAGCTAAAAAAGCTTAACGGCAACGATATAATGAAAAAAATTATTAAAGAAAAAATAGCAGGATAAATTTAAAGCCAGCCCCATCATAAACAAGGATAAATTTTATGAAAAGCAATAATATCAAAGAAGGAATAGACAGAACCCCCCACAGGTCGCTCTTGTATGCAACGGGAATAGCCAAAAGCGAAATGAAAAAACCTTTTATAGGCATTGCTTCGAGCTTTACCGATTTAATACCGGGGCATGTCGGCATAAGAGACCTGGAAAGAGCCGCCGAAAACGGTGTTTACAGCAATGGAGGACATCCTTTCGTTTTCGGGATTCCCGGAATTTGCGACGGAGTCGCCATGGGACACCTTGGCATGCACTATTCGCTTCCTTCCAGAGAACTTATCGCCGATATGGTAGAAACCGTAGCGGAGGCACACTGTCTCGACGGTCTTATTCTTTTAACTAATTGCGATAAAATTACTCCAGGTATGCTTATGGCTTCCCTGCGCCTTAATATCCCGTCTGTTGTTGTTACCGCAGGGCCTATGCTTTCAGGGCATTATCACGGAAACAGACTTTCTTTTGTTCGGGATACATTTGAAGCCGTGGCAAAATTCAGAATAAACGAGATAACCGAAAAAGAGCTTAACGACTTGGAAATGTGCGCATGTCCCGGGCAGGGGTCGTGTCAGGGACTTTATACCGCAAATACTATGGCATGTTTGACTGAAGTTCTGGGCATGTCTTTACCGGGGGCGGGTACGGCCCTTGCCGGTTCGGCGATAAAGAAAAGGATGGCTTTTGAAAGCGGCGCAAGGGTTGTTGACCTTGTAAGGGACGGCATACGTCCTAGGGATATTGCAACGCTGGATTCTTTTAAAAATGCTATAGCGGTAGATATGGCTCTCGGAGGTTCGTCCAATTCGGTTTTACACCTGCTTGCCATTGCAAATGAAGCCGGAATAAAATTGGATTTAAAACTATTCGACGAGATTTCGAAGAATACCCCGCAGATTACCAGTTTAAGGCCTGCGGGAGAATATTTTCTGGAAGACCTTGATTTTGCAGGCGGGATACCTTCCCTGCTCTACGAGTTAAAAACGGTTATAAATGTTAATCCTGTTACAGTCTCCGGTAAATCTATAAGCGAAATAATATCCGGCGTTGATTACGTTAATAATGAAGTTATAAGGAAGATAGACAATCCTTACCGCAAAGAAGGCGGAATAGCGGTTCTTTACGGTAATTTAGCTCCAAACGGCGCTATAATAAAATCCAGCGGGGTAAGTCCGTCGATGATGAAATTCACCGGAAATACGGTGGTTTTTGACAGCGAAGAATCGGCAATGGAAAATATTTCTAAAGGCGCCATTAAAGAAGGCGACGTCGTAGTCATAAGATATGAAGGACCCAAAGGAGGACCGGGAATGAGAGAAATGCTTGCGCCGACCTCGCAGATAGTCGGAATGGGGCTGGGAGAAAAAGTTGCCCTTATTACGGACGGACGGTTTTCCGGAGGAACAAGAGGTCCGTGTATCGGACACATATCACCCGAAGCTCAGGAAGGAGGACCTATTGCCCTTTTAAACAACGGCGATAAGATAGAAATAGATGTTGCAGGCAGGAAACTAAACGTGCTTGTTCCCGACGAGGAACTAAATAAAAGAAAGCTGAAAATTTCTAAAAAACCCAAAAAAATCGATTACGGTTATTTGTCAAGATACGCGGATATGGTTTCATCCGCCGATGAGGGAGCTATAATCAATAGAAATATAAGGAAATGAAATATGAATCATAATTCGAAAAAAAATTTAATGACCGGCTCAAAAATAATTATGGAAAGCCTCATAAGAGAAGGCGTAGATACTATATTCGGATATCCGGGCGGAGCGGTTTTAAATATTTACGACGAACTTTTTAATTATAAAGATAAAATAAAGCATATTCTTGTCAGGCATGAACAGGGAGCGGCTCACGCCGCCGACGGCTATGCGAGAGCATCCGGAAAGGTGGGCGTTGTCCTCGTAACATCGGGTCCAGGGGCTACTAATACGATAACAGGCATTGCCACGGCAAATATGGATTCGATACCTATGGTTATATTAACCGGACAGGTTTCGACTAATTTAATCGGCAACGATGCGTTTCAGGAAGCCGATACGGTCGGCATAACGAGGCCGTGCACAAAACATAATTATCTGGTAAAAGACATAAAAGACCTTGCAAAGACTATTAAAGAAGCGTTTTATATCGCTTCCACCGGCAGACCCGGACCCGTATTAATAGACATACCAAAAGATATTACTTCAAGCGTATGCGAGTTCGACTATCCGGAGACCGTTGAATTAAGAGGTTACAGCCCGACGTATTTCGGGCATCATATTCAGATTTCAAAACTTGCGGCAGAAATTTTAAAAGCAAAAAAACCTTTGCTTTATGTAGGCGGAGGGGTTATCAACTCAAACGCGGCTAACGAACTGAAAGAGTTGGCAGAACTGCTCGATTTACCGGTTACATCTACGCTTATGGGGCTCGGCAGCTTTCCTTCCAGCCATCCGCTTTTTTTCGGCATGCTCGGAATGCACGGTACTTATGCCGCAAATATGGCAACATCTAATGCGGATTTTATCGTAGCTATCGGAGCAAGATTTGACGACAGGGTTACCGGAAAGGTTGAAGAATTCGGCAAAAATGCAAAATTTGCCCATATAGATATCGACCCGTCTTCGATAGGCAAGAACGTAAAGATAGAAATACCGGTGGTAGGCGATGTTAAGTCTGTTTTAAGCAGCCTTATTGAAATTTTAAACAATAAAACGGAAGAAATTTCATCTGCGAAATATGAAAGGCTGGACTGGCTTGAAGAAATAAACGCATGGAAGTATGAGCACCCTCTTTTATACCGAATGAACGATATAATAAAACCTCAATATGTAATAGAAAAAATTTATGAGCTTACGGAAGGAGACGCAATAATAGCTACCGAAGTGGGTCAAAGCCAGATGTGGACGGCGCAGTTTTATAAATTTAAAAATCCTAGAACTTTGTTGACTTCAGGCGGACTCGGTACTATGGGTTACGGATTTCCTGCGGCAATCGGCGCCCAGATTGCATGTCCCGATAAAACCGTTTTCGACATTGCCGGAGACGGAAGCATTCAGATGAATATTCAAGAGCTGGCAACCGCCGTACAGTATAATTTACCCGTTAAAATAGCGATAATTAATAATAATTTTCTCGGTATGATAAGGCAGTGGCAGGAATTATTCTACCATAAAAGATATTCGTTTTCGGAAATGAACGTTAACCCTGATTTCGTTAAACTTGCCGAAGCTTACGGCGCGGTCGGTTTGAGGGCAAAAACTCCCGAAGAAGTTGTTCCCGTGATAGAAAAAGCGCTGTCGATAAAAAAACCGGTCATGATGGATTTTGTCGTAGATAAAGAAGAAGGTGTTTATCCTATGGTTCCAACCGGTGCTCCTATTACCGGAATGTTATTGGTATAAGTAAGTTATTTTATAATAAATTAACGATACATTAAAATTATTATGGAAAAAACCCATATTCTTTCCATTCATGTCGAAAATGAATCCGGCGTGCTCACCAGAGTCGCAGGACTTTTTTCGGCAAGAGGATTTAATATAGACAGTATCTGTGTTGCAAAAACGCTCGAGAAAAACGAATCTAAGATGATAATCGCCACGTCGGGAGATACGCAGATTTTAGAGCAGATTACAAAACAGCTTAATAGGCTTGTCAATGTTATAAAAGTGCAGGAGTTAACGGACGAAGATTCCGTGGTAAGGCAGACGGTTTTAATTAAGGTGAATGCCGATGAAACCACAAAAAGCGATATATTCAGAATAAAAGATATATTCGGAGGCCGTGTTATAGATGTTTCAAGGAATTCTTATACGCTGGAGGCGACCGGTTCCGAAAGAAAAATAGAATCGCTTATCGATATTTTAAGGCCGTTAGGCATAAAAGATATCGTTAAGACCGGTATAATAGCTTTGCAGAGGACAAGAAAATCAAGCTGATAAATAAAAATAAGCAAATAAATTATTTTGTAAGGGGGTTTTAATGAACATTTTTTACGAAAAAGATGCCGATTTAAGGCTGATTCAATCAAAAACCGTAGCGATCATAGGTTATGGATCGCAGGGGCATGCTCATGCTTTAAATTTAAAAGATTCGGGCGTGAAAGTTATAATAGGCTTAAGGCCGGACGGCAATTCTTTTGCAAAAGCTAAAAATGCTGGTTTTGAAGTATATCCGGTTAAAGAAGCGGCGGAAAAAGCTGACGTTATTATGGTTTTGCTTCCTGACGAAATTCATGGAGATGTTTATAGACATGATATAGAGCCGGGTTTAAAAGCCGACAAATATCTGGTTTTTGCGCATGGTTTCAGCATACATTTCGGTCAGATAATTCCTCCAAAAGAGGTAAACGTTTTTATGGTAGCGCCTAAGGGGCCGGGACATTTAGTAAGGCACGAGTTTGAAAAAGGAGGCGGGGTACCCGATTTAATTGCGGTACATAACGATTATACCGGTAATACTAAAAATATGGCGTTATCGTATGCCGCCGCTATAGGCGGAGGCAAAGCCGGCATCTTGGAGTCCACATTCAGGGAAGAAACCGAAACGGATCTTTTCGGAGAACAGGCAGTTCTGTGCGGGGGGCTTGCGGCTCTTATGACGGCGGGTTTTGAAACGCTTGTCGAAGCTGGATATCAGGAAGAGAGCGCATATTTCGAATGTATCCACGAAATGAAACTTATAGTCGATCTTATATACGAGGGCGGAATTTCAAATATGAGATATTCCATAAGCAATACCGCTCAATACGGCGATCTAACGAGGGGACCAAGAGTTATCGATGAAAAAGTTAAATGCGAGATGAAAAAAGTGCTGGAAGAGATAAGGACGGGAAAGTTTGCAACCGAATGGATGCTTGAGAATAAAGCCAGCAAGCCTTCGTTTAACGCTCTTACGAGAAACGGGGAAGAGCATCAGCTTGAAAGAGTCGGAAATAGATTAAGGTCATTAATGCCGTGGATAACTAAAAATAAAATAGTCGATAAATCAAAAAATTGATAATGCCGCAATCCGTTGTATAGCATAAAAATGTAAAAATGCCTAAAAAATACGAAAATGAAATATATTGCGAAAGAAGGAATTAAAATTATAACAGTAATATTATTGCTTTCCGTCCTTTTTTTATTTTTGTATTTTTACGCAAAATATATATATATAAAATATCTTTTTTTATCGTTGTTTTTTCTGTTTTTTCTGTTTTTTATCTTCAGTATTTATTTTTTTAGGGATCCCGAACGCAAACCTGATTGTATTTTGGGCGGCGGCGAAATAGTTTCTCCAGCCGACGGCAGAGTCATATTCCTACAGGAAGTTTTCGACGATAGATTTTTAAAAGGCGAAACCGTTAAGGTAAGCATTTTTATGTCTTTGTTTAACGTTCATATAAACAGAATTCCTATCGGCGGGAGAGTGGAAAAGATAATCTACAACAAAGGAAAGTTTTTTTCCGCTAATTTAGACAAGGCATCGATAGAAAACGAGTTTAACGGAGTAATATTAAATATAGAAGATAATGCGGGCGACAAAAATAAAAGAATAGCTTTTGTTCAGATAGCGGGGCTTATCGCGAGAAGAATAGTCTGCAATATCAAAGAAGGAGACAGAGTACGATCGGGAAACAGGTTCGGTTTAATTAAATTCGGCTCCAGGTTGGATCTATACCTGCCTTTAAGTTTTAAACAGAATATTAAAGTTGGAGACATAGTGTTTTCGGGAAAAACGATTATAGGTAAAATATCGTAAAAAAATTATGAAAAAACCGCATCAGCCCTTAAAAGATGCCTTAGCCTCGAATAATATTTATAAAAACAGCATGACGAAGGGCGTCTTCCTTTTGCCGAATTTAATAACCAGTCTTTCGCTTCTATCGGGGTTTTATTCTATTATTAACTCCATAGAAGGAAAATACCGTATTGCCGGCTGGCTTATAATAGCTTCGATTTTTTTTGACGGGATAGACGGAAAAGTAGCACGGCTTACGAATACAAGCTCCAAATTCGGCATAGAATACGATTCATTGTCCGACCTTATCGCATTCGGAGTCGCTCCGTCCGTATTGTTATTTAAATGGTTTCTTATAGGTTACGGCAGGGCGGGATGGGCGGCTGCTTTTGTTTATCTCCTTGGAGCGGCGCTCAGGCTTGCTAGATTTAATGTTCAGCGGAATTCGGTAGAATATAATAAATTTATGGGGCTTCCTTCTCCGGCCGCCGCTGGAACCATTGTTTCGTTTCTTTTCTTTATGACCGAATTTTCCTTAAAAACCGTATTGATAAGCGAAATAATGCTTGTTTTGAGCGTTGCCGCCGGTTTTTTAATGATAAGCAACATAGGCTATTTTGCAATGAAGGATTTTTCCGTTTTTAAGCGCAGGGCGTTTGAATCGCTCGTTCTACTTTTATTGATTCTGATTATAATTATAATTAAACCCGTGGAATCACTTTTTGCGATTTTTATTCTGTATTCTTTTATCTCGCCTCTATTGTATTTTTATCTTGTTAGTGCTAAGATAAAAAAGAACAAAGAAATTGGATAAGCGGTATTCCGGAGGGCTTATGGGCGATAATCAATTTAAAAAAATTAAAATATTCGATACTACCCTGAGAGACGGCGAACAGTCTCCGGGAGCGAGTATGAATATAGAAGAAAAATTAAATCTTGCGCGTCAGCTTTCCCGGCTCGGAGTTGATGTCATAGAAGCCGGTTTTCCCATCGCTTCCGAAGGCGACTTTGAAGCCGTAAAGACGATAGCTATGGAGATAAAAGGAGCGGAGATAGCAGGGCTTGCAAGGGCAAACGAAAAAGATATATACAGGGCGTATTCCGCGGTTAAATATGCGGCAAGGCCGGTCATACATACTTTTATCGCTACGTCGGACGTACATCTTAAGTATAAACTTAAAATGACCAGGAACGAATTATACGAAAGAGCCGTCAATATGGTAAAATATGCCAAATCGTTTACGGAAAATATCGAGTTTTCCGCCGAAGACGCTACAAGAACCGATATGAATTTCTTATATGAAGTAGTAGAAGGGGTTATAGCCGCCGGCGCCACGACTGTGAATATTCCCGATACCGTCGGTTTTGCTACCCCGTTCGAGTTTTTTAATTTTATAAAAAATATAAGAGAAAGAGTTGAAGGTATAGATAATATCATACTTAGCGTTCACTGCCATAACGATTTGGGATTAGGTACGGCAAACTCTTTGTCGGCGATTTTAGCCGGAGCGAATCAAGTCGAATGCACCATTAACGGCATAGGGGAGAGAGCCGGAAATGCGGCGCTCGAAGAAATAGTAATGGCTTTAGACGTCAGAAAAGATATATATAATGCGGTTACAGGCATAAATACTACCGAAATATACAGGTCTTCCCAGCTTTTAACCCATATAACCGGAATATCCGTTCAGCCCAATAAGGCGATAGTAGGCAAAAATGCTTTTGCGCACGAAGCGGGCATTCATCAGGACGGCGTATTAAAAGAAAAAACCACATATGAAATTATGACTCCAGAACGCGTAGGAAGACAGCCTAACGAATTAGTATTAGGCAAACATTCGGGAAAACATGCGTTTAAAGAGAAGTTGGTATCTTTAGGATATTTATTAAAGGACGAAGAAGTAGAAGCCGCTTTTGTTAAATTTAAAGCTTTGGCCGATAGAAAAAAGGATATTTACGACGAAGATATAGATTCCCTTGTCGCAAAATCGCATCCTCTTGAAAAGTATGAGTTAAAATACGTAAACGTAGTTTGCGGCGATACCGTTTCGCCTCTTTCAATGGTCAAATTAATGGTTGACGGTGAATTAAAGCATAATTCTTCATGCGGAAACGGTCCGGTAGATGCGGCAATAAACGCTATAGAAAAAATTGTTAATTCAAGGGCAAAGGTCGTGGCTTATGAAGTTAAATCAATAAGGGGAACGACGGAGGCGCAGGGAGATGTTTCGGTTACTATAGAAGATGCGGATAAGAGAATCGGCATTACGGGAAGAAGCGCCCATACCGATATCGTAGTCGCAAGCGCAAAGGCTTATGTCAATGCTTTAAACAAACTGTACGTTCATAATAAAAATACCGCCGGTAAATCGGCCTGCGAAATGGAAATAAATGCTTGAATCAAATTATATTACACATAGTTGATGTTCGCAATCATTAAGCAAAACCCTAATCGATATTTAGAAATTTATTTTCTGGATTCCCGCTTTCGCGGATATTCCCGTCTGCGTTTATCAAAGCATGCCTTTGATGCAGACGGGAATGACACTCTTTTGGTGTAAACTTCAATCTCTGTGTTGTCATTCCCGCGAAAGCGGGAAACGAAGTACAGCGAAGCTCATCCAGTGTTATATAGCATTAAAACTTATAAATATTTTCTAAATAGGGATTTTGGCAAAAATAAAAAGGAGAATAAAATGTCAAGGCCTTTAACTATTACGGAAAAAATAATTCAAAATCATACCGATAACGAAGCCGTCGCTCCCGGCGATATCGTAAGTGCCAGAGTAGATATCGCTCTCGGTAACGATATTACTGCCCCTATAGCTATAAAAGAGTTTGAAGCTATAGGAATAAATGAGGTTTTCGACAGAAAAAAAATCGCTTTAGTTCCCGACCACTTTGTTCCCAATAAAGACATTTTGAGTGCTAAACAAGCTAAGATGCTCAGGGAGTTTGCAAAGAAATTCGATATAGAGAATTATTTCGAATGCGGAGAAGCCGGAGTCGAGCATGCGCTTCTGCCTGAAAAGGGCATAGTTCTGCCCGGAGACCTTGTGATAGGCGCCGATTCCCATACCTGTACATACGGCGCTTTAGGGGCTTTCGCTACGGGGGTAGGCTCTACGGATCTCGCTTACGCATTTGCCTTCGGCGAGTTATGGCTCAAAGTTCCCGAATCCATAAAAGTAGTTTTTGAAGGCAAACCTAAAAAATGGGTATCCGGCAAAGACCTTGTCTTGTATCTTATCGGGAAAATAGGCGTCGAAGGAGCGAACTATATGGCATTAGAGTTTGCCGGAAGCACGTTTAAGCATCTCGGAATGTCGGACAGATTTACCATATCCAATATGGCGATAGAAGCCGGAGCAAAAAGCGGAATATTCGAACCGGACGAAATCACCGAAGATTATGTTAAAAGCAGGGCGAAAAAGGATTATATATTTTATAAGAGCGACGAAGATGCCGAATATGCAAAAGTATTAAAATTTAATACAGAATCGATTAATCCTCAAGTTGCTTTTCCGCATCTTCCGGAAAACAGCGTAGATATTAACGAGGCTTCGGCAAAAAACATAAAGATAGACCAGTCGGTTATAGGTTCATGCACAAACGGAAGGATAGAAGATTTAAGAATTGCTGCAGAAATTTTAAAAGGGAAAAAAATAGCGAAATATTCAAGGCTTATCGTTATACCCGCCACCCCGGATATTTATAGGGCGGCTGCGAAAGAAGGGCTTATAGATATATTTATGGATGCCGGAGCGGTGGTCAGCACTCCGACATGCGGACCATGTCTCGGCGGATATATGGGAATATTGGCCGACGGCGAAAGGGCGATATCTTCCACCAACAGAAATTTTAAGGGAAGAATGGGGGACGTCAAGAGCGAGGTTTATCTTGCTAATCCGGCAGTCTGCGCGGCATCGGCTATACTAGGAAAGATTGCCGGCCCCGACGAAGTGGTTTAGTATTAAATAAGTAATATAAAGGAGATCCAAATCCCGATAATGTCATTGCGAGCGCAGCGTTCGCTGCGCTCGCAATGACGGGATATTGGAATTTATTAAATAGTTTCTAAATCGGGATTTGGGAGGAGATGTCATGATATTCAGCGGAAAAGTTTTTAAATTTGGGGACAATATAGATACCGACGCGATTATACCCGCAAGATACTTAAACGATTCAAGCGACGAAAATTTAAGAAAACACTGCATGGAAGATGCCGATGAATCGTTTCCGTCAAAAGTTTCCAAAGGAGATTTTATTGCCGCCGGAAATAATTTCGGCTGCGGTTCTTCGAGAGAGCATGCTCCGAGAGCCATTAAAGTCAGCGGAGTGCCTGTAGTAATAGCCAAGAGTTTTGCGAGAATTTTTTACCGAAACGCCTTTAACATAGGATTGTTTATACTCGAAGCCGATACCGACGGAATGGATAACGGCGATATACTGGAAGTAGATACCGATACCGGAGAAATTAAAAACAAAACAAAAAATACCGTCGTAAAAGCCAAACCTATCCCAAAATTTATGTCCGAACTTGTTAATGCCGGCGGTTTGATTGCATATGCCAAAAAAAAGATTAGGGAGGGTAAGAAATAAATTATGATAAAATTAGCTCTTTTTGCCGGCGACGGAATCGGAACCGAAGTTGCGGGCGAAGCAGTAAACGTATTAAAGTTTTTATTCGATTCTAATGCCGTCAGATACGAAATAGAAGAAGACCTTGTAGGCGGGGCTTCTTACGACGAATATAAAAAACCTATAACGGAAAAAGCCCTTAAACTGGCAAAAGAGGCGGATGCGGTTATTTTTGGAGCCGTAGGCGGACCTAAATGGGAATCTCTTCCAATAGAGCTAAGACCCGAAAAAGCGCTTTTAACGTTAAGATACGACCTTGAATTATATGCAAATTTAAGACCGGCGAAGATTTACGATGAACTTATCGACGCTTCTCCGTTAAAGAAAGACGTCGTACAGGGAACCGATATGATGATAGTAAGGGAACTGACCGGCGGTATATACTTCGGTCAGCCGAGGGGCGTTTTTGATTTGGAGGACGGACAAAAAAAGGGCATAAATACCTTAGTTTATACCACAAAAGAGATAGAAAGAATAGCTAAAATAGCCTTTGAAATTTCAAGAAAAAGAAGAAAGAAAGTTTTATCGGTAGATAAAGCCAATGTTCTGGAATGCACCGAGCTATGGCGGAATGTGGTTGCCGAAGTAGCCAAAGAATATCCCGACGTCGAGTTAACCAATATGTATGTCGATAACTGTTCCATGCAGTTAATAAGGCAGCCTAAATCTTTCGACGTTATCGTAACGACGAATATGTTCGGAGATATATTAAGCGACGAATCCTCTATGGTCGCAGGTTCCATAGGAATGCTTCCGTCCGCAAGCCTCAACGGCAAAAAAGGAATGTATGAGCCGATACATGGAAGCGCTCCCGATATCGCCGGCCAAAATAAAGCCAATCCCATTGCGGCTATTTTATCCGTTGCGATGATGCTCAGATACAGTTTTGATATGGATAATCTTGCCGAAAAAATAGAAATTGCCGTAGGAAAAGTTATTAAAAACGGATATAGGACAGCCGATATTTATTCAAACGCCGCTGGAACGAAACTCGTGGGTACTAAAGAAATGGGCAGGGCAGTCATAGAAGAATTAAAAAAATAAAAATTAATTGCGGATAGGCAAATATAAAGAAAACATAAAGGATATGAAAAAAGAAAAATATAATATCGGCATAACAGGAGCTACCGGTCTTGTCGGCAGGGAATTTATAGAAATATTGGAACAGAGAAATTTTCCGGTCGGAGAACTTTATCTTTTTGCTTCCGAAAACTCTCTCGGCGAAACCATAAAATTTAAAGGCAAAGATTATATTGTGGATGTCTTGAAAGAAGATTCTTTTAAGAAAAAGAATATCGATATAGTACTATCCAGTCCGGGAGGTTCGATAAGCGCAAGGTTTTCGCCCATTGCCGCAAAGGAAGGAGCGGTAGTTATCGATAATACGTCTTATTTCAGGATGGACGAAGACGTTCCGTTAGTAGTTCCCGAGGTTAACCCCGACGATATAAAATATTATTCAAAGAAAAACATAATAGCCAATCCTAATTGCTCCACTATTCAAATGGTCGTGCCGCTTAAGCCTATTCACGACAGGTATAAAATAAAAAGGATAGTCGTATCCACATACCAGTCCACTTCCGGAGCGGGCAAAAAGGCTATGGACGAATTGTTTTATCAGACGGCCGGCATTATTAACGCAAAAGGAGATATTTATCCGGAAAAATTTCCGGTGCAGATAGCCTTTAACTGTATTCCTCAAATCGATGTTTTCGGCGAAGACGGATACACGAAAGAAGAAATTAAGATGATAAAGGAAACGCAGAAAATAATGCACGATAAGAATATAGGCGTATCTGCCACTACGGTGCGCGTCCCTGTATTTTTTTCCCACGGAGAATCCGTTAATATAGAAACCGAAAAAAGTTTCGATATCAAAGATATTAAGAAAATATTATCGAAAACGGCGGGAATAAAGCTTGTAGACGACATATTAAGCGGCAATCCCGATGAAAAATATCCTTATCAGACTCAGACCGCCGGAAAAGACGAGGTTTTTGTAGGCAGGATAAGAAAGGATTTTTCCGTGCCGAACGGTCTAAACTTATGGATTGTAGCGGATAACGTAAGAAAAGGGGCGGCGCTTAATGCTGTGCAGATAGCGGAAATCCTGATTCAAAAATATCTTTGAAAAACCATGAAATAGTCAGAAATTTATCGGTTGTTTCGTTTTTTACTTTGATAAGCAGGATTTTAGGCTTATTGAGGGATGTCTGCATCGCGTACTTTTTCGGCGCGGGAATGGCTACCGATGCGTTCTTCGTAGCTTTCAGGATACCAAATTTATTCAGAAGGCTATTCGGCGAGGGAGGAATATCTGCATCGTTTATTCCGGTTTACTCGGATAATTTGGCTAAAAAGAGCAATGCCGATTCGGAAGACCTGTTTAAGACCGTTTTTACCGCATTATTTTTTATCCTCTTATTTCTTTCCTTAATAGGATTTTTATTTTCGTTCTTTTTCGTAGCGGTTACGGCGCCCGGTTTTTTAAATAAACCGCTTGAATTACGGCTTGCGGTTCTGCTTACCAAGATTATGTTTCCGTATATATTTATGATAGGGCTCGCGGCATTTTTATCGGGAGTTTTAAACGTCCACGGTTCTTATGCCCCGGGAGCGATGTACCCTATAATATTAAATGTTTTATTAATAATCTCCGCTATTTTTTTAAGACCCTTTTTTCATCCGGGTATTTTTGCTCTTGCGGTCGGCGTTATGCTCGGTGGAGGTTTACAGCTTTTATCGCAGATTTATTATATTAAGAAAAAGAAAATCAGCCTCGGTTTCAAATTTAACTTTAGAAACAGCGACGTAAAATCTGTTTTTAAACTGCTGACGCCCTCCCTTATGGGAATGGCGGTAATTCAACTCAATCTGGTTTTTGATACTCTTCTCGCATCTTTTCTGCCTTCCGGCAGTATCTCTTATCTTTATTACGGGGACAGGCTTTACCAGTTTCCCCTCGGCGTTTTCGCTATAGCGATGCAGACGGCTATTTTTCCGACTCTTTCCGCTTCGTTTGCAAAAAACGACGTTAAGGAAGTTGCCGGAGCTTTTAATTTTTCTTCGTCCCTGATGTTTTTTATAATAATTCCTTCAAGCATAGGTTTAATACTTTTAAGAAGCAGTCTCGTAAAATTGATATATATGCACGGAGTATTCAATACGGCGGATGCGCAAAAAACGGCTGGAGTTCTTCTGTTTTTTATCGTCGGCTTGTGGGCGTCGGCGCTTTTAAAGACGGTCGTTCCGGTTTTTTATTCAATGAAAGATACTAAAACCCCGGTAAATGCGGCTATAATTTCTCTGATTATAAATATTATATTTGCCGTCCTGCTTATGCGGGTTATGGGCGTTTACGGACTGGCGCTGGCGTCGAGCATTTCGCTGATTTTTAATTACCTGTTTCTTTTAAGAAAACTTTATCTAAAAAAAGGCATCGGTTTGGGCGCAAACTTTTTTAAATCGTTCGTTAAAACATTGGCCGCAAGTTTTATTATGGGGTTAATAGTAGAATTTCTAATAGTTGCATTAGAGAGGTTCAATTACGCTTCGCTGACGGTTGTTTTAGCTTCTCTCGCAACGGGCGTAATAATATATCTCTTTGCTTCGTTTGCATTGAAAAACGATTCCGCAGATATGGTAAAAAGCGTAATCTTGAGGAAACATTAAATTATAAATTATATACCGGATATTAAATATCAATTTTTTTATTCAGTGCAGGATTGACCGGCGTATGTCTTTCCGGCGCGGCGTTTTTTTGCCACAGCGTTTCCGGCAGAACCTATAACGGTAACTATAGTTCCGTAGTCTATATTTTTGTGTAAAAATCTGGCATTGTGTTTCGGTATCTCTATGCACCCGGCCGATTGCGGAAATCCGTAACGCGCGCGGGGAATATAATGCAGAGCTATTCCTTTGTTAAAATAATCCACGTATTTAATGCCCGAATCGTCGTAGGCAACCCATTGTATCGGGTGTCCGTCCAAACATCCTGCCATACTAGGATGCTTGAGCTTCAAGGACATGTAAGCTTTTTTGGAAATACGTTTCGGCGACAGGCCGCTCATCGTAGTATCGTGAAAACGCAGGAAGACATACCATGTTCCGTCTGGAGTCGTTGCAAATTCGCCGGTATTTACCGGAGAAGAAAAAATTTCCCTGCCGTTTTCATATAATTCGACCCTTTCACTTTTCTCAGCCTGCCTGACCAGAACCCATTTCCAAGGGTGCGTATTAAATTCCTTTTCCGCTGCACTTTTTTTAAGTTCCGACAAAAGCGTCCCGTCTATTTGAGGTCTTGCATATTCTCCGTCACGAAGTTTACCCGATGCCTCCAGATATTGTGCCGCCGCTCCCAATACAAATGGATTTTGGGGATTCCATGCATATGAATCCGCAACTCGATGTAAAATATCCGGAGCGTGGAATGAGAATTCGTATTTGTCCGGACCGGCGGATGAAATCGGCAGATAGCGCAGGTATTCGAGGTATTTAACGGTGCAGGCAAATACGGTTTCGTCCTTGCATACAGGGGGCTTTAAAGGCTTTGGTGTAACATATCTCGACAATCCTGACAATACCGGCTTTGATTTTTTAGATACGGAGGATGTTTTTCCGGCAGGCGGCGGATATTTTAAAAAAGCGGCGGCAAGCAAGATAAGCACGGAAATAAATGCGGTTAAAATATAAAGATATTTTGATTTTAATTTCATTAAATATACGACCCTCCGAAAATGTTTTTCAATAATATTATGCCATTTAAAGCTGATATTTTCAATTATGGTTTTATGCCCAAATACCGATTTAGAAATTTATTTATATATTCCAATGCTAAGTAAATCTGGATTCCTGCTTTAGCAGGAATGACACCCAACGGATGAAACGATAAATCCCCTCAAAGTCATTCCTGCGAAAGCAGGAATCCAGAAAATATTTTTCTAAATCGGGATTTGGGTTATGCCTTATACGGGCAAAAAATAGTTTAGTATGGTATAATCGAAAGAGGCGCAATAGGCGCAATAGGCGCAAAATATCAACGCAACTATATTAAGATTAAGGTTAAGGAGGCAAATAAAATGATAGACGGAAAGAGATGGAACCCCGCGAATATAAAAAAACATTCGGCAAGTGATGAATCTGACGCCTATAAAAACAGCCTGTCCTATAAAGATATGTCCGTATGCAAAAATTGCCATAATATTTACCATAACAAAAGATGGGTAAATGACGGCGAGCTTTATAAATCCATCTTAAAGAAAAAAGAAGATGTAAATTATACGATTTGCCCCGCATGTTTAAAGATAAAAACAAAATTTTATAACGGGGTTGTCGAGTTAAGCGGTGAGTTTTTATTTGAACATAAAAGCGATATTTTAAATCTTATAAACAATACCGTGGAAAAAGCGGATTATATAGACCCTTTGGAAAAAATAGAAAATATGGAAGAAAATGAAAAAGAAAAGATTGTTAAAATATACACTACAAGCGAAGACCTTGCTCAAAGAATCGGAAGAAACATGGAAAGAGCTTATAAAGGCGAAGTAAATTATTCGTTTTCCGAAAGAGATTTATTGTTGAGAGTTTACTGGAAAAGGTAGGCATAAAATAAATCCGTCGTTTTTGACTTTTCCGTCAATAATGTTATAATCAAAAAAGTCGATTAACAATATATTTAATAAAGGGGTTATTAAAAACAAAATTTGGGAATAACTAACAAAGCAAGGAATCAGGGGTCTGCCGCGGCAGTCAAAATGCGGGATATTTCGGGTGCGGTTAAAACAATCCCGAAAGCGCCTGAATCCCGGTTAATATCCGGCGGCAGCGAAAAAGAAGCCGTCCGCATAGAAAAAATAGAACTGGAAAACATAGAACTTTTTAATAAATTTTCCAGTCCGTCCGCTAATATAAAAGATATTATCGCAACCGAATTCGAAGTTGATATATCCGTTAGGGGTAACGTGTTACTGGTTAAGGGCAATGGAAATAATGTAAGAATTTGTACCGGATTCATATACGACCTCCTAAATCTATATAAAACCGGCAAGGCTATAAACGATAATGATTTAATAAGACTAGCTAAGCTGAAGATTGAGAATCCGGGAGTTGACGTAGGCACGCAGATTTACCCTTCCATACTGATAACTCCAAGAAAAAAGGTTATATCTCCAAGAACAGCAAATCAAAAAAAATATACCGACGCTATTTATAAAAACGATATAGTTATCGGCGTGGGGCCGGCCGGAACCGGCAAAACTTATCTTGCTATGGCATGCGCTATATCTTTATTTCAAAAGAAGCTGTTCGACAGAATAGTATTAACCCGTCCCGCGGTTGAGGCGGGCGAGAAACTTGGTTTTCTTCCCGGAGATATTTCGCAGAAAATAAATCCTTATTTAAGGCCGCTTTATGACGCTCTTTACGAGATGTTAGAGTTTGAAAAAGCCATAAAACTTATAGAATCAGATGTAATAGAAGTAGCCCCTATCGCATTTATGAGAGGGAGAACTCTGAATAATTCTTTCATAATACTGGATGAAGCGCAAAATGCTACAAATGAACAGATGAAAATGATGCTTACCAGAATAGGTTCAGGTTCCAAGATTGTCGTGAACGGCGATATCACCCAAACCGATCTGCCTTACGATAGGGAATCGGGACTTATAACCGCAAGTAAAATTCTTATGAACATATTCGGCATAGAAGTAGTTAATTTTAACAGAACCGACGTATTAAGGCATAAACTTGTTCAAAATATAATAAAAGCATATGAAACGAACGAAATTTCTCGAATTTCTAAAAAATAATACTTTAGAAATTAAAAACCGCTATTCTTCTCTCTTAGTCCTGCTTTTAATATCCGCTATATTTTTAACTTTTTTGCTTTACAACGGGGTGGAGTTTATAAAAAATAAGTATAAAGCAGGGGAGATAGCAACAAAAACCATAATAGCCGAAAAGAGTTTCAGATACGTAAACGTAAAAGCGACTAACGCTATCTTGAAAAAGAAAATTAATAAGAGTCCCGATGTTTATTTATATTATCCCGAAATTAAGGCAACCCTTTCAAGAAAGATAATGAAGGCTTTTACTCTTGCAAGGTCTTATAAGGATGGCCATGCGCAGAACAAACAAAATATGGATATATCCGAAAATATATTTGCCGCTAAATTAGGAATTAAATTAGACAAGATTGTCCTTAACGAGTTTTATTATTTAAATTACAATAAAAATATCGAAGCTTATATTTTAAAAATAGTTTCGAGTATTTATAAAAAAGGGGTATTGTCCCGAATGCCCGCCGATAATAAAAATATAGAAATTAAAAATGTAATAACAAACAGGCTGAAAACTATAAATTATCCGCAAATATTTTTTACCTTAAAAAAAGAGAAAGGTTTCACTTATTATTATACTAAAAAATATCTTGGTTTCCTGCCGTCTTATATGCAGAACGATATTTACGGATTAGTTTACCGAATGATAAAACCGGATATCGTATATTCAAAATATCTAACTCTTAAAAAAATAGAAGATATCAAAAAAGAAAACGCACCGATTTATATACATATTAACGAAGGAATGCTTTTAGTAAGCGCCGGCGAACTTATAACGAAGTCGAAGGCGCTTGAATTAAATACGTACGACGCGGAATTTAAGCTAAAAAATAATATTCCGTCTCTTATAGGATTGTTTTTCGTCATAGTGATGCTTTTATCGCTGTCTTATGTATTTCCTTACCGATATATAAAGAAATTCAGAAATTCCATAGATTTCAAAAATATTGTTTTTATTATAACCATTTTATTGTCTTCTATTTTGGTAATTAAAGCCGGAATTATTTTTTCGAAAGCCCTTTCTTTGTATTTTCCTTTCATAAATAGGAACGATATTTACTATTTAATCCCCTTTGCGTTTGGGCCTATGCTTATAAGGATAATATTGAATTCCGAGGTTTCGGTAGTTTATATAGCTCTTTTTTCTATTCTGACCTCGATAATTTTTAAAAACTCTATTTTTTTTATGATATATACATTTGCAGGAAGTTTTATAGCGTCATACGAGGTCTTCGACTTTTCTTCATGGAGCCGCGTCGTTAAAGCGGGCGTTATCACGGGGTTTTTAAACAGTTTTATGGCGCTGGTATTTGCGCTTATAGGGCTGAATCTTATAAATATCCAAAATATTTACAGCATTGTTCTTGCATTTTTATCGGGCATTATATCTTCTATCATGGTAATAGGGCTTATACCTTTATTTGAAAAATTATTTGATTTTACCACTGATTTCAAACTCCTCGAACTTTCCAGTTCCAATAACCCGCTATTAAGGCAATTTTCTATTGTTGCGCCGGGAACGTATCAGCATTCGATAATGGCGGCTGCCCTCGCGGAATCAGCCGCTTCGTCGGTCGGAGCTAATCCGCTTTTAGCCAGAGTCGCAAGCCTCTATCACGATATAGGAAAGATAACCAAGCCTAATTATTTTATCGAAAATATATCGAACTCGGAAAATCCGCACGACAAACTTGCTCCGACCATGAGTAGTTTAATTATTTCATCCCATGTGAAAGACGGACAGGAACTTGCAAAAAAATATAAATTGGGTGATAAAATAGAAAACATAATCGGAGAGCATCACGGAACTTCTATGATAGGGGCATTTTATGAAAAAGCTTTCAATGATAATAAGGACGGACATCTTTCAAAAGATGCGTTCAGATACAGCGGCAAAAAACCTCAAACTAAGGAGGCTGGTATAATTATGCTGGCGGATTCGGTCGAGGCGATATCAAGAACGATGACCAACATTTCCCCGTCAAGACTGGAACTTATGGTCAGAAAGACTATAAATAGAATTTACAGCGATGGACAGTTGGATGAATGCGAACTGACCCTTAAAGACCTCCATTCCATAGGCGATGCTTTTGTAAAAGTTTTAAATTCCGTTTTTCACCAGAGGATACCGTATGCCGGCAAGCCCGTCGAGGAATATGATAAGAATGAAGCAAATGAAGGCCTTAATAAATATAGCGAATACCCAAAGAAAGCTGAAAATAAATCGAAAGTCAGTCCGCTATATCGTTAAAAAATCGGTAGAAAAGCTTTATTGCGGTTCTTACGAAGTCGATATAATTTTTTGCTCGGAAAACTATATTAAAAAATTAAACAAGACATACAGAAATCAAAATAAGGCGACGGACGTTTTATCTTTTGAAATAAAAGAGTGGGTTGGAGATATTTTTTATATAGGAGAGATTTATATCGCACCTTCCGTCGCAGAAAAAAATTTCAAAAGATACCGGCATTTTTGGGAAAAAGCCGATTGGGTCGCTTCGGACGGGCGGGAACAAGACGAAAATCCAAAAAATAGAGAAAAGAATTACAAGAACGGGTTCGGCAAAGAACTTGCATTATTAATAATCCACGGAATTCTTCATCTTTTCGGATATATTCATGACGAGGAGCATAAGCTGGATTTAGACGACTCCGGCTACGATAAAGACATGAAATATATGCAGAATTTTTTATATAAAGAATTATGAAATACGATAGGATATTATGAAACCTGTTCCGCAAAATCTATTGGAATCTTTTAACGCGGCTATAGAAGGCATAATATTAGCTACAAAGACCGAAAAAAATATGAGGATCCATTTTACCGTGGCGCTCCTTGCTATTTTCCTTGCGCTTTTTTTAAGGGTGTCTAAAATAGACGTTCTTCTTATATTTATTTCCACTTTCTTCGTTCTATTTGCCGAAACTTTGAATACATCCATAGAATATCTGGCCGATTACGTATCTAAAGAATACTCTCCCGGAATAGAAGCGGTTAAAAATTTAGCGGCAGGCGCCGTTCTTTTGTCCTCATTCGGCTCGTTTGTCGTAGGTTATATAATTTTTTCAAAATATCTGTATTATGTGATATACTATGTTTTAGACATGTTAAAAACTGCGGGTTCCGATATCTCAATAGTAGTAATCTCCATTGTTTTTGTCGGCATAATAATTATAAAGGCTATGTTTAATAAAGGAACCCCTCTGAGAGGAGGGTTTCCAAGCGGACATGCCGCCGTCGCATTTTCAATATGGCTGACGGTTTCCTTTTTAACTTTAAATCCAGTCGTTTCGCTTCTTACGTTTATACTTGCTTTTCTTATTGCATTATCCAGAATAAGCAGCGGTATTCATACTAAGATAGAGGTTTTAACCGGAAGCATTATAGGTATTTTAATAACCGCGCTGATATTTAAACTGTTTTATTTTAGTTAAATGCAGATTGCTTCGCTGCGCCGAAGTTAGCTGCGCTGGACTTCGTCCCATCTTTGCCTACATAAAACCGTTGGTTTTATAAACGCAGTCAAAGATATGCTCGCAATGACACCGTTACGTCATTGCGAGCGTAGCGAAGCAATCTCATGCGCTCGCAATGAAGTAAAGGAATAATTTTATGAAAAACGAAAAACAAAAATATACGGAACTTAAAAACCTGATTGAAATCGTAAAGAAACTGCGCTCCGAAGAAGGATGCCCATGGGACAGGAAGCAGACCGAAGAGACGCTGAAGCCTTACGTGATAGAAGAAGCTTATGAGGTTGTAGATGCGATAAGTTCAAATAATAAAGCGGAAATTATGGAAGAACTCGGAGACCTCCTTCTTCAAGTCGTGTTTTTATCGGATATTTATGAGGAAAGGAAAGAGTTTTCCATAGAAGACGTTATTAATGCTATAAATCAAAAACTGATCAGAAGGCATCCGCATGTTTTCGATAAAGATTTTGCTTTAAAAGAAGGCGAATGTCTTGAAGAAGTTATTCTTAGAAATTGGGAAAAGATTAAAGGGGAGGAAAAAAAAGAAAAATTAAAAAATATGCCCGATTTGCCGAAAAATCCTTCCGTTTACGTATCTGAATCTATGCCTTCCCTTCACAGGGCATATATGGTGCAGGAAAAGGCTAAAAGAATGGGCTTCGATTTTAAAAGCGAAGGCGGCGCTTTAGATAAAGTTTATGAAGAAATTTCTGAACTTAAAAAAGAATTAAATGATAAAACCGATAAAGATAAAATTATCGAAGAATACGGAGATATTTTATTTTCCGTCGTAAATCTCGGAAGGCTTTTGGATATACATCCGTGCGGCGCTTTGAATAAATCCTCCGATAAATTTATCGAGAGATTTGGGTACATGGAAAAAAATGCATCCGTCCCCGTTTCTAAACTTGACGCCGAAAGTCTCGATATATTATGGGAAGAAGCTAAAAAAGTGCTATGATGCCCAAAATACCGCGCTCAGTTCTAATTAATTCCGCTTCCGCATGTTTGTCCGGCATACTCACCGCTTTTTTATTTCCGAATTTCAATTTTGAATTTCTTGCATGGTTTTCATTAGTTCCTCTTTTATACGCTGTAAATAATTCTAAAAGTTTTAAAGAATCCTTTTTATACGGTTTTTTAGCCGGTATTATTTCATATATAATCATACTATACTGGATAGCTTACACCGTTCATACGTTCGGCGGTCTTCCTTATTATATAGCCGTTTTTGCCCTTTTGCTGCTCGCTTCTTATTTAGCCGTATATTTTGCTTTATTCGCAGGTTTCAGCAGAATTTTATTAAATAATTATAAAATATCTAATATAATTTTAATTCCTTCATGCTGGGTTTTTTTTGAGTTTTTAAAGTCCAACCTTTTAACGGGGTTTCCATGGGAAAACCTTGGTTCTTCGCAGTATTTAAATCTTCCGTTCATACAGGTTTCTAATATCGTGGGAACTCCCGGACTGTCTTTCGTTATAGCGCTTATAAATTATTTAGTGTTCCATTTTATTTTTTATAAAAATAAAATTTCAAGAAAACAGGCGTTATTCGAACTGATTTTTGTTTTATCGGTTTTTATTCTTGTAATATCATACGGTTATTACAATATTTATTCGATAGATAAATTGCTTAAGGGAAAGAAACCGGTAAGTGTTGCATTGATTCAGGGAAACGTCGGGATGTTTCAAAAATGGAAAATTACTAAAAAAAGGACGACGAGGATTTATCTTAACTTAACGAAGAAATCTTTAAAATACCGGCCAAAGCTGGTAATATGGCCGGAAACGGCGCTTCCTTATATTATCTCGATTTATCCTTTTTACTGGAATAAAGTTATGAATTTTTCGAAAAAAAATAAAATCGATTTAATTTTCGGAGCCATAGGCTTAAAATTATTAAACGGAAAATATCATTTTTATAACAGGGACTATATGTTCGATAAATCCGGCGGATATTCTTATTACGACAAGCATCACCTTGTGCCTTTCGGCGAATATATTCCCTTAAAACGGCAGTTTCCTTTTCTGTCCCATATTTTAAAAGGCGCTGGAATTGGAGATTTCACGGCCGGCAAAAGATTCAGGATTCTAAAAAGCGGAAATTTAAAGGCAGGCTCGATGATTTGCTATGAAGCATATTTTAATTCGTTGGTGAGGGATTTTTCAAAAAAAGGCGCAAATCTTCTAATAGGCATCACGGACGATGCATGGTACGGAAGGACCTCCGCGCCATATCAGGATATGTCTATGACGGTGTTTCCGGCAGTAGAAAACGAGCGGTTTGTCGCAAGGGCTGGAAACTCCGGCATAAGCGGGATAATATCGCCGGCGGGGAAAATTTTAGGAGAAACAGATATTTTCAGAAGAACTTATCTGATAGGTTATATAAAATTAATTAATAGAAAGACATTTTTTGCATTATATGGTAATATATTTGGTTATATAATCGATGCAGTTTTTATACTGTCGATAGCATATCTTCCGCTATCCGATATTTTTAGAAAAAAGGTCTAATAAATACAGGGGGTTTTCAATGTCCATTTCGCCGGCGGATTCGGTTTTAAACGTCAGTCTTTTAGATAGAAGCTTAAAAGAGCTTGACGATAAACTGGAAAAAATACGGAGGATGCTTTGAAGTTTCTAAATTGGAGGCAAGGCTTAAAGAAATAGACGAAATTTCTTCAAAAGAAGATTTTTATAAAGATATCTCTTTTTCGAAGGAGATATTAATAGAAAAGTCAGGATTAGAAAACCGTTTGAAACCGTTTTACGGCGTATATGAAGAATTTAAAAACATTAAAGATTTATACGATATTTCTTTAGAGGAAAACGACGAAAAGATGCTTTCGGATATTTCGGAAAGCGTCAAGTCTTTAGAGAAGGCGGTTCTTAGTTTAGAAATGGATATGACGCTTTCTGGAAAAGACGATAAGCTCAATGCTATCTTGGAAATCCATGCGGGTTCCGGCGGAACCGAGTCTATGGATTTTGCGAATATGCTCTTAAGGATGTATTTAAGATGGGCGGAGAGAAGGAAGTTTAAAACCGCAATAATGGAATTTAACGCCGGTGAAGAAGCGGGCGTCAAAAGCGTCACATTTGTAGCGTATGGAAAATATGCATACGGTTATCTTAAAGCGGAAAGCGGGGTGCACAGGCTCGTAAGAATTTCGCCTTTCGATGCAAATAAAAGGAGGCATACTTCTTTCGCCTCGGTTTTTGTTTATCCCGAAATCGACGATTCTATCGACGTAGTTATAGACGAAAAGGATGTAAAAACAGACACCTACCGTTCAAGCGGAGCCGGCGGACAGCATGTAAACACGACCGATTCCGCGGTTCGGCTAACCCACATTCCGACAGGAATCGTCGTCGCCTGCCAGAACGAAAGGTCTCAGCATAAAAATAAGGAAACCGCGTATAAACTTTTAAGAGCAAGATTATACGATTATTATAAAAAGAAAAGAGAAGAAGAAGAGGATAAAATAAATAAGACTAAAAAAGAAATATCATGGGGTTCGCAGATAAGGTCTTATACGCTTAATCCCAACCGCGTTATAAAGGACCATAGAACCGGCGTTACTATTTACGACGACAGAAGCGTTTTCGACGGCGACATTGACGAGTTTATCAGCGCGTACCTGCTGGGCGTTAAAAATAAAGAATAAGGAGGGAAAATCTTGGAACAGGAACAGGAAATAAGGGGACAGATTTTAAATCTGTCCCCAGAAAAAGCCCGTTTGGATAAATTAAAAAAATTAAAAGAAAGCGGAATCAACCCGTTTTCAAACGATTTTGAAAAAAAAGAAAATATAAAAGATATCGTCGAAAAATACGGCGGCAAAGATAAAGACTTTTTTGAAAATAACAGGGCGGATGTTGAAACCGCAGGCAGAATTATTATTATAAGAAGCTTCGGCAAGGCATCTTTTTTCAGGCTCAGAGACGGCTTCGGCGAGATTCAGTGCTATATTCAAAAAGATGCGGTTAAAGAAAAAGATTTCGAACTATTCGGCGAATATATAGATATAGGAGATATATGCGCGGTAAGGGGCCACCTTTTTAGAACCAGGACGGACGAATTAACTATAAAGATAGAACATATAGAAATTCTGACTAAATCGATCCTTCCTCTTCCGGAGAAATGGCACGGGCTTAAAGATATAGAAGCTCGTTTCCGAAAAAGATACGTAGATTTAATAGCAAGCGGAGAGGTCAGGGAAATTTTTAGAAAAAGAGCCGAAGCCATAAATTTTATCCGGTCTTTTTTAAATTCATACGATTTCTTGGAGGTCGAAACCCCGGTTATGCAGGCTAATCCCGGAGGTGCAACGGCAAGGCCATTTAAGACCCACCATAACGCTCTTAATTTGGAACTTTATATGAGGATTGCGCCGGAATTGTATTTAAAAAGATTAGTAGTGGGCGGGTTCGACAGGGTTTATGAAATCGGAAGAAATTTTAGAAACGAAGGCATATCCGTCAAACATAATCCTGAGTTTACCATGCTTGAATTTTATATGGCATATTCGACATACGAATATTTAATGGATTTTGTCGAGAAAATGCTCTCGGAGTTGGCAGTCCGCATTTGCGGTTCTTTCGAAATAGAATACGGCTCCGAAAAACTGAATTTCAAGCCGCCTTTTAAGAGGATAAAATTAAAGGAAAGCTTATGCACGTTAGGCGGTTTTAATCCGGATGAAATAGATTCCGCGGATAAGGTTTACGATATTCTGAGAGCGAGGAACACTACCGGTATAAGCAGGACTGACAGCCTTGGAGAATTATTAACTTTGTTATTCGACGAAACCGTAGAGCCGAAACTTATAAATCCGACTTTCGTGACCGATTATCCCATAGAAAGCTCTCCGCTTGCAAGAAGAAGCGACCGCGACGGATCGGTTGCGGACAGATTTGAACTGTTCATAGCCGGCAGAGAGATAGGTAATGCATTTTCGGAACTTAACGACCCGCTGGATCAGGAAGAGCGCTTTAAATTGCAGGTTGAGACAAAGGCAAAAGAAGGATTGCCTGTAGAGATGGACGACGATTATATCGAAGCTCTTAAGCAGGGGCTTCCTCCTACCGCAGGATGCGGTATAGGCATAGATAGGGTGGTAATGCTTATGACGAATTCCCATTCGATCAGGGACGTAATATTATTTCCTTTGCTTAAACCTTTGAAATAGATAAAATATCGGGATATGAATTTTCATACTAAAATCGCCCTTCATTATTTAAAGCCTAAAAATAATTCATTTATATCATTATTGAGTCTTATATCGGTAACGGGAATAATGATAGGCGTAATGGCGCTTATCGTCGTTATATCGGTTATGAGCGGCTTTGACCGCACTTTAGAAAAAAGGGTTATAGGAATAGAGTCGCAGATTATAGTTTTAAATTATAACGGTTTCGTGAATAATTACAAAAAAGCCGCTAAAAAAATATCATCCGTCAAAGGCGTAAAGAATATCGCGCCTTTTATATATACCGATATAATGATATCTTCCGCATCCACTTCGACGGGAAGCGTTTTAAGGGGAATAGATATAAAAACGGAGGAAAAGGTTACCGACCTTAAGAAATATCTTATTAAGGGAAATTTATCGGGGTTAGATAATAAAAAGAAAAACGAAATTGTTTTGGGAAAGGTTTTAGCACAAAATCTCGGGGTTTCGGTAGGCGACAGGGTGACTATAATTTCTCCGGATGGGGAAATTACTCCATTTGGGGTTATGCCTAAAACGGAAAGATTTATCGTTTGCGGCATTATAAACAGCGGAATGTATAATTACGACTCGACCCTTTCCTTTGTTTCCCTTAAAAATGCGCAGACGTTTCTGGGTTTACCCGCGAATTCGGTTACCGGTATCGAGATTAAACTTGACAATCTAAGCTTTGCAAACAGTTTTGCAAGGAAGATAGCCGATAAGCTGAACGGTAATAAGGCATCTTCTTCTTATTACGCTTTAAGCTGGGAAGAGCTTAATAAAAATTTATTTTCCGCGATAAAATTGGAGAAACTTACGATGTTCGTAATTTTATCGCTTATCGTGCTGGTGGCGGCGTTTAATATCATTTCGACTCTTATAATGGTGGTTATGGAAAAGAGGAAGGACATAGCCATATTAAAATCTATAGGCGCAAGTTCTAAAGATATAATGATTATTTTTATAGCGCAGGGCATTATAATCGGCGCAATAGGTACTTCTCTCGGACTTTTATCCGGTTTTTTAATCTGTTATTTAGAAAAAACATATCATATAATAAGTCTTCCGTCTTCGGTTTACTACATAACTACTCTGCCGGTAAGAATGACCGCAGGCGAGTTTATCGCAATAGGGTCGTCGGCTCTTTTTTTGAGTTTTATAGCCACGCTGTACCCGTCTTATAAAGCCGGTAAAATAGACCCTGCGGAAGGTGTAAGGCATGAATAAGAATATGGCGGGCAATAACTACGATTTTGCAGTTTCTTTAAAAAAGGTCAGTAAAATATTTACAACCGGAGATGAAACGGTTAATATTTTAAATGAAGCCGATCTGGAAATAAAAAAAGGAGATACTTTCGCCGTAACAGGCGAGTCGGGTACGGGCAAAAGCACCCTTCTTCACATAATAGGGACGCTTCTTAAACCGGATTCGGGACAGGTCGGGTATTTCGGAAATTCTAATATATATAGTTTTTCTGATGCCGGTCTTGCGCGTTTCAGAAATAAAAACATAGGCTTCGTTTTTCAGTTTCATTATCTTCTAAACGAATTCAGTTGTTTGGAAAACGTGGCTATGCCTTTATTTATAAGAAAAGACCCGAAAGACAAGGCGCTTAAAACGGCAAGAGATTATCTATGCGAAATGGGATTGGAGAACAGGCTTAATTTTAAACCTTATATGCTTTCCGGCGGAGAACAGCAAAGGGCGGCCGTCGCGAGAGCGCTTGTATGTTCTCCGGAAGTTATATTGATGGATGAGCCTACGGGGAATTTAGACCCCCGTCATGCGGAAAAGCTGCATAGCATAATTATAGACCTTAATAAAAAATACGGTAAAACTTTAGTGGTGGTCACTCACGATAAAGAATTTTCAAATATGATGGAACATAAAATTAAAATCACCGGCGGAACAATCGAACATATAAATTGACATAAGGCCTAATATTTGATAGTTTATTAAAATGAAATTTTTAAAATCGATATTTTTAGGAATTGTTATATCCGGCGTTTTAATTTTAAATGCGGTTAACGTTTATGCCTCTTTAAATAACAGGAACGTATGGACCGGTTTTTTTCATCAGAAAGGTTCCCCGTCTTCCATTTCTATAAAAAAATCTTTTTCGGCGGCTTTTAAAAATTATCTGGATTCAGGGAAGCCTTATTTTGTTTTTGCATATACCCTGCTTCAAACCCCACCGTATTTCAATTTTGATAAAAAAATAAATCTTGTCCGAATAAAAAAGCTAGGACTGGCTTATCATTCCAATTATATAATTACGGGGAGCATTTCGAAGCTGGGTTCAAATTTTACCGTTCATGCAATGCTTATAGACGTTGCAGATGTTTATAAATCCAAGACGCTTAACTATTCAGGCACAGGCAATGCTTCTCTTAAAAAAAACTTAAACAAATTTGCATATAAAGTAGCCGGTTTTATATACGGACGTATCGGAAGAAAAACCGAAGGCAGGCAAAATTCGTCATTCAAGAAAAAGATTTACGCGGTTAGGGTAAAAGGAAACATAAGAGTCGGAGCCGGGTTTATAATGAACCGCATTAAAATAAAAAAGGGCGGCTCTTATTCCATCGATAAAATTAACGAAAGTATTAAAAATCTTTACAAGACAGGGTATTTTAAGAATATCTTAGTAGATGTCGCTTCCGTCGACGGCCGGTTGCTCGTTACTTTTATAGTTTCCGAAAGACCTTATATTAAATCTATTAAATATACCGGAAACGGTTCAGTTGCCGTTAAAAAAATTAAAAAAGTTATCAACCTTAAAATCAACAAGCCTTACAGCTCTTATGAAATAGATAAGGCGGTTAAAATATTAAAATTTATATATTCCGTAGAGGGTTATTATAACGCAAAGATAAAAGTAAAAAAGAAGTCTTTTCCGGGAAACTATGTAGGCATACATTTTATTATAAGCGAAAATTCGCCGGTAATGGTAAGGAAAGTAGAATTCAGAGGGAATACATCCTTTTCCTCCGGCAAGCTCGAATCGGTAACGGGCATTAAAACGGTAAATCTTCTGACATGGATAACCGGAGCCGGAAAATTCAAGAAAGCAAAACTGAATTCTCAGATTATCAAGCTGTTAAGTTTTTATTATAATCACGGTTATATAAACGTAAGCGTTAAGAAGCCGGAATATATATTTTCCAAAAATAAAAAATACGTTACCGTAATAATAAGAATCGTCGAAGGGCCCCAATATAGAATCTCCAAAGTAAATCTCATTATAAAAGGAGCGAAAGCCGGCTCTAAAGAATATAAAGAAACTCGTAAGCTAATAATAACCAAAGTGGGCGCTGTTTTTAACAGAAAAAATATAGAAAAAGAAATTTTAAGCATAACAAAATATTTTACGGATAAAGGTTACGCGTTTGCAAACGTCGAACCGTCTATTAAGATTAAACCCAAGGCCAGTTCCGTTATAGTGTCCCTAATCGTCCATAAGGGTAAAATTGCAAAGTTCGGAAAAATTACCATTACCGGAAACGATGTTACATACAGCTATGTTATATTAAGAGCGCTTGTTATTTACCCCGGAGAGAAATATAACCCTAAGCTCATAAAAATATCGAGGCAGAACTTAAAAAATCTGATGTATTTTAAGCATGTTACGATAACTACCGAAAAGGTTCCCGGGAAGAGTATATTAAACGTTAAAGTGCATGTAAAAGAGCAGGGTACCGGTAAATTTACCATAGGCGGCGGTTACAGTTCGGCCACGTCTTTTATGGCTATAACGTCTATTTCCGAATCGAACCTTTTCGGAACCGGAATTTCCGTTTCTTTCAACGTCCAGGCGGGCGGTCCTTATCAATCATACAGCTTTAACGTTCTACAGCCGTATCTTACTTATCTTTTTGCGAGGCCGGTGTCTTTTAATTTATCTTTATACGATACTTTTAATTCTTTATATTATGAGTTTGCTTACCGTTCAGTGGGCGGTTCGGCGACTTTAGGCTATCCTTTATACGGCAATATATTGACCGAATATTTCAGGTACCTTATAGAGCAGGATAATTCGGTAATAATACCGGGGCTTGCAAATATTTTACCTCAGGGTAAAGTGACGACAAGCGAAGTTTCTTTGACGACGGTTTATAATACTTTAAACAATCTTATCGTTCCTACGGCAGGGGATATGGACAGCTTCAGGATAAGTTATGCAGGTCCTCCTATAGGAGGCAACGACGATTTTGTCAAGTACGTAGCGCAGGCAAATCATTATATTCCGCTGTGGTGGGGAACTTCTTTTATGCAGGGAGCGCAATTAGGCTATATAACGGGAACAAACTCGTCTTATCCGCTTCCTATTTATCAAAGGTTTTTTGTAGGCGGCATAATGAATAACTATCCGCTTCTCGGATTTATGTACGATTCCGTCGGTCCTTCGGAAAACGGAAATATAATCGGCGGAACGAAAATGTTTACCGTTCAGGCAAAATATTTTATACCCATACTTAAAAGAATGAAATTTTACGGATTTTTATGGTGGAATGCCGGTAATGCATGGCTGCAGGGAGATTCGGTGTTTCCGGTCGGCCTTGTTCAGGCGGCGGGAATAGGCTTTAACTGGTATTCGCCGTTCGGTCCGATTACCATTACTTACGGCAAAATACTAGGAACGACTATAAACGGAAATAATCCTACGAGAATACAGTTCAGTCTCGGTGCGGGCATGCCCGGGATTTAATTTAAAAAATTTAATTAAATAAAAAAAACAAGGAGATTTATTCATGAAAAAGACTATTTTAAGTTTAAGCTTTGCAGCTTTTTTAATACTTTCGGCGTCTATAGTATTCGGCTCCGTAAATGCGTCGGCCGCCGGTTCGAATATTGCCGTAGTCAATATGCAGAAAGTAATTTCAACGTCTAATCAGGGTAAAGCCGCGCAGAGTCAATTAAAGGCTTTAGTTTCCAAGTATAACGGAAGACTCCTTGCGATGAGAAAAAAAATAGCCGCGGTACAGGCGGATTTGAAAAATAACGGTTCTATTATGTCTGCAGGCGAAAAGGCCAAAAAAACTAAAAAATTTGAGACGGATATATCCAATTTTACCGCGGAAGAAAAGCGCATTCAAGGCGTTGTGTCGCAAAAAAGATTCGAATTATTAAAGGGAATAGTAGATAAAGCTACGTCTATTATTAACGCTATCGCGAAAAAAGACGGGTATATTCTGGTTATAGACAGACCGAGCGTTGTTTATAGGTCGGCTTCGATAGATATAACGAATGAAGTATTAAACCAAATGAATTTAAAATAGTATGATGCCGTTATGCTCTTAAAAGATCTTATCTCAAAGTTATCGTTGAATACTATAGGCGTATTTTCCGAAAGTTTGAACGTTTCCGGTATAGGTTCGCTTCAGTCGGCCAAAGAAGACGAGGTTTCTTTCGTTGCCGGTCATAAATATGCCAAACAGCTTTTAGAAACAAAAGCCTGTGCCGTCATAATGGATTACGAATCTTTAAAATCGGAACTTCCCCCTGATATTAAATTCGTCATACTCGATTCTAAAAATCCATATCTGTCGTTTGCGGAGGCGACCCAGATTTTTAAAGATGCCTTTGGCGATAGAACTGGCGAACATGAAGATTTTGAGGGCGGTTATTTTATAGGAAAAACTTCCGTTAAAGGAAAAAATACGGTAATTTTTCCGGGTGTTTTTATCGGAGAAGGCTGCTCTGTAGGCGGCAACTGCAGGATTATGTCTAATGCGGTTATAGGAATAAACGTTACTATAGGGAATAACGTTACTATATATCCTAACGTTACCGTTTACGATAATTCTAGAATAGGCAACGGCTGTATAATTCATGCCGGTTCGGTTATAGGCAGCGACGGTTTCGGGTATGCTAGAGGCAAAACAGGTTACGTTAAAATAATTCATACCGGATACGCGGAGCTTGAAGATAACGTCGAAATTGGCGCCAACGTGACTATAGACAGAGGGGCGGTCGATTTTACGAGAATAGGCGCCGGAACTAAAATAGACAATCTGGTCCAGATTGCCCATAACGTAATAATAGGCAGAAACTGCGTAATTGCCGCACAAACGGGAATAGCCGGCAGTTCCGAGATAGGCGATAACGTTACTATGGGCGGACAGGTAGGCATAGCGGGACATATTTCTATAGGCAATAATGTCATGATAGCGGCGCAGTCAGGAGTATCGGGCAATGTAGGGGACGGCGAGATAATATCGGGTTCGCCGGCTTTTTCCATAAAAGAATGGCGAAACTCAGTAGTGCTTTTTAAAAAACTCCCCGAGTTGTTCAAAAAGATAAAGGAAATTTCAAAAACAAAGGATTGACGAAAATGGGCAAAGAAGAGATGGGAGATTTAAAAGACGGTGAAATAATAGGCATAGGAGAGATTTTAAATCTGCTTCCGCATAGGTATCCTTTTCTTATGATAGACAAAGTCGTATCTTTAGAAAAGGGCAAATCTATTACAGCCGTTAAAAATACTACGATAAATGAACCGTTTTTTCAGGGACATTTCCCCGGTTATCCTGTTATGCCGGGAGTTCTTATTCTGGAGGCGCTTGCGCAGGCGGGAGGTATTCTTGCTTATAAAACCGAGGAAGACGACGATTTAAGAGATAAATTAACTTATTTTATGGGTATAGACAAAGCCAGATTTAGGAAGCCGATATTTCCCGGCTATTCCGTATTTCTCAAAGTGGAGCTTATTAAAAGAAAACAGTTCGTATGGGTTTTCTCCGGTAGGGCGGAGGTGGAAGGAAAACTTTGCGCCGAAGCCGAACTTATGGCGACTTTTATTCCTAAGCAGGGTTCGGAGAAATAATTACCCGCGTCCATAAATTTATTTAAAATATATATACCTTAAATTACCGCCTTACATAGTAAATAAAAATTTTATGATTGATAAAACTGCTATAATTTATCAGGGAGCCGAAATCGACGATTCGACCGACGTCGGCCCTTACAGCATTATAAAAAGCGGCGTAAAAATAGGAAAGAATAATCAGATTGCCTCTCATGTCGTTATAGAAGGAAACACCAGGATAGGCGACGGAAACAAAATATTTCAATTTGCTTCTATAGGCTCGGCCCCGCAGGACCTTAAATATAAAGGGGAAGATACAAAGCTTATTATAGGCGATAATAATATCATAAGGGAATACGTAACTATGAATCCGGGCACGGTTACCGGAAACGGCGTTACCTCGGTAGGCGATTCCAACCTGTTTATGATGCACGTGCATATCGCTCACGACTGCATTATAGGAAACAAAAATATTTTAGCCAATAATGCGACCCTGGCCGGACATATCGAGATTCAGGATTACGTTATACTCGGAGGTCTCTGCGCAATCCATCAGTTTGTGCGTATAGGCGAATCCGCCCTAATTGCCGGCGGTTCGATGGTCGTTCAGGATATTCCTCCTTATCTCGTCGCATCCGGAGACAGGGCAAAAATTTACGGTATCAACAGAATAGGCCTGGAAAGAAGGGGTTTTTCAAAAGACGAGATAGAGAAAATAAAAAATGCTTACAAGATTTTATACAGGTCTAAAGTTACCGTTAAGATAGCCGTAGAGCGTATAGAAGAAGAAATAGGCAAAAACGATAAAATCGAAAAATTTATATCGTTTATCGCGAATTCAAAAAGAGGCATTACCAGATAAATATATGTGTATAGGCGGGTATGGAAAATAAAAATATAGGCATAATTGCCGGTTATGGAGAATTTCCGCTAATATACATCGACGAATTAAAAGCCGCCGGTTATTCCGTAAGAGTCTGCGCAATAGAAGAAGAAGCGGATAAGCTGCTTTCCGAACGCGCAGATTCGATTATTTACATAAGCGTAGGACAGCTCGGCAAATTGGCAAATTTTTTTAAATCGGAAGGCGTAAATGAAGTTATAATGGCGGGCAAAGTCCGCAAGACCCTGATGTTTAAAAAAATCAAACCCGATATAAAAGCCATTACTCTTTTTTTATCCCTTAAAGATAAAAAAGACGACACTATCTTAAATGCCATATGTAAATTTTTAGAAAAAGAAGGAATAACCATAGTCCCTCAGACTAAGTATATCTCGTCGGTTTTTTTGCCTGCCGGTATTGTATCCAAAAGAACTCCTACTAAAAAAGAGACTGAAGATATAGAATTTGGAAGGAACGCCGCACTGCTAATCGCCGGAGCGGATATCGGACAAACGGCCGTAGTTAAAGATAAATCGGTTATGTCCCTCGAAGCTATAGAAGGAACAGACGAAGCTATAATAAGGGGCGGAAAGCTAGCAAACGGAGGAGCCGTAATCGTAAAAGTAAACAAGCCTAAACAGGATTTAAGATTCGACGTTCCGGCCGTAGGGCTTGATACTTTAGAAGCTATTATTTCGGTAAATGCTACGTGTTTGGCTTTTGAGCGCAACACTATAGTTTTGCGCAAAGAAGAATTTATAAAAAGAGCTGACTCGGCTTCCATTGCCGTATATGTTTTTTAATATGCCTAAAATACTCGTAGTTTCGGGAGAACCCTCAGGAGACGTATTTGCCGGCGGTTTAATATCGTCGCTGAAAAAAATAGATAAAAACTTATATTTTTATGCTATGGGAGGGAAAAACTGCGCATATGCAGGGGCGGAGTTAATAGCGGATATTAAAGAATTATCCGTTATGGGTTTTACCGAAGTTTTTTTTAAATTAAAAACTATAAAAAAAGTATTAAATAGCGTTTTGGGATGGATTAAATCAAATAAACCGGATGCGGTTATTCTTGTAGATTTTCCGTCTTTTAATTTTAAAATAGCAAAATTTGCCTATAAGTTAAACATTCCGGCGGTGTATTTTATCCCCCCCAAGGTATGGGCTTCAAGGTACGGCAGAATAAATTTCATTAAAAAATATATAAAATTCGTTATAACCATTTTCCCTTTCGAGCAGGATATTTATAAAAAAGAAGGCGTCGAATCTTATTATTTCGGCAACCCTTTATATGTTTTAAATAAAAGAGACGCCGCATTTGCGGGCGGCGGAATCAATCCGGCGGACGA
>JAKAOK010000041.1 GCA_021812245.1 bacterium | reverse complement strand
TGCGGTTTTTTTATAGCTCCTACAACCCCCCTGTCAGCAGCGGTAAAATTGTCTCCAACTCTCACTCCCGCCCGCATTTGCGGTGCTGACAAAGCGGTCAGCAAAGCGTCAGCGCTTTTTATTAAAATATCGTCATCGGCTTCTACTGTAGCTTGACTTTTTTGCAGTGAATTTTTCATTTTTATCTCCAAAATTATTTATTTATTTTTTTAAAAATTCGACTTAAATACGAATAATTTATTTTTAATCCGTATTTTTCACCAATAAATTCCGACAACTGCCTGAAACTCAAATTTTTATCTGTTTTGATTTTGTATAGTTTAGGCATAAGTTTAACTAACTTAAGTTCTTTGCTTGCCGATTTTCTATTGTTTTTAAGTTTTTTAATCCTGTTTTGAAAGATGCCGATTGCTTTATAATCCCCGTCAGTTAAGATTTGTCCGGTAGTCCGCTTAGATTGCGCTTCCAGTTCAAGCAGGTTTATAACTTTAGTCAAAGCCGTATTGAAATTGTTTGAAAGCGCGTCCTCTTCAAGATTTAATAAATTTGCGGTTAAGTTAAAAGTTTCCTGCAATATTTTAAATTTATCTTTTCTTTTTCTTAATAGTATTTGCAGTTTTTCTATATCAATCATTTTGAATAAACCCCCTCTATGATTTCATTCCGGTTATGTCCCAGTTCGACGGACGTAAAATGGACGGCTTCGGTGTGCGAATAACCATTATTTTCAAATTCTTTTACCGAATTAATCGCATAATTGTGCCTTAGTCGATGAATCGAGCCCGATGAAATTACATTAGAGATTTCGCGATTAATTTTTCCTGCCGAAATAGCGTCGCCGAATTTATTTAGATTGTTTGCCGATAAAAATGTTTTAATATCCGCAATTAAAGACTTGTCAAAAATATTGCCGACAATTCTGTCTTTTCCGCCTTTTGAACTTAAAACTTCAATTTTGTTATCTTTCAAGTTATTAATCGATAGTTTTAGTATTTCCGATTTGCGCAGTCCGGCTCCTGCGGCGAGCCTGACGGCAAGATTGACTGCTTTATCTTGAATATTCATAAGTTTTTCGATGTCTGCTTTTGAATATGCGCGAACGTCGGCGTGGCTCATATCTTTTTGTACCTGCCTGTTAAAATTTTCGTTCAGCTTAAAATCGTAAGTTTTATTTAAATTATGACTTTCGGAATATCTGTTTAAGGCGGTTTCGAGTTTATTTAACGCCGATTTTTCAAGCTGGAAAGTTTTATGCGCGATATTTTCGTCAATGCGGCTTTGCAAATATGATTTAACCGTCTCAGCCGTAGTTTTAGTCAAATCTTTTAATCCTGCATTTTCTTTTGCCCAACTTCCAAATTTAATGGCACTTTCCCTATATGAATCAGCAGTCCGGTAACTATAAATACCCGTTTCTTTAGCTATTCCGTTAGAACCGTGCGCGCCTGTTTGCCTTGCTAAATTTTTAGCGGCGTATTTTGAATTTCCGATTTCTTTTATCTCTTTAAAAATTTCCGTAACCTGCCACTTTACGCTGCCTTTCAATTTAATCTCCTATTTTATATTAAAATAAGTATATTTCAGCCAAAGCTGTCGCATATTAGTTAAGAACAGAAACTTTTTAGAAAGGTGTTTGTCCTTTTGTTTATTTTTCTTAAATTAATTAAGAAAAGCGCATAAACAAAGCGTTAAGATTTTACTTTGAAAAATCAGGTGAAGCCCTGACGAGCTAAAAAATTGGCGGCTTAAATCTTTAAAAAAGCCTGAAAATTTGAGATTGTTTGAAACAGGAATGAACGCAATAACTGAGTATTGCAGTTTTTTATAATATATTTTTCAAATAAGAAGTTTCCCGAATGAAGCACGGGCGTTAGGGCGCAAATCTTTTCTCTCCGCCTGAAAGGCGGGGGGTGTGGTAATGTGAAGAAACTAAGATTTGCAATAGTAGGCTAAATTTTCCTAAAAAAGATAAAAATATTCTCACGCCTCATAAAAGAGTATGAACGAATATAAGTTTAAATTTTAAGGATTTTTTTAAATAATTGGATTTTTTGATAAGACTCTCATAAGGATTTTACGAACGGCTATATCTGACTGCCGTCGGCGGTCGCTTTCCGCAAGAGTTTTAATGGGTTAAGACGGGAGCAGCGAATATCCCGAATGAAACAAAATTAGGTGCTTACACACGCTCCTAAGACAGGGAAAATGTAAGTTTTACCCCTGAATTTTTTTTGATTGCAATGTTTTGTAATTAAAACAAATTCACTTTTAATCCCACATTGATCAAAATATGCAAGTCATATATTTTATATAAAATGTCAGACTTTTAATCCCACATTGAATGACAAATTAAAAAATATACCGCACGCTATTAATAATTTTATTATAGCATATAAAAACAATAGCCTGTCAAGTATTTTTTTATTTTTTTTATTTTTTTAAAGATTTTTTAAATAATTTATAGGCGCTCTCTGTTTGTATTTTTTCGCTAAAGCTCAAAAATACAAACAGAAGAGCATAGTTGCGAATATATGGCAGAATTAATTAATTTTGTAATCCGCAACAGTTAAAACAACGATGCTGAGGTTTGTTTCTTGCTTCGTGCTTGCTCCGCTTCACTCCGGCGCACTACGGCGAAACAAACATTTAAAAGCATTGTATCGGCATAAACGGCATATTTTTCTGATGAAAAAGATATGGAGTTTAGCGTTTATAAAGCCAAAGGTTTTATGCCAGAAAGAGAACTTTCTAACGGTGAGTTAAGGTTATTTATATTATTTATAATAAACTGTTATATAAATCAATTATGGAAATATATAATTTTTCTGTAAAAACCGGCAAAAGAAGCGAATTGATAAACATTACGCAAACCGTTGAAGATTTTGTTTTTAAGTCCGGCGGCGCCGCCGGACTCTGTCTGGTTTATTCCCCTCACACGACCACCGGCATTATTATCAACGAAGCATACGACCCCGATGTCGCTTTCGATATAAATCGTTTTTTAGATAATTTGGCGCCTAAAAATAATAATTACCGCCACGCCGAAGGAAATTCCGACGCGCATATAAAAGCGGCGATAATAGGCAATTCAAGAATATTGCCTTATTCCGGCAATAAGCTGAATCTCGGAAGATGGGAAGGGATTTTCCTCTGCGAATTCGACGGGCCCAGACAGAGAAATATTAACTTAATTTTAATTTAAAAATTAAAATATTTTTTAGCTCTGGCGAATTAAAAAGAAAAATTACGGGGACGGTTAATAACACGCCGGTTATCCAGCCTTTTAAGGCAAATGAACGAAAAGGTATAAAAGGAAGGGCGGCGGGAGTTATAAACGAACCTGCTATAATACTAACAAGTCCAAGCAACAGAAAAGGCTCTCCGTAAACCCATGCGCTTTTAAATAAAATGCCCGTCGGCTGAATACCGAAAAATAAAAGTATAATAGCTGCAAAAATAATAAATTTATTCATTGCCGGAATAATTTCTCTCGGTGTAAGAATAAGCCTGTCGAGCATAGAAAATTTAATTTCCCTCATTTCCTGAGTTTTTCTTCTGTCGGAATTTAAATAAGCTTTAATGTCTTCTGCATACACGGAACCGAAATAAACTTTAAACCCCGTCCGTTTAAAAACGGAATCGGCATTTGTTAAATCTATATCGTCCAAAGATTTTGATTTATAATTGGTTAAGCCGATGCCTTTTTCTGCCATAACCTTTACAGATAGTGGATTTACCGGCTTGGGGGATACCCCTGCGCTTAAAATTAACAAATTATTATCTTTGTAAATCTTTTCCTTTAAATCTCTGGCAAACCCTTCTGCCATTTGACTTCTTGCCGAATTTCCAGTGCATAAAAATATTATTTTCATTAAATCTTTCGCATATGTTTATTCTTATTTCCTTAAGTCAGTCGATTCTCCCTGATTTCCATATCGACCATAAAAGGCCTATAACAAATATTAAAACCACGATGAATAAAATGCTAAAAAATATTCCGCCTATTGCCTTCCATACAGGCGGGTGATATATAAGCATTAAAAGACCGAGTCCTATTACTAACGAACCGGTTAAAATACTAACCGAAACCCTGTTGGCGGTTCTTTTCATTTCATTTAACGCGTCTTTTAACCCGTCGATTTCGGTTGAGGTTTTTATCCCTTCGTTATCGAATTCCCTGAATATTTTTTTTAAATTTTTTGGCAGTTCGTAAAAAATTTCGAGCATACCGTTTGATTCCTCAAAAAATCTTTTTACCTGATTTTTAAATGAATAACTGTCAAGGAAAAAGCGCTTAAAATATGGTTCCGAAAATTCCATAAGTTTAAACTCGGGGTCAAGTATCAACTCTAAACCTTCACCTATGGCGGTTGCTCTAAGCAGTGCAATCATATCGCTGGGAAACTCAAGCTGATGACGGAATGCAATTGCCATCAATTCATTAAAAACATCCGCCGCTATAATATCTTTAAGGGGCTTATCATATACATTTTTAATAAAATGTTTCAGGTCTCTTTTAATAATGGACAGATTAGCGCTTCTTTTTATAACCCCCATAGTCAAAAATTCATCTATTACGTTATCGACATTTTTTTCGGTCAAAGACAAAAAAAGTCTTAGAAGCGCCCTTTTAAGACTTTGGTCTAATGAACCGGTCATTCCGTAGTCGATAATTCCGATAGCTCCGCTATCCATTACAAATAAGTTTCCCGGGTGGGGGTCCATATGAAAAAAACCATGTTTATAAATCATCGTAAGATATATATGGGCTATTTTTTTTGCAATATCCGTTAAATCGAATCCTTTCTTTTTTAAGGCTTCGGTATCGCTTATCTTGATTCCCGATATTATTTCCATCGTCAGTATTTTTTTACTCGAATAATCCCAAAATATTTTAGGTATATGCAATGATGCATCCCCTTCAAAATTTTTTTCCATTCTTTCGGCATTCCTGCCTTCGCCGGTATAATCGAGTTCGTTTTTAATAATAAAACTAAATTCGCCGACTATTGTATCCATATCAACTTTTTTGGCAAGCTTGGAATGCTTCTTTGCAAAATCGGCAAGTTCCGAAAGAATTTCTAAATCTTCTTCTATTATTAATTCGACTCCCGGTTTTTGAATTTTAAGCGCAACTTCCGTACCGTCAAAAAGAATTGCCTTATGAACCTGCGCTATCGAGGCAACGGCTAAAGGCTTAACGTCAACATTTTTAAATATTTTATTCAGCGGTTTTCCAAATTCGTCCTCTATCAGTTTTTTAATTTTATCAAAACTAACGGAAGGGGCACTGTCCTGAAGTTTAATAAATTGGCTTATATATTCCGGCGGCAATATATCAGGCCTCATACTTAATATTTGACCGATTTTTATAAAAGTTGGGCCTAAATCTTCCAGCGCCATCCTAATATGTTCGGGTTTATTATAAGGCTCTTTTCTCTTCGGATGTCCTAATAAACCCCAGTGGAAAGGAACCAAGAATCCCAGATCCAGCTCAAGAATCAACCACCCTAAACCGTGGCGGGATAATATGGATAATATTTCCGCGTATCTTTTAAAATTGCGATGTTTTCTTTTATTTAAGAGCAAAAACGCCTCCGCATCTTCTTGTTTAGCCATCCAGAGTTAATTATATTATAAGCCCTGCTTACCGCAAAAGCAAGCGGACTACCCCATCCCGCTTACGTTGCAAAAGAGATTAAAAAGTCCGGCGTAACCCACCTTCTATTACGGCAGGAGTATAATATATAGAACAACTTTTATTTTATGATATAATGAATTCATTGCGTCCATTATTAAACCGCATAAAGTGTATAATCGCATAATACCGCGTAATTATTCGGATAATTTTAATATATTACCTTAATCCACCGTTAGAAACTTGAAAGCCACCCTCAAGTTATTGTATAATATAGGTGTTAAGCAAATAAAAACAATAACCCAAAAGGTGGCTTATAATATATTAGACCATGCGTCTAATGATTTTATCACTAAAATTAAAAATGGGCAACGAAAAAATTACATCATTCGGCGGCAGTATTTTATTAGCCGATTTTATTAAAAAATTAGGCATTGAAGAAAGATTAGATTCTTATCTTCCCAAAGCCCGAAGCAACAGAGGTTATAAACCTTCTCAAAAAATATTGTCATTCCTATCTTCCGTTATGTTGTCCGGCGAAGGCAGATACGTTAATATAGACCGTTTAAGAAAAGACGATACTATTAAAACTATGTGGGGATTAAATAATATGCCTCACAGTACTAAAATAGGCGAATGGTTTTTAAAGAACGGAGAAAGTAAAGGAGACTTTGCAACGGGAAAGACTAAAAAAATAATAGACGATATATCTTTAGATTTAGCTATAAAGGTATTAAAAGAAAAAAATATCAAAGAAGCAGTGTTCGATGCGGATGTTTCCCTAATAGAAGCCAATAAAAAGGAATCTAAAAAAACATACAAAGGCTTCAGGGGTATGGGTTCTTTATTAGGCTTCGTAAACGGCTACTGCTTATATTCCGATTTTAGAAATGATATAAACATATTATTCCGCACGTTTATAAAAAGCATGCCTTTTTATGTGCGGCAATAATATGTTTATGGTTCACGCCTCCGTCGGATTATTAGATCAAATTAAGTATATTCATGCTAAATTATCCGAAAACGGCATTAAAATGGTTTACAGGTCAGACTCTGCAGGATACGGATTCGGACATAATCGAATACTGCTCTAACAACAATATAACTTACTATATAAGAGCCAAAGAATTTAACTCTTTAAAAAAAGAAGCTTGCGAATTAGAATTTAAGAATTTAACCGAAGAAAAACAGATATCCGAATTCGTCTATTTTTTAAAAGGACTGCCCGTTAGAATGATAACCACCAGAGAAAAAATAGAAACGGACCTTCCGATAGAAATTTACGAAAGCTACAGATTTATTGCAACGAACTCCAATAAAAGCGTCATTAACGTATATGAAATGTATAACGACAAAGGAGTATGCGAATACAATATTAAAGAACTCAAACAGAACTTCGAACTTGACTGCTGAAAAAGGCATGCTTTTTCAATCATCAAGCTATCTCGGAGCAAACGGCCTTTGGGCTTCAGTCGTAGTTCTTGCCTACAATATAATGATGGCTTTTAAACAGAAACTCAATATTAAAAGATTAACTGCAAGAACCGTAAGATGGATTTTAAGTATTCCCGCTAAAATAGTCCGTCATGCAAATAGATTAACATTAAGCCTTTCTGCAGATAAGAAAACATTTAAAAGAATACTGAAATGGAGGGCTAAATGCCTGACGTAAAGAAACTAAAATTTGCATATACGCTACATTCAATATTAAAACCAAAGGAAGAGGCCTGTTTAAAAAACCCTCTTTTTTGCAATTTCGCGTTTTTTGGGATAAAAAAATCTAAAAACTATCCAAAAAAACTAAATAATGACGCCTGTTTTTGCTAAAAATAAAAACTAATCTATAACTAATCGCTAAAAACGATAAAAACTATTTAAAATTAAATTGTGAAGTTTCTAACGGTGAGTTAAGATATGTTTATATCGCCCGAACCCGCAAGCCGATGCCAGCTTAACCGCAGGAGCAAGCAAGATAGAGGATTCAAAAGGTAATTACCGGACTTTTAAGCGTAGTAAAGGGTTTTACGGCGTGATTGTCCCAAATTTGTCCCAGAGTCGAATTTATTTTAATAATTTATCAATAAAATTAATATGTTATTGATTTAAGTTTCTATCTTGACACGGTAGAAGCCGCAGATTCGAGTCCGGTCGGGGGCACCGTTTCAAGCTTAGTTAACAAAAAATTTATAATATAGAATTATACATACTTTTTAGACGCACCTAAAAAGCCGAA
>JAKAOK010000040.1 GCA_021812245.1 bacterium | reverse complement strand
GAAGTAGTTAATAACCGGCAGGTTAGGAGGACATTACATTGAGGAGTTAAGATGAAAACATAAAACCTCTAATATTAAAATTATAAAACATAAAATTTAAAAAATCAAATTTTTTTTAAAAAATTTTTACGCCGTCTTGAACATCCTTACCATATTGGACAAATCCAAAGCCATTCTCGCAAGCTCTTCCGAAGAGGATATGACCTGTCTCGAACCCGCCTGGGCGCTGTCCTGCGCTTTAATGATTTCTTCGGAGGAAAGGGATATCTCTTCGCTTACATGGGACTGTTCTTCGGAGGCCGTGGCAATCTGCGTTATCATCTCTTTCAGTTTGAGCATTAAAGAGTTTATGTCGGATATAGCTTCGGCGGACTTTCCGGCAATCTCCGCTCCTTTGGAGACTTCTTCCTGTCCTTTCTGCATAGAGGTAACGGCATCCTGGGTGTTTCTCTGGATGCTTAATATCATCGATTCTATCTCTTTGGTAGCTTTGGTAGTTCTTTCGGCTAACTTTCTTACTTCGTCAGCTACTACGGCAAAGCCCCTTCCCTGTTCTCCGGCCCTGGCGGCTTCGATGGCGGCGTTTAAGGCAAGAAGGTTGGTCTGGTCGGCTATGTCGTTTATTACGCCTATGATTTCCCCGATTTTTTCTGAAGAAGAGCCGAGTTCGGTAATGGTGGCGGATACGGCGGATACGGTTTTTTCTATGTTTTTCATCTCGCGCGCTACGTCCTGAACGGACTTCGTGCCGTAATCGACGACTTTTTCCGTTTCCTGAGCCTTCTGGGCGGAAGAGGAAGAGTTCTTGGCTACTTCTATGATGGCTATGGACATCTGTTTAATGGATTCTATTATGCTGGACGCTTTTTCTCTCATCTGCCCAATGGTCTTTTCGAACTCCTTGGAAGAGGAATTCAACTGTTCCGACTGGGAGCTTAAGGAGTTGGAAGCGCTGATTATGCCCCTTACGTTGCCGGATAAAGAATCTACCAATCTGTTGATCTGTTCTATTAGAATGCCTATTTCGCTTTCTTTATGGACGCCGGATATTTTGATTTTGGAGGTGAGGTCGCCTTTGGCGATCTGCTTGATTTTTTCATCGACTAAGTTCAAGACTCTTATGACCGATTTTTTAAAATACAGCATGATTATAACCGCGCCGATTAAAAAAGCTATCGGAAATGCTATGAATATATAATCGAGCAACTTTATCTTTTTATAATACGAGTTTTTTACAGCGCCGTTAACCTGTGTTATCTGGGCAACCATCGGACTGAGCTGGCTGTCGAAATATTTCGTGCTCATCGCTCCGCCCAGAAGAATAGGATATTTTAAAAGCCTTCCGACTATGGGACGGAATATATAAAATTTATTTTTGAGGCTTTTTAAAAGAACGGCGGTTTTTGGGGACGAAAATCTTTGCAGTTTCGATTTGTCGGTTCCGAAGACGGAAGCTGTTTTAACCTTGCCGAATCCCGTAGTGTATCCTGTAAGGGCATTATCCACGTTTGAGAAAACCGGCTTTGAATCGCCGGCTAATTTTAATATTTTAGCGTCGTAATATTTTTCTATTTTCGCTTTCGCTTTTTTAGATTTTGCCGCATTCATTTTAAGTATTTTTATATGCGACAAAAGAATAATCTGCAGGAGATTGCCCTTTAAGACTTTAATTCCCGTCGAAGTGCTGGAAATAACGTCGGAGTTGACCGTTTCGTTTTTTAAGCCGTTAGAATAAAGAATCAGCAAAAAGTTGACCAGCAGGATAAAAATAAAACCTCCAGCCATAATAAAATAAAGCTTTGATTTTAACGTTTTAAACATATACATATTCTATTCCCCCATTTAATTATATATAAAAATAAACAGTCCGACCGTTTTTTAGATAAAAATATTGTTTTATTTATATATCGGTATTATGTAAAAAATCTATAGTTATTTTTAATTAAACCCGCCGTTTTTGCGGTCGGCAAAACCGTGCTGTTAAAACCGTTGCCTAAAAATATTATATCTGTTATAATTTTAAAGAAAATTTTATATTAAGGAGGAAAAAAATGCCTTTCGTATCGGTTAAAATGCTTGAGGGAAGAACAAAAGAACAGAAAAAAAACCTTATCAAATCGATTACTAAAAGCGTGTCCGAAAGTCTAAGCATAGACGAGAATAACGTTTGGGTGGTCGTCGAAGAGTTTCCTTGCGACGAATGGGGACTCGGCGGAGAACTCGCCGAAGGTAAAATAAAAGCAAAAAAGGAAGCGGGCAAATGAAGCCGAGAACCTGTCTGTCAATAGGAAATACCGGCTTAAGCGCGGTATATGACGCCGTAGATTACGCAAAAAGCAAAGATGCTGAATTCATAGAGCTCAGGTTCGATATGATTTCCGAAACTGCACCTTCAAATAATGCGCAGGATAAAAGCCGAAACAATCCGGAGGGATATTTTCATAAAGACGCCGTTTTGCCTGAAATTAAAAAAATAATTTCTTACGCGAAAAGTAAAGGAATTAAGACAATAGGGACAAACAGGTATAGTTCCTACGGCGCGAACGGATGCTTCTCCTTTCTAGAAAAACAAAGATTAGGAAAACCGTCCGGTTTAGAAATTGCCGAAAAAGGCGCAAGAGGAGCATTGGAACCCGAAAGAATAAAATTTTTAAGGGCAACTATAGAACTCGGCATCGATATTTGCGATATAGAACTCGATATTTTAGAGCGAAAAGTTATAAAAAATTTTATAGAATTTGCCCATTCAAAAAAATCGCGGGTTATCCTTTCCGTTCACGATTTTAACAGGCAGATAGGCCTGCTCGACGCAGTAAGATTTTACTTAGATTCAAGCTATTTCGACGCCGATTATTTTAAGCTGGCGGACACGGTCGTTTCCGAAGAAGATGCGGAAAGCATATCCGAAAAAAATATAAAAATACGTTCTATTAAAATGACGGATGAAACGGCATTTCCGGAATTTATAGTTTTCGGCATGGGTGAAAAAGGCAGGATAACCAGAGCCCTATCGGTAATTTACGGCTCTTATCTTGCATACTGCTCTTCGCCGTACGGAATTACAGCACAGGGGCAGACCACACCCGACGAATTTTATAAAACAGTCGGCTTTTTAGAGATTTCCGCATGACCGCAAAGATTTCTTTGCCGCTAAGGCATCTCGCAATGACAAAGCGAGAGTCCGTTATTCCGTTATTGCAAACAACATGATAAATTTTGTAAAAAAAGCTGATAAAAAAAATTGACTTAAAATATATGAAAATGATAATATTGTTATATATTGATAGTTATATATATAAAATAATCCGTTATAAAAATAACAGTAAATAATTAATAATTAAGCTATTTTAAGATATATAAAAAGGAGCAGGAGATGAAAAAAATCAACGGTATATTTTACGCCGTTTTAGCGGTATCCTTTGCAGTATTATCATTATCGTTAAGCGGATGCGCAAAAAAGCAGGCTTTTACCGGAGGGGCGGAATCCAGGCTCAGCGTCGGTGCATTTAAAACCCAATACGACATTATCCCGGATTATCTTAAATCTCCCGGAGATACGGATTCATTAAATAATACCGCTATATCGGCGCACATTATGGGATACGTTGTCATGGAAAACGTTCATCAGGGCCAGGCGGTTTCAAAAGGACAGCTTTTATTGAAACTAAGCGCCCCGGAAATCGGGTCAAAATATTATGCCGCGAAAGCAGGTTTTATTAACGCAAAAAAAACATACGACAGGATTAAAAAATTATATAAAGAAAATTCGGTTTCTAGACAGACCTACGACAATACCTTAATGCAGTATAAAGTGGCTAAGGCCGGCTTGAACGAAGCCGGGAACTATCTGGATTATAAAAATATTTATTCCCCTATAAATGGGGTCATAACTAAAAAAAACGTTTCTATGGGCGACCTTGTCGCGCCGGGACAGATGCTGTTAATAATTCAAAGCCTTAAAAGATTGGAATTTAAGACGTCCGTCAACGTTAAATATTTTAGCAAAATAAAAAACGCCGAAGCGGTTAAATTGAATTTTTCGTCGATAGATAAAACTGTAGAAGGAAAAGTAATATCCGTAGTAAGGTCTGCCAATCCTTATTCCCATTCCGTCTTAGTCAGAATTGCCATAAAAGGAGCCGAAAAATCGGGATTGATGCCGGGAATGTACGGAACGGCAAGATTTAAAATAGGAAAAAAGAAAGCCGTAACCGTTCCGAAATCCGCGGTCGTAAGGCGGCTCGGCATTACCGGAGTTTATACCGTTAACGGCAGCGGCGAAGTCGTGTTTCAGCCGGTAAAAAGGGGCAAGACGTATAAAAAGAATTTTGTCATAATCATAAACGGATTAAATTCCGGAATGATTGTAATAACAAGCAATTTAGACAAAATAAGCGCAGGAAGTTATGTGAACCCGAAATTCTGAAATTTCATATTATATGTGATATTTTCCGGAAAATTATATGCTATAATGCAGGTATATTAATATAAGACAAGGAGTTTTTAGATAAATGAATAAAAATTTCAGCGCTAAAATTACCGAATATTTTATAGAAAACAAGATAACGCTTTTATTAATCCTTTTTAGTATAGGATTCGGGATAATAGCGGTTCTTCTTACGCCGAGGCAGTATAATCCGCAGATTATAGTTCCGGCGGCAAACGTAATAGTCAGATTTCCGGGAGCGAGCGGCGAGCAGGTTAAAAACCTTGTAACAAAGCCGTTAGAAAGAAAAATGTGGCAGATTCCGGGAGTTAAGCACGTTTACTCGATATCGATGAACTCCGAATCCATAGTTACCGTCCAGTTTCATGTTAACGCAAGCCGCGATAAAAGCTTAGTAGATATATATAATAAAGTATTTTCAAACCTCGATGAAATTCCTAAGGGCGCAATGAGGCCGCTCATTAAGCCTATAGACGTAAACCATGTGCCTATTTTAAATATCACGTTATGGAGCAAAAAATATAATGCGGGTTATCTTACGACTATCGCAGGCAGGATATTAGACAGGCTAGATTCGGTTAAAGGAACGGGGGTCACTCTTTTAAACGGCGCAAGATACAAACAGCTCAACGTTTATCTTAATCCGGTAAAGATGGCGGGATATAACGTTTCTCCGTTAATGATAGCGCAGGAGCTTAAAGGAACTAATATAAACATTCCGTCAGGTTTTCTTCAGAAAAACAATAAAAAAATGTTTCTGACGGCAGGCGGATATTTTCACCATGTAAGTTCGGTAGAAAACTTTATAATATCCGTTTATAACGGAAAACCCGTTTATCTTAAAGACGTAGCAAAGATTAAATATTCGTATAAGCCGTTAAATTTTTTATCGGAAATAGGATTCGGAAATAACTACAGAAAAATTAATGCAAACGACAGGGTTATTGCAGATTCCAAGGGTATTTATCCTGCGGTAACCATAGCGGTCGCAAAAAGAAGAGGAAAGAACGCGGTTACGGTCGTAAACAACGTTCTTGAAAAGTTTCATAAAATAGCCGAAACAAGCCTTCCTGCAGGCGTTCACTATACTATAACCAGAAACGACGGAAAAAAAGCAAACAATGCCGTTAATAAATTGCTGTTTCATCTTATAATAAGCATAGTCATAGTAATAGCTCTCCTTTTAATAATATTGGGCTGGAGAGAAGCTTTCATAGTCGCTTTTACGATTCCGCTAATGCTGTTTCTTACCCTCGGCATAGCTTATATTTTCCATCAGACTTTAAACAGGATTACTTTGTTCGCCTTAATTCTTTCGCTTGGGCTTTTGGTCGATAACGCCATAGTAGTCATAGATAACATAGAAAGGGTTTTTTCAAAAGAAAGAAATATACTTCCCGCTTATGCGGTGGATGCCGTAAACGAAATAGGCAATCCTAATTTTTTTGCTACTCTTGCGGTTATATCATCCTTTATTCCAATGCTTTTCGTAACGGGAATGATGGGTCCTTATATGAGGCCTATCCCTTTTAACGTTCCGATAGCGATGCTCGTTTCTTTGTTTGTAGCCCTAACCGTAGTTCCGTGGTTTTACCTTAAACTTATGGCAAACGAAAGGGGAATGGCGCTGATTCGCAAAAAAGAATTAAAAGAGCACGGCAAAGACGGCAAAAAAGGCCTATATGCCAAAATATTAATGCCTCTGCTTTTAAATAAGAAGAAAAGATATATATTTATGTCGGCCGTCGTAATTTTATTTATTATAGCTATGTCTCTTCCGGTTTTAAAAATAGTAAAATTTAAAATGCTTCCCGTCGCAAATACCAACACTTTTTTGATTACGATAAACAAGCGTCCCGGTTCTACTTTTCAGGATACCAATATCGCCACTATGCAGATAGTAAATTATTTAAAGCGCATAAAACAGGTAAAAAATTACGTGGTTACGGTAGGAACGCCGTCGGTCATCGATTTTTCGGGACTTTTGAGAGGCGCTAATTTTAGAAACGCAAGCTGGTTCTCGGAAATAAGGGTCAACCTGATAGATAAAGACAAAAGAAACACATCTTCCCATCAGCTTGTTTTAAACATTCTTCCCGACGTGCATAAAATCGGAAAAGAATATAACGCTACGGTAAAGGTTTTGGAAAGCCCGCCCGGACCTCCGGTAAAATCGACGATAGTAGCGGAAATTTACGGTAAAAATTACAACGAGCAGGAAAAACTTTCAAAAATAGTAGAAGATAGGATGAAAAAAACGAGGGGGGTTACCGACGTAAATTCCTCATATAAGCGCCGGATAAAAAAGACGGCGGTCATCGTTAGAAGAAGAAAGGCGTCGATGCTGGGAATAAGCACCGAAATGATTGCGCAGTCCCTTTATCTTTTAAACAACGGAATGAGCGTAGGAACTATTCATAAAAAAGGGCACCTGCATCAGGAAGATATTTTTTTACGGATGCCCGGTTCTTTCAGAACAGGGGTAAGCGGCTTATCGGGCATCTGGATATATGCGCCTTCTGCCGGCAGATTAGTGCCTTTAAATTCGGTGATAAAAATAAAGCGCGGGTATCTGCATAATATGATTTACGAAAGAGATTTAAAGCCTTTAGTTTACGTTTACGGCAAAGTTGTAAAAAGAAGCCCTATGTATGCAAACTTAGATCTTTTTCTGCATTTTTTGAAGCATCCTCTTCCTGCAGGCTATCGTATAAGGTGGGGCGGAGAATGGCATCTTACCCTTAAGGTATTCGCACAGCTCGGCGCGGCAATGGGAATAGCAATTCTTCTTATTTATATACTTTTGGTAGGCTATACCGGTTCTTTTATCATCCCTTTAATACTTATGGGGGCGATTCCTCTTGAAATGATAGGCATAATGCCGGGATTCTCCTTGATAAGAGTTTATTTTACCGCCACTTCTATGATAGGGGCGATTGCCTTGTCCGGCATAGTTATAAGAAATTCTTTACTTTTATTGGAATTTATTAACGACAGAAAAAAAGAAGGGAATAATATCATAGATTCGCTGGTAGAAGCGGGGGCAATGAGGGCAAGACCTATTATAATAACCGCTCTTGCGGTTATATTCGGTTCAGCGATACTCGTAACCGACCCGGTATGGAACGGCCTGGCGTGGGCGCTCATTTTCGGGATGTTAGCTTCTACTACGTTAACGCTTGTCGTAATTCCAGTGCTATATTATATGGTAGAAGGAAGAAGATGGCATAAAGAAGACGTTCACGATAATTTATAAATATCAATAAAAGAGGTGGATTATGTCTATAAGATTCGATTGTAAAAACGGCTCGTTAGCCGAAATAGATATTGATTTAGGCGGCAAAAATACGTTCGATATAACCGGAATGAACGAACTAATAAAAATTTTCGAAGGAAATATCGAAAAAGAAATAGAACTGAAAGCAA
>JAKAOK010000002.1 GCA_021812245.1 bacterium | reverse complement strand
GGTAATTTTTTTAAAAAGTAAAATTATTTTTTAGTCCCAAAAATTAATTTTACCTAAAAAAATCTCCTAAACAGGGGTCAGGATAGGAGCAAATAATTTCTATCGGCAATTTTGGGATCTTTATAGATCTTGCAAAAATTTATTATAGTGTTATAATGATATCCATGAAGATCTTATTAGCCGAACCGGAATATTACACTAAATATCCTCCTTTAGGACTGCTTAAAATAGGAAAGATGGAGGAAAGAAACGGTAGCTACGTTAGACTTATAAGGGGAAATACGATAATTAATGATTTCACCCCGGATAAAATATATATAACATCCTTATTCACTTATGCATGGAAGCCGGTACATGAAGCCATAGAATTCTGCATGAAAGCGTATCCTGATTCCGAGATAATCGTGGGCGGGATTTATGCTACGCTTATGCCTGAGAAATTAAGAAAGGTTTTTCCGTTAATTGAAATACATACGGGATTGTATCCCCAAGCCGAGGAACTGCTTCCGGCTTACCATCTCCTAAAAGAGGTGGAAAGATGGAGAAACTGGGACAAAAGCATCGTCTTTTCCAGCCGCGGCTGCGTAAGAAAATGTCCATTCTGCGTGGTTCCGAAAATAGAAGGAGGTTTCAAGGCAGACAAGTCTTCCATAATGCCTTTTACGCATCCAGGGCATAAACGTGTGGTAATATGGGACAATAATTTTTTGGCTTCCCCGTATTCCAAAGGTATCCTTAGAGAGCTTATAGAATATAAAATAACTCCCGACTTCAACCAGGGACTTGACGCGAGATTAATAGACGAAGAGGCAGCCCTTATTCTTGCCAGGTTAAAACCGAAAAGCATACATTTTGCTTACGACTTTAAGGAAGAAGCAAGCCAGGTCGAAAAAGCCATAAGCTTGCTATCAAAAGCGGGATTTAGTAAAAGAAATTTAATATTTTATATGTTATATAATTTTTACGACCATTCCAATAATATGGGAGATACTCCGGCAGATTTTTTTTATAGGCTTAACGACCTTATAAAATGGGGGGTTACGGCATATCCAATGAGGTATGTTCCTTTAGATTCTTTAGATAAAAATAAATTCATATCGCCATTATGGAATGCCGAAAAGCTTGAAATGATAGCCAGAGCAAGAAGGGTTTTAGGATATGGCGGGTCTTTTGTACCCTATAACGGATTTGTTAATAAAATTAAAAATTCTAAGTGTTTCGAAGAGGCAATGGAATTGAGACCAATCAATGAAGAAAGCAAATTAAACAAAACTATTGATGCATATAATAATTTATCCGTATTGATGGTATAAAAATAGTCTTTTTTATTATATAAACTTTAAACCAAAAAAACGTGCTTTTTCAAGACTCTTTAAAGTTTCTTTCCCCATACGTCGTCAACAGCTTTTTTCAGCGTCTCCGGAACCAAGTGGCTATACCTTTTTGTCATCTGGGTAGTCCTGTGTCCCAACAGCTCCCCTGTAATATAAAGGCTTGTCCCGTTCATTACCATTTTAGAAGCAAATACATGTCGCAAGTCGTGAATGCGTAAATCTTTAAGTCCGGCGTTTCTGCAAGCTGTCATAAAAGACTTTCTAAAATTGCCTAATTTAGCCCCGTTTTTATTAAAGACGTACAAACAGTCGTCTTTCTTTTCAATCCCGCCCAGGATTGTTTTTAAGGGCTTGCTTATAGGAATATACCTGTCATACTTGGTCTTAGTCCCCTTAATCGCTATTACGTCGTTCTTTAAATCCACGTCGTCCCATTTGAGATTTAAAGCCTCTCCCTTCCGGCAGCCGGTATAAATTAAAAAAGTTATTAGATCTCGGGTAAGTTTATTCGTAGCTCCGGCGATGAGTTTATTTATATCTTCGTCGGATAAGGTTTTAAGGCGAGATAGCTCGTTAAGTTTTTTAATGCCGGTAGCGGGGTTTTTATCGAGATAGCCTTTTTTAATACAATAATTAAAGAAATGGTGCAATACTACAATTTCATAATTTACGCTGCGATATGATATTTCACTTTCTTTTTTATTTATATTTTTTTCAAGATTCGATATTTCAAGTCTTCTTACCCTTCGATATTCTTCTATATCAATATTCTTTACATTTTCAATAAATATATTTTCGAATACGGGCAAAAAATGCTTTGAGGCAATGTTTGAGCGCCTTATTGTTTCTTTCCCAGTTGATTGATTTTTTATATATTCTTCCCAGACTGCTTTAAAAGTCTTTTTGACTTTATACTTTACCGGAATATCGAATTTCTTACGGATAACGTCGGCCTGCAGAGCGGCGGCTACCTCTAACGCAAGGGATTTATCTTTAGTCTTGCAGGATAGCTGATAACGCTTGTTATCGACTATGAACTCCGTCCAATATATGTTTCCGCGCTTATAAATTCTCATAAAAAAGTGTATGGGTTTTTGTAGGGAAAATTTGCTTAATTTTGCATAATTTTACCTATTTTTTACTTTTTTGTCAAATGGAATAATTTGCTTGGAAAGGTTTAATTTCAGTGTTTAAAGGTGGTGCCGAGAGGCGGAATCGAACCGTCGACACGAGGATTTTCAGTCCTCTGCTCTACCGACTGAGCTATCTCGGCATAAAAAAATGGAGGCAAAAAATAATTTAAAAAAATTAAATCAAGAATATTTATATTACCATAAAAATTCCGGTAATACAAATATTTTTTTACAATATTTTTTTACTCCCAAATCCCGATTTAGAAATTTATTTTCTGGATTCCCGCGAAAGCGGGAATCCAGCGTTATTTAGCATTAGAACTTATAAATATTTTCTAAATCGGGATTTGGGGCACTCTTATTTTAAGAATATTCCCTTAAACGGATTTGCATAAAACAGAATAAAAGTTATCAATAAAGCGTAAAGGGCTAATGATTCCATAATGGCCATACCGGTTATCATCCAGACGATTAACTTTTTTTCCATGCCGGGATTCCTTCCCATAGATTCTAAGGCGCCCCTGACGGCATTACCCATGCCGACGCCTGCGCCTATAACTCCCAAACCGATAGCGAGTCCGCCGCCCAGCGCCGATAACCCGAAAAACAGGCTTTTAGATAATAACGCCGAATTATTTACTATGTGATGATGGACCGGCATAGCGCTGTTTGCCGCTTTAGCCGCAAAAGCTTTAATGCTGAAAACCGACGCCGATAAGAACGTAAAAATCGAGATTAAATACTTAACCATTTAATACCCTCCGGTATATTTTATTTTTATTAATGCTCTTCTTCTAAAGATAAAGCAATATAGATAATTGCCAGCAGATAAAAAACAAACGCCTGCATTAAATCGGTAAAAACCTGCATATACATCATAATTGCCGGAATTGCCCATGGAAGCAAAAATAAAAGAACGGTAACCATAAATTCTTCCGCAAATATGTTAGCAAATAATCGCAAAGCATGGGAAAAAGGACGGGATAATGCGGACATTACTTCTATTATTATCATTATCGGCGCAATTATTATAAGCGGACCGAGGAATTTTTTTATATATTTTGCTTTGTGCTTCTTAATTCCGACGGCATGGGAAAGAAAAAATACTATGAGGGCTAAAACGGCCGTCGTGTCTATGGTAGCCGTAGGCGAAGTAAAACCCGGAATACTGCCTATTAAATTGGAAAAAAGGATAAAAACGGCAAACGATGCTATAAGCGGCAGATACACGCCGCCTTCTTCTCCGATAATTTCTTTTAAAAAATATTCGGTCATTATAAATATAAGCTCAAAAAAACTCTGTATGCCTGTAGGAACGACCCTTAAATTTCTGCCGACTATGAAAGCCGCCGATAATATCATGCCCATTACAAGAATCGTCATCGTCCAGTAAACCGGTATTCCCGGAATACTTATCAGAATAGGTGCTTTTAACATAATTTCCTAATTTACAATTTTCTAATTTACCTAATTAAGATGCCTGCGGATTCAGGAAAAAATATCCACATTATAGCCATGGAAACCGGAGTTATAGTAATCCCCGCCGCTACTAAAATAAAATTAAGTTTAATAAATTTATAGGATATTATAAGAAAAAACAAAATGACGAGCAAGTCCTTTATTGCGGTCAGATTAAATTTTATTATATTTATTTTTTTAATATTTTTTAATAAATATACAGAGGTGTCCGCAAATAAAAAATAAGAAACTCCAAAGCCTATCAATATACTGATTAGGCTATAAATCTGATTATAAAACAGCTTTATTGCGCCGTCTGAAACAAATACTAAAATCAAGCCGATAATAAACACGCGCAAAATTATGCGAAATTTTAACGATTTATTAAAATTTCGCATTAAGCTCTCTTTTAACAGCCTTATATATTTCATAAATTCCCGCCGTAAAACCTAAAATAAAAAAAATTATAAGGAAAAGATATTTAAAGCCGAAATATTTATCTATTTCTATTCCTATAAAAATTCCGATTAGGACGGATATTATTAAATTCAATCCCAATGAGCTCATTCTTGCAATCTGCTTGATAAACTCTTTATCCATTTTTTGTTCCGATACTGCAAATAAACAAAAAGCATTTACCATTTTATAATTATATCTTATTTATGCAATAAAATATAATGAAACGGCAAATGCCTTTTAAATAAACTGCTTGCCTTTATTAATATTGCCGTTAACTATTTCTTGTTTGAGGCTGAAACACGAGTTCCCCATGGCAAAGAAGCTGGAGGCGTCCATTTTTTATGTTCCTTTGCAATGTGCAGGTTATATGCGATAATATTTAAGGAATTCAGATAATGGACTATCTCCTTTCCTTCCGCATTTGTCACCGGACAGCCGTTAACGTCTTTCATTACGTGAATAACAACGTTTTTCCAATCCCCGTAAGACTTTCCGTTATACCTTTCGACCCTGTTTAACGTATGGCAGATAACGCACTTGTCGTTTAACAGGCTGAAACCTTTTTTGACCGGCCACGGATAAACTACCGGCGGGACATAATTAGTTCCGTTTAAATTCATAGTCTGGTATATAATCCTGTTCGTTCCTCTCGCCGCAATTTTCATATAACCCATAACCGGCACGTTAACCGCGACGCAAAGCCCTGCCAATACTAAAAATATCTGCGGAAATTTGGAAATATTTCCAAATTTGAAATTAGGAGTAAGGTCTTTAAGATAATAGCCGAGGACTAAAAACCCCGTTAAAAAAAGTCCCGCGAGGGATAAATATTTAACGGGCTGCATATTTCCAAGAACGCCCATAGTCGTAGGAAGCATTCCGAAACCTAAAGAAACGAGACCGGCTATTATAAAGAATATTATAAGCCCGACGGAAACCGTGGGTTTTGTTTTATCTCTGCCGTTTACCAGCTTCCACAGCATATATATAAATTCGAGTATAAGCGCGGCGCCGGTTGTTCCTAAAAATACGTACATAATCCATTGATATTTGCCGAGCATAATTCTATTAAACCCCGAACTGGCGGTAGCTCTGAAGTGCTTAAACCAGCCGAAATAAATTATGGGATACATTACTAAAAACATAACGGTTATAATACTCGCAAACGACCCGAGCCAGTCATAAAACTCTTTGTCGGCTTGTTTAGACGCAAGGATATATCTGATTCCCGCCCATATGGCAAGCAAGGCGCCGGCAAGAGCAAAAATCTCGATATTTTTCTCGATGATTAATAACAAAACCATCGGCGTTCTTATAGCGGTATCGGGCGACGGTCCTATGGTATAGCTTTCCGAAATAGTATAAAAAATATCGGAGGTAAAGCCTGATAGAAAAGCGATTATGCCGATAAAAACATTCCATCCCTGATGTTTGCCCTGACCTTTTCTGTCAAAACCGGCATAATATAATGCTCCGAGAACAAGAAACAGCAGGAGAAACTCCATCGAATAACCGATAACGCCGGGCTGCAGTTTATTCATAAGTATCCAAAAATTCGGGATTCCGTTTTTAAGAAGGCTTAAGAAATAAAAATATACTATGGCCTGAACCGTGCCTATTACCAAAGCGCACATTATAAGCGGCTTGGCAAGTCTGAAATATCTGTCTTCTTTTTTAAATATCCCGATATACTGGGATATAAAGGCAATCGCCATAAAACCGAGCGCAAGCCTGTTTATAAATAAATTTACTATATCTATGACGCCTAAATTCATCGTATTTACTCCTCTTTTGATTTTATACGGTAGCAGGCGCTTTTGGTTCGCCGCCGATTAATGTTAAATAAACTAACAAAAGGAGAAACAAAATTCCCAGCACCGCCGCCGCAGGTCTTTTAAACGGACTTCTCTCGTGCCCCCTGTCTATAAAAGGCAGTGCAAAAAGTATCGCAAATCCTATCGTGGGAACAAGGAAAGTAGAGAATATGATAAGCCCGTGGCCCGGAAAATATTTGAGCAATTCCTCGTTCGCAAGGAAATACCAGTCGGCTTCCGGAGCAAAATTAAGCGCAAGGGGTCTGTACATAGGACCTATAGGCGCGCCGTAAACTACGGCAAGCATATAAACTACGGCAAATACGCACAAAGCTACTATCATATCTTTATACAACTGATTCGGAAAAAAGGGGACGGTAGCATCGGGGTGTTTCCATTTATTTATGTCGTCGTCGGCAAGTTTACTGTTTTTATATTCTAAAGGCAAGCCTTGCTCCCCTGTTTTCCTAATTAAGAAGATATGTACGGGTATGAACATAATAACGATTATAGGCAAAAGCCATACGTGAACGGCAAAGATATGCTGCATCGTTAAAACGGATGTTTCCGTTCCGCCCCTGACGATAATCCTTAAAAACCCGCCTATAACGGGAGTATGCGACGCAACGTTCGTAAGAACGTTAATCGTCCACCACGAGTTTTCGTTGCCGATAAGCATATAGCCGGTTAATCCGAGAACTACGACGACGGAAAACAAAACCATACCGACAACCCATTGAAGTTCTCTAGGTTTTTTATACGAACCGGAAAAATATACTCTGGACATATGGACGAGAAGAAAAAATATCATAGTAAAAGCGCCCCATAGATGTATGCCTAGAAGAATATTACCGAAAAGAACGTGGTGCTTTATGTAATACGTCGCATTTCTTGCCATAGGGAAATAAGGAACGTAATAAAATAATAAAAATATCCCCGTTACTACTTGTATTGTAAAAAGAAAGGCGAGCAGGCTTCCTAAGGTATATGCCCATCCCCCCCGTGCCGGAATTCTTTCGCCGTTAAACTCATTTATTAATTCGGTGAGCCCGATTCTTTCGTCAAACCAATTTTGAATTTTTTTAAACATCAGACCCCCCTTTCTTTCGGATTATCTAAAAACTTATTTTGGATTAATACCGTATCGTTTTCTATTTTATGAACCCAAACATATAAAGGTCTTGGCGGGGGTCCTCCTACGACTTTGCCGAGAACGTTAAACATACCGCCGTGGCAGGGACACATAAATTTTTGTCTTGCGGGTATCCAGTGCAATGGACATCCTAAGTGAGTGCATTGGTTAGAAAAGAAATAAAGCTTGCCGGTTATATCTTTAACGACTATAACCTGCCTTGGAAGCGTGTTTACCGTCCAGCCTTCTTTAACCCTGAAATAGACCGGGACAAACTTCGGGACCAACGGCTCGATATTTTTTAAGTCGCTGACCTTCCCCAGCTTCGACCACACTATGTCTCTTTTCTTAAACAACGGACTTAAAACCTCTCCTAAAATAGGAATTGCAACCGCAACGCCGACTACGGCGGAAATTAAACCTATTACAACCATCATAAAAGTTCGCCTTGACGGCGACTCTTCTGAGCTTTTAGTCATTTTACCCGCCCCCCTTAGTTTAGATAGTTTAGACTTATAACTAAAATTTTAAAGCTTTTAAATGCAGAATTCTATCACTTTGCAGATAAAAAGTCAATATATTTTTACCTCCACCCCGCAGCTTTGTATTAATGTAAGTTTATTCCCTACTTGTTTTATTTGATAATATCCTACAAAAATCAGTATTAATCCTATTTCAAAACATGCAGATTATAATTAAACTAATATTATTGTAATCTTAATAATGTTTAAGGCAATTAAAACAAAAATTTGAAAAATAAAGGGGGTGAAAATTTAGTATGAAAAAAATCTTAGGATTGCTTATCGTCAGTTTTGGTTTAACTATGTTAAGTGCGTTGCCGGTTTTTGCTGCTTCCGGTTCCGCTCTTTTTAAAGCCCAGTGTTCCATGTGCCATACCGTCAACGGACAGGGCGGCAAGATGGCGCCGAATCTTTCCCATATCGGCTCCAAGATGAGTTTGGCGGCCCTTAAGGCCAAGATACCCACCATGCCCGGCAAAGCTGGTCTAGCTAAGTCAAAAGTCAATGCCATAGCCGGTTATCTTGAATCGCTTAAGTAATAGAAAGATATCGGTGATAAAAATATTTAATTCCATCCTTAACGGCTTAAAACAAGCTGTTAAGGATGTTTTTTTAAAACAAAACAGCTTGAAGCCTTCTTGCCTTTTACGCCGCCTCAGTTTCCTAAGCTATGGGTTTTTTCGGCGGAAAACCCTTTCCGCAGTTCCTGCGGCAGTATCGCCTTAGCGAATTAATTTTGATTGCCTCCGCGATACCCATTCCGTTTAGCATAAAACCTTCGGTTAGGCTTGGGGAATTATATAGCTTACGCCTTACTTAGCCGCCGCGCTTACGCTCGAAGAGGTTGCGGTTAAACCCGTCGAATTGTTAAGCGCTTCGACCTTGAAGTAATAGGTAGTTCCGCTTGTTAGGCCGCCTACGGCATAACCGTAGGACTGTGTAGCGTTATCAGCCGTAATTACGATGCCTACCGGCGTAAAAGGACCAGACGAAGCGGTGCTCTCCAAGACGACGAAATCTGTCGCTATCTGAGCGCTGGAGGAGTTTGTCGAAGTCCAGCCCAAATTTACTTCGCCTGTTGCGGAACCGGTTGCGGCGCTCACGGAACCCGGCGCGGCGACCGACGACAAGCCGTCGTTCATGGGGCCGTTGTTAGAACCGAAACCTCCTCCGCTTCCGATTAGGGTATCGTCGATAATGGTTCCGAAAGTTACGCCCGCACCCCCGACCGTAACCGACTGGCTGCAAAAGTTGCTTATAAGCATATAGCCAGCACTACATGAGTAACCACTTACGTCTATTGCATACGGCGTAATGGCGGATACGGTTCCGCCGTCCGTTATTATACTGCCGCTCGCCGTAAAGCTGCCCGAACCGGTAGGAACCCCGTTTGTGTCGACGATGCCGTCATAACCGTTTACGTAATGGCAGAACAAACAGGTTTCCTGCGCGGCGTTCGTGGACGTATAAATAGTGCTTCCGCCGGCGTATTTGCTTACGGGCGCGCTTGACTGCAAAATCGTGTTGTTAAAATAAGACTCCGGGCTTCCGCTTCCGCCCAAATCGTTAGCTATATTACTTTCTATGCCCGTTATGTCGTATGCAAGAACCCCGGACGAACCGTCGTCTGCCATGAGGTCACTGTAACCGCCCAAACCCGTATCTATGTAATAGGACTTCACAAACGTGCCAATATCGGATAAATCCGGTCCGACGGCGCCGGACGGGAATATATGAAACCCCGTAGCGTTCGTATGGTAAAAAGGCTCTCCCTGCGTGTCGAAAAGGGTGTGGCAGTTCAAGCACCCGGCAGTGTTTAGTACCGGCACGGCATCGGATTCGTCCACGCATACCTTGCCGTTAGAGGTAGAGCTAAGGGGGGTAGCGGTTGAGGATTCATAGGACGTTACGGCGGTGTAACCCGACGGACAGCCCGATACCTTTTGTGGAGCGGAAGCAGTTACCGTCCCGCCGGAAGACATGGAATAGTTTATGGCGACGTAATTGCCGGAGCCTACGCTTAAGGTTTCGAGATACCCGTCTATGGTTTCTATTTCGCTTAAGGTCAACGGCTCGCCAAGCTCTATACCGGTTTGTTGAGTCCCGTTAAAAACAGGAACCGGGTTAATGGTATCCTGCACCCCCGCGGTCGGAAGGGACGTCATAACGTCCACGGCGATTCCTATCCCGAGAAAATTAAGGTAATTAGCCACGTAAGAAAGGTCGGGAGCCACGTAATAAGGACTCGAAGGATTATTAAAGGGCGCTCCGGGTCCCAAGGTATAAGGAATCGAATTTATGTTCGTCGTTATAGTATGGCAGTTCAAGCACCCCGCATCATACATTAGAACAAGGCCGTTCGGACTGCCGGACGGAGGTTCGCCTGCAGTTATGGAAAAACCGCCGAGAACGGAACTATTCGGAACCGAAGATGCTATAGGTGGTTGAGGCACGGTAGAAGGCGAAAAAGCCGTCGAATTCGGAAACGTCGAAGACGGAAGAAACGAATAGGTAAAATCGGGCGAAGAGGGCAATAACGAATAGAGATTGCCCTGCATCGTTTCAAGTGCGCTCTTATACGCCGTATTAGACGGAGAGCCGTAATAGGTCGTAAGGGTGCTGGCTATATTGGAAAGTATTCCCTGAACGGTAGTAGGAGCCGAGGTAGCCGTGCCTATGCCGGTGTTAACGTCGCTCTCCAAAGTAGTGCAGGCGGAAGTAGCGGCCAACGAAGTATAAGGAGACGCAGACGCGTCTATGCAGGCGGCAATGTCGTCCGCCATAACGACGAGATAGGGCTCTATATTCCATAAGTCGATATTGGATACGCCCTCGTTCAAAGTAACGCTGCTTTCAGGGTAATTGTTTACGCTCGTATTGGGCATGCCGTCGTAGCTGGGGTCTTCTAACGACAAGATGTTTGCCGTCGTAAGTCCCGCATTGGCGGCATTCGTCTTCTGTGCGTAATAGTAAGCCTCCTGGGTAAGCAACGTGGTATATTCGTTCACGGTAATCCCGCCCGAAGGAATATTCGGCGGAACGACGGCTTCGAGTTCCACATCGCCCACGGTAGCCTCTACAAAATAACTCGTATCGACGGAAGCGGCATCGTAGGTAATGGTAAAACTACTCGAAGTGGGAACCGTGGTCCCTACTTGTTTACAGTTCGAAAAGTCCATTTCCGTGCAGCCGTAAACCGCAACCGAAGTAGGAGTAATGCTTGTAAAACCGCCCTTAACAGTGCCGGTAAGGGTAGCGGGAGAAGACGAATTCGATGCTCCGCCGCAGCCCGAAAGCGATATGCCTGCAGAAAGGACGAAAACAGATAAAAGAAAAAGTAAAAAGACGTTTCTTTTTTTCATGATATATTACTCCCTACCGCATGCCCCGCTTTTCCGCATACCGAAAACTCGAATAATTTAGAATATCGTCTAACTGCGCGGAGGTAAGCCCCTGCGATGCAAAAAATTTCTTATTCATGTTTATCGCCCCCCACCACCATGCCATGTTTCCCCTGCCCTCGAAAATAGAAAAATTAAACGCAGGTCCGTGGTTGTCGCCGCCTGCCGTGCCGTAAACCCCGTTCATAGTATGGCATAAAAGACAGGTTTTCTCGACAAGCGCGGCGGGAGTTTTGACGCTCTCGTATGCCGGCGGTTTTTTGTTCAGCTTTTGCGCCAGATAGGCTTCAACGACGGAAATATCCCGCCGCGGCAAGGGGGAAGCAATCATATAATTGTTCATATAGTAAACGCCTACGTCTATCCCGTAAGAATTAAGAGTGCTGCCGATGGTCGACAGATCGGGGCCTATCGTTATTCCCGTTCCGGCCGTGGTGTGGCAACCCATACACCCCGCGGAATTCATCAAATCCGCGCCCGAAAGCTTTTTCTTTTTGCCGGCAGCCGCCTTTTTGGGCGGCTTCTTGACTTTGACCGGCGGCAGTTTCAAGGATTCGAGATATGCCGTTACGGAATAAACTTCCTGCGTATCCAAGGTTTTTGCGACTATTTCCATATTCATATCGTCAACGGCGGTTTCTATGCCCTTTAAACCGAGTATTCCGCCTATATCGTAAAGATTAGGCGCTATGCCGGAGCCTCCCTTAGTATCGGCGTGGCATCCGAGACAGCCTGCGGACTTCAATATATCTGCGGCTGAAGCCGTATTAATAACGGGAGGGGTCTTTGCCTTCAACGTTTTCAAATAAGCCGCCACCGGGTAAATCTGAGCGGGCGTCAGGGAAGCATAGCCGTTGCTGACCATCAGACCAAGTGCCCCCTTTATGCCCTTCAGGCTGAGTGTGCTTCCTATCGCAGAAAGATCCGGTCCCATATTGCCGCCCTTGCCGTTTATCATGTGGCATCCGCTACATCCTGCAGACTGTATTATCGAAAGACCCGGCGGTACCCCGCCGGCATAAACGGAAACGGGCAGCAAAACAAAAGCCGTAAACAATGCCAACCGCATAATAATGTTATTAAATAAACGCCTTATCTTATTTTTCATTATTTTAACCCCATAAATATATAATAACACAAAATTCTCAAAGTTCAATAGCCGGCAAACTCATTAATATTAAAATATAAAGGCTATTCCGGTCTGAAGGGTATCGTCCTGCACCTGATTAGTAAATACGTAATTAACGTAAAAATGTGCATTCAAAGCAAAATTATATTCCGCCTGCAGCGTAAGGGCATCTTTAATGCCGGAATTTATGCATCCGTCCGAACCGGCATACGTTCCCGACTGGTAAAGACCCGAGTCGGCGCACAAAGAAGGGAGCGTAACGGTCTGGGAGGACGGCAGGGAATTTGACTTCATGTAATCGTATGCCTCCTGTGCATCCTTGCGCATCCACAAATAAGAAGCAAAAGCGGCGGAAAACATAAATCCCGCCTTGGGCATAAGATAGTTCGCGTAAACCTCGTAAACGTTGTATCCGTTCGATACCACATTCCGAACGCTTGCGCTCGAATTAAGTTTATAACTTATTCCGCCCGGTCCGTAAGGCAGGAAATCCCTCTGCTGCATATATGTGGCCCCGATTTCGTAGGTATCTCCGGCAAGGTCGGCGTCTATGCCGTTTGCCGTAATTTCGTCGTTCCAGACCGCCGACGAATTTGAAGAAAACGAAATCGGTTCGGAAATAGCCGCTCCGTAATATCCGAATTCGAGCTGCCCCAAAGATACGGGCAGATATTCCTTTAGCTGGTAGGAATATTCCATGGCATTGGGGGTAGCCGAAAAACCTCTGTCGTTCGTAGCGGTTGCCTTATACCATAAATGATAGCCCGGGGTTCCGTAAAGCTCGACGCCCGGGTTTCTGGAACCTATCAGGTAACCGATGTTATCCATTCCATACCAATCTATCCAGTCCGCCTCGCGATCGTAACCGACGGTCAGGCTCTGCGTAAAGCCCACGGCACCCTCGTTATTTACTAAATAGAAAGGCATATACCTGTTAAAATAAGGACCGGAGGTAACTACCTGTCCGAGTTTAAAGTTTAATAAATGGGACGGAACGCCTAACCCGCTCCCGAGACCGTTAAGCGACGCCACTACCTGTTCTTCTTCCATGGGGAAGCCGGGCATAGAAACAGCCTGCGCGAAAAACGAAAGGGAATCTGCAAAAGGGGAGTAAAGATCGAACACGCCTCCCGCGTCGAACATGGAAACCGCCAGAAATTCGTCCGTTTTCCCGTCCATCATGACATAATTATTTGCCGACGCGTTTTCGTTCGTCAAGTGCTGGTATTCTACTATGCCTTCGATCGACAGCGGCACAGGTTCGGGTTCAGGCAGGGCTAACCCCTCGACTATGCCGGTCGAATCTAAACGCGTTCCGACTGTGCCGGGCGGCCTGAAACCGTTCCTCCAGAATGCCCTACCGAAAGGATTTAAATTGGGAAACGCCGTATGGCAGACGGCGCAGGAAAAATGGTATTTCTGGGAAAAGGCCGGAATGGCATCCGCCCTTTCGGGGAAAGCCGAAACGCAAACCGCCGAAATGAATAACGCAATCAAAAAAAAACCCCCGATATTCCTTCTCATAACCCTCTCCAAACGTGATAATTTAAAAAATTAAAATTCTTGAGGCGCTGAATTTTAGCGCCTCAAGAATCAAAAATAGTCTAAAATTAACTATTTTATTTTAATGTTTAAAAATTCAAGTTAATGTAATTTACGACGTTATCCAACTGGGTGTTCGTCAAACCGTTCTCGAAATATTGCGTATTCATGTAGCTCGCATTGCCGGAGCTTACGCTTACTATGCTGTTAAAAACGGGACCGATGCTTATATTGCCGGAAGTGCTGGTTACGCCGTTGTAGCCGAAAGCGGAATGGCAGAGCAGACAGGTTTCCTGCGTCATCGTCTGCGTCGTGCTTGCGCCTTCGTATAACGGGGTTCCGTTAGTATAAGTGGGCGAATTCGCCGTTCCCTGCAAAGTGCCTAAGTAAGTCTCGATAACGGTCTGGTCGGCTGAAGTTAACGCGGAGCTTAAACCCGAAGCCAGAACGTAGGAAGACATCCAGTTGACGCCTAAGCTTATCCCTGTGGGATTGATGGTACTGCCGAGCGTGGAAAGGTCGGGACCTACGCCGCCCGCAATCGAGAATCCCTGTGCGGCTTGTCCGTTTATAGTATGGCATCCGAGACAGCCGGCGCTGGTCATTATAGTATTTCCGTTAGTAGCGGTTATAGTTGGAGTTCCGCCCGATGTTAAGGTTCCAAGATAAGTTACTATGGTTGACAGCTGGCTTGAGTTCAACGGCGAGATAAGCGCGCCCGAGAGCTGGGTATCCATGGTGTTAACCGCGATGTTAATACCCGTAGAGCTGAGATAGTTTCCGATATCGGAAAGGTCGGGAGCGATATAGTAAGGACTCGCCGGATTGTTATACGGAGCACCCGGACCGTAAGTCGTACCGCTTACCGTTATAGTATGACAGCCGAGACAGCCGGCGCTGGACATTATATCAAGCCCGCCAGCGTTGCTGGCAGAAGACGTGCCGCCGGTGCCGGTGCTTCCCGTGATAGTACCGGTAACTGCCACCTGTTTTCCTATAGACAGCTGTTCGACCGTCGAAGGAGCAAAACTAATCGGCATGGCATAGGTAAAATCGGCGGGCGCAGGCACTAAAGTATTTAAAGCGCTCTGCATGGTCAAAAGCGCCGTTTGGTCGGTAGAATTGCTTGAATTACCGTAATATGTCGTAAGGGTGCTGGCTATATTGGAAAGTATTCCCTGAACGGTAGTAGGAACCGAGGTGGCCGTGCCTATGCCGGTGTTAACGTCGCTCTCCAAAGTAGTGCAGGCGGAAGTAGCGGCCAGCGAAGTATAAGGCGACGAAGACGCGTCTATGCAGGCGGCAATGTCGTCCGCCATAACGACGAGATAAGGCTCTATAGCCTGCAGGGAAGTATTAGAAGCCGGGGTCGTATTTGGCATGCCGTCGTAGCTGGGGTCTTCTAACGACAAGATGTTTGCCACCGTAAGTCCCGCATTGGCGGCATTCGTCTTCTGTGCGTAATAGTAAGCCTCCTGGGTAAGCATCGTAGTATATTCGTTCACGGTAATCCCGCCCGAAGGAATATTCGGCGGAACGACGGCTTCGAGTTCCACATCGCCCACGGTAGCCTCTACAAAGTAGCTGGTATCAGTGGAAACGGGGTTGTAGGTAATGTTGAAACTGCCCGAAGTGGGAGCCGTGGTAGCTACTTGGGTACAGTTCGAAAAGTCCATTGCCGTGCAGCCGTAAACCGCAACCGAAGTAGGAGTAATGCTTGTAAAACCGCCCTTAACAGTGCCGGTAACGGTAACCGCTCCGGATGAAGAAACGGAAGATTGTCCCGACGTTCCGGCGGTTCCGCCGCAGCCCGAAAGCGATATGCCTGCGGAAAGAATGAAAACAGATAAAAGAAAAATTAAAAAGACGTTTAATTTCTTTTCCATACAAAAAACACCTCCAAATATTAAAAGATTAAATTAAATTTAAAACAAAAACATATTATTTCCTACTTTAAAGTATATCACGCCGTTTCGAATTGTCAAATTTTTTCACATAACATTAAACCTCACGAAAGATTAGCCAGTCCGACAAGTTCTGTCACGTCGTTGCCGCCCCAGTCCGCAACCCAGACGTTGCCGGAATTATCCACGGCGATGCCGTCCGGAAAGTTTCCCACGGCATACGTTCCTATAAGCGCCCCCGAGGAATTCAACTCGGTTACGGTATTGTCTATCGAGTTAGCTACTATCACGTTGCCGTTCGGAGCGGCCGCAATAGCGTCGGGACCTTTTCCCACGTTATAGGTGCCTATAACGGCGCCGTTAATAGGGTTTAATTCGGTCACCGTATTGCCGATAACATTACCGCCGCCAAAGTTAGCAACCCAGACGTTGCCGTTCGGAGCGACCGCAATAGCGTCGGGATTGGATTCCGACGTATTTCCCGCCGGGAACTTGACGATAACGCTCCCGGTGGAAGCGTTCAATTCCGTAACGTAATTATCGTAAAAAGTAGTCACCCATATGTTTCCGTCCGGACCCACCGTTACACAGTTCGGTCCGTTGGAGGAGGTATTCCCGACGGTATAGTTAGTTTTAAGAGATGTTGCAGGGTTTAATTCCGTAACGGTATCGCCCGAGGCGCCTGCCGCGGTAACTATACCCCAGTCGGCAACCCAGACGTTGCCGGAATTATCCACAACAACGGACTTTAAACCATTTTCTACTACATCGTATGTCTTAACGGCGGCTCCGGCGGAGGTCAGTTCTACTAGAAAATGACCTGGGGAGGAAGAACTGCCCCAGTCGGCGAGCCAAATATTCCCGTTTGGAGCAACCGCTACGGAATCGGGACCCGTTCCGGCGGGATAAGACCCGATTAAGCTCCCTGAGGAGCTTAATTCCGTGACGGTACTTGCGGGATTGCTGTTCGTTCCGATGTCGGCGAGCCAAATGTTCCCGTTCTTATCCACTGCGATACCCGCGGGACCCGTTCCGGCTGAATAGGTATTAGTCGAAATAGACGGCTGAGTATAAGGCGAAGGGCTGGAAGAAGATGAAGAGCCGCCTTTGCCGCCTCCGCCTCCGCCTCCGCCGCATGCGGATAGCGTTACGACTGCGGCGATTATATAAAACAACGTTAATAATATTTTTGCGTTTTTAAGTCTCGGCATAAATTTATATTAAAAATTACTATTAATTTCATTCACGATGCCGCTAAGCTGGGCGCTCGTCAAACCGTTCTCGAAATATTGCGTATTCATGCCTGCCGCGTCACTATTGCTTATAGCTACTATGTTGTTAAAAACTGGACCGATGCTTATATTGCCGGAAGTGCTGGTTACGCCGTTGTAGCCGAAAGCGGAATGGCAGAGCAGACAGGTTTCCTGCGTCATCGTCTGCGTCGTGCTTGCGCCTTCTTCGTATAACGGGGTTCCGTTAGTATAAGTGGGCGAATTCGCCGTTCCCTGCAAAGTGCCTAAGTAAGTCTCGATAGCGGCCTGGTCGGATGAAGTTAACGCGGAGCTTAAACCCGAAGCCAGAACGTTGGAAGACATCCAGACGACGCCTACCTGTATCCCTGTGGGATTGATGGTACTGCCGAGCGTGGAAAGGTCGGGACCTACGCCGCCCGCAATCGAGAATCCCTGTGCGGCTTGTCCGTTTATAGTATGGCATCCGAGACAGCCGAGGGTATAGAAAGACGTGCCGCCGGAAGTTGAGTCTATAACCGGAGTCCCGCCGGACGTAAGCGTCGAAAGATAGTTTTCGATAGCCGTAACCTGATTGGTCGTCGGAACGGAGTAAAGCATACCGCCTATGCCTCCAGGAGAAGCCGCCGTCATATCGTTTACCGCGAGGTCTATCCCCATAGTACTAAGTTCGCCGCCGATATCGGAGATATCCGGCGCAACGAAACCCTTATTGACGTTGGCTGAAGATATGTAACCTGAAGAATCTATATTGCCCGTAAACATCTCCGCAAAAGAAGCATTGGTCGCTCCGGGACCGAACACCGTACCGCTTACATTAAGGGTGTGACAGGCAAAACATCCGGAAGATTGGAGATAGGAAAGACCGGCTGGACTGCCGGACGGTAAAGCCGTAACGGCGCCGTTGATAAAGCCCATAATCTCGCTAACCTGCGAAGCGGACGGATATGCCGTAAAAAATTTTTTCATGTTTCCGGCTACGGCAACCCCGACGGGGGTCATGGTCGAAAAATCAGGCGCTATGCCGTAAGGAATAGATGTAGCCGTTGCGCCGTTATAGCCGTTCATAGAATGGCAGAACAAGCACGTCTGCATAGTCATTGCTGCCGCCGTCGAAGCGCTATCGTAAAGCGGGGTAGAATTCATACTCTCGAGATAAGATTCTATCGCCGTTTCTTCCCCCGTTAAACTCGAACTTAAATCGGGCGACACCACATTCGCAACCATATCGGCAACGCCTATCCTGATTCCTAGGGGGTTAAGCGTGCTTCCCACGGTCGTCAAATCCGGGCCGACGCTTCCTCCAGTGCCGTTAACGCTATGGCAGTTCAAACAGCCCGCAGACTGCATTATGGTAAAACCGCTCGCGGTATCTATAGGCGGAGCGGCGCCGGTTAATGAAGACAGGTAATTTTCTATAGCATCGACGTCTCCTGGCGTCAATTCCGAGGAAATAGAAGATGAAAGGACGTTGGAAGCCATATAGTTCACAAAAATACCGATACCTTTGGAGCCAAGGATACCGCCCACGGTCGAAAGGTCGGGTCCTATATTGATACCGCCGCTGACGCCGAGGGTCGAATTTTCCCCGCTTACGGCGTGGCATCCGAGACAGCCCGCAGACTGCATTATGGTAAAACCGCTCGCGGTATCTATAGCCGGAGCGGCGCCGGTTAATGAAGACAAATAGCTGACCACGTTAGAAACGGCGGACGACGACAAGGATGCATAACCGGAGTTGACCATATAATCTACGGCGATGTCCAGTCCGTTCGTATCGAGGGTGCTTCCTATAGTCGAGAGATTGGGACCGACGACTCCTCCCGTGCCATTAATGGTATGGCAGGTCAAACAGCCCGCCGACTCGACTATCTTACTGCCGGCGGCTATAGCTATGTCACCCTGAACGGATCCGCTCGCTCCGTTATTACCTTTATTGCCGCCGCCGCAACCGGACAGCAAAAAAAAAGCAGAGAATATAAAAAAAGATAATAAGAGAATTAGAACATAATTTTTTCTTTTCATAATTAAAACTCCTCAACTATTACTTTAAATTATAATTTGCATATTTTAAAATAGGATTAATACTGATTTTTGTAGGATATTATTAAATAAAACAAGTAGGAAATAAACCTACTTAATACAAAACTTAAACTGAAAACTTACCGATTAAAATTTTTTAATCCCGTGTAATACCATTTTGATAGTGTAAAATTTTTATATATGAATTACCCGAATTACTTAATGACGGGTTCTTGGAATTTCTTTAAATAGTTTCTAAATCGGGATTTGGGGTTAGGAAAAATCCTTGATTTTTAATTGAAAATATTGTATAAAAATGAAATAGCGTTTTATAACGCGCTTTTAATTTAAACATAATAATTTTAACGCCTCTAAATGAACTTGCAGAATGAATTAATCGAACGTTACACGGAACAATTTCCCGACTCTAGAATCGGAAAATGTATAAAAATCATAGAACGCGCGGCAAGGATGAAAACTAATCTTCTCATTCAGGGGGAAACCGGCACCGGAAAAACAACCCTGATTAATTTTGTCGGAAAAAAAATTTTCCCGACAAAGCCTCTTGTTACGGTTTCCTGCTTTAACTTATCGGGCGAACTTTTTCAATCCGTGCTTTGCGGTCATTTAAAGGGGGCGTTTACCGGCGCGGTAGAAACTACCGAGGGAAAAGCTCAAACCGCTAATAACGGGGTGCTGTTTTTTGACGACGTCGATACTTTAACTATGGATAACCAGTCTAAACTTTTATATTTTCTGGATTATCACGTATGCGAAAAGGTCGGCAGCACAATGTCCGAATTATTAAACTTATGGACGGTGTTTTCCACAAATTCAAATATCGAAGAAAAAATAATGACCGGATTTATGAGGGAAGATTTTTATTACAGGATTTCTACTATTAAGGTAAATATCCCGCCTTTAAGGGAAAGACCGGAATTTATAAAATATTTTATTGAAAATTATTTGGATAGTTTAAAAATCTCGTACTGTAAAAAATTTATAGATGAGTGCCTTGGATATATATGGCCCGGGAACATCAGGGAAATGACTTCCGCGCTTGATAGAATTCGGATTTTAAATTATGACGGCTGCAAAAAAGTTAAATCGCTTAAAGAATGCGGCATAGAATCTAATAAAAAAATAACGGATATAATCGGTAAATACTCCGTATATAAAGTTAATACCGATAGTCCACCGCAAAGCGGTTCGGAAAGTTATCCGTCGCGATTAAAACAAAACGGCGGCGGAGAAGATATTTTCGATATAACTTCAGAAAAAAATAGAATTATGTCGGCGTTAAAAAAAGCGAAATACAAAAGGAATAAAGCATGTAAAATATTAGATATTTCGTACTCTACGCTGTGGCGGAAATTGAAAAGATACGAAATTTACGAACAACTCAGATAAATTGATACCCCATCCGCTATTAATAAAAACGCGGATGGGGTATCAATTTTTAAGGCCTGACGTTAAACTTCTTGAATATCCATACCTTTGCTATATCGACAAAGAACAAGTAAATTGTGCCGATTATTAAAATTCCAAGTATGTCCCCCCAGGAAACGGAAGTTATCAAAGGACTTCCTCCGCCGATACCTGCAATGCCATAGTGCGCCAGCAGGGAAACGAGTATGAAATCAGCGACGGTTGCCGTAATCATAAGTTTGGACGGCATAGACTTGTAAAAATAACCCGCAGTCCTGACGAGATATAAAACACCCTGTCCCGTAAAAACCATTATCAGGAACACTATTGTTTGAATCTGGCCGGTGGGATAATTTTTAGAGAGCAAATATACAAGGGCGCCAAAGGAAAAAATGAGCTGAAATATTCCCATGGGAACGGAACCCATTATCATATTCTTAATCTTCCAGTCGTTCGGTTTCGGAGAGAATTTCACGTTATCCGTCGATATCGACATTGTTACGAAGTCGTTGGTAAATAATAAGAGGATTACTAGAAGCGGAGTTATTATGAACGATTGTGACGGAAGTTTATGATAAAAGTAATTCATGAGAACGACTCCGAATATCGTAAAGAAAGAAATTTCTATGGTTTTGGCTATCTTGTTAAGAACCCAAGTGGCCATCCTCTGGAATATTTCCCTGCTCGTTTTAATAGCGCCAACGATATCTGACAGACCCGGGTCTGTAAGAACCACGCTGGCTGCAGCTTTTGCCACGTCGGTAGAACCTGAAACGGCTATTCCGACCTCTGCCTGTTTAAGCGCGGGAGAATCGTTTACGCCGTCGCCTGTCATTCCGACGATATAGCCGTCATCCTGAAGCGCCTTTACTATGCTATATTTATCTTCAGGATAAATACCGCCGAACACGTCGTAACCCGCAAGTTTTTTCTCGCCTTCTTTGGTTTTGCTGAGTTCAAGGAGTTCTTTCCTCTCGCAAACCCTGTCACCGATGTCGAGCCTGCCTGCTATAGTCTTGGCGGTTATCGCAGTGTCGCCGGTCAGCATAATAGTCCTGACGCCGAGATTACGAAGTTCGTGGACGAGTGTCTTGGAATCAGGCCTTTCAGGGTCCATATAACCTAGGAACCCTAAGAAATCTAACTTATCGCCCTTTTTGCTTCCGACCGCAAGGACCCTTTCCCCTTTAGTCGCAAGGCTTGTTTCAACTTCCTCAAATTTATATCCCGAATCTTTTCCGCCGTTGACCATTTCCCAGATGGTTTTGGGCTGCCCCTTGAATACCTGGACATCTTGACCGTTTACGTTGTAAACGGCTTCGGTCCTTTTAGTAGCAGGGTCGAACGGAGTAAAAGATACGCGCGTGCCGTCCTCTTTTATTTTTAAAGGATCCGAAACTTTGAATATCGCATCGTCTAAGGCATCCTGACTCTTCGCGTCGCTTGCCATAATCGCATATTTTAACAATTCTTCTTTCGTATGTCCGTCAACCGGAGTAACGTCTTCAAGAATAACCTTGTTTGCGGTAAGGGTTCCCGTCTTATCTGAGCAAAGAATAGTCATTGCCGCAGATTCCTCTATAGCGGAAAGTTTAGTCGTCAATACGCCTTTTTTGGAAAGTTCGACCGCGCCGAGCGCCGTGGAAAGCGTGTAGGTTGCCGGAAGGGCTATCGGGATAGCCGCTATAAGTATTACTAATATAAAAACAAGCGTGTCGAGGAGCGGGAAACCGTTATATAAGCCGTATACTAAAAAAAACGCCAGGATAACGAAATCTATCGCCATCAGGTATTTAACGATTTTAAAAATCAACTTCGACAGATTGCTTTTGGTTTTTGCAATTTTAACAAGTTCCGCAGTCTTGCCGAAGAAGCTGTTTTTCCCCGTTCCAACGACTATTCCAGTCGCTTCCCCCCTTTTTACGACTGAACCGGAATATGCAACGCTCCCCGCCTCAGCCTCGACTGGAAGAGATTCCCCTGTCAGAGCCGACTGGTCAAGCTGGACGTTACTGTCTAGGATTTTTACGTCTGCCGGAACAAAATCGCCCATTTTTAAAAGAACCACATCATCGGGCACGAGGTATTTCGCGTCAAGTATAGTCCACTTGTCGTCCCTCATGACTTTTGCTTTAACGGCAAGCCTTTGTTTTAAAAGCTCGAGGGCTTTTTGCGCCTTTCCTTCATGAAGGAAGGACATTACGGCGTTAAATATTAAAAGCGCTATTATTACTCCAGCCTCAATGTACTTTACCGATTCCTTAGTAGTAATTCCGGCTATAACTTCCAGTATCGCCGCAAACTCTAACATCCACGGAATAGGCCCCCAGAACCTTTTTAAAAAATCCATAACCGGATTCTTTTTTTCTTCCTCTACGCAGTTCAAACCGCAAACTTCGATTTTCTGGTTTGCCTGTTCGGTCGTAAGGCAGACATACTCGCACACAGTTTCCTTTTCTTTAGCCATTTACCCCCCAATTTGTTTAAAAATACGGTTAATTAAAAAATATTTTAGATAAAATATGCGCATGCGCATAGAGAAGAATAGCATTTTTTATGCCATAAAATATTATTCCCGTATTTGCTAGATATATGGCTAATTATAAAAAAGGATATAAAGGTTTCTTGAAATAAAATAAAATGAAATGAAATATAATGAAATATAATGAATTTATTTGAAATCAGATAATCCAGCTAAATATCCGCCGATAGACGAAGCCCCGTTAATAGAAATTTCTTCCGGTGTTCCGCATGCTATTATTCTGCCGCCGCCGTCGCCGCCGTCAGGTCCCATATCGATTATATAATCGGCCGATTTTATTACGTCTAAATTGTGCTCTATGACTATGACGGTATTGCCCGCTTCTACTAAAAGATTTAATATATTTAGAAGTTTGCTTATATCGTCAAAATGAAGTCCCGTAGTAGGTTCATCCAGTATATAAAGCGTTTTATACTGCCCGGGTCTCGACAGTTCTTTCGAGAGTTTTATTCTTTGAGCCTCACCCCCGGACAATGTAGTCGCAAGCTGTCCTAAATTTATATAATCGAGTCCCACGTCGATTAAAAACTTTAGCTTATGCGCAAGAGCCGGAAATGCGTCAAAGAATTCATAAGCTTCTTTTACGGTCATGTTTAATACGTCGTAAATATTTTTATTCTTGAACGCAATTTCTAAAGTAGGTCTGTTATATCTCTTACCCTTACAGACATCGCACATTACATAGACGTCCGGCATAAAAAGCATTTCTATTTTTTTTACGCCGTCTCCGCTGCAGGCTTCGCACCTGCCCCCTTTTACGTTAAAACTGAATCTCCCGGGGTCGTAGCCTCTCGCTCTCGCTTCTTTAGTTCCGGCAAAAATATCCCTTATAATAGTAAATATTCCGGTATAAGTTGCGGGATTAGACCTCGGCGTCCTGCCTATGGGAGACTGGTCTATATTAACAACCCTATCGAAATATTTTACGTTCCTTATATCCTCAATTTCAAACTTTTTAAAATCGGTTACATATCTATTTTTATAAGCCGATATTGCCTGATAAAGCGTATCTATTATTAAAGTACTCTTCCCCGACCCCGATACGCCGGTTACGCATATAAAATTATTCAGCGGAATTTTAACGTCTATATTTTTCAGGTTATTCATTTTTGCGCCTCTTATTTCCAAATAACCGGATAAACTGCTCCTCCTAAAATCGGGCATATTTATTTTTAATTTTCGGGTTAAATATTTGCCGGTTAAAGAATCGGGGCTTTTCATAATTTCATCCGGAGTTCCCTGAGCTACTATATAGCCTCCGTTTTTACCGGCACCCGGTCCCATATCGATTATATAGTCGGATTTAAGCATGGTAGCTTCGTCATGCTCGACGACAATAAGGGTGTTGCCCTTATCCCGCAAATCAAAAATCGTTTTAAGAAGCCGCTCGTTGTCTCTCATATGCAGACCTATGCTCGGTTCGTCCATAACATATAAAACGCCGGTTAAACCGGAACCTATTTGCGAAGCAAGTCTTATCCTCTGGGATTCCCCTCCGGAAAGCGTTTGCGCCTGCCTCGAAAGCGTCAAATAGTCAAGCCCTACATTGGCTAAAAATTGCAGTCTGTCTTTAACCTCGTTTAAAATTTTTGCGGCAATGCCTGTTTCATAATCGCTTAAATTCAAATCTTTAAAAAAGTTTAGGGCATCTTTAACGCTTAAATTTACGATTTCGGCTATATCGAGCCCGCCTATCCTATAACTTAAAGACTCTTTCTTTAACCTGAAACCGCCGCACTCGGGACAAGTTTTTTCCGCTTTAAATTTTTTAGGGTCAAGCAGATAGTTCCCTTCGGCTATATTTCTTTCAATCAGGGGTATAACGCCTTCCCAGTATTTTAAATGGAATGATTTACTGCCAGACGTTGCATCGTAAAATTTTATTTTTTCGCCATCGGAGCCATACAATATCGCACGCTTTATATCTTGGCTTAAACCGGTGAAAGGGGTATCCGGATTAAATTCGTAATGTTTAGATAAAGCGTTTATAATTTGATTTTTATAAACCGGCGTAGAATTTTTGAAAATAATTATCGCATCTTCTTTTAAGGAAAGGTTTTTATCGGGAATAATAAGGTCTTCGTCAAAATATTCTTTGTAGCCTAATCCGCCGCATTCCGAACAGGCGCCCTGCGGGCTGTTAAACGAAAAAACCGCAGGTTCTGACTTGCCGTAGCTTATATTGCAGTCAAAACAAATCGAGTTTTCGGTCAATATCTCTTCCCTGTCTTCATATTTCAGTTTTAAAATGCCGGAAGATAATTTTAAGGCAAGTTCTACGGAATCGAATAATCTTTTTTTATTTTCTTCTTTTATGACTAACCTGTCGATAACTAAATCGATATTATGTTTCCTTTTTTTATCGAGATTAATAGGCTCGTCGAGGTTATATTCTTTGCCGTCGGCATATATTCTATAAAATCCGTGCTTAAGATAATCTTCGAATTTTGCCTTGAACTCCCCCTTTCTGCCTATGGCTACGGGAGACAAAACTATCAGTTTTTCCCCTGCTTTATTGGAGTAAACCGATTCCACCATCTGATCTACGGTTTTAGGCTCTATTTTCCTGCCGCAATTATAGCAGTAGGGAACTCCAATTCTTGCGAAAAGGACTCTGAGGTAATCGTAAATTTCGGTAATAGTTCCCACGGTGGAACGCGGGTTTTTACTTACGGATTTCTGTTCTATAGAAATAGCCGGCGAAAGTCCTTCTACCGAATCGACATCAGGCTTATCCATCTGTTCCATAAATTGTCTTGCGTAAGAAGACAGAGATTCCAAGTATCTCCTCTGCCCTTCTGCAAATATCGTATCAAAAGCCAAAGAGGACTTACCCGAGCCTGAAAGTCCGGTTATTACGACAAGTTTGTCTTTTGGAATTTCTAAACTTATATTTTTTAAATTATGCTGTCTTGCGCCTTTAATTATTATTTTCCTATCCATTTATTTCTGTTCTCCGATATCCTGCGAACTAATTTTATCGATTCGACCATACTCCCGTAATCCGCCTTATTCTTACCCGCAATATCGTAAGCCGTTCCATGCACCGGAGACGTTCTTATAATTTTAAGACCGGCGGTAACGTTAACCCCTTTATTAAAGGAAAGAAGTTTAAACGGTATCAGCGCCTGGTCATGATACATAGAAACTATTAAGTCAAAATCTTTATACCTTTTTGCAAAAAAACTGTCCGCAGGAAACGGGCCTTCTATGTTCCCGCTTCTGTTTTGGAATTCTTCTATGACCGGCATTATAACGTCTTTCTCCTCGTTTCCTATTCTCCCGTTTTCTCCGGCATGCGGATTTAAACCTAATACCGCGATACGCGGATTTTCTTTTCCGAAATCTGCTTTTATCCAGTTAAGCGAAATATTTATGATTTTCCTTAATAAATCTTTCGTTATTTTAATATGAACGGTTGATAGAGGAATGTGAATAGTGGCAAGAACGGTTATTATTTTTTTTGAATAAAACAGCATGGCAAAATCGTCTGATTTTGTTAAATATCCTAACAGTTCGGTATGTCCTCCAAACCTCGCCCCGCCTTTAAGCATCATATCTTTATTAATAGGGGCGGTAGCGAAACCGCATATTTTGCCGTTTATAGAAAAATTTACCGCAGTTTCTATATACCGTTCGACGTCTTTTGCATATTCGGGATTAACCGTCCCTAATTTAACGGAATCGTAAGACTTCGAGGATAAATCTATTACGTTAATTTTTCCGTTTTTGAACGATGTTTTAAGAGGCGATTCCGGTCTGATTAAATTCAGCGGGGTGTTTGTTCTTATTATCTTTTTTGAAACGTTGTCTATATGCCCGAAAGAACCGAAAATAAGAGGTTTAACGAGCCCATTTTTCTTGATAAAATACTCCGACGACTTTACTGCAATCTCCGGCCCTACGCCGCCGGGGTCTCCCATTGTAATGCCTATAAAACAGTTTTCCCTATACAATTTAAATTTTTATTTTATTATACCCTATTATGCCGCAATCAATATCTTGACATAAGAATTTTTTCTTGCTTTTTTTAAAATTTTTTCGAGATATTTATTTGTTTTATATTTTTCTAAAATAGAAAATATTTCAGGTCTTGCCTGTTTAAAGGTTTTAAACGAACCCATTTTTTTCCCGACGGATTTTAATACGGCATAACCGAACTTGGTTCTTATAACGCCGCTGACTTCTCCGACATGCAGTTTAAAAGCCGTGTCCGAAAAATTGGGGAATAGTTTATTTTTATAAATATAGCCTATTCTTCCTCCATTTTTTTCGGAAGGGTCTTCGGAATATTTTCTTGCCAAAGCCGAAAAACTTTTATTTCCGGCTATAGCCGTTTCCCTAATCTTAGAAATTCTTTTATATATTTCTTCCCTTAATTTCTTATTTGCATTCGAGGGAACGGCTAAAAATATAAGTTTCAAATCTACCTTGGGCTCGCCCCTGAATTCTTCAATATTTTTTTTATAATAATCGACCAGCTGCCGTTTAGTTATAACCATCTTATTGCCGTAAACTTTCCTTAAAAGCTCTACTTCGGAGAAGTGGCTTTTAACCTGCTTTATATAGGCTTCCTTGCCGATGCCTTTTTTAGCGAGAAAATTGAAAAATTGGCTTACCGTAAAGTTGTTTGCAAGCGCCACGGCTTTAATGTATGCGTTTAATTGTTTCGGTGAGATATATATTGCGGCTTTCTCTTCTTCCTGCTTAATTAAAATATTGTCCGCTAAAAGATTTAAAACGTCTTTAGTTTTGGACATTGTCGCCGAATCCGACTGCGTAAAAATTCCCCGCGATGCTTCGTTCTGCATCTGTTCATAATCTTCGAAAGCCTGCCTGTTGAATTTTGCAAATTCATACAGAGTTATAGGGGTTTTATTGACTACGGCAATCACCTGGTCTATTATTACGGCATTCGCATTTCTTAAGCCTGCGGAAAACAAAATAACCGCAATTATCGATGTTAAAGTAATAATTTTTTTTACTATATTTATCATAAGCTTTAGACGCCGCTTTCATGAATACTCCGGGGCGGCATAAATTTATATACCTTAAAAAATTCTTTATATGGATTAACGCTTTCGCGGGAATGACAATACATGGATTTAGACTTTAACCCAACTGGTGTCATTCCCGCGAAAGCGGGAATCCATAATTTATAATATAAGCAGTATTCAAGAGTATATTTATCCCTGCTTTTTGGCTGCTGCCGGAGCTGGAGCCGTCTTCTGTGCCGGAATGCTTGGACTGCCGACCGAATTTGCAATCGGCAAATTGTTATAAAAATACTTTACTTTAGATTTTTTTCTTAAATTTTTTACAAAAACCTTCAGGATATTTGAAGCTTCTTTCTGCTTCATCATCATAACTATCTGATCTTTAAGGGCGGAAAAAGGCTTAGGTTTGCCGGTTACGACGTTATTTAATTTTATTATGTCGAAATGGCTGCCTACTTTAACTATTTTTGAAATACCGCCTACTTTTGTAATACCGAATGCGGCATTATTAAATGCAGGGGTTGTTTCCTGAAATTTTATCCAACCGAGAACTCCGCCGGTTTTACCGTTAGGGGCTATGGAATATTTTTGAGCCACCGCGGCGAAAGGCTTGCCGCCGACCAGCATTTTGTAAACAACTTGCGCCTGCTTCGACGAATTTAGCTGTATATAGCTTACGTTAATTTTAGAAGGCAGGTTAAACGACAGATAGTGCTTTTTGTAATAGGCTCTGGCATCGGCATCGCTTATTTTAACCTTGTTTGACACCTCTTTATGTAATAAAAGCTGGACTAACAGTCCTTTTTTAAAATCGGAAACCTGCGATTTATAAGACTTGGATTTATTTACTCCTTCTTTTAAGGCTTCATTGACTAAAATTTGCCTGTCCACGAGACTTTTAAGAAGCCTTTTCTCGCCTGCTGGCGTTTCGAGATATGACCTTAACGCGGGCGGAAATTTAGACATTTCCTGTTTAAACTTAGCCGCGGTAATATTTTTTCCGTTAACCGTCGCGATGACCTTAGAAGATGCGGACGGTTTTTTTGCGCATCCGTATAAACCGGTCGATATAACAATGAAGAATAAGGCAATTAATAAAATAGAACCTTTAAACTTTTTCATTTTTCCCTCTTAATAAATAAAAGTTAAAATTAAATATACAAATATCTTTAAATATTAACATAGTTATATAAACGTTGCAAGATAATTTTAGCCCCTTCTAATTTATCAGCGGTCAAAATCTCTTTCTTTAATCTGACCTTTATTTTAAACTCTCCCGTAAAGTTAAACATATATACGGATGAAAACTCTTTATCGTTTACTAATTTAACCAGCGCCTCAAAAACAGCGCCCGCCGATTCATGAAATTCCAATATGAATTCTCTTTCTTTTATTTCGAGAAACTGGATTTTTGAGTTTTTCATATAATTTTTAAGTTCAGTTATTTTTAAAAGATTGGAGACGGGATCCTCAATTTTTCCAAATCTGTCTTTAAGTTCGGTTCTTATTTTATCGACGTCGTCTGCGGTATTGCAATTAGAAAGTTTTCTGTATATCGACATCTTAGTTTTTCCGCCGCTTATGTAAGAATCCGGAATATGCGCCGATAAATTTACTTTTACCTCAGGAATGACCTGAACCGGTAAAACAATTCCCTGTATCTTTTCTATCTCTTCTTTGAGCATCTGCATGCACATTTCAAGCCCTACGGCATTTATATGCCCCGATTGCGCGCCCCCTAGAACATTTCCCGCCCCTCTTATTTCCAAATCCGCCATTGCAAGTTTAAAGCCGGAACTGAGTTCGCTGTAATCTTTAATCGCATTGAGCCTCTTTCTTTGTTCGGCGCTTAAGTTATCCTTATCCGTTCCTACGGCAAGCAGGCAGTATGCCTGTATATGCGATCTTCCGACTCTTCCCCTTAGCTGATACAACTGGCTTAAGCCGAATTGTTCGGCATTATTTATGATAATCGTATTTACGTTAGGATTATCTAAGCCGGATTCTATTATAGCCGTCGAAAGAAGCATATCGTAACCCTTATCGTAGAATACATGCATAACATTCATAATTTCTTCGGAATCCAGCCGCCCGTGAACGACCCCTATCCTGATATCCGGCATTATTTTTTTAAGACTGCCGTAAACCGAATCTAAGTGCGATATCCTGTTGTCGATAAAATAAACCTGCCCTCCCCTGCTTAACTCTTTAAAAACAGCGTCCTTTATAATCCCGTCTTCATATACCGCTATATCCGTAATAACATTTTTCCTGCCGGAAGGCGGAGTGCTTATAATGCTTAAATCTCTTATTCCCGACATTGAAAGATAAAGTGTCCTCGGTATAGGCGTCGCGCTCATGGCAAGTACGTCTATGGAATATCTTATTTTTTTTATTTTTTCTTTTTGAAGGGCGCCGAATTTTTGCTCTTCGTCTATAATCAAAAGACCTATATCGTGGTATGCTATCTTTTCGGATAATAGTTTATGCGTTCCTATTATTATATCGATGCTTCCGTCTTTGACCCGTTTAATTACCTCTTTTTCCTCGTTTTTTTTAATAAACCTTGAAATACATGCTACTTTTACCGGATATTTTTCAAATCTTTTTTTAAAATTATTGTAATGCTGGTCCACTAAAAGAGTAGTAGGAGCTAATAAAACAACCTGCTTCCCGTCCATAGCGGCTTTAAAAGCCGCCCTTACGGCAACCTCCGTTTTTCCGAATCCGACGTCTCCGCAAATCAACCTGTCCATAGGCTTGTTGCCGTGCATATCGGACAGGACTTCTTTTATAGCCTTGGCCTGGTCATCAGTTTCTTCAAATTCGAAACTTTCTTCGAATTCCCTGTATTCCTCATCTTCTTCGGAAAAGGCAAATCCCCTTTCGGTCATTCTTTTAGCATACAAAATTTTTAAATCGTCGGCTATCTCTTCAACTTTCTTTTTCGCCTTCACCTTTGCCTTTTCCCATGATTTGTTCCCCAGCCTGCTTAATGCCGGAAAATTTTCTTCGTAAGAGGCAATATATTTGTGTAGCAGGTATATTTTATCGGCAGGAACGAAAAGCTTATCTCCGCCTTCAAAAAGAAGGGTAAAATAATCGGACGAAATTCCGTTAATAGTTATATTTTTTATTTCGCCGAACTTTGCTATGCCGAATTCATCATGAACTACGAAATCTCCCGGATTGAGCTCCTCTATGCTTTTAAAGTAATCGGCGCCGGACGCGTAACGTCCGGATTCCGGCGTTAAATCCAGATGCTCCCTAAAAAGTTCTTCGTCTTTAATTATAAAGAGTTTATGCTTTTTAGATATAATTCCCGATGAAATATCTCCATTCGATATTTTAAACCTGCTTCCCGTCCTCTCCCCGTCTAAACCTATAGACCCAAAAATGCTTTCTATCCTGTCTTTATGAATCTCATTTTTTGACGCTATTATTATTTTGTATTCTTTTTCGATAAGATTAATAAAAATTTTCTTAATTAACGTTAAATTTAATTTCCCGTCTTTATATTTTAGTTTTGAAATAAAATCGATATTGCCGGATTCTATGGCGGACGATAACCGTCCTATTGGATTCTCCGGATTTTTAACGCCGTAATATATTGCAGATTTTTTATAATTATAATAATAAAATTTATCTAAATTATTTAAGGATAGGTTTAAAAGATTTTTATTAAGTATATCGCGGTTTAATATATCCAGGAGTTCGGTTTCCGGTTCTTCTATATATAAAACCGGATTCTCAATTACCTCTAAAATATTAAGCTTCTTTTCGTAATAATCCGGTTTGACAGGAAATACGGTAAAACCGTCTATGTTTTTAAAACTTATCTGCGTATTCAAGTCAAAATATCTTATATCTTCGACGGTTTCGTCAAAAAAATCTATCCTTGCCGGATATGGACAGTCTGCGTTAAATATGTCGATAATGCCGCCTCTGACGGCAAATTCGTTTTCGTTCTCTATCTGGTTTGTTTTCTCATAACCGTAAGAAATTAACGTCTTTATAAGATTTTCTCTGGAAAAGCTCAATCCCTTTTTGACGTGTATAAAAGAATTTAAAAGACTGCCGGGTTCCGGAACTTTCGAGAAAAAAGAAAGAGGAGCCAGAATTATGACGCCATTATTATCGCGCTTTAAATCATACAGGAGGCTTACGGGGATTATTTCTTCGCAAAAGAAGATTTTTTTAGACGAAAAAAACGAAATATTTTTATATAAATCTTTAGCAGAGGAGTAGCTATCGCATAAAAAAACGTATATTCCGCTTTCATCTCCAATAGATAAGGAAACATCTAAGGAAAATGCCGCCGGTGTTTTTAATTTTATCGAGTTCAAATCAATGCTCTATTGTACCCAAATCCCAATTTAGAAATTTTTAATATATGAATTACCTGAATTAATTAATTCAATCATTCCGAGAATGAGTCATTGCGAGCGCAGCGAAGCAATCTCGTTTAGATTGGTTAGCTGCGCTGGACTTCGTCCGTCCCATCTTTGCCTGCATAAAACCGTTGGTTTTATAAACGCAGGCAAAGATATGCTCGCAATGACGGAATATTAGAATTTATTAAATATTTTCTAAATCGGGATTCGGGTTATAATTACAGCTTGCAATATACGGATTAAAGTTTTGCCTCCTTAATAGAAGCCTGCGCCGCAGAAATAATCGCCACCGGAACTCTGTAAGGAGAACAGCTGACATAGTTAAGATTTAAGGCATGGCAGAATTCTATAGAACTCGGGTCTCCGCCGTGTTCTCCGCAAATTCCTAATTTAATATCGGCTCTTGCGGCTTTTCCCTTGCTCACGGCAATTTTCATAAGCTCCCCGACGCCGTTTCTGTCTAATTCCATAAAAGGGTCATTTTTCAGCATATTTTTATTCAGATAATCCGGCAAAAACGAACCTATGTCGTCCCTCGAAAAACCGAAAGTAGTCTGAGTAAGGTCGTTTGTTCCGAACGAGAAAAACTCGGCTTCTTTTGCTATTTCGTCCGCTACCATACAGGCTCTCGGAAGTTCTATCATCGTCCCGACGAGATATTTAAGCTTTGTGCCGTATCTTTGCATTACTTCTTGAGCTTTTTTATCGACAAGTTCTTTTAAAAGCTTTATTTCTTCATAAATACCTACGACCGGAATCATAATTTCCGGCATTATCTTATTCCCGTTTTTATGAAACTCGCAGGCGGCTTCCATAATAGCTTGCACCTGCGTTTCATAAATTTCGGGATAGCTTACTCCAAGCCTGCATCCCCTGTGTCCAAGCATAGGATTTACTTCATGAAGCGAAATAACTTTAGTTTTCAACTTTTCATAAGAAATGTCCATAATTTCCGAAAGTTCTTTTATGTCCTTTTCGGTTTTAGGAAGAAATTCGTGAAGAGGCGGGTCGAGCAGACGTATATTCACCGAATATCCTTTCATTTCTTCGTATAATTCTATAAAATCGGATTTTTGCATCGGCAAAAGTTTTGCAAGAGCTTTTTGTCTTTCCGCAACCGTGTCCGAAAGTATCATTTCTCGGACGGCTTTTATCCTGTCTCCTTTAAAAAACATATGTTCGGTTCTGCATAATCCGATGCCTTCCGCCCCGTAACTCCTTGCAACCTTAGCATCTTCGGGCGTATCGGCATTTGCCCTGACGTGAAGTTTTCTGAATCCGTCGGCAAATTTCATTATAGTTTTAAAATCTTCGTTAATCTCGGGCGTAATCATCTTTACATACCCGGAATAAACCTCACCGTTAGAACCGTTTAATGTTATAATATTGCCCCTTTTTATTTCCCTATTTCCTGCTAATATTTCTCCTTTTTTTTCGTTTATTTCAAGAATGGAGCATCCCGTTACGGCACATTTACCCATTCCTCTTGCTACGACGGCGGCATGAGACGTCATCCCCCCCCTCGCCGTAAGAATTCCCTCGGACACGCTCATTCCGTGAATATCTTCCGGAGAGGTTTCCATTCTGACCAATATGACTTTTTTGCCCTTTTTTACTTCTTCTTCGGCTTCTTCCGCAGAAAAAACGACTTCACCGCTTGCCGCACCGGGAGATGCGGGCAGTCCTTTTGCTAAAACATCTTTTTTAGCGTCAAGATCCACTGCGGGATACATAAGCTGCGCAATGGAATACGGGTCTATTCTTAAGACGGCGGTTTTTTTGTCTATCATGCCTTCTTTTTCCATATCCACCGCAATTTTTACAGCCGCCTTGGCGGTTCTTTTTCCCGTCCTGACTTGAAGCATATAAAGTATATCTTCCTGAACCGTAAATTCTAAATCGAGCATATTTTTATAATGTTTTTCCAAGAGCCGGGCATATTCCAAAAGGTCTTTATATACTGCAGGCATAGCATGCTCAAGCGAAATATCGGCAGGGTTTTTCTTGGAGAACTCGTTTACCGGCTGAGGAGTCCTTATTCCTGCCACGACGTCTTCTCCCTGCGCATTAATAAGATATTCCCCGTAAAAACCGTTTTCCCCCGTGGAAGGATTTCTTGTAAAAGCAACGCCGGTCGCCGAAGTCCCCCCCATATTCCCGTACACCATAGAAACCACGTTTACCGCAGTTCCCCAGTTTTCGGGAATTTTGTTAAGTTTTCTGTAAGTTATGGCTCTCGGCACGTTCCACGATTCGAACACCGCGGAAATACCCATCCATAACTGTTCTTCCGGATCATCCGGAAATTTTATGCCTTTTTCTTTTTTAACTACGCTTTTAAATTCCGCTACAAGGCTTTCTAAGTCGGCATCGCTTAATTCGTTATCGTTTTTTACCGATTTTTCTTTCTTTTTGTTTTCCAAAAGGGATTCCATAACGCCGGAATCTATTCCAAGCACCACGTTTGAGAACATCTGTATAAATCTTCTGTAAGTATCGTAGGCAAATCTTCTATTGCCGGACTTATCCATAAGTCCCTTAATCGTATCTTCGTTTAATCCAAGGTTCAAAACGGTATCCATCATTCCCGGCATAGAAACTCTTGCTCCGCTTCTGACGGAAACTAAGAGAGGGTTTTTGACGTCTCCGAACTTTGACCCCATTGCTTCTTCCATTTTTTTTATATTATCTCTTACCTCGTTCTTTAATGAATCCGGATATTTTTTATTATGCTCATAATAGTACGTGCAGACGTCGGTTGTAATGGTGAAACCCGCAGGAACTCTTATGCCGAGGTTAGTCATTTCGGCAAGACCAGCGCCTTTTCCTCCGAGAAGATTTTTCATAGAACCGTCGCCGTCCGCATGCTTGTTGCCGAAAAAATAAACATACTTGCCCATAATGGCATCCTCCAAGTAAATAAAATAGTATAAAATTTAAAAAATAATTATAAATCTAAAAAGGAAAAATCGCAAAAATTTTTAAGTAAATTCAATATATTATTTAATAATCCTATCCTTGAATTTTTAATATCTTCTTCTTCGGTTAAAACCATAACGTTATCGAAAAAATCGTTAATAGGACGTACTAATTTATATATTTTATTCATAGCTGCGGTAAAATCGGTTATTTCAAGTAATGGAAACGTATTTTTTTTAACCGATTCAAAAACGGAAACGAGGCGGATTTCTTCCGGCGCCGTCAATTTATCTTTATCGAAACTAACGATTTGAACATATTTATAGGCAATATTATTTATCCTCTTAAATATCTGCGCAAGCTCAAAAATTTCCTCATGTAGTTTAAATTTTGAAAGAAAATCGATTTTTAAAAAGGAGGAATAAAAATCGCCCAAAGTTTCAACGGCAAGAACCGACGTTATTTCGTCCGGTTTATAACCTGAGGAAAGAAGAAAATTCTTAAATCTGATATCGGCAAAATTCATAAAAACGACTTTTAATTTAAGGATATCAAAATTACGCTCTTTAAAAAATTCATTAAAATAAAAATCATATATATCGCTTAGATTAATTTTATATTTTTTATTCAAAATAATTTCTATTATGCCTATCATAGCTCTGCGCAAATAAAATGGGTCAGATTCTCCGGTAGGGAGTTTTTTTAACATAGCAAAAGAAAAAACGGCGTCTAATTTATCGGATAAAGCGCAGAGTGAAGATAAATCGTTTGAAGGCAGAACCCTTTTTTTTCCTTTAGAAACGGGATAATAATGTTCTTCGATAGCCGACGATACGTCGCTATTTTCTTTTGCCTTTTTCGCATATATCCTGCCCATTATTCCCTGCATTTCCGGAAACTCGAATACCGCATGCGTCGCAAGGTCAAACTTTAACAAGCCCGATGCGGTTTTAAAATTATGCAAAACATCTGAGGAAAAATTAAGTTTTCCCGCTATAAAAATTCCTAATTCCCTGATGCGGGCGGTTTTATCGAAATATGAACCCAATCCCTCGTAAAATAAAATATTTTTTGTTTTCTCCACAAAATGCAACGGTTGTTTTTTAATATCTTCTTTAAAAAAAAATTCGGCGTCCGCAAGCCGGGCGGTTAAAACTTTGGAATAACCCGATTTTATATTATTTTCCAAGGAATCTTTAACTGCCGGAACAGGATTTACATCGGCTACGGCTATGAAAAAAGGCAGTAATCCGCCGTCTTCGTTTAACGGAAAAAACCTCTGGTGTTTGCGCATTACCGTGGACAATAGCTCTTTTGGGATAGATAGAAACTTTTTGTCGAATCCGCATAATAAAGCGTAAGGGGTTTCCGTTAAACCGACTATTTCGTCGATAAAATCATCGTCATATTCCGGCATATCGGCATTTATTTTTTTTGACAGGTTTTCCAATTTACTTTCTATATATTTTTTTCTGTCGCCGTTTCTTAAAATAATCCCGTTTGAAGAAAGAACGTCGAAATAATCCTTAGAATTTGAGATTTTAACGGGCTCCATTTTATAAGAAAGCCGGCCTTTAACATAGGTTCGGTTAGACGCTTTAATGTCTCCAAAATCGAATGATGCCGTTTTCCCGTCGAATAACGATAAAATCCACAATACGGGTCTTGGGAAACGTATTTCTTTATTGAGCCAAAACATCGTTTTCCTAAAAGGAATTTGTTTAACGAGTCCTGGGATATTGGCGGTCAACAAGTTTTTTACCGACACGCCTTTTATGGTTTTTTTATAAGCGGTATAAGCTCCTTTTTTTTGATTTACTACGTATATTTTTTTATGGTCGGAAATTTCGTTTTTTTTCATAAATTGAACAAGCGGGGGGGCGGGGACGTTTCCATGATAAGATATATTTACGGGGGGGCCTATTATTTCCAATTCTCTGTCCGGCGATTTTAAAGGCAGTTTTTTAATAAAAGCAACCGTGCGTTTCGGCGTAGAAAATACTTCTATAACCGGTTTTTCACGAAGCATTATTTCGCTTTCCAAAAAATTTTGCAGGATATTTTTCAATTCGACGGGTATTTTTCTCACCTCGCCGTACGGAAGTTCCCCCGAACCTATTTCCAATAAATATTCGCTCACGGTAAATAATAACCTAATTTAATATCGATAGACGGCTATCGTTAAAGTTTTATTTATTTATTGCTTCGACTTTATCGCCTTCACCCGTATAAAGTCCGGCGCATCCCTCGGCAAGCGCCCTCACCCTTAATATAAAATTCATTCTTTCAGACACACTGATAAGCCCTCTGGCATCGAGCAGGTTGAACGTATGCGAACACTTGAGGCAATATTCGTAAGCCGGTTTTACAAGCTCTTTAATCTTAAACGAAAGAAGTTTTTTAGATTCCGCTTCATAGGCGTTAAATAATTTATACAAGATTTCTCCGTCGGAATATTCAAAATTATATTTAGAAAATTGAAATTCGTCGTCTTTGTGTATATCGCCGTACTTAAAAGAATCGTTCCATTGAAGATCGAAAACATTGTCTTTATCTTGGAGAAACATTGCTATTCTTTCTAATCCGTAAGTAATCTCGATTGCCGGTTTTGAAAGTTCTACGCCGCCTATCTGCTGAAAATAAGTAAACTGGGTAACTTCCATACCGTCGAGCCAAACTTCCCATCCCAGTCCCCATGCCCCAAGCGTAGGAGATTCCCAGTCGTCCTCAACGAATCTTACGTCATGCATAATTGGATTAATGCCGAAGCTTTTAAGACTGTCTAAATAAATCTCTTGAATTTTATTAATATAGGGCTGTATAACAACCTGAAACTGATAGTAACGACCTAATCTGTTGGGATTTTGACCGTATCTTCCGTCGGTAGGTCTTCTGGAAGGCTGAATATAGGCGGCTCTCCATTCTTCGCAGTCAAGGCATTTGAGAAACGTGTAAGGCGCAAATGTAGCGGCTCCTACCTCAATATCGTAAGGTTCTAAAATTAAGCATCCAAAATCGGACCAGAAATTTTGGAGTTTAAAAATCAACTGTTGAAAATCAGGAGTTTTGATAATTTTTCCTCTTTTTAAGGGAACAGACTTAAGTCTGTTCCCTTTTCTATTATTTAGGAAGATTTATTATACTAAAGGGTAAGCATATTTTCAATAGATTTTCTTGCTTGGATTCTAACGTCTTCGGAAATTTTTATAATATTTTTCATATTCTCCAAGGAGTTTATAACATCGTCCAGATGGGTTTTTTTCATATTAGGGCAGATGAGCCCTCTATTAGAAGAAATAAAAACTTTATCGGGATTTTCTTTCTTCATTTTATATATTATGCCTCTTTCCGTCCCTATAATAAAATACTTTGCGGCTGATTCCCTAACAAATTTATACATACCCGAGGTAGAAGAAACATGGTCGGCAACGTCTATAGTTTCGGGGGTGGATTCCGGATGGACTACAAAAACGGCGCCGGGATATTTTCCCTTTAATTTTTTTATATCTTCAGGCGTAGTTCTTTTATGTGGCGGACAGTATCCCGGCCAGTTTATAATCTCTTTTTCGGTAAACCTCTGAACGTAGCTTCCAAGGTTTTTATCCGGAACCATGATAATCCTTTTAGCAGGCAGAGAATTTACGACTTTGACCGCATTTGCCGAAGTACAGCAAATATCGGAAACGGCTTTGCATTCCGCCGAAGTATTAACGTAAGCGACGACCGGAGCATCCGGATAATCGGCTTTTAAATTAACGATATCTTCGGCGGTTATCATATCGACCATAGGACATCCGGCATTTTCGTTCGGAAGTATAACCGTTTTATCCGGATTCATAATAGCTGCGCTTTCAGCCATAAACCGGACGCCGCAAAATACTATAACGTCTGCATCGGTTTTATTTGCTTTAATGGAAAGTTCCAGCGAATCGCCTTGAAAATCGGCAATTTCCTGAATTTCGTCTCTTTGATAGTTATGCGCAAGCAATATCGCGTTTTTTTCTTTTAAAAGCTCTTTTATTCTTTTTTGCTTTGCCTTTATATTTTCAAAATTATTATGATTATTCATATTAAAACTTTGCATCGTCGGTACGTTATTTCCTTAATCCTGCATTAGAAAATATTTAGATGTTTCTTTTATATGTAAATTCTAGATTCCTGCTTTCGCAGGAATGACACCCTTTGGGTTAAAACCTCAATTCCCGAATAGTCATTCCTGCGAAAGCAGGAATGACATCTTTTGGATTAAAACATCAATCTCTGCATTGTCATTCCTGCGAAAGCAGGAATCTAGAAAATAAATTTCTAATGCCGGATTAAGGTATTTTTTTTTAACTTGTTTCTAACATTATAACATATTATAATTAAAAACTAAACGCAAAAACACGCAAGGCGGCATTAAATAATGAATTTAAAAATTGAAAATACGGCGATAGCCGACGAATCGAAATTCAGCTATAAAAGAATTTTAACTGGCGACAGACCCACCGGACCGCTGCATTTAGGTCATTATGCCGGCTCGTTAAAAAACAGGGTAAGACTTCAGGATAAATACGAAACTTTCATTTTAATAGCCGATATTCAAGCCCTAACGACCAATTTCGAACATCCGGAAAAACTCAAGGAAAATATTTTTCTCGTTGCTTTAGATAATCTTTCCGCAGGAATAGACCCAAATTTATCTACTATAGTTATCCAATCTATGATACCGGAAATTTCCGAACTGACGACTTTTTTCTCTATGCTTATTTCCATCAATCCTTTGAGACACAATCCTACGATTAAAACGGAAGCAAAGGAAAGAGGATATGAGGAATTAACTTACGGTTTTCTTGGTTATCCGGTAAGTCAGGCCGCCGATATAGCCGTTTTTAAAGCAGACTTGGTCCCCGTGGGCATCGACCAGCTTCCGCATATAGAGCTTGCCAGAAAAATAATTAGAAAATTTAATGAATTATACTGCGGTAAATTAGTAGAACCGTATGCCCTAATAGATAAATTTCCGCGGTTAGTCGGACTCGACGGAAATCTTAAAATGAGCAAGTCTTACGGAAACGCAATTAATCTTTCGGATGATTATGGTTCAATAAAAACTAAAATAAGGTCGGCGCTGACCGACAAAAATAGGATTCATCCGACGGACAAGGGAAATCCCGATATATGCACTATATATTCTTACCATAGGGCTTTTTCGGACGAAAATTTAATAAAAGAAACGGAATATAATTGTAGAAACGGGAAAATAGGATGCGTAAAATGTAAAGATAATCTTTTTGCGGTTATTAAAAACCTCCTCGAACCGATAAACGAAAGAAGAGCTTATTACTTAAAAAATAAAGACGAAATATGGGATATTCTGTTTGCCGGAACTAAAAAAGCTGAAGCAATCGCTTCTGAAACAGGTAAAGAAGTCAAGGAATTTATGAAAATGTTATACGCTCCTGCATAACCCTAATCCCGATTTAGAAAATATTTAATAAATTCTAATATTTCGTCATTGCGAGAACCCGTCATTGCGAGCGCAGCGGACGAAGTCCAGCGCAGCTAAACAATCTCGCTTGTCATTGCGAATAAATAGGGTTTAATGTTATTATAATATATATAAATTACCGCTTATTTTTCAAAAAGTTTACAAAAATTAATGGAGGAATTATTACAATGGCAAACAAACTTTTTATTATGCTTCAGAACACCTCTCCCTCTAATCCCCATGCTTTAGGAGCGCCCTTTTTTCAGGCGGCGGCGGCGGCGACTATGGATTACGAAGTAGAAGTCGTACTTACGGCAGACGCCGGTCTTTTAATGAAAAAAGGCGTTGCGGAAAACCTTAGGGTTAAAGAAGGGAGTCCTAAATCGGTCTATGATTTTATTAAAGACGCTTACGAAGCCGGCGTTATTTTTAAAGTATGCACTCCAGCCTTAGAGTTAAACAATTTTAACAAAGAAGACCTCATAGAAGAATGCAGCGGCGTCGTGGGCGGAGCATACGTCGTCGAGATGGTTATGGACGATAACGTAAAAACACTGTCGTATTAAAAAAGAGAAGCATTAGCATATATCGCAGACGAATTCTTCTGCTGCCGTAGCCGCTAAAGCGCCTTCGCCTACCGCAGTGGCAACTTGAAGCAATTTTTTGGAATGGGCGTCGCCTGCGCAGAATACGCCGGGCATAGACGTCATTAAGGTATAATGGTCGGTTTTTATAAAACCGTCTTCGTCTTTTTCAATATTCTTTAGAAATGAGGTTTGCGGATTTATGCCTATAAAAATAAAAACCCCCTTAACGGGAATAGTCTTTCTTTCTTTGGTTTTAACGTTTTCTATAGTTATAGATTCCACGGTTTTATTGCCGTTTATAGAAACGGACGAATGTTCCAATTCCATTGTAATGTTCTTTGCGTTATGCAGTTTTTCCTGTATTATTTTTTCGGCACTGAATTCTTTTCTTCTATGGATTAAAACAAGCGACTTTACGATTTTCGTAAGATAATTAGCTTCCTTTAATGCGGCATCTCCGCCGCCGATGACGGCTATGTCTTCGTCTCTAAAAAACGGTCCGTCGCAGGTTGCGCAATACGATACTCCTCTCCCGGTAAATTCTCTTTCTCCGGGAATATTAAGCCTTTTAGGGGACGCTCCTACCGCAATTATAATCGTCTTTGTCCGATAACTTTCGTTAACGCCTCTTAGCGTTTTATATTGCACGTTATCGGTTATATCTTTTATTTCGTCGTATATAATATTTAATCCCAAACCTTTTGCATGTTCTTCAAATTTTTGCATAAGCTCGACTCCGGAAAGCGACGGAAACCCCGGATAGTTTTCAATATTGTCGCTAAGAGCTATCTGTCCGCCTACCGCCATTTTTTCTATTAAAATAATATTAAGACGCGCCCTTAAAGCATATATTGCGGCTGAAAGACCGGCAGGTCCTCCCCCGATTATAATTAAATCGTAAATCATTTGATTTTGCCTCCTTATTTTCCTTATATTAATTAATATCGCATCTTATTATTTTATGGTTGTTTTATATAAAAATCGTTAATATAATACATTATCATATATATTTTATTAAATCAAACTGATGAAAAAATCTTTGAATCTATTGCAGTTGACATTCGCATCTACAAGCGCGATTATTGGTTCCGGATGGCTTCTGGGCATTTACGTCAGCGCAAAAGACGCGGGGCCGGCGTCGATATTGTCTTGGTTTATAAGCGGATTTGCGATAATGCTGATAGCATTAGTCTATAGCGAACTCGGCGCTATGCTTCCCGCCGCGGGAGGTCTTGCAAGATATCCGAAATACACTCACGGGGCGTTTTTAGGATTTATAACAAGCTGGATATTGATTATAGCCGGCGCCGCCGTCAGCACTATCGAAACGGAGGCTACCGTTCAATATCTTAATTTTTATATACCGGGTCTTTTTGTAAATAAATCGCTCACTCCCGATGGGATAATTTTTGCTTTTTTTATACTTATCGTTTTCTTTCTGCTTAACCTGTTAGGAGCAAAAATATTTGCCAAAACCAACACCTTTCTTACTTATTTTAAAATTTTAATAGTCGTGACCGCTGCAGGCGCGCTTATTTATGTTTCGATTAAAAACGGAAATATTAAAAATCTTGAGGGGTATGATTTAATGCCTTACGGATACGGGGGAATTATGAAAAGCATATCTCTGGGCGGCGTGATATTTTCGTACCTCGGTTTCAGGCAGGCTATCGACCTTTCCGGGGAAGCCGAAAATCCGGGAAGAGACGTTCCTATAGCGACTATATTATCCGTAGTTATAGGAATAGCGGTTTATACCATGCTTGCATTCAGCTTTATAATATCTGTTCCGCAGGTAAAAAACAATTTATGGGATATGCTGAATTTATCTTCGCCTTTCGTAAATCTGCTGAATATGTACGGATTGCCCGCATTTGCTCTGATGGTGATACTTGGGGCGGTTATATCCCCTTTTGCAACAGGATTGGTATATATGGGCACGACTTCGAGAATAACGTTTGCTATGTCTAAAATGAAATTTCTACCGAAAAGCTTTCATTTAAATTTTAACAGGTATGGAACGGCTTATATCTCGTTGATTTTTACATTTATCCTATCGGCATTATACCTTCTGCCGTTTCCAAGCTGGCAGTCTTTAGTCGGAATAATCACGTCGGGAATGGTATTTACCTACATTCTTGGTCCGATAGGGCTTATGACGTTCCGAAAATTAGACCCTCAAAGAAAACGCCCTTTTTATCTGCCTTTTGCAAATATTATTACGCTATCGGCATTTATAATAGGAACGCTTATTATTTACTGGTCAACTTTTGATATTTTATGGAAACTGGGGATAGGAATAGCGGTCGGAATCGTACTTTTTATTTTCACAAATTTTAATCGGATTAGACATAAATTTAAACAGACCGTAATACCGGGTATGTGGTTTTTGATGTATATAGCCTCTATTCTAACTATATCTTTTCTTGGAAGCAGAGATTTCGGAGGTATAAATGCTATCGAATCGCCATACGATTCGTTGGCAGCAATTTTAATAGCCGTTTTATTTTATTTTATAGCGATTAATGTTTCTATAGACAAAGAAGAAATGAAAATGATAATAGAAGAAGAGTTTATCGGGGAAGAGTTTGAAATATAAATAAACTTATTTATTATCGGAATTCTCAGTTTGACCGCCGTTCGATTCCTTATTTATATTCGCCTGTTCATCGCATCCGTGTCTGCCGTCGCAGTAAGGGTATCTTTTAGACAAACCGCATTTACAATAATATAGCGGTCTTTCTTTGACTTTGGATTTTAGTTTAGTTAAATCTACTTTATTCATATATTTTTCATTTTTTAATCTTAACCGCCAAAAAAGATAGCAATAGTATAGCAATCTTGATAAAAAAAGAAAATATGAAAAACCTGAATCCCAGATTTAGAAAATATATTTTTATCTCTCTACTTCAGCGACTTAAGATACCTTGCGATAGTATCGAGCTGAGATGCTGATATATCCTTAAACGCCGGCATTATAACAAGATATGTATGACCGTTAACGGTTACGGGAACTCCGTATGTAAAATGCACCTTAGGATCTACTATCTGGGTTTCGATCCATGATAAACTTTTTGTCTTTCCTATATGGGAAAGGTTTGGACCTACTTTTCCGCCGACCCCGTCTATGCGATGACAGGCGATACAATTATCATCCCTGAAAAGCGCTAATCCTGCCGGAAGTTTGGGATAAGCCAAATTAGCTCTTTCGAACGGAAAAGACTTAATATATGCGGCTAATCTATCAACTGCAGCAGGCGGAATAGTTTTTTTAAATCCGGGCATTCTTATAAAATAAACCTTTCCATTTATTTCGGATTTTTTGCCCATAATAAAGTGCATAGCCGGATTTAATATCTGGTCTTTAATCCAAGAAAGGCTCTTTGTCTTTCCGACATTTGAAAGACCGGGTCCTACTGTACCTCCTTCATGCCCTAAGGTATGGCAGTTTATGCAATAATACTCTTTAAAAAGCTTAGGCCCCGATGCCGTTGCAAATGCAAAATTCGACGAAACGAAAAAAGTAAACGCAAAACAAAGGGCGGCAATAAAAATAAACCTTTTCATTTTTGGTTGCTCCTTAATTTTTTACGAATAAAATAATTAATTTAACATTTTAAATTATCTCTCCCGGTTAAGGGGGATTACTAAAGAAAAGGAGAGATAATTTTACGATCCGCCAAGATGTATTGTATGTCTGAATTCTTTATTAAAATTATATTGCTAATTTTTTTTAATTTATGTAGGGGAAATCCTGATTTTTGTAAGGGAAAATTACAAAGAAATGTAGGGAAAAAACCTATATAATAATTATTTTAGAATTTTAAGCTTTATTATGACAAGATTTACAAGTTCGGATTTTTTTTTAAAACCTAATTTTTCCATTCCTCTTAAACGATATGTTTCAACCGTCTTTTCGCTCAAAAAATACTTTTCCGCTATTTCTTTATTTGTATAACCGTGCGCTATATCTATTATGACCTCCTGCTCTCTCGAGCTTAAACTGTTCCATAAAAATTCATCGTTACTTACGCTGTTTAGTTTATTCTTTCCGACTTTAGACTTAATTTGTTTATCGCCGATATATCTTTTAACCATCGAAGGATATATATATTTTTCTCCTCTTGCCACCGTTCTTATTGCATATATCAAATCATAATCCATCGCCTTTTTTACTAAAAAACCCGAAATTCCAAGTTCAAAAACTTTTTCCATATATATGCTGTCTCCGTTTATCGTCATAATTAATATTTTTGAATACGGCGACAACTTTTTATACTTCGATATTAAAGTAAATCCATTCGCTTCCAGCAACGATATGTCGAGAAGTATAACATCCGGTTTTTTTGACTTTATAAGCTCGAGCGCCGTTAATGAATCTCCCGCCGTACCGATAACCTTTATATCCTCTTGACTATTAAGTAAAACATTCAAAGCGGAAAGCAAAATAAAATGATCGTCGACTATACAAACGGTTATCATATTAAGCCGCCTTTTTATAATAATACCGATTTAAATCCCTTGTCTTCCACCTGTATAATTTCATAAAACCTTTCCCCTTCCGTTTAAGGAAGGGGAAAGCAATTAGAAACTTATACCTTTTCTATCTTTACCGGCGCATAGTAATACACCATAGAGCCGCCTACCGGATCCGTCAACACGGTCGTCCAGCCGTCTTTAGCGGCAATGGAATTATCGAGGAGAAACAATGCGTTTGGATGGACTCCCTGATTTCTTGCGGGATCTCCGGTATATTTTTTCCCGTCTATGTACCACTCGCCCGAACCGTAAAGCCATCTTCCGAAAGCAGTCGCCGCCGTTATTACGCCGGGTCTAACCGAAGGCATAATCCTTACCCTGTGGGTAATTCCTTTCGGATAAGTAGGAGATATTACCTTTATGGTATCCCCGTCGGACAAACCTAATTTCTTAGCATCTACAGCGCCTATTTCCCAGAAAGCGTCGGGCAGTAATTCCTGCAGCCACGGGTCTGCCATCGTTCTGGACTTTGAATGAATCGGCTGTCTGTGGGTAGAAACCATTAGCGGATATTCTTTACTCGAAAATATTTTATCTAAAACTTCCCCCTTCATATTCCTGTGAGGCAGCAATATCGTCGTTCCGTTAAATCTTTCGCCGGTTATAGCATTGTGCGTCGTAGCTACCTGTTCGTTATATAAATGAACGGGGGTATCCGGCGACCAGAGATGCGTCACCCACTTCGGCTTTCCCCATGGCAGATATCCGACGTCGTAATCCTCGAACCGTCCACCCCTCGAAATAACGTATGCCGTTTTTTTCCACTCTGCAGGTTTAAGGGCTTTACCATGTTTTCTTATATATTCTTTGACATACTGCATTTCATAAGCATTTGCATTAGGTACGGGACCTAAGTGAACGAATCTGCTTCCTTTCTTTTTCAAAAAAGTTTTGCCGTCGTATGCAATGTTAGCCGCCATTTTAAGATAATAATCCTCTCTTTCGTTAAGATCGCCGCCTTCAAGGAAGGCATTTTCGCCGAACCCGGGAAGTTTAATAGCTTTTGCGACGTCTATTAAAAAATTTTCGACGCATATCGGTCTTCCGTCGGGAGTCTTTTCGGTCATAGGTTCTACTATGGGCTGTCTTATAGAAGTCCTTGCAGTTGGATACGTCGGAAGATTGCCGAGAAAACCCCATCCTTCTAAATAAGTCGTATCTGGAACTATATAATCCGCATAAGCGGAACTTTCCGAAATTAACGTATCTGATGCGATAAATAACGGCACTTTATCGGTATCTTTAATCATTTTCATCCACGGCTTCGACTCGTCGTCCACGCCGCCCATTCCGGGCATAGACCATGCGGGATTTGCCATATGCTGGAAAAGTACCTTTACCGGATAGGGATACTGGAAATACGTTCCGCCCCAGATTTCCTGCCACATCCCAAAACTGAACGGGAACCAAGGTCTTTGCGCCGGATACGGAGACTCCCCCCTTGCAACTTTTTCCTTATACTCTAAAGTATCTTCGTAATACGAACCTTCCCTTGAAATCTTTACGCCTTTTGCGGGAACAAAACCCGGCCATTTTCCCAAATCGTAAGGATAGCCGCTTCCGCCCATAATATCGGCGCTTCCTCCGCCGTTAATATAACCGCCCTGCCAGTTGACATTTCCGACCATAACGTTTAAAAGCTGGATTGCCCTGCCATGGTAATAACCGTTCGTATGTTTTACCGGACCCCTGTAATAATCCGCAACTGCGGTTTTTCCGTGGGAAGTAAATTCCTTTGCAAGCTCCGGTATTACTCTAGGCGCAAGACCGGCTTCCTTTGCATATTCGTCCAAACTATTCTTTCTAAGCTCACTCCATAACAGCTGCATACTCGTCATACAGTTGACGCCGTTCACGTTGACGGGGGTCAAAGATAAAAATCCGGTAGGCCACAGTTCGCCTTTTGCCGCCGCAGACGTTAAAACCGGCTTTCCGGTCGCTTTGTCTATTGCGTAAAAAGATTTGCCGCTCTTTAAGAACTTGGCAAAACCTTGATTGCTTTCATCGACGGCTACAAGATACGACGCATTCGAAAAATTAGGCTCTCCGTTGCCGTTTGCAGAACTGTGATTTAAATTGGTTAAGAAGTTTTCATCGTATCTTTTATTTTCGACTATCCAGCGCAACATACCCATAGCCAAAGCACCGTCGCCGCCGGGTTTAATCGGTATGTATTTATCCGCATGGGCAACCATATTTCCTGCCCTGACGTCTATCACCGTAACCTTTAACTTGCCGGACGACGTAGCGGCTACAGTTCTTCTTCCAAGCGTCTGCATAGGAAAATTGGCTTCGAGATAATTAGCTCCAAAAATCAGCAGATGGGTGCAATTCGGCAAGTCGGGCTTAAGCATATTTGTTCCGGGAAACGTCCTGAAAGTCGAAACGTGATGTGAAAGCTCGCAGATAGAAACATGCGGCAGTGCGTTAACAGAGCCCAGCGCATTGGCAAACCTTGAGATAAAGTTTGCCTGACCTCCTTCGGCTCTGCCCCAATATGCGACAAACTGGTTTGTCTTAGGACCGTAATCCGGATATCTTGAATCCGCGGGGGCAAACCTATTTCTGCCTTCATTCCATAAATGTTTGAATCCTTCTACGAACCTTTTTTCTTCGCCGGGTATGTCTTTAAACAGGTATCCGCCGTTTACTACTTCGTTTATCAACTGTTCGTATGAAATTACCTTAAATTTTTTAGAGCCTCTTTTTCCTACTCTTTTTAACGGCATATATATCCTGTACGGGTCGTAAACGGTCTGCGTCCCCGCCGCTCCCCTCGCACATACGGAATGGGCGCCGTCAACGAAAGGCTTATCCGCCGAATAATAATTCCCGGTATAAATTATAGAATCTTTTACGGGAGTAGAATATTTAATATTTGGCTCCGTAGTTTGAATATCGTATGGATTGCCGAAAATATTCAGCAGCGTTCCGTTAAACATCCTCGTCATTATTCCGCAATCGCTGTGACACTGCTTGCATGTAGAATATTTCACGACTTCGCCCGGCCATGTTTCGGGTCTGCGGGGAAACGTATATTTGCCTTGATAACCTAATAACTCTCCCGCCCACTGCGTCAAACCAGCCCCTGTTGCGACTGCCATCGCGCCGAACGTTCCTACTTTAAGAAAATCCCTTCTTTTCATTTTATTCTTCGCCATTATAAAACCTCCTTATTTTTATCGCTCATTTTTATTCTTTATTTTTTTTTCTGTCCGTCTTCTGTCCCATTCCATTCAAACCCGTATGCAGGTTTTGGCGATACGCTTAATTCTTCGGGGTCATGCTCCCATCCTAAAAAATACCCAAAAATGAATATAAGGAGAATACCCATAGCAAAAAGCCCTATTCCCGTTAAATATCCGTCATAGCCTAGAAAAGGTATATGTAAAATAACTAACCCTTGTCCTATTTTTGCGGGAAGTTGTGCGCCTATCACCGTATCGAACCTCATTTCGAAAACGCCCACCGTTACGATAAAATCTAAAATTAACGTCCAGATTAACGACCTCCTTATTTTTTTGAAAAGAAGAAACAAAAAAGCGGGGGTTATGAGTCCAAGCCCTATCTGTAAAACATGGTAATTAAACCATAACGGACCGTGTTCGGCGAAACTATATACTGCATGCCAGTTGTCGTACACCGCTTTAGAATTATATCCTCTAACCGAATAGAGCCACTCTACTAAATCGAAAAAGAGGTCGGCAAATATTGCATAAACTAATGACTTATTGAGAACATCCAGCGTATCCGGTTTGACCTTGTTTTTATCCGAAAATAAAGGAAACCCGACGACATATAATAAACCTACGAAAGCAATGCCCGATACAACCGCCGAAGCTATAAACATAGGAGGTATGATGGGATCGGACCACAACGCCCTTGCCTTAATGGCTCCGAACAAAAATCCGACATAGCCGTGGAAGAGAACGGAGAGAATAATTCCAACAATAGATATTATCCAGAGGGCTTTATGGTCTCTCGAAATACTTTTTTGAGATAAATCCGTATTTCCTAACGTTAAAAACTTAGCCACTTTACCCCTTATTCCCTTATCTTCGCCCGCCCTTTTAATATTGTGTTCCCTAAAAAGATAATAAAGTTCAAAAAGAAAGACTATGACAAATAGCGTCCATATAATAATAAACATGCCGAGAGGGGAATAAGGAAAATGATCCCTGAAATATAATTCCCACATTGCTCTTTGGGGCTGAAGGGCATCCGCGAGAGGCGCCATTGCCGCAAGTAAAAGCATTGCAAAGCTTGCTATTAAAGAGAGCTGGGAAACAGGCTTAAGCTTTTCTATATGAAAGAGATGATATAAAGCGCCGACCACGAAAGAGCCTGCCAGAAGTCCCGAAAGAAATGGATAAATCACTATCGGAAGCATCCAGTAAATGTTTTCGAGGGTTCCGAAAGAACCGTTAATCGAAAGAGGATTCACATACTGAAACATAGTATAAACTCCTTTATTTTTAAAATAATTAAATTAACCGGCATAAGGGTGTTCTTTTTCCTCCAAATACGGCAGCACCGGTTTTTTGCCGAGTTTTTCATAAGACGTGGTCGTTAGACCCATCGTGTAAGTGTAAACCATTTTGACTTTATCGGAACTTGTATAATTTGCCAGTTCGCCGTCTAAGCCTATATAATAAACCTGCGGATCGGTACCGAAATCGACGTTTAGTCTTGAAGTCTTATGGGTTGCGATTAATTTCGACACCTCGCTTTCGGGGTCGTTTGTATCCCCGAATTTTATTGCTCTTCCGACACATGTAGTAACGCACACGGGTAATAGCGGTACGTAGGACTTTTCATGCGAAACCGCCGCCCTGCCCGCACACATATTGCACTTATCCGCCGTATGCTGAATGGGGTTCGCAAACCTCATATCGTAAGGGCATGCCTGAACGCATGTAAGACATCCTATACATAAGCCGTAATCTATTTCGACCTGTCCCGTTTCCAGTTTATATGTAGCCTTTACCGGACAAACCTCGACGCATGGCGGATGGTCGCAGTGGTTACAGGTTCTGGGAAGAAAAATCCTCTTTACGTTAGGAGTGTAATTCCCCTCTTCCGTAACGACAACGCCCATTTCGTCCGGGGACATCTCTCCCGTTTCCATAACATCGACTACTCTCCTAAAAACTCCGAGCGGAACGGTATTTTCGTTTTTACAACCCACTACGCAAGCCTGACACCCTACGCATTTATTTATATCTATTACAAAAACAAAATGATGTATCTTCGGCCTTATTTTTTTTATCAGATAAAATTTATCGTGAAAAACACGAGCATTAAGCGGATTTTGAATCGTATTTTGCCAGTGGTCCCATCCGTCTTTTATATATTGTGACGGATCCATCCAGTTCATCCACCTATGGTTTTTTAACGGTCCGGTCGGAACTCCGGTGCCTTTTTCCGGAGTGTTTAATCCGCCGCTGTTTCCTTTAACTTTCTTTAAAGGAGCCGCTAAGGCTTCTTTAGATTTAGATAAGCCCAATAATCCGAAAGCCGATGCCGCAAGCCCTCCTATGCCGAGCGCCTTAAGAAAATTTCTTCTGTCACTTTTCTCTTTGCCTTTGACGGCATCTGAGGTTTCATCTCTGACGCCGGTAGTTTCGTTTTTAATTAAACTTTCGCCTGTCCTTTTTTCGTTTTTCTTCATTTAATTCCCCCTGCATTAATTTTTACAGTTGATTTATTTAATTTAATTCATCCGGAACCCTGAATATTCCTGAAGGACTCTGAACCGGAATCACGGCAACCTCTTTTCCGTTACGGACGCTAAAGACGTTAACGGAGTTACCGAAGTAATCCGATGCGTAAATAAATCCGCCGTTTTCGGAAAAAGCCATAAACATTATTCTTTTTCCTGCTTTTATATTTTTTACGACCTTTAAATCTTTTGCGTCTATAAGAGTTAAATAGTTATGCTCGGAACCGGTGTAATTAACGGCTATCGTTTTACGGTTCGGAGAAAATATTATAAAAATAGGGTATCCTATGAGTTTTAACGAGTTAGTCTCTTTTTCGGTTTTTAAATTAACTACGACTATCTTCTTTTCTCCTACGGCGGGAATATATGCGCTATCGTTAAATACCGAATAGATGCCGTAATGGGGTATCTGACCGGGGAAGTTTCCTTTTTTACCGTAATCTACGATATGATAATTTAAGGTTTTTAAATTTAATACCCCGAACTTTTGACCTATTAAGAAAGCCGCTATATAATCGTGACCGGAAATAAGGGCGTCTATGGGAAACTTTCCTATATGCTTTATTTCTTTTACGACTTTAAAATTATTTAGATTAACTACCCATATCTCGTCTTTATCCATAAGCTCGAATACCAAGTAATTTTTATAGAACTCTACTCCTATGTTCCTCGAACCGGTATCCACCGTCTTTAATACTTTAAATTCTTTATTCAGGATTACGACATTTTCCGGCTTGTAATCCGCAACGGCTATAAGTTTTTTCGACAGGCAGAAATCTACGGTGTTCAAAGATACCTTTTTTTGAATTATAATTTTATCGGTTGCCGTGTCTATTTTTGAAAGGTAGCCGTTTCTGCTTATAGCGTAACCGTAGCGCTTTCCGAAATAGACTATAATATGGGTTCCGTTTCCTATGCGCTCTATCTGCCCTTTCAATCGGTTGTGCGATATTACGCCCAGAGAACCGCTTGCCCTTTCTACGACGTAATATTTGGAGGCGAGGGCCTGTTTGTAACAAATTGTTATAAATAAGGCGGCGGCGGATAAGGTAAAAACTATATAAAACAAGCCGGGTCTTCTTGAAAATAATCTCCGAAGACGGCATGCGCCCTCGCTCTGGAACCGCCGTTGCAGATTCTTAAATAATCGCATTTCCCACACCTCCCTTTTAGTCTCCTCGGTTTTTCCCTTAATTCCGAAAATAATTTATCGTTATTTATTATTTCAAAAAAATCTCTTTCTTTAATATTTCCGGCTTTATATTGAAAAAACGGGTCGGGCTTAACGAATCCGGAATAATCTATGTTTATTATCCTGCCGCCGGATTGATTTCCTCCCCAATTTAAAATTTTGTTATACATATTTTCATAAAATTCAGGATAAAACCGCTTGAACATTGCAAGAAGTAAAATTGCGTCCGGTTCGCTGTTTCCAGTAACTATACTTATAGGAACATCATTTTTAACATAATTAAACGCCATTTCTGTAATATATAAAGATATTTTTTTATTGATTTTTTTATTGATTCCGGATATGCCTTCGCCTCTTCCGGAATAAACAAGATGGGAAAAATATATCTTTTTTATGTTTTCTTTCTCCGCGAACTTAAATATAAATCCTAAATCCTTATAGTTATAATAAGTAAGCGACGTTCTTAAGCCGGCATTTATCCCGTTATCCTTAAGCAGTCTTAAAGATTTAATGGAAGCCTTATACGCTCCTTCTTTTTTTCTAAATCCGTCGTGGGTTTTTTCGCTTCCGTCTATACTTATTCCTACATAATTAAACAGAGCTTTGATATCGCCTATATTGCTTTCGTTTATCATAGTTCCGTTTGTCGAAAGACTGACCGCGAACCCTTCGTCTTTAAGAATTTTTGCTATATCGAAAATATAAGGCGACATAAGCGGCTCGCCTCCAGAAAGTATAACCGCTTTTGCTTGAGCTTTCTTTAATGATTTTACGGCGGACGATACCAATGCGGGCGTTATCTTTTCGCCTTTTTCCATTTTTCCCGAAGAAGAATAGCAGTGTTCGCAGGAAAGATTGCAGTCGTTAGTTATATTCCATATAACCATTCTTCCCGGATAATGCTTATCCGTATGCAAATCCGAATCGGGCTCTAAAGATTTTTTAATATAATCCGTCATTCTTAACATCAGTTCCCGTGCCTCCAGAAATTCCTGTTTCCCGAATCTTTTATAAAGGCGATAAGGGTCTTGATTTCGTTCCTATGAAGATTAAACTTGGGCATTGCGTTATATTTGTATCCGAGCTTTTTGGAATAAGCCTCCGGGTCTTTCAGCTGCTCCTTAATTCCAAAATCGTTAAGATGGGATGCAATATAGGCAAAAGAAGGTCCTATAGACCTAAGAGTAGGATTGTGGCATCCCCAGCAGTAGGTAAAATAAACCTCTTCGCCGAGAAGGGCGGCATCGTTCATTCTTTGATAGTTTACATAGTTATATTTGCCTATGACGTCGTCTGCGGGTATCGTTTTAATTACTTTAAGGGAATTCACGTTTACTACGGCAAGTTCGCCGTCAGTGCCGTAAAGGCTGATATACGCCAATTTTTCGCTGCCGGAAAACTGGGTATGGATGACAAGGCCGCTATTTTTTATGATTAACTTTTTAGTACGGAAATTATATTTATTTATAAGCACGTCCGCATCCGAACTGTTATCGACCCAGAGATATTCGGTATATGGGTTGGTCTTTACGAAGAAGCCGGCTCCTCCGGTATATACGTTTTTTATAAACTTCCAGTTATACATCCTCCATACCGAAACGTAAGGGGCATTTAAACTCGTAAGGGCAAAGTAAAACCTTCCTTTATGAAACCAAAAACCCGCTCCCGCCGGATGGGCTATTCCGTTTGAACTATGACGCCATATTATTTTTTTGGCTTTAAGACTGAAAACATAGAGTTCTCCTTTATTGAAAGAACCCCCGACGGCGTATTCGTCTAAAGGGTCTACGAAGAAGTCTTGGAAGGGGACGGGGATTTTATAATAAGAAAGGTTAAACGTATCGGTATTCAGTATGCCTATATAAGGCTTATGCATAAAAGAAAAGACGGCCTTATTATTTCCGAATAAACCGTAAATTACGGATATACCGTGCTTTAAAGGTATTATTTTTTCGGGCTTTAAGTTATTCGAATTTAATACGACTATCTCTTTAGGAAGCCGGCAGGCGGCTAAAACGTATTTTCCCCCTTCCGAAAGGGAGATATTCCTTAAATAACGGCAGGCTCTTACTTTATAAACAATCTTTCCTCTATAAAAGTCGTATTTGCCGACGTATCCGGTATTAGAAGGAAGATATAAATATCTTCCTGAAGGGGAATACTTTAATCCTCCGTGGATATTACCGAAATTAAACTTATTAAGTATCTTCGTTCCTTTCATTATCCAAGCCTTTCCGGTTCCGCCCTCGACTACGGCTATGAGGTTTTTAACGTTTACCGGTTTGATATTTGAATCGGGGATAATTGAATTTGTATTATAGTTAACGTATTTAATCAGACTATTTTTTATGTCTTTTTCGGTCCATCCGAGTTGAGACGAAGGTTTTCTTTTTCTCAAATAAGTTATTAAAGCGGATAAATTTTTACCCGACAGCTGCTTAAAAGCGGGCATAGGTATGGGAAACAGACCTTTAGCAATAATGTTTTTAAGTTTGCCGTACCGAAACCGACCGATAAATTGAGGAATAAGGGGTGACGCCGACTTGCCCAACCTGTGTTCTCCATGGCATACGAAACACCCGCTTTGGATGTAAATTTTACGTCCAAGAACTTCTTTTGGCTCCATAGATTGTGCATTTTGGACATCTATAGAAACTACGAAATAAAAAAATATTAACAAAAAGGTAATTGAAATCGAAGATATAATTTTAAAAAGTCTCATAATCTAATTACATAATCTAACATAATCTAGTCTTATTATATACTTCTTTATATACTCGTTGTCCCGCCGGAACGGGACATAAGGAGGTAAAATTAAACTTACATTCTATAGTTTTTAAGTCTAATACGCCGTTTATATATTTTAAATAGGATAAAAACTGATTTTTGTAAGATAAATTTTGAAATGAAATGTAGGAAAAAAACCTATATCGCATTTTTATTTGAGGATTTAATTTTAGATAAAAAAATGTGGGGTATCGTAAACAAAAACCTTTAACTTGCTATTTTTTTAAATGTCAAAATTACTAAATTACGAATTCTACTTTTTATTTTAACGATGATAAATAATTTGTTACCGAATTGAGTTCCGACCTTATAAGCATATTTTTAAACGCCGGCATCATAATTATGTAGCTCTTTCCGTTTATAACGGCACTGCTTCCCGGGTTAAAATATTTATCTGGGTTTTTAATAAAATCCTTTAACCAAGTAAAACTTTTTTTGGCTCCTATGTTGCCAAGATTAGGGCCTGCCTTACCGCCGTTACCGTTTATAGTATGACAGTTTATGCACCCTTTCGATTTAAAAACGGCTCTTCCGGACATCGCAAAAACCGCTTTACCGCTGTATAAAATTAAGAAAAAAAGAATTAATGCCCCCAATATAATTTTGCCTCTTTTTATTTTCACTTACCCCCATAGGTAATAATTTAAATTTAATTGTTATTTTCTTGTTATTTTAAGGATTTTAAATATTGCGAAAGTTTATTGAGATTATTTGCGCTTATTTTTTTATTTGCCGGCATATTAGATTCGTATACCTTTCCGTCAAAAATAACAAAAGAATTAGGGGTAAAAAAATTTAATTTGGGATTTCTTATCTGCCTTCTAATCCAAGAATAAGATCTGATTTTGCCGATAACGGAAAGATTCGGACCCATCATCGCCCCACCTTTTTTATTAATAGCATGGCATAAGCCGCATTCTTCCTTCTTAAATAATTGCTTACCAGTGATTGCGTTCCCGTTAGTAGGGTTTACCGCTACGGCCGCAATTATAAAAATTACTATTAACAATAGCTTTTTCATAAATCATCCACCTTTATTTTAAGTTATTAAGTTTAAGCGACAAGTTTATTTCTATTAAAATTAAATTTAATATATGCAAAGGAGTTTTAAAATAGGATAAATACTGATTTTTGTAGTATAAATGTAGAAATATATCGTAGGAAAGAAACTTACGAGGAAAGATTATATTATTATTTCTTCAAAATTTTTAGATTAAAATAAATTAAATCTATTAATTGGGACTTGCTTGAAAATCCTAATTTTTCCATTCCTCTTGACCTATACGTCGCAACCGTTTTTTCGCTCAGAAAATGCTTTTCGGCAATTTCTTTATTTGTAAAACCTTGGGCAACCCCCGTCATAACCTCTTTTTCGCGCTTGCTTAAAGCGTCCCATAGCATCTCTTCCCTGCTAAAAACCTCGTTAGAGGCATTGTTCTTATTAGCAATAAAGTCTTCGAGCATGGAAGGGTGTATATACGTTTCTCCCCTTGCAACCGTTTTTATTGCATAAACTAAATCGTAATCCATTGCTTTTTTTAATAAAAACCCGGATGCACCGGCTTCAAGAACTTTTTGCATATACTGCTTATCCTCGAACATAGTTAATATCAGTATTTTTGAGTTCGGCGAATTTTTTTTTATTTTCGGGATTAAATCGATTCCGTTTATTTTAGGCATAGATATGTCAAGCAAAACGATGTCGGGGGTTTTCGATTTTATAAGTTCGACGGCATAAGAAGCATCGTTAGTCGTTCCTTCAACGGTAATTCCTTCCTGCATATTTAAAAATATTTTTAAGGTTGAAAGCAATATGGAATGGTCGTCGATTAACACTACCGTTATCATTTATTATGTTCCTTCTTTAATTATTAATGTCTGGAATATAAAACTTAACTATCGTTCCTAAATTTTTTTCGGATTCTACGGTCAGTTCTCCGCCGAACAGTTTTGCCCTCTCCTTCATACCGTCTATTCCCAAATGTTCGTAGTCTTCTCCGCAACACCCGAAACCTTTTCCGTTATCTTCGATAATGCCTCTAATTTTCCCTTCGAATCTCTCTAAGATTATAGTAATAGAATTGGCGTAGGCATGACTGATAACGTTTAATATCGATTCCTGAATTATTCTATATATATTAACTTCCAAATTTTTATCTAACGCGCTGTCGTCAAAATTTACGGGATAAAAATCTATTTTCATAGGTTGATTATTTTTAACGATATCTGCTATATATTGTTTTACTGCATTAATTAATCCGACTTCGTCAAGCATACTTGGTCTTAAGTCTTTTACCATATCGTGTATAAGATTAATGCCTTCCGTCAAGTCGTCCCTTATTTGACGGATTTTGCTTTTAATTTCACCTACGTCGCCGCAATCGTCAAGCATTCTGAGCCTTATTTTTAATGAAGAAAGGAATTGTCCGAAACTGTCGTGCAAGTTTCGCGATATTTTTTTTCTCTCATCCTCCTGCGCATCGATTATTTTTTTTATAAAATCGTTCCGCAAGTCTTCATTTTTTATCCTTTCATGCTCGGCTTCTTTTAATATTAAAGCCATTTCGCTGAAAGAATTCGTAAGTTTTCCTATTTCATCGTCTCCTTTAGCTGTTATTTTAATATCGTAATTGCCCGATTTTATCTTTTCTACAGCTTTCTGAAGTTTTACTACGGGGGTTAAGAACCACCATGCGATAATTTTAAATATTAAATATATAAAAATAAAGATTAATATTAAAATAATTATAATATTTTTTAAAAAAAGTGGGGATTCTTTTTTAAAAAAGGAATTCTTCATGCGGTTTAAGGATATTCCGACTCTTACAACTCCAAGTTCGCCTTTTGAAGCCGGAAACGACACATCCATAATTTTCCCGTACAAGTCGTTATTATATTTAACTACCGATATTCTGTTCCTTTTATTATTCAGTAAGAGCATATTCTTAACGATATTCCCGTAAAAACCCTTATGAAAAGCGTAAGCTATAACAACCCCGTTTTTATTCCGGTAAAATATATATAGAATATTTTTATTATATTTAATCTCTTTTTTAAATAATATTTTCAGCTTATTATATTTCATACCGGCAATAAAATTTGCCGAATCTTCGGAGATACGCCTTCCAATAACCATACTCATATATTCGGCGTCGTGTGAAATTTCTCCATTATAAAAAGATAATAGAAAATATACAATTATAAAAGCTAAAAAAAGGGTGGTAAGCATAGCAAGACCGATTAGCTTAATCTTTATCGAAACATCGATAAATTTTTTCCAGACATATGCAAAATAAGTTTTTAACCTTCCTAATTTCATTTTTTTATTCTCGTTATTAAAATATAGCATATTAAAGAAGATAAGATTAAAATGACGGGTATAAAACCGTAATAGCTTTCATATAATAAACCGGCAATGCTTCCGCCGAAGAAACTTCCCGAAAATTGCAAAGTATTATAAACGCCCATAGAAGTGCCGACGAAAGATTTATCCGATGAAGCAGAAACTAAAGAAGGCATTATAGGCTCCGTAATAGAAAAACCGGTAAAAAAAAGAATACCTCCGATGATTATTATCGGCAGCGCATAATTACCCGGGTGGGAAAACATAAAAATGCTTGAAATCCCCATTAGTATAAAACTGAGCTTTAAAAGATGTACTTCGTATCCCATATCCGCTTTTTTTGATGCTTTCATCATGGCAAAGAGCGAAAAAATTACCATGGGGATTAAAACTTTGTAATAATACCCCGTCCCTAGTTCCGTTTTAACTATCAAAGGTAAACCGAAAAAGAAAATCGTCATAAAAAAAGATAATAAGAAACCCTGAATAGAGAGATTTGCCAGCGTTTTGTTTTTAAGAACCTTTATGGCATCTTTTAATGAAACCTCGATTTCTTTTAACATTTTCTTGCTTCTGGGTTCTTCCACCCAGACTAAAATTAAGACTGCCGAAATTATCCCCAGAATACCCGAAACGTAAAATAAGAACGGATAACCGAAATAATATGAAAGAAGCGGCCCCATGACTATCCCTACGACAAAACTGAGTCCTATAGGAATTCCTAGAAATGCAAGAGCTTTAGCTCTGTCATTTTCGGAAACTGTATCGGATACTAACGCAAACGCAACGGAGCTTTCGGCGGCAACCCCCTGCAGAAACCGTAAAGAGATAAGTTCGTAAATATTAGAAGAAAATCCTATTATAAAAGTTAATATGCCGAATAACAGCATACCAAAAAATAAGATGTTTTTTCTTCCTATTTTATCGGAAAGATAGCCGAAAGGAATCTGAAAAATCGCCCTCGACAATCCGTAAATCCCAAATGCAATCCCTATCAAAATAAAATTCGACGAAAATTTTTTGGCAAAAAGGACGAAAATGGGCAGAACAAGAAATACTGCTAACATTCTTAAGCCTACCACCGAACTCATTGCCGCAATGGTCTTTTTTTGCGTTTTATTAAAAGCCATAAGTTGACCCCGTTTCTTTGCTCACTTTCCCGCCCTTATTTGCCTAGATTGATAACTCCTTATAGCCCTTAAGAAGTCTATTTCTCTGAACTCCGGCCAGTAAACATCGCAAAAATAAAACTCGGAATAGGCACTCTGCCATAAAAGAAAACCCGACAGCCTTATTTCACCGCTTGTCCTTATGATTAAGTCTGGGTCGGGGGAACTTTTTGCATAAAGATATTTCGATATATTGTCGACGGTAATAATATTGGACAGATAATCGTAATCGTCGGCAAAATCGGAAGGGCAAAGATGTTTATGATTTTCGGGGGGAGATAAAACGACGGAACCGCTTTCTTCTCCATAGCCCTTAACGCCGTCATAGACTGGACTCAGTCTTGATTTAATATAAGTATTATCCGAGATGAAATTTATTATGGCATCGCATATCTCCTGTCTTCCGCCGTATCCTAACGCGATATAAAGCCTTAAGTTAGTATAATCCTTCGTTTTACTTTCGAGCTTGTCTATAACAGCTAATAAATCGTCGGGAAGAAGTTCTCTTTTGCCTATAACCTGCACCCTAATTTTATTTTCGTTTATAAATTTTGAATTTATATAAAATTCAAGCTGGGATTTTATGATTTCGAATAAGCCGTCCACTTCGGACTTGTTCCTTTTAAAATTATCGGTCGAAAAAGCCCAGACGGTAACAATCTTAATATTTAATTCTATGCACCAAGATAAAACTTTATAGAGCTTATCCGCCCCTTTCTTATGCCCCTTAAACGTGTCTTCAAATCCGCATTTTTTTGCGTATCTTCTGTTCCCGTCGAGTATTATCCCTATATGTCCGGGAATTTTATTTCTCGATACTTCTTTTTTAAGCCTGTTTCTATAATAATAATATATTATTTTTTTTAAGAATGTCATTATTTCCTGTGTTATAATCAAACTATAACAATTGCGCAATATTTAAATTTGAATGTTTTTTTATTTTTAATATATCATATTTTGCTAAATTTTTGAACCTGCGCCGTTAAAAACCTTAATTACCTATGTCTTATATTAAACCAAACGATACCGAAATTTTTTACATACTCCATAAACCTTCGGCAGCGGGGAAAACCGAATCCGTAATACTGATTCACGGCGCCGGCGGAAATCATCTTTCTATGCTTTCAATTTTCAATTATATAAAGAAAGAATACGGCGAAATTTTCAATATATTGGTTTTTGACCTTCCCTTCCATTTCAGGTCATCGACATCTGCTCCGGAAAACATCTTAAATCGGGATTCCTCCGTGAAGGGCGCCGACGGCATAACTTATTATGCCGAAACCGTAAACGCTCTATTGTCTAAACTTTTTGGAGAAAATAATAATTATATTTTAATAGGGCATTCGATGGGGGCGCAGGTGTGTATCAAATACGCTTCTCTATTCCCCTGCAACGTAAAAAAGGTTATGCTTATTGCCGGATGCCATAATACTTATATAAGCGATAGTTTTATAAAAAGCTTGGAAAATTCTTTTGACAGGACGATTATGCTTTTCTTGAAAGATGCGCTTGCGTCAAAAAACAAAAATATTTTAAATAATGCATTAATGGATATAAAAAGAACCCCGCGGCAAGCCGTAATAAACGATTTTAGGTATTCTCAATATTACAGCGAAAGTTACGGGGGCGATATAAACGTTATTAACCGCTGCAAAATTTTTTTTAATCTCGTATATTCTAAAAAAGATTTAATTATACATGATGAATGTATGATAGAATTACATAAAAAATTAGCCGGCTCTCACATGCGGGAAGTTCCTGCTAAAAATCATATCGATTTTTTATATGAAAATTATCTTATGGAAAGAGAGGTAGATAAATTTTTATTGACATAAGCAATGCTAAAATTATAAACTTTAAAATTGAACTAAAAATCCAATCGTATTTTTAAAATTTGGAGAAACCATATAAAAATGTCCGATACCTTAAATAATAGCTTGAGAACGTTATGCGAAGATGTCGACGAATCCGATATCGGCATAGAATTTACCTTTAAGGGATGGGTTATGCATTACCGCGACCATGGGGGATTAATCTTTATCGATTTAAGGGATTATTCCGGCATACTCCAGATAGTTTTCGACGAAAATATAGATAATAAATCTTTTAGGAATGCAAAAAAAATAAAGAACGAATATGTCGTTTCTATTACCGGAACAGTAAGAAAAAGACCCGGGGGGACGGAAAACGCCGGGTTAAAAACCGGCGGGATAGAACTTCTCGCAAAATCCGTTGAAGTTCTTAACACGTGTGAAGTTTTACCTTTTCAAATAGACGAAGAAAGCGAGGTTAACGAATTTACGAGACTGAAGTACAGGTATTTAGATTTAAGAAGCAAGAGATTAAAGGATAACCTTATATTCAGGTCTAAATTCACCCACCTGATTAGAGAGTTTTTAAATAATAAAGGTTTTTTCGATATAGAAACGCCTTTTTTAACGAAAAGCACGCCTGAAGGCTCAAGGGACTTTTTAGTGCCTTCCAGACTAAATCACGGTCATTTCTTTGCCCTTCCGCAATCTCCTCAACTCTTCAAGCAAATCCTTATGGTCAGCGGATTCGAAAGATATTATCAGATAGTCAGGTGCTTCAGGGACGAGGATTTGAGAGCGGATAGACAGCCTGAATTTACCCAGCTCGATATGGAAATGTCTTTTGTAAAAACCGGAGACGTTATTTCCGTTGCGGAAGAATTGTTTGCTTTGATATTTAATAAACTCTTAGGCATAGAATTAGAAAGACCTTTTAAAGTATTGGATTACGGCGAAGCAATGGATAAATACGGCAGCGATAAACCGGATACGAGATTCGGACTGATTATTAATAATTTAACCGATGTTTTTGCCGATTCCCAGTTAAACCTATTCAAAGATAATATTCAAAAAGGCGGGGTCGTTAAAGCCATCTGTCTGCCCGACGGTTCTAATCTCCTTTCGAGAAAAGATATCGACGAACTTTTAAACGTAGTAAAAGATTTTGGGGCAAAAGGTCTTGCATGGACTAAAGTAGGAGAAAACGGCCTCTTTGAAGGCGGAATTTCAAAGTTCATATCGGACGATGAAAGAAATAAGGCTGTTGCAAGACTGGAAGCAAAAAACGGCGATATCATTTTTTATCAGTCCGATTCAAAAAAAACTGCTGAAAACGTCCTCGGAAGATTAAGGCTTCACCTTGCAAAAAAATACGGCCTTGTCCCTGAAGGCAGATCCGACCTTTTATGGGTCGTCAATTTTCCTTTATTTGAATACTCCGAAGAAGAAAAAAGGGTTGTTTCCGTTCATCATCCTTTTACTTCTCCAGCCGAAAAAGATTTGGACAGGCTCGAGAAAGACCCCCTTTCCGTTAAATCGGACAGCTATGACCTTGTCCTTAACGGAGAGGAAATAGGCGGCGGCAGTATCAGAATCCATAATCCTGAACTGCAGGGTAAAATTTTTGAAATTCTTTCTATATCGCCGGAAGACGCAAAACTTAAATTCGGATTTCTTTTGGATGCGCTAAGTTTCGGAGCTCCTCCCCACGGAGGCATAGCCTTCGGCGTGGATAGAATATTAATGATTCTAAGAAATGAAAGTTCTATCAGGGATGTAATAGCTTTTCCTAAAACACAGAAAGCCTATTGTCCGCTATCGGATGCTCCCTCCGCCGTAAAAGACGTTCAACTTAAAGAACTTGGAATAAGGTTGCTGGAAGCCGCCGGTAAAAATATAAAATCCGAATAAAATGAGGAGGTATTATAAATTGGGAAAAAAATCTACGTTTCCTCATACATATTTTGAATCTCATCCTAACTGGAAGTGGTTTATACTTACCACGGTTCTTGTCGGCGCAACTATGTCCGCTTTGGACGTCAGCATAGTTAACGTCGCAATGCCGACGATGCAGCACGGCTTTGCCGTTCCGATGTCCACGATAGAGTGGGTTGCAATGGCCTATATGCTGACACTGACGGTTTTTTTGCCTCTTTTCGGCAGGCTTGCCGATATGTTCGGAAGGACAAAGATGTATAATATCGGCTTCGTCGTGTTTACGGTCGGTTCCGCACTGTGCGGACTTGCTCCTAACGCAGATTTCCTAATATTTTCCCGCATGCTTCAAGCAGTCGGCGCAGGTTTGCTTCAGGCAAATTCCGTTGCTATAATAACGCAGGCTTTTCCTTCAAACGAATTAGGGAAAGCCATAGGACTTCAGGGCTCGATACAGGCGATAGCAATGTCCGTAGGCCCGTTTGTGGGAGGCGTGCTTATTGCCGCGGTGAACTGGCGGTTAATATTTTACGTCAATGTTCCGATAGGAATAATAGGCACATTTATGGCTCTGTTTATACTTCCGCCAAGCAAAGCCAAACTTGGCGAAAAAAAGGAGAAAATAGATTATTTAGGCATATCTTTTTTTGCGGCGGGACTGGCTTCGTTAGTTTTAGCCGTTAATCAGGGCGAAAAACTCGGATGGAATTCTCCGGTAATACTTATTTATTTCCTTATTGCCTTCACATTACTGCCGCTCTTTGTATATACGGAGTTTAAGGTCAAACATCCCATGATTGACCTTAAAATGTTTAAAAAATGGGGGTTTTCAGCAGGCAACACTACCGGTCTTTTATCTTATTATGTTCTGTTTGCGGTTTTATTTCTCATGCCTTTTTACTTAGAAGAAGTATTACATTATAATGCTGCGGTAACCGGGTCTATTTTAACCCCAATACCGCTTTCTATGGCCATAATCGCTCCTTTCGCGGGAGCAATCTCCGACAAATTAGGCTCCCGCATCATGACTACAACCGGAATGTTTATCTGTGCAGTTTCTACGCTGCTTCTAACATTTTTAACTCCGTCCGTAAACCTGTATCTTTTAATTTTCGAATTCATTATACTTGGCATCGGTATGGGTATTTTTACGCCCCCGAACAACAGCGCTATAATGCTTTCGGCACCGCCGGAAAGGCTGGGGGTTGCCGGAGGAATACTAAATATGATGAGGGCGCTGGGGCTTATTTTCGGCGTTGCTATATCCGGACTCATTTTTACATACCTAAAACAAGGATACGAGTTATCTCATACCGGTACCACGGTGCATTCCCGCATGCCGGAATCCGATTACATTTCAGCATTCATGCACGGGTTTGCCGTCGTCATGATTTCGCTTGTAGCTATAAACATATTCGCAACTATTATTTCTGCCGCCAAAAAGGATGTAAAACTTACAAAAATAGAAGGTGCGGAACCTATAGATTTAATGTAGTTAAATTATAAAAATTATGGGAATTTTTAATAGAAATAGAAATAATTTACCTGAAGATAAGGGTTACGAAATTGCCTGCGGCATCGAATTTATTTTAAAGAGAGCGTTAAACAACGGGATTAATAATATATTCCTTGACGGCAAACTTACGGAGAACCTCCCTGAAATCAACAAAACATCTTCTTTAAGAATTCAGTCGGATATTGACATTTTATGGACAGAAGCCTACTCTCTCGCCATAACTAACCGCAGAGCTATGGCTTTTGCCTGCGACCAGTCTTTTTTGAATTTTATCAATTTAGAAAAATATTTTATAGGCAATAAAAATTTAACCGGCGGAATTGTTTTATTTCTTTTTAAGAAACACGGCATTAAAAAGTTTTCCTTTTCTTTCGAAAGCATTTTTCCGGTCTATAATTATTACAAAATATCGGAATTTATAGATTATCTGCCTTATTATTTCGAGCTTTCCGAAAAATTAAAATTACCTGTCCTTATTTATCTTAACGACTCGGTTATGAACGAATACAACCTCGACGAGAAAAAAGAATATACAGAAAGAACTGCGGCAAAACCGCATCTTCCCTTTGAAAACAACGGCGAACAAACTATTACTTATGAGCTGAAAAAGAATATTCAATTTTTCAAAAATACTGGCGAACATATTAAACTATTCAAGGGGAAAACCGCGGATAATCTTGTCTTGACCGATGCCGAATACTTTCATCGCATTATAGAAAATCAGAATTTTTCTGAAAATTCTGATATTATTTTATTTAACCTTCTTAACCCGGTAGATTCTTCGGAATTTATTGAATTAATTAAATCCGATTGCGGCAATTATTATAAAAATATATACATATTCGACGATAAAGGTTTATTACGTCAACAGCTTGCGGATATCTTAGAAAATAATAAATCAATATTGAGCTTCGAAAATTTGAAACTTATCGAAGCCGGGAATAACAACGGCATCGAACTGGGATTCTGTACGGATGATTTTAAGATAACGGAAATAAAATCTCCAAAATCTTTTTGCACCGGCTGCACTTTATTTACATTTTTTCAAGCCCTCGAAAAAAAAATAGGCGTTCCGGAAGATTCTATATTAATAGGCGGAGAGGGGTGCTTCTCCCTTTTAAACTCAAGCGCATTAAAATTTTCGTTTCAAAATATAATGGTTACGGAAAATCCTCTTTTTTTATCATTCAATTTATATTCCAAGGATTTAAACAAAACTTTTTATATTTTTGTTTCTGCCTCCAAATTTTCGGAACAGATAGACAAGTTTATTAAAATAACCGGCGAATTAAATTTTAAGGGTAAAATTACATTCGTCGTTTACAAATCAATTTTTGATTTTGATTATAATATCGAAAACTTAATTTCGCATCCGTTATTAAAACCTTTTAAAAAAATAGCCGTTAAAAAAGGAACTCGCTTGAGAGATTTAGATATAAAACTTGATTCGGCACTGATATTTATAGATAACGACTGTAATAGCTGTGCTAAATCGGGACGAAATTTAAATTATACCGCATATTTATATATTAACAATTCCACCTGCGATAAATTCGAGTGCAGATTGTGCTATCAAAAAACAAGATGTCCCGCAATTAAAATCACGGAAAATAAAAATATATTCATAGACGCGGAAGTATGTAATTTTTGCAAACTATGCATAGACGTATGCCCTAATAGCGCAATAAAATCAAAAAAAAGAAAAAAGATTAAATTAAAGAAATCTTTGGAAAGTAAAATTAACCTTTAGCTGAATATGGAAAATATAAACTACAATCTTATATTAAACGGCGCCGATTTCAAGGAAATTAAATACTTAAGCAAATTTATTTACTTTTCTTTAAAAAGCGAAAATTTTAATGTTTCGCTTTTAATAAAACCGGCATCCAATATATCAAATTACACACTCACATACGCGGTCATAAAAGTTGGAAAATTTGAGTCTATAAGCTGTCTTCAAAACATAGACGCTGTTATAAGCTTGGATTATCAATCGACATTAAACTACCTTCCTTTTATAAACAAGAATACGCTGGTTTTGTCTGATTATTCCGCATTTAACGTTTGCGATTTCTGGCTTACCGACAACGATGTTGTTTCGGCTAAGTTGAATGAAAAAACGGCAAGCATATATAAAATACCCATTAAAAATATAATAGATATGGACGCTATGGGGAAAAATAAGGTAAGCGCATATAATGCTCTAGTCGGCGCTTTTATTGCGAAAAGCAATCTCTTAGACCTTGATTCCGTATGCAGGCAAACGGCTTTGTTTTCTAAAAACGATGCGGAAAAGAAAAATGCGATTCAGGCTATTTTAAAAGGATACGACTATGTTTCCGAAGTTTAGGCTGCACAGGGGATTCTTCTTTGTGACAATATGCGCATAATCCGTAAAATTCAACCCCGTAATTTCTTATATGGTAATTCTCGGCTAAATTTTTCTTTATTTTAGTTTCAAAAAATCCCTTAAGATCAAACTCGTTTATCTCTACGTCTATTATCTTCCCGCATTTTTCGCATATAGCATGCCCGTGCAAAGAAATATCCCCGTCGTAATGGACTGAATCCTGCATAGTTTTAATTTCTTTCACTTCGTGCAGAGATGCAAGCATGGAAAGATTCTTATAAACTGTATTCAAGGAAACCATAGGATACAATTCTTTAAGTTTATTATATACGTCTGCCGCAGACGGATGATTTTTTGATTCCGAAACAATCTTAATAATTTCAAGTCTTTGGGGGGTAAGGCTGTAGCCCATTTTTTTAATTTTTAATACGATTGCATTTAATCTCGGATTCGAATCCATAAAGAATAATAACTCTCCTTTTATATAATATTTATTATTATATAATAATAAAAAAATGTCAAATATTTTCCGGCTTAAAGTCTTTTACGCTGTCGAAAAAGGCTTCAAGTCTTGTTATATAGCCTGCATCGGCGTTATGTTCGTCTATTTCTATTTCAAGGTAAGGCTTATATTTCATATAATCAGCAAAAAAAGTTTTAATAAACGAATCAGGTCCGCAGGCGTAATTAGTAACATAAACGGCGTTAAGCTTAGGATTGTCCATTATTATCTTTGCCGCGGATAAAATTTTATGCCCCGAATGCCAGAACATATTATCATGCTCTCCATAAATAGAAACTTCGCCGATATCAAGAAAATCCATGGGTATAACGGTTATGCCTATAGACGATATTTTATTGGAAATGGCTAAGTTAATACCGTCGTCTTGAGTATTATAAGGCCTGCCGACTAATACCGTAATATCGTCGTATTCTTCCATAACTTCTTTTCCCTTAATTTTTAATGCTTCAAAAAAACTTTTTTGTTTCTGAACGGCTGTGCCGAAAGCATTTATAATTTTATTTTTTGATATACCCAAACCTTTAAGATTTTTGACAATGTTATCTATCGTCAAACTATAATCGTAACTGCCTTCAAACATTCTGATTTCCGGTGAAATAATCTTTATTTTATCAAATTCTAAAAGCGATTTTACTATGCTTGGAACACCTTGTATATAAGGACACTGATATGTATTTTCCTGAAATTCGTGATTTTTTTCTCTATTGACCAGCGCAGGCAGAAAAACTGCGTCAACTTTCTTGTCTATCAAGTTTTTTACGTGGCCTGACAACACTTTTACGGGGAAACAGGTATCCGTTACGGAAAGCATATTGGATGTATTTATAATCCGCCTGTTAGTTTCATCCGATAAAATAACGTTAAATCCAAGTTTTGTAAAAAATTCATTATAAAACGGAAAAAGATCGTATGTTTCCAAGCACAAAGGAATGCCCATGCGGGGTTTTGAATAATCGGCTTCGTTTTCTATGAAATATCCGTCAAATAAAAGTTCTTTTCTGAATTTTAAAAAGTTTTCTCCTTTCTTTATTTTAGTTTTATCTATTTCGAATATATCGCATCTTGCCCCATAATAATGAGGGGATTCCCGTTCAACGGTAACTTTATTAACGTCGCATAAATTGGAGCATTTCTGGCATTCGAAAGATTCCCGAAAATATTTTCTGTTCATCAGGTCAAAACCGGCGAATTTTGACTGTCCCGTATTTTGGAAGGCGATAAGAGCGCTGCCTATTGCCCCTGTTACTTCATTGTGTTCCGGAACGACCATTTTTTTATCTAGAAGAGTTTCGAATGCGCTCACTACCGCTTTGTTCAATGCAACGCCGCCCTGAAAAAGTATGCGGTCCCCCACGGGTTTTCCTAAAACTACTTTATTTAAATAGTTCTCTACTATCGAATATGCAAGACCGGCAATAAGCTGGTCTTTATCGGCGCCTTTCTGCTGATGCGATACGAGGTCGGACTCCATAAATACGGTGCATCTGTCGCCCAGATTACAGGAACTTGAGGCATTAAAAGCTTTATCGGCAAATTCTTTGATAATATCTATATTAAGTTTCTGTGCCTGCTCTTCCAGAAACGAGCCTGTACCGGCGGCGCATGCTTTATTCATTTCAAAATCTATTACTACGCCGTTCTTAATCCTTATATATTTTGAATCCTGTCCGCCGATTTCAAAAACGGTGTCCACGTCTTTATCGATAAAAATAGATGCCGCCGCCTGCGCCGTTATTTCGTTTTTTACTATGTCCGCCCCGATATAGTCGGCAATCAAGTATCTTCCGGAACCGGTTGTGCAGACTCCTCTAACCGAAACATCCACGTTAAAATTTTTCAATTCCCAATATATTTCGTAAAGGGTATCCCTGACGACCTCTATTGGTTTACCGTTTGTTTTTTTATATTTTTTAACCAAAAGCTGTTTATTTTCATCTAATAAAACTACGTTTGTTGAAACCGAACCGGTATCCACTCCTATATAAACGGGAACCGTCAAACCGGAACGGCATTTAAGCGCGCTCAAACTGTCTATGCCCGCATTATTTTCTTTTTTGTCTTCTATGGAATAATCCTTGAGCCTGCCTCTGTACCTGCCCGTTAATTTATTTTTCTCTATAAATTCTTTGAGGTATTTCAATCCCTTAAACTTAAAATTTTTTTCATTTTGCGAGATTATGGCAATTCCTATTGCAGACATAACCGTATGATGCTCCGGTATAATAAGTTCATCGTCTTTCAGCTTCAGGATATCTTTGAACGCCCTCGCCATGCCATGATTAAATGCAACCCCGCCTTGAAAAATAACCGGTTTTTCGAATTTTTTGCCCTTAGCAATCGTTCCTACAAACGTTCTTGCGACGGCATAACATAATCCGGCGACAATATCGGAGATAGGCGTTGAAACCTGCTGAAGATGAATCATATCCGATTTAGCAAATACGGTGCATCTTCCTGCTATTTTTGCCGGATTTTTCGATTCTAAGGCAAGTCTTCCAAATTCATTTTCTATATTTATATTCAATCTTTCCGCCTGCTGGTCAAGAAAAGAACCCGTCCCGGCGGCGCATAAATCGTTTAATCCGAAATCTTCGAGAAAAATCTGCCCCGTTTCCTTACTTTTCTTAAGCATAAGAAATTTAGAATCCTGTCCGCCCATTTCTATGACCGTTCTAACGTCGGGATAAAAATATTTCACGGCTTCAGTCTGTGCGACAAGTTCATTTATATTGGGAATGCCTAAAACCTCTCCTACCGTACGCGAGCCCGAACCGGTCGCTCCTATTCCGGCAAAAGAACTTTCAGAAAATTCATCGAAAATATCTTTTAAAACATTATAAGCCGCTTTAATAGATTCCCCGTTTGACCTTATATAATCTTTTTTTAGGACTTTCAGACTTTTGTCTAAAATCGCAAATTTAACGGTGGTTGAACCTATATCTAAGCCTAAATAGAGTTCTTTATTTGATTCTTTCATTATGTGCAAACCTCATATTATTCTTTTCATAATCTTTTCCATCTGCCGCCTTCTTCAAACATCTCTTTTTTCCAGACCGGCACCGTTTCTTTTATATTGTCTATTAAAAATTTTGACGCTATGTATGAATCTTCCCTGTGGGGACTTGAAACCCCTATAGAAATAGAAATTTCACCCGCATCCATTTTTCCCGTTCTATGTATTACGCATACTTTTAGAATATTATACTTATTAAATGCGGCGGAGATTAATTTCTTAATTTCTTTAACCGCCATTTCTTCATACGCCTCGTAATATAAATATTCTACCGGCTTACCGTCATCGTTGTCCCTGACCGTTCCGTTAAACAAAAGAACCGACCCCGCCGAAATATCTGAAACAAAATCAAGAACTTTGGCATCATCTATTTTTTCGCCGGTTATCTCTATATGCATATTCGTTTCCGATGCGGAATAAACGCCGCCGCTGACAGGCATAATAATAGTTATTTCATCTCCGTCGTTCAACTTTTTTCCGTCGTTTATATCTATATACTCCATATTAACGGCATATTTAGAAATTTCGATTATTTTTTTTACGGCAGGATAAGTTTCGCCTATAAATACAACGACGTCTTTTAACGAAGAACCGTCGTTAAACTGCAAATCTAATTGATTTTTTCCGATTATTTCTTTAAAGGCGGCAAAAAGCCGAACTTTTATACTTATCATATTGAACTTTATACCGCGAAAATTTTAAACAGCCCGTTTTCAAATATTACGCCCCTTTTCAAGAGAGATGTTTAGAAATTTCATAATAAAGATGTCCTATTTCATTTAGAATTATCTTATCCATAGCTAATTTTACGGCATTTAAAGAGCCTGGAACGGAAAAAATTATCTTTCCGTTATATATTCCTGCGGAAGCACGGGACATAATAGCGGAAGGTCCGATTTCATTGTAGCTTAAACTTCTAAATAACTCTCCGAAACCGTATATTTCTTTATCATATAAATCTTTTAACGTTTCGTAAGTTATATCTTTAAAAGAAACCCCTGTTCCGCCGTTTATAATTAAAGCGTCGGTTTTCTGTTTCAAATCCGGAAAGCAGACTTTTACGATAAGATTTTCAAGCAAGTCTTTATCGTCTTTTATAATACTGTAACCCGACACTTTATGGCAAGCCGATAAAAGTCTTTCTTTTATATAGCTTCCGCTTTCATCTTCCTTTTCTTTTCTTGTGTCGCTTAATGTTATAATATAAACATTTAAAAGTTTACCGGCTTTTATATCTTTTTTGTGTTCCAAATGCCCCATAATAATTGAATTTTAAACTATTACGGTAAAAAAGTCAATGTTTTAAGGCTCGGCTAAAGCGGGTAATTTTAAGGAATATTTTATAAAGCAAAATGCCGAAAATGTTGGAAATCCCAACATTTTCGGCATCGTTAATTTGTAATTGCGAGCGAAGCGAAGCAATCTGGTTATTATGCTATAGCGGTCAATTTTTAATACATTCCGCCCATTCCGCCGGGCATTCCGCCGCCGGGCATTCCGCCGCCGGGCATTCCGCCTTTTTCTTCAGGTTTGTCCGCTATCATTGCTTCGGTCGTAAGCATAAGCGATGCAACGCTTGCGGCATTTTGAAGAGCAGTCCTTTCAACCTTAGTCGGGTCGATAATACCAGCTTTAATAAGGTCTTCATATTTATCTGCAGCCGCGTTATATCCGTAAGAAGCTCCGTCGTTATTAAGAACCTTGTCTATTACTATCGAACCTTCTACTCCTGCATTCTCGGCGATCATTCTTAACGGCTCCTGCACGGCTCTTTTGATTATTTTAACGCCGGAATCTTCGTCGTGGTTTGCTCCTTTAAGCTTATCTATCGCTTTTGCCGCTCTTAACAAAGCTACTCCGCCGCCGGGAACAATTCCTTCTTCGACTGCCGCCCTTGTAGCATGAAGAGCGTCTTCGACTCTGGCTTTCTTTTCCTTCATTTCGGTTTCCGTAGCCGCGCCGACGTTTATCACGGCAACGCCGCCTATTAACTTAGCGAGCCTTTCCTGTAATTTTTCTTTATCGTAATCCGATGTAGATTCTTCTATCTGCGCCCTAATCTGTTTGACCCTTTTTTCTATATCGTTTTTTGAACCAGCTCCGTCAACTATCGTTGTGTTGTCTTTATCTACGGTTATTCTTTTTGCGTGGCCGAGATCCTTAAGAGTAATGGATTCAAGTTTAACTCCTATATCTTCGGAGATCACCTGCCCTCCGGTTAACGTAGCTATATCTTCGAGCATAGCCTTTCTTCTGTCGCCGAAACCCGGAGCCTTAACGGCGCAGCAGTTTAACGTGCCCCTTAATTTATTTACGACAAGCGTTGCAAGGGCTTCTCCTTCAACATCCTCCGAAATTATAATAAACGGGCGTCCCGATTTTGCGATTTGTTCGAGAATAGGCAGTAAATCTTTCATCGCAGATATTTTCTTTTCGTTAATCAAAATATACGGGTCGTCCAAAACGCATTCCATTCTTTCGGAATCCGTCACAAAATAAGGCGATAAATAGCCTCTGTCGAATTGCATTCCCTCTACCACTTCAAGCGTCGTTTCCATGCTTTTCGCTTCTTCTACCGTAATAACGCCTTCTTTGCCTACCTTGTCCATTGCTTCCGCTATAATAGAACCTATCGTCTCGTCGTTATTTGCGGAAATAGTTCCTACCTGGGCTATTTCTTTTTGATCCTGTATGGGCTTGGATATCTTTTTAAGTTCTTTCACAATTTCTTCTACGGCTTTATCTATTCCCCTCTTAACGTAAATAGGACTTGCTCCGGCGGTAACGTATTTGACTCCTTCTTTATATATAGCCTGGGCTAAAACTGTAGCGGTGGTTGTTCCGTCTCCTGCCGTATCGGAAGTTTTGGACGCGACTTCCTTTACCATTTGAGCACCCATATTCTGAAACTTGTCGGATAGTTCAATCTCTTTCGCTACGGTAACGCCGTCTTTAGTAATTGTGGGAGAACCGAACGATTTTTCTATAACTACATTTCTGCCTTTAGGTCCGAGCGTAACTTTAACGGCGTCTGCAAGAGCATTGACCCCGCTAAGAATTTCGGCTCTGGCTTCCGATGAAAACTTTAATTCCTTTGCCATAATTATTTTACTCCTTATAATTTAAAATTATTTAGTTTTTAAAATTTTAAATAAATAACAAAAGTTTTTATTTCTCTACTATCGCCAAAATATCGTCTTCTTTCATAATGAGATATTCTTTGTCGTCGATTTTAACGTCGTTGCCCGAATATTTTGCAAATAAAACGATATCCCCTACTTTTACGTCCATAGGGATTTTCTTTCCGTCTTCCGTAATTCTGCCGTTTCCTGCGGCTACGACTTTACCCTGCATAGGTTTTTCTTTAGCGGAATCGGGGATAAACAATCCGCCTTTGGTTTTTTCTTCTTCCTGAAGCCTTTCTACTAAGATTCTGTCCTGTAAAGGTTTAACTTTCATAAACTTCTTCTCCTTATTAATTATTAATTTATTTTTTATAATAATTAGCACTAATATTGTTTGAGTGCTAACTCTTTTAATATACACTTATGTTTTTAAAAAAACAATATCGTAAATCTTTCAATGATTATTAGAATTATAAAGTATTTTTTAAAATAAATCAAATTAAATTAAATTTTCTTTATTTTTTGGAGTTTATTATATATTTAATGCTTTTTACTTTATTTTATATTTTTATCTTCGTCGTTTTTACGATTATATTTTAAAGAAAAAAAATAAAAATGTTATAATATGGTAAAAATGAAAAATTATATTCTGACCGTAAAAGGTTTAACGAAAAATTTTGGCAGCGTCCATGCCTTAAACAAAATTACCTTTAATATAAAATATGGAGATTTTTTTGGACTTATAGGACCGAACGGTGCGGGGAAATCTACTCTTTTAAAAATACTTTACGGCATCGTCATCCCCGATTCCGGTTCTATCGGCATAGAAGGTCTGAATCTTGAATACGATTATAAAAAGATTAAGTACAACCTCGGTATTGTTCCTCAGGACGATAATTTAGACGAAGACTTGAGCGTTTACGAAAACCTTTTGATATATTCGATGTATTTCGGAATATCCAAAAAAGAATCTATTAAAAAATCCGCGGAACTTTTAATTTTTTTCAATTTAGACGATAAAAAATATTCTAAAGTTGCGGCTTTATCCGGAGGATTGAGAAGGAGGCTTATGATTGCAAGGGCTTTAATAAACAATCCGTCCTTAATCATATTAGATGAACCTACAAGCGGATTAGACCCGGAATACAGGCAGAATATCTGGGGCAGGTTAAAAGCATTGAACGAAAACGGCGTTACTATTCTTATGTCCACGCATTATATGGAAGAAGCCGAAAGGCTTTTTAAAAATATGATAATATTAAATCATGGAAATATCGTCCTGAACGGAGCAATTAAGGACATCACCTTAAATAAAAAATCTTTAGAAGAAATCTTTCTCGATATTGCTAAAAATTAAGTGAAAATAATAAGAAAATTAAAAAATATAAATTCAAATTTAAGTTCAAGGTCGTTTACCGTTTTTTACAGAAACTATATGGTCTGGCTTAAATATTATAAACCGGGCGTAATAGGCGATATTCTGGAACCTCTTTTATATCTGGCAGCACTGGGATTCGGCATAGGCAAGTTTATACACCGTATAGACGGGATGTCTTACGTTAAATATATTGTCCCGGGGATAATCGCATCGTCGTCTATGTATGCGGCGGCATTCGAATCGACGTTCGGCGCATATACGAGAATGGTTACCAACGGAATATACGAGGCTATTCTTCTTACCCCGGTCGGGATAGAAGACATAGTTTTAGGGGAAATCCTCTGGGGAACGGCAAAGGCATTTATGAGCGGAGCGGCTGTTTTAATAATAGGAACTGCTTTCGGGTGGACTATATCTCCTTTCGCATTTTTTATTCCGGTCATTATCGTCCTAAACGGCATTTTATTTTCTTCGCTATCTCTTTTGATAACGTCGTTTTCGCCTTCCTATGATTTCTTTTCCTATTATTTTACGATTGCCGTATCTACGATGTTTCTTTTTTCGGGAGTATTTTATCCTGTTTCTTCCCTTCCTTATTTAGTAAAGTATTTCGTTTATATTATGCCTTTGTATTACACCGTCAGCATAATGAGAATGCTTGACGAAGGCAGGATCCATCCTTTGATATTATCGTCCTATTTATTGGTTATAATATTATTCGCCCTTATATTTTTTTACGCTTCGGTTTTTTTTATAAGAAAGCGGGTAATAAAATAATTTATTCTTAAAGGCGGGGTAGGGTTATACCGACCTGGGACTGGTATTTTCCCTTTTTATCTTTATATGATACTCTCGGCTCTTCTCCTTCGAAAAAAAGAACCTGCGCGATGCCCTCATTGGCATAAATTTTAGCGGGAAGAGGAGTAGTGTTTGAAATTTCCAATGTAACGTATCCTTCCCATTCAGGTTCAAAAGGCGTAACGTTGACCACTATCCCGCATCTTGCATATGTAGATTTTCCCAGACAGATAGTTACGACGTTTCTCGGGATTTTAAAATATTCCACGGACCTGCCCAGAGCAAAAGAATTTGGAGGAACGATGCAGATATCGGACACTAAATCTACAAACGATTTCGGGTCGAAATTTTTAGGATCCACGACGGTATTGTTTATATTGGTGAATATTTTAAACTCGTTCGATATTCTTAAATCGTACCCGAAGGAAGATACGCCGTAAGATATAACGCCGTCCCTGACTTGAGAATTTTCAAAAGGTCTTATCATGCCGCCTTCGGCCATTTTTTCTATCCATTTATCGTTTTTAATCATATTTTATGCAGTTATAAATTAAAATTTAATATATAATTAATTATTTCGTCGGGGTCGTCCATTATCTTAATTATATTGAAATCTTTTTCCGAAATGTAAGAATTATGCAAAGTATTGCTTTTAATCCAATCTATTAAACCGTTCCAGTAGCTTGAACCGTATAAGATTACAGGGAACGGCTTTGTCTTATTAGTTTGGATCAGCTCTACGGTTTCGAAAAGTTCGTCTAAAGTTCCAAAACCCCCGGGCATCATTATATATGCGGAAGCATACCTGACAAGCATAACTTTTCTTACGAAAAAATATCTGAACTCGAGGGTGACGTCTGCAAACCTATTAAGGTTCTGCTCATGCGGAAGTTTAATATTTAATCCGACAGAACTCACGTTTAAATTGTGCTGCTCCTTAGCTTCCCTGCAACCCCTGTTTGCGGCTTCCATAACCCCCGGACCTCCCCCGGAAATTATAGAAAATCCTTTTAACGCAAGTTTATAGGCAATATCTTTAGTGTTTTGATATACAACGCCGTCTTCTTTTACTCTTGCGCTTCCATATATAGTTACGGCGGGGCATATCGACGGCAGAATATCGAATCCGTCCACAAATTCCCCGATAATCCTAAAGAGCCTCCACGGCTCGGATTTATCTAAAGAGTTTAATTCATATCCTTTTATATTTTCTCTTTTAATGGACATATTGTATTCTAAAATTTTCAGCAGAAGGAAAGTAGAGGAAGAACAATAATAAACAATTCTTCCTCTATCTGTCAATTTAATAAAGCGTAAAAATTATTAGAATTTCCAGTCTTTTTTATCGGGATGCGCCTTCATCGCCTTTGCCTTAAGTTCATCTTTTGATTCCTTGTGATTTTCATCCGGAATACAGCAATCTACAGGACAAACCGATGCGCATTGCTGGGTATCGAAATATCCGTAACATTCGGTGCAGAGATTGGGATCTATAATATATATATCCCCCTCGGCAATCGCGTTGTTTGGACATTCCGGAATACAGACTCCGCAAGCAATACATTCATCCGTAATGATAAAAGCCATAACAGCCTCCTTGTTTTAGTTTTATTGTTATTTTTTATTGTTATTCTGCCAAAATTGCAAATTTAACTTAAACGGCTTCCCACGCCTTTAAAAGCTTTAAGTCCTTTATAAACTGAATTGGAACCTAATTCTTCTTCTATCTGCAAAAGCCTGTTATATTTCGCTACCCTTTCGGAACGGGCAGGCGCGCCGGTTTTAATTAATCCTGAATTTACGGCAACCGATAAATCTGAAATAAAAGTATCCTCCGTTTCTCCCGACCTGTGGGAAATAACCGCGCTCATACTATTTTTTTGGGTTAGCTCTATAGCATCCAATGTTTGGGACAGAGAACCTATTTGATTTAATTTTATCAAAACCGAGTTTATCGAATGAGAATCAATTGCCCTTAATATACGGTTAGGATTTGTAACGGTCAGGTCGTCTCCTACTATTTGAACCTTATCTCCAAGCTCTTTAAGCAAAAGGGAAAATCCGTTAAAATCGTCCTGCGCCATACCGTCTTCTATCGATATAATAGGAAACTTTTCGACATAACCCGCATACATTGCAACCATCTCGTCGGCTTCAAGCACGGTTTTTTTGCCCGCCTCTTTAAGGGTATATTTGCCGCCGGCATAAAACTCGCTTGCCGCAGGGTCGAGAGCGATAAAAATATCTTTTCCGGGCTGGTATCTTGCTTTTTCTATGGCTTCCATTATCAATATTATTGCTTCCATATTGTTTTGAAGCTGCGGCGCAAATCCGCCTTCATCGCCCACGGCCGTAGGCATATTTTTGTCGTCTAGAACTTTTTTAAGCCTCTGATAAACTTCCGCTCCCATTCTAAGAGCTTCTTCAAAGGATTTTGCCCCTGCCGGAACTATCATAAATTCTTGAAAATCAAGCATATTGTTTGCATGCTTCCCGCCGTTCAAAATATTCATCATAGGAACGGGCAGAACATGGGTATTTAAACCTCCTAAATAACGGTAAAGGGGTATTTCCAATTCGTTTGCCGAAGCGACTGCCGCCGCCAGCGAAACGGCTAAAATTGCATTCGCTCCTAAATTAGACTTATTTTGGGTACCGTCTAGATTCATCATTATATCGTCTATGAGCCTTTGCGAATAACTGTCTATTCCGTTTAAAGATTTTGCGATAATATCGTTAATTCCTTCTATCGCTGAATGGACCGATTTTCCGCCGTAAATTGCGCTGTCGTTATCTCTCTTTTCATAGGCTTCGTATTCTCCGGTAGACGCCCCCGAAGGAACGCAGGCAAAGCCGCTCATACCGCTCTCTAAAGAAACCTTAACGCTAATCGTCGGATTTCCCCTCGAGTCTAAAATCTGCCTGCCCTTTACATCGACAATTTCACTCATTTTAGATTTTCCCCTGAAAAATAAAAATATTAGATTAAAATTTTAAGAAATAATTTAAGCATTATAACATTTTTTTTCCGTTTCTAAAAATAGATTTTTTATAAGTTGCCTATTTCCCGCCTTACTTTATTTATAAGCTCATCCGTTTTCTTCTTAACCCTGCTTTCGGCATAAATTCTTAAAACAGGCTCCGTCCCGGAAGGGCGTATCAAAAGCCACGAACCGTCTTTATACTCAAACTTAAATCCGTCTATAAAATTAGAAGAAATTAAATCCTTTTTAAGCGGTATAATAAAATTGCCGGTTTTTAATTTTTCTATTAACCGCCGTTTCATGGCTTCCTCTAAATGCAAATCTTCCCTTACATACGAATAAGGATACGGTTCGTTAAATATGCCGTTTAAAAGCTCGTTTAAGTTTTTCCCGGTTTTAATTATAATTTTAAGGAGCAGGAGGGCGTTAAAGATACCGTCCCTCTCCGGTAAATGAGAAGCTATGCCTATTCCGCCGGATTCTTCGCCGCCCATAAATACGTCGTTTCCGTCTTTCGTCATAAGAAAAGCAATATTTTTAAACCCTATCGGCACTTCGTATAGTTTGATATTATGCTCTTTACAGATATCGTCTATAGATTTGGAGACGGAAACGGTTTTAACCACGCTTCCGGAATAGCCTTCTTTAATAAGATAATCCAATATTATAGAAAAAATTTTATGCGAATCTATGAAATTGCCTTCCGAATCCACCGCGCCTATTCTATCGGCATCCCCGTCCGTGGCGAAACCGACGGCAAATTTATTATCGGCGCCCCTTTTTTTCAAGTAAGATTTTAATTTGAAAAGATTGCAGTCTATAGGCTCCGGATTTATTCCCGGAAAGACTGGATTAACATAATTGTTAACCGCGCTGTATTTGATAGGAAATCTTTTTAGTATGGAGGAAAGGTATCCTATGCCGGCTCCAAACATAGGGTCTATAATAACGTCCATGGACTTTAATAAACCTTTGTCCGAATTTGATACGGTTTTATCCAGCCCGGTTAAATCAATTATATGCCTTATATAATCTCTTTTAAAATCTGCGCGTTGAAAATTACTATTGCCGTGATAATGGGATTCAGCAGGGTTTACATAATAACTTTTTTTGTTGACGATTTTTTCTATTTTTTTTACATCTGATTCAAGCATAGAAGAGCCGAAACGGCTCTTAAATTTTAATCCGTTGAACATATAGGGGTTATGGCTTGCGGTTATCATTATACCTGCGGCGCACTTTTTATTTTTAACAAAATAGGATAAAACCGGAGATGGGCAGAAATTATCGCTCAATATGGCATTTATTCCCGCCGAAACAAGTACTTCCGCGGCGGCAGCGGCAAATTCTTTAGATAAGAACCTTGTATCGTAACCTATAGCAACGATTTTTGAAGGGTTATCTTTTAAATATTCGGCCAATGAAGAACTGATGCGGCTGACGGCGTTAAACGTAAAACCATCCCCGATGATGCCTCTGAATCCGTCGGTGCCGAAGTTAATCGATATGGGCTGTGGTGCCGAAATCATTTATTTTTAGCGATAAATTTATATAAAAATATTCGATAAAATTAAAATATTGCTATAAAAATTTTAAATAATATCGAACCGAAATGCAAGAAATATTTGCAATTTATATTTTACTGGTGTGTCCGGCGGGATTCGAACCCGCCGCCTCAGGAGTCGGAGTCCTGCGCTCTATCCGGATGAGCTACGGACACGCAAATAATATAAATAATAGGATTAAACTATTGCATTAAATCAATTATGACAAATGCATAAATATATATTATATATTATATAATATATATATGAGAAAAAAATATAAAAAAACCGTCGAACTAAATTTATTAAATTCTAAGGCGATAGAATTTTCAAATATCGTAGAACAGAATCTTGAAGAGATTCTTAATGAACTTATAGCTAATAATTATAAACAGTATAATAACAGCCTCGACGGTATAACTAAAAATAAAACCGGGAATGGCTTATTATACAAAGAAATTAACGAGCTCGTCCGACAAACGTTATCCCCTTCAAAAAACATAAATTTATCATCCCTTAAATTATTATGCAAAAAAGAAAATTCGGATTACAAAAATTTCGTCGAAAGGGTCACGCGTATAATAAAATTCACCGGCCATTTACAAGATATTCACAACAGCATCGAACTAATAAAAAATAATATCGATGAACTTTATAAATATCCGGCATTTAAAAAACAGGCGTATATTCCGGAATTTTGCCTTGCCTTAAGCTCTTTTTTTAAGGAAAATATCGATATATTTTTTATGCAATCAGGCGTAGACGAAAAAATAAAGAACAAAACGGCGGCGGAGTTATCCAAAATTGTATCTTTAGGCAATAAAATAATGAATGAATTTTTTCTAAATATAACTCATGAAAATAAAACCGGTATCAAAGATTCCGGAAATCAGGTTATTTATTATTCCAACATAATCTCGCTTTTAGAGTTAATTTCCATAAACAGCGTCGAATTTACGTTTATTTAGAATTTATTTATTGCGTATTTATTGCGTATTTAAATGACTTTTCGGTCATTTTATGATAAAATTTATCTTTTCATAAATAAATTTCCTAAAAATTATCTATATGTATTCCAAGAAATATAAGAACCTTATATTAATTCTGCTGGTAGCCTTCTTCTTTATGGTAATGCTCGATATGAGCATAGTAACCATTGCTATACCTAAAATTATGTCAAGCCTCGGGGTCGATCTTGAAGAAGTCGACTGGATTATGATTGCTTATAACGTCGCAACCGCGATAATAATAATGCCTATAACGTTTATTATTAGAAAAATAGGACTTAAAATCCCGATAATACTTAGTATTATATTTTTTACGGTATCGTCTATCGCCTGCGGTTTTGCTACTTCTATAAATATGCTTATATTTTTTCGGATTATTCAGGGATTATCCGGCGGAGGCATAGCCCCATTGGGACTCGCCCTCCTCGGCAAGGTCTTTGAGCCGGGCGAAAGAGGTAAGGCTATGGGAATTTGGGGGATAGGCGCAATGGCGGCGCCTGCGATAGGCCCCACGCTCGGCGGTTGGATTACCGACCATTTAACATGGAGATGGGTTTTTTTCGTGAACGCTCCGATAGCCGTTATAACGCTTATAGGAATAATAATAATTATGGAAGACGACCACAAATCGCAATATTTTAAGGCAAATTTCGACTTCTTGGGATTTATGTTTTTTGCAATGGCTATTTCTTTTATCCTTGTCGCATTTAACGAAGGCCAGAATAAAGGCTGGGATTCAAGCTATATTCATATTTGCGAACTTTTAAGCGCCGCCGGTTTTATTATGTTTTTTTTATTTGAACCCTTCATTTCCCATCCGCTGATAGATTTTAAAATATTTGAAAATTACAATTTTACTCTTATCACCTCGATTAATGCCGTCAGGGCAATAGCTCTTTTCGGCTCTCTGTTCATAATGCCGGTTTATCTTGAAAATATTATGAACTACACTCCATATGCAACCGGTCTTATTATGATGCCTTCGGCGGTCGCCGTTGCTTTATCGGCGCCTATTTTCGGCAGAGGAGCGGACAGATGGGGACCGAAGTATTTTATAGTATTCGGCATGGCCTTAACTGCCGTATCCCTATTTTTATACTGGAATTTATCCGTGCAATCAAGCCTGTACGATATAATATATCCGTCGATTATCAGGGGAATAGGGCTTGGAATGTTATATTCGCCGATTATGAGCACGGGGCTTAATTCGGTCAAGAGGGAGCAAATACCCGAGGCTTCAGGTCTTTTGCCTGTTACGATGAGACTTGCTTCCGGCTTCGGAATCGCTTACTTCGCAAATTATCTTGCAACCAAAAAAGTTTACTATCTTACAAGATACGGAGATAAAATTAACGATAGAAATTTTGCTTTCCTTAAAACAAAGTCTTTTTTTAATAACAGCGGGTTGTTCAAAGCAAATACGGGGGTTATAGCCAACTCAGCGAGGATTAATCCCGGTTTAGGAATTATAGACAGTATTACTAAAATGTTCGCTACGGTTCAATCCTACGATGACGTATTTGTAGTCGCCGGCGCAATATGTCTTATAGGCATAATTCCTGCAATTATGCTGAAAAATAAGATACACCGTTGATTTATTAATATTTAAACTCTAAAAATTTAAATATTTTATTCTTCCCTTATCCGAATATCTAACCCCCGTTAAACCGATTTTCAATATAAACATTCCTTTAATGCTTTCTCCGGCACGGACATAATAACTTCTCCCGCCTGCTTTTAAAAGGGCAGTTTTACCGCTTATAAATATTAAAGACGGAGGAGCGGAGTTCTTTTTCGAAAACCCTTTGAACTTTAGCCTTTTAATAAAATTTGGTAAATTTTCGCCGCCGGGCTGACCGCTGCCAAGATAACCCTCCGCTCCGCCGCGCGCGAATCCTTTAGAAATAAACAGCCGGTTAAATTTTTTATATTTTTTGTCGGGAATATTAAAAATATCTTTTAGATTATTTTTTGAAGATTTTTTTTCGGGTTTCAAAACGAGGTCAAAAGTTTTTTTATTTTTTACTCCGTAATCCGAAATAGTTTTATTTCTGAATCCAATGCCTAAACGATTTAATGCAAGAATAAATAAAAAACCGCCAAAAAGAAAAAATGCAATCCATTCTGATGTTTTTTTAAAAATATTTATAAAATTTTTGCCCTGCATATTTATTTCACCCTCTTTAAGTTAAGCCGATTAACCTCTCGTTAATAATGATACGGATGCCTATATCTTTTCCTGATTTTATGGATATTTTCTTAAGTTCCGACGGAAAAGCCCTAAATGTTCTTAATAATGAAAATGCAACGCCTATATTGGAAATTTTATTAAGAATAATTATTATATCTTTGGATTTTAATAAAGATTTTTTATTTAAGACTTTTACTTTAATATCGTATCCGCTTTTTCGTAAATAATTTATATAAGATAACACGGTAAGAAGATTGGTAGAAAATCTATGATTTCCCGCTTTAAAGTTTATGGGTTTTATTCTTTTTTCATTAAATAGTTTGATTTTGAGTAACTTTTTCATATTCAACTTTTTAACGTAAATCCGCCTTAGCTTATAATAATTATTAAATGAAGGGAATAATTTAAAACAAAGAATATAACCGGATATTAAAAGCAATAAAAAAAATATTAATAAATTTTTATTTTTAAACCGCTTCATTTTAACCTTCCGTAAAATTTAATAAAAGGTTTTCCGAAATTATCTACGTTATAAGAAATTCTAAAGGGTCCAAGCGGGCTGGATTTTTTCAAAATTAAATTATAATTTTCTATAAATTTTCTGTATCCTCCATAAACAAGAACGGTTCCGTCGATAAAATAGTTATTTTTAAATCTTCTGATATCTACATTCTTAACCCTTACTCCTTTAGGAAAAATTCTCATAAATCTTTTAAGGTAACCGGCTACATTCGCCGACATAAAATATTTGTTGAATAAAATAATGTTCTCTTTTTTTTGATTTTGTTCCAATAAAACGGCGGTACTTTTATTTAACAATTTTATTTTTTGATTTTCGGCATACGATTTATTATTAAAAAATAAAGCGGTTGACTGCATAAAAAATATGGCTATGATTAAAGCGGTTATATACAGATTAATTAATTTATTTTTCCTGAGTTCTATATTTTTAAATTTTATCTCCAAGTTTTCAAAATGAGGAACCGTTCTTTTTATATTGTCGAAAAATGCGGCAAAATCCTTTGCCGCAAAATTAATAATACCGGCGTCTCCAAAGAAAATATTAAAATCTGCGCCGGCATAGTTTGTAATAATTTTATTTATCTTAATATTTTTTGAATTTAATTTTGTTTTTAAAATATTTAAATTATCGTTTAGCATGTCTTCCTTAAAACTTGCTACGGGAAAAAGATTAAACCCGTTCAAGACTACCATTATTTTATAGATATCTTCAGCTTTTTCTATAAATATAAAGGATTCTTTTTCTTCGGAAATTATGGTTTTTTCATTCAAAAATAATATCGCTAAATAATCGTACGGAATAATAAAATCAATTCCCTTTAATAACGAATAATATTTTTTTATATTTAAAGGCAGGGTATGATAGACTCCGTATTCATTATGGGCGTTGCCGATATAAAAATAAGACTCGTCCTTGTAATATTTAGCGAGATATTTGTTTAACCAAGATTTTTTAACCGATTTAACGCCGTTTTTTGGAATAACGGAAAAATTAATATTTTTAGATATTACCGCAAGCGCCGCCGGAATTTCAAAATCCGCCGTGCTTCCGGGATAATCATGGGAAAAGATTGATTTTTCTCCGTCAAAATACTGGTAAATATCATATTCTTCTATATAAATTAAATTTTTATACATGATTTTTAATTTAACGTATTCGGTTGGTTTAAATTTATTAAATCGGGGAGATAGCTTGCCGGTATTTCTATTTCATACCCGGGAGATTCTACCGGAACATAACTCATTTCCCCCTCCCGGTAGGAATAGCGCACCGTTCCCCAAACCTGGGGAAGATATGGATTTTGGAATGCTCCTCCAACCCATGAACTGTAAGAATAGGAATCTCCCGCATTGTTGTTTTCTGACGAACTGTAATTGCATTCGGAATTCGGGTTATTGGCATAACTTAATAACGCCGTGTTTCCGTTTACAGCCTCTACTATAAAATATAGCGACAGCATTCCGCCATACCATATTCTCGTATATGTATGCCCCCTGCCAGAATTTATATATGCGGTTTCGGTAATATAACATATTGCTCCGGTTATATAAAAACTCATTCCTATATATTGGCTGTAGGCGCCTGCCTGATTATTATCTACGGCTATCGGGTCTATATAAATTATTTCATTCCCGTTAATCATAGCGCTTCCGGGTATATTATGCTTTATATCGTTATAAAAATCGTAATAATTATTGGATTCTTGGCCTTGCGCCGCCGTTATCTCGAGAGCGTAGCTTATTTCCCGCGGCGTCCCGTTTTGAACGGAATTATTAACGCTCAAGCATATTTTCGTATCGTTCTTTGCGGTTATACTACCATATATGCAATCAGAAGAAGGACTGCCGCCGACAAAGTTAATTCCCAGACCGTGAGCAAGGTATCCGGCGGTTTGGAGAGAGCCTATGGTACTAAAACTATTATTATTATTTACGTAAGTACTCTCAGCATTTATAAGAGTATTTGCAAGCAACGATACATTATCAGCGCTGTTTTCAAACACCATCCCTTTGAGTGCGGGCAAAGACAAAGCCGCCATAATCGAGACGACGACCATAGAGATAATCACGCCTATAAGTGAAAATCCTTTATTATTCCCTGCGATATTATTTTTTGAAATTTGCATAAATTCTCCTTCTCTTTCTATATGTAGTCAAAAAAGGCTCAGAACTGCCGTAAAAAAACTGACGACCGCCTCTATCGCTCTATTTATAGAACCGCCTTGATTTTCGGTATTCGTATAATTCGTTCCGCCGTTCGCATCCGGACTTGTAAGCGTCGAACTAACCGGAGAAGCACTATCCGGATTGGATGCGAAAGATGGCGGGTTTAGTTTAAGATTAAAAGAAATATCGGCTAAACCGTAGTCGGACGAAATTTGCTCTGTTTTTCCGGTAATGCCCTTGCTTATCTCACGTACCGCTATATCCGAATAAGTAAAATCATCCGGCATAAGAACATTCAGCGTTCCGCCCTGCAAGTTTACGCAGATATAAATATTTATTTTAAATAATATTTTCTTCACGCACCCTTCATTATTGAAACTGTAAACCGGAATAGGGCTTAAATATGCCGGACTGCTTTGTTCAAGGCCTGCTATGCCCGCAAACCTTCCGTAGTTCGAAAAATATGCATGCTCCGCCTTTATTACTAGGTCTGCAGTATTTACTACATTCTGTGCCTCTAAGTTGTAAATCTGCCCTTTACTCAAACCGAAACATAATTTTGAGAATATTAACGTATAAAACAGGGTAATTCCGACTACTCCGGCTAATATAATGCAATGTTTCATAATTATTCATTCGTATAAACTTTTAACTTCTTTGGCTTCTTTGTAATTTAATTAAACGTAAAGGTTAAATTCCCCTGAAAATTAGAACTATCGGCCGATGAGGCATTGCCGTTAAATAAATCGCTCAAACAAGTCTGTCCGTTACCTATATTAAAAACGGCGTTTTCGCTTGCATCGACTCCGGATATAGAATTTTCTAATGAATTACATATATTTAAAGCCTGCGCATTGGTCATCTGAGGGGCATTTATGCCTATTATGTACCGATATTGTCCGGGATTGGAATTTGTCGAGATAAAATAGCTCTGTATAAAACCCGGATTAGGAGGAGCGACGTTATTTCCGTTGACCGTCCATGATGCAGGAAGAAGATTATCTTCCTGCATCGCATAAGGAAGAGATACTCCCGAAGGCGGCATAATGCTTCCTCCGTTTACCTGCATATAAGAATTTACGGCAGACTCAATTTTAGTGATAGATTGAACCGTGGCGGTAACGTTTGACGAACCTATGAGCCCGTTATAAACCATCAAACCTCCTGCAGATAGTATTCCCACCACTATCATTGCAACTATAATTTCCATTAAAGTAAAACCGTCGTTGCTTTTTTTAAATTTTTTTTTAATCATATTTTACCGCCTCCTTAAATTTTATTTGTTATGATTTGATTGATTTAATTCTGATTAATCGATTAATAGTTTGCCGGCAATCCGACCATTCCTTGGATAAGAGGCAAAAATAAAGAAAAAAACATTAAAAATAAAAAAAATACGACGGAAGCAACAGCTAAAAAAAATAATCCTTTTGCAAATAACTTCATATACCGGTTTGATTTTTCCTTAAATTCCAGCGATAATCTTAAGAGCGTTTCGGACAAAAAACCTCCTATTTCCGCATAACCGATAGATTCTACGGCATCGTCCGATAAAAAATTTGCATTAACAATTGAATCATGTAGGGTAATTCCGCTAATCAAATCCGCGTAAATTAATTCAAATTTATTTTTAAAATATATCTTGGAAGTATTTTTCCTGAAATAATTAAATGCGGCGTTAACCGTAACGCCAGATGAAATCATTAGAGAAAATTGATAAAAAATCCAGTTCAGATAGCCGTAATTTAAAATGTTTCTGATTTGAGGAATATCAAGCATAAAAGATACCGTTTTAGTTTTAATTCGAAACAAGTCAAAACCGAGCGCGGCTAAACCGGATGCGGCTAAAATTATGCAGTATATAAAGATATTTTTTAAATAATTAAATAAACTCAAAATATTTTTAGTTGACTGCGGTATATGCGGAAATTGGCTGAAAAATAAAGCAAAAGTCGGAATTATATAATATAAAAATACCGAAAATGCGACGAATAGTAAGAAAAATAGAAAAGACGGATAGGCTAACGCTCCAGCTATACTTTTTTTATAAGAATTTTTTGTATCGAAATATTCCGATATTTTTAAAAAAGTCTGCGGATAATCGCCGGTTGAATCGGCTAAATCTAACAGCGAAAGAACAATTTCTTCAAAGTTGTTTGAAATAAAGATTTCTTTAAGCGTTTCGCCTTTATCTAACAAAGAAACGCAATTTTTAATAAGTTTAAGCCGTTTCCTTGATTTTGATAGTTTGTGATTGTAATAAAGCCATCTTACAGGGTATAACAATTTATATTTTCCGCTTGCGGCCGGCTTTTTATCCCCTTTATTCATATAACTCAATGCCTTGCCTACAGAGCCGGAAGATTTTGCAAGCTGATAAAATTCCGTAAAAAATACGGAAAGCTCCTTATCTTTCATGCCTGCGTTGCGAACCGGACGCAATATATCTAAAAATATGTTGGGGAGCACAACGGCAGGCATATAACCTTCCAGTATTATTGCCGATTTTGCCTCGGACAAGCTCTCCGCTTTGATATTTTTTATCAGGCTGTTGCCTTCCGGCGTATAAAATTTTATTAAATAATTTTTTATCATTTTAATAATCGGATTATTTCGACAGATTAAAATACGTTACGGGGTCTATTTCTCCGTTAATTAATTTATTAAAAGATTGAACTTTTAAAGATTCAAAATTAGACAAATTCATTAAAATTTCTTCCAGCGACGAAAGATTAAAAAGCGCAGCCATATTACCGTATATTTCTTCTTTTACGGCATCATTGAATTCTGCAATTTCAATTAACGGTTTTCTTTTAACGTATCCCGTCCCTCCACAGTTATCGCAACTTTTTTCACCCCTTACATATACGGAATCAAAACATGAAACTTCTTTAAAATCTAAGAATCTGTTGCACATATTAGTCTTAGACAATATGGAGGCGGTAAATTTTAAATTTTCCTCTAAAGCATATCTATATATGGACGGTAATTTCTCCGAACCGATTCTTTTTTTACATTCGGGACAAAGCGGATTATAAAGCCTTTGTGCAGTTACGAATTTTAAAACCGAAAATAATTGGCCTGAATCTATATTAAGAGATTTAAATCTGCCGAATATCGAAAGGGAAGAATTGGTATGAAGGGTAGTAAGAACGAGGTGTCCGGTTTCTGCCGCGATTAATGCATGTTTTGCCGTTATTTCGTCCCTAATTTCGCCTATCATCATAATATCCGGCTCGCTTCTTAACATAATGCGGACGGCCTCGGAATAGCCGAAATCTTCCGATATATTCATCTGAGTGATGTTTGATTCTCTAAGCTCTATTTCTACCGGATCCTCTATAGTTATAATAGAACTTTTCTTCTGCGACAAAAGTTTTAGCATAGCGTAAAACGTCGTAGTTTTACCCGAACCGGTAGGTCCGGTCGAAATAATCAAGCCTTGCGGATAAATATAAGACTTCTCTAATAATTCAACTTTATTATCCGTAAATCCTATATATTTAAAATCAATAACCTTATTCAGTCCGTGAATTCTCAAAACCGCTTCAAAAAGCGCCGATTCTTTATCCAATTTTGAAGAAATAGGTAAAAATGCGACTCTTATATTGACTCGGACGCCTTTATAAAAATTAGAAATAAAAATAAATTTTGCATCCAATCCTTGCCCCTTCTTCAATGTTATTTGACAATTCCCTGCTATTATATTGATTATTCTCCGGCCTGCTTCTAAACTTAAAACCCTTATGTTTTCCTGACTTATTTCCGTATCCATTATAATCATATAAAAATTTTCGGACCGCTTGATTCTTAAGTTTGGAGAACCTTTTAATAAGGCAATTTCAATTGCTTCATCTAAAATTTCTTTTTCGGAAAATACGGCCTTGTTTATAAATATTTGATTAAGCGCTTCATAAATTTTTCTTTTCGTCGAAAACCCTATTTTAAATTTTTTTAAATTTTCGTCGAAAGCCATTTTTTCGGAAAGGCCTGCGGTAATTTCACTGCAAATTATATAGGGAATGTCCTCTTTTCTTACAACTATCGCCGGAATTTCGTAAAGAAAACTAAAACTGAGCTCTTCGTTTTCTTGTTTATCGATATATAAAGACAGGGCATTCAATTCCTTAAAAAATTCCCTGCCCGAATCGTAAGCAAGATAAGCGGATACATCTGAATCTGTAATACAGCCGCTTTCTATTAAAATCTCGCCTAATCTTTTTTCGCTTATAGTTTGCACGAAAAGAGCGTCTTTAATCTGGGTTTTCGTCAATTTTCCTTTTGATATTAAATATTCGCCTATCTTCATAAAATCTTATATTATAAAGTTATTTTAGGGGTCAGCATAATCAGAAGATCTTCCTTTTGGCTCGAATCGTTTATAGAATTAAATAAGTTCCCTATCAACGGAATTTTAGACAATATCGGAATTCCATAGGTATTTTTTGTTTTATCGGCGGTCAATATACCTCCGACAAGTATCGTAGAACCCGATTTTACGTTGACCGTGTCCGAGAAACTTTTTGATTCTATTACGGGATTGCTAAAACTATCGCCGCTAACGGAAAAAGATTGATAACCGGTGATAGAATTGTCTATTAAGCTTAAAGTAACGGAAACGGAATTGTTTTTAAAATTTATATGGGGAGTAAAGGATATAGAAAGACCGGTCTGCACCTGAGATATAACGGGGTAAGTTTCGGTCTGGGACAAACTTAAAGCCACGGTCTGTATGCTCGAAATATAAGGGGTTATCGTTCCCGATGAAATCAGCCTCGTCTGCCCGTCCATTAAAACCAATCTCGGCTGGGATATTACATTGACCGTTCCCTGAGTCTTAAGCGCATTTAAAATTGCGCTGCTGTTTCCTGAACCGGTAAAGCCGATATACGGCACATTTGATATATTATTCCCTGAAGCAAGCTGAGCCGCAACCGATATCGACTCCGCACCGAAAGCATTCGATTTAAATGCCTGATTAAATAACAGATTCCAGTTTATACCGGTTTGAAATCCTTTATTTAAACTTACGTCTATTACCTCGACTTTTAAAAAAACCTGTTTTGAAAGAAATTTATCGATTCTTTTTATATAGGCGGAAACTTCGTTGACATTGGAAACCCTGTCTTTAACCCATATTAACCCGTCTTTGGGATTAATGAAATATTTTCCTTTTTTCGTGAGCATTTCTTTAATATTCCTTAAAATAATGCCGTAGAGACTGTCGGACTCCGAAAGGGTTAAAGAAATAGAGCCGGAAGGATTAGAAGAAATTGCGTTGCTTTCGCCAGTATTGCCCGCAGGATTTATGGAATTTGCCGAAGCCGTCCTGACCGGCTGAGCGCTTCCCGTATTCTGACCGTCCGGCATACCGGCAGAATTAGAATTACTTATATTATTGTTATGCCCGTTCATACCGCTTATTCCGACCGTGGACGAAAAAGACGAAAGTAAATCGGAAACCGGAATATGAAATGTTTTTTCCTCTACCGCGTAAACATATAACATTCCGTTTTTATATCTGTATTTAAAGCCGTTGGAAATTACCAACCCTTTTAATACCTTGTATAAAGGAACGGCCTTATAATATGCGTCGTTTTTTAATCCGGCAGGGAAACCCCCGTGAAAAATAACGGGGACGCCTGTTTCGCGCGATAAGAGCATTAATGCAAATTTAACGCTTCCTCTGCCTACAAGGGAAACTTTTTGCATAAGAAAGCCGGGTAAAGGATGCTCTTCGACTCTTTTATAATTATATCTATAGTTAAATATACGATTCTGGCGCCCCATTCCCTTTTTAACCTGCTTTTTATTAGTTTTTACAGGTATAATTTCCGGCTTAACGAGGCTGATATGGTATTTTTTAAGCAAAATATTTAAATTATTGTTTTTAGCGTTATATATCGAATTACCGAAAGCTATATCTGCATTTAAGAACAAGCACCGTATAATAAAAAACAATACTAATAGATATTTATTTTTCATAATTTTTTTGTTTTTATAATTAAATTAATTTTTAATATAATTCAATTATATTTTTTTAATGTTTAAATATTATGAAGCTTTTGTTTCGTTTATATTAAATTTTTGTTAAATTAATGTTACAAAATATATTTAAAGGTTTACGTCTGGAGGATTTACGGATTTTTATATTAAAAAATAGAGTCTGATATATTAAAGAATTAAATAATCTGCTGAAGCCGGATAAAAAGCGGCGGCAGAAAAAGACAAGGAAGGGTAAATAAGGCATAAATAAGGCCGTCGATTTGACAGAAATTAGGATAAATGATATTATTTAAAGGAATATAATTTCCTTTATGCGTTCATAGCTCAGTTGGATAGAGCAACAGCCTTCTAAGCTGTGGGTCGCAGGTTCGAATCCTGCTGGACGCACCATACAAAACCGCAGTTAATAAGCGGTTCTAGAGATTTTCCTATTGACACCGATATGAATTAAAATGTAAAATTCTCAACACTGTTGACACAAATCGGCCGGTTAAATCATCTTGTTATTCTGTCAAAAACTAAAACATAAGTTTTTATATTTATAATTACCTGCAAAAATTAGGAATACGACAAAAAGACCAGTGAAGAATTTTAACTAACCTATAAAGAAGAGAAAAAACAATGAAAAAAAAACTTAAACTATTTATATTTATCGCCGCTTTAACGTTTGCAGCAGGGCTTAATGTGGCTGGATTTATTCCTAACGCTAACGCCGGAAGCAATGCTTACTGGACGAACACGTTTAAAGTAGGTGCCGGGCATTTCGCCTATGGCGAGACATTAAGGGACGCCGATTCTGGCACGGCCTATACCGTTACCGACAGGCTCAATTACCACGATGGACTGCTAATGGGGACTGCCCGCGTTATGGGCGGCTATGTTCCCGCTACTTACAACGACGGGGCGGTAACCGGCGACATCCACTACCTGCTCAATGATTTTTCGTTAGGGGCGGGCGGCTGCGGCATGCTTATGGACGGACGTATGCAAAACCAACTTTACGTCTCTCTGGGACAGTTCACCAACAGTTTTATATCTGGAAACGCACCGTTTACGAATAACGTGGTCGGCTATGACGAATACTACACCGTGGATTACTTGGGGTTAACCTACAAGAACGTTTATGCCTTTACTCCGCGCTGGAGCAACGTTTTTAAGCTCGATTATCTTTACGGGCTTAACGGCACCGCCACAATAAAGGGTTATGAGTATTTCGTAAGCGGCTATCAAATACCGAATATCCAGAACGACCTGTCAGGCGAGAACGGCTATGGAGTGTCTGAGGGCGCAAGGTATAGGCTGACTAATAATCTCTCGCTCGTAGGAAACGTCTATTACTCAGCTTTATTTCTTAAGACTTCTAATCAGGCATTTGCGTTTTACGAGCCAAGCTCTATGACCCACCAGTATGGTTTGCAAGTGGGTGTGCATGTAACATTTTAGGTTATCGTCTTTCCGGCAAAAAAGCCATTAAAAAAGACGTTTTCTATCTGATGATTCTGATCACTTCCGCAACGTCCATTCTAGACGATTTAGACCGTCTTCCTAGGGGTTTTCCTATGGGAATTAATGCGACAAGATTATTGGGGCTTTTTATCTCTAATATATTTTCTATTTCAGGTTTAGCGATTAACGGACCGGTCATCCAACATGCCCCCAATCCTTCGTTGTGAGCGACAAGCAGTATATGCGTTATAAAACTTGAAACTCCTTGGAGTCCGGGGTTAATTATGAACTTTCTGTCGTAGTTTCTATTTTTATCCGCCTTTTCGAGTACATAATCAAGACTGCCGATATAAGGTTTTTGAACAACCGCCAGCACGACAGGGGCCTCGTTAAAAAATGCATACACGCCGGGAGCATCTTTGCCGGTTACCTTTTTATAAACCGTTTCTACCTCGTTTCTCATTCTGCTAAGAATATCTTTATTTTTAATTATGTAAGTAAACCAGTTTTGCGCATTGCCTCCGCTTGGAGAGTTAATAGAAATTTCGATAATTTTTTTAATCTGATTTAAATCTACGTCTTCCCGTTCAAATTTTCTAATGCTTTTTCTTGTTTTAACGACTTCTATTATGTCCATTTTTACCTCTGTAGTTATTATAAATATTTTTTATATTTGCGAAATTTCAATGCGTTACGAATACATCGGCAATAGCAATATCGTTAATGTTCTTGTATCTTCCACGCAGTTTGCAGAGCTATGCGTCAAGATAATCGTCGAGGGATATATTTTCAACCGGCCTAAAAAAGAATGTAAAAATCAATAATAAGACTATTTCTGCCAAAATTCCCCATAAGCCTATATATATCTTTTTATATATTATATTCCAATCGACGACATGCAGAAGATAGAACACCGTAAAAAGCCCGCCCGATACGGATATCACGGCCGGTATTTTGGAAACCCTGTTGGTAAACAGCGGCAAAAAAATCAATGGAAACAACTGAAGTATTATCATGCCGCCTATAAGCTGAAGCTTAATTATAAGCAGGGGGTTTATAATAATACTTAAATACAGGGCAAGGGCAATAATAAAACCTACGGCGATTTTACTCATAATCTCCTGCGTGCGGTCGCTTATATCCGGATTTATTAAATTCTGGTATATATTTTTGGTAAACAGATTTGCGGAAGACAAAGCCATAATAGAAGCCGGCACCATACTTCCGAGTATAATTATTCCTCCGAAAAACGCCGTAACATACGGTCCAAATGTTTTATAAAGCATCATAGGCACTGCCATATTTGAGTTTTTGATTCCCGGAACTATGTATAACGCCGCAAATCCTAAAATAGTTATAAATATCAGCATTATATTGTATAACGGCATAAAAACGGCATTTTTCCTTATTGCATCCGCGCTTTTAGAAGTATAAGCCCCGTTTATCGAGTGCGGATACAGGAATAAAGCCCCTGCAGAACCGAAAGCAAGGGTTCCGAAAGTTATCATGCTGCCCGGAGCGATTAAAGACTTTGACGGATGAGCTTTATTGATCCAGCTAAACATTTCTCCAAATCCGCCGAAATAATGAATAGGTATAAATATTATAAGAAATAATACCATGCCCCATATAAAAAAATCTTTTATGAAAGACGTTACGGCGGCGGCCCTTATGCCGCTAAAAACGGTAAATAAAATTACGATAAGAAGGGATACCGCAATTGCGATATCCGGTTTAAGCCCGGACAACGAAAGCATATATCTCATTCCGAATATCTGAAGCCCTATATACGGGAGTTCGGCAAATATCCCGACTAAGGCTACGACGGCCCCTAGAAATTTACTGTCGAATACTTTTTCGACGTAATCGCCTGCGGTGATAAAATTATATTTTTTTGAGACGTTCCATAATCTCGGTATAGTCAAAAAAAGTATCGGATATTCCATTATGACGTAAGAAACGGCAAAGAACGCAAAAGCGCCGGAATTGTAAGCAAGTCCCGGCACGGCTAATAAAGTGTACGCGGTATAAATATCCCCGCCCAGAAGAAACCAGACGATAAATGCGCCGAATCTTTTACCGGCAAGCGACCATTCCGCTAAACTGTCTATTTTAGCGGCTTCAAATTTTTTGGATAAAAAACCTGCAAAAGCGACTAAAAACAAAAATGAAAAGATGATAATAATCGGAATATTACTCTTGACCATGCTTTGATTTTAATTCTTTTATATTTTTTTTCTCTATTAAATATGCGGCATAGGTCAGAATTACCGTTATTATGTCCATTAATATAAAAAACCAGACCATTGCGCTTATTCCAAATATCAGCCTGTTATTGTTATAATATTTTATTCCGAAAGAAAGCACGGCTATAGGAATTAATAAAATCAGCCACGTGACCGGATGGTATCTTTTATAATTTTTCATTGATTTTAACCTAAAATATATACTATAATCAAAATCGAAATATTATTATAAATTTTATCCTAAAAAAACTTAAAAATAAAGCGTTTAAAATAAAATGGGGCTTTCTTTCAAATTGTCGGATATTAAAGACGTAGTCGTCAAGGATATCAAAAAATATGTTGACGAACGGGGATGGCTTGCGGAACTGTATAGAAGCGACGAATTAGAGGAATCTATTTTTCCCCGGATGTCTTATATCTCCCTAACTATGCCGGGAATCAGAAGGGGACCCCACGAACATACATATCAAACCGACTATTTTTGCTTTATAGGTCCTTCTGATTTTAAAATCATATTATGGGACAACAGAAAGGACTCTCCTACTTATCTTAATAAAAAGATATTGTTTCTTGGGGAAAACAAGCCCTCTACACTTATAGTCCCGCCGGGAATAGTTCACGCTTATAAAAACGTCGGCGGGAAAAACGGGCTCGTCATCAACGCCGCAAATAAACTATTTGCTGGTAAAATGAAAAAGGAGCAAATAGACGAGATTAGACACGAAAACGACCCCGGCTCTCTTTTTGTTTTTGAATAGCAAAACGGTACTTAATAAAAAATTTTATTCAATGCCGTCGATATTATACCTTTCTTCCACCCTGCTGAATTTATAAACCGCCAGCGATAAAAGCCAAGCCGAGGTTAATATTACGGCTATACCGCCTCCTAAAACCGCAAAAGATACATGATTAAAAAAATCCCATGGGCGGCCTTTCAAATTATACTCCATCCCTATAACCTGAAGCCATTCCAGCGTTCCCACGCCGAATGCCAGAAAAACGGAAATGCTCGTTATGGAAATATTATAAAATATCTTCCTTATGGGGTTTAGAAATGCCCAGCTATATGCATACTGCATAACCACGCCGTCGGTCGAATCAAGTAAAATCATACCTGATGAAAATACTAACGGCAGTATCATAACATCGACTAACGGTCTTCCTGCCGAAGCAAATACGGCGGACATAGAAAGTATGGCAACCTCGGATGCCGTATCGAACCCGATGCCGAATAAAACTCCTACAAAAAACATCTGCCAACTTGACGATATCAGTTTCATAATTCCGTTGAAATAACGAAACATAAAACCTCTTTTTAAAAGCTCTTCTTCTATCTTCTTATTTTTAAAGTCTTTAAAGTCCTTTGTAATCCTAATGATACTTATTAAAATAATGACGTTCATAAAAGCTATAAGATACAAAAATAAAGCCGATATTCCGGTTCCCAAGACATTGCTCAAACTGCCTAATTCCGGATAGGCTTTAACGACAAATTTCCCGATTATAACGGTTATTAATGTCAAAATAAAAACCGACAACGAGTGTCCAACCGAGAAAAAAAAGCCGACGCCTACCGGTTTTTTACCGTCATTCATTAATTTTCTGGTGGTATTGTCTATAGCGGCAATATGGTCGGCATCAAGGGCATGTTTTATGCCGAAAAAAAAAGCGAGGGAGCCTAAACTTAGTAGGACCGGAAATACGCTCGACCTGTCGATTAAAAGGATTATGGAGATTAATAAAAAAGCGAATAAAAATGAGTAAAGAAGAACAAGCCTTTGCTTAAAGCCAAAGGAAGATGGGCGCAAAAACATAATTAGACCTCCCGCTAATTAAAATTAAATTAATTTTAATATCTTAAAAGTCAGGTATTCCGGCTTAAACATGCGGACATTTCACCTTCCCGGCAAATACAAATGCAAACTACGCCAGTGGCATATCGAAATATCCTTAACAACGGGCTTTACTTTAATACTTTTAATATTAATAAAGTCCGCCATAAGTTTTTACGGCTGCGGGAACAGCACAGGAATCTAACCTGTTTCCCTTAACTTTTTGAGATAAAGTTTAAATAGAACCTATTTCTTAAAAGTCTATCATTTGAAATATGAAAAGTCAAATTATGCCGTTAACCCCAAATCCCGATTTAGAAATTTATTTTCTGGATTCCTGCCTACGCAGGAATGACAATTCCGGAATTTAAGATTTCACCCAACGGGTGTCATTCCCGCGAAAGCGGGAATCCAGTGTTATTTAGTATTAGAATTTATTAAATATTTTCTAAATCGGGATTAGTGGTTAATCATACTCTCAATAACTTTGTATTTCTGTAATTCAAAGCCTCAAGAACGGCGCCGTCATCCACTTCGTCCTTCCGGTCTAAGTCGGCTATAGTGCGGGAAACCCGCAATATCCTATAATATCCCCTTGAAGATATGTTTAACTTTTTTACCGCGCTTTGCGCAAGTTTTAAAGCAGAATCGGAAACGGCAAAATATTTTTCTATCTCGGAACTTTTTACCCCCGCGTTAAATCTGATTCCGGTATCCCGGAATCTTTCCAACTGTATCTGCCTTGTTTTTTCGATTAAATTTTTAATTTCCGAAGAGTTTGCTGCATTTTCATTAACTATTAACTTGTCTATGTCCGCTGAATAAACCTCTATAAATATATCGAACCTATCGAGAATCGGCCCCGACAATTTCGTGTAAAATTTATAAATTTCCGCGCTTGAACATTTGCATTCATGCTTTGTATCCCCGTAATAACCGCAAGGGCACGGATTCATTGCCGCAGCCAACATAAAATTACACGGTAGAACTGTTGAAAATCTGCTTCTCGACAGGTTTATCGCCTTATCTTCCATAGGCTGCCTTAAACTGTCCAGCGTTTTTTTGCTTAATTCAGAAAATTCATCGATAAACAAAACTCCGTTATGAGCCATGCTTATATCCCCTGGAAGCGGATTTGAAGCGCCGCCGCCGATTAATCCGGCGATAGATACAGTATGATGCACGGGAATAAAAGGTCTTCTCATGATAAGTCCGGTTTCGTCGTTAATCTTTTTATTTGAAAAACTATAAATATTCGACGTCTCAATAGATTCCTCAAGCGATAGATCCGGCTGAATCCCCTCAATGCTTTGAGCTAACATTGTTTTTCCGCTGCCGGGAGGCCCTATCATTAAAATATTATGATGCCCTGAAACGGCGGTCACGATTGCCCTTTTTGCCAACTCCTGCCCTTTAATATCCGAAAAATCGGGATAATTTTCTCCGGCTTTTGCGGTATTGTTTATTCCGGACATAATCCTTTCGAAAGAAGAGGGCGGGGCATCTTCAATGTTATGAATATAAACGGAGCTCCGCATCCCTGAAATAAAAGCGCATATATCTTTTAAATGGCTGAAAGCAAGAAAATCCGCCCCTATAAACCTTGCGGAATTTATATTTTCATACGGGATTATAAGTTTTTTATTTAATTTTTTGGCGAGTATGCCCAGAGCTATTACGCCGTTAACTTTTTTTATCTTGCCGTTTAAGGAAAGTTCCCCCGCAATAATATAATCATTTAGGTTTAAGGCACATTTAAGCATACCGGCGGAAATTAGAATTCCTACCGCAAAAGACAGGTCGAAGAGAGGACCCTCTTTTCTTAAATCTGCGGGAGCAAGATTTATAGTAATTTTCTTAACCGGATATTCAAAACCGGAGTTTTTTATTGCGGCCTTAACCCTGTCCTTAGCCTCTTTAGTCGAAATATCGGGAAGACCCACAATCATAATCCCCGGTATGCCGTTAGCTATAAAAATTTCTACATTTACTAAAACGGCGTCGATTCCGATGAACGTAGCGCTGTTAAGAGATGTAATCATAAAACAATATCCTTTTATACTAATATTTTTTACTTACATACTATTATAAAAGGATATTGTTTCAGAATTATGAAATATATATTACAATTATGTTAAATTTTTGTTGCATTTATATGAATCTATGCCTTCCAACCCTTATCTAACGCAAGTTTGTCTAATTCAGACAATATATCTTTTATGCTTTTTAAATCCTTTAGAAGCGTTGCGGAAACGATATAATCGAAAGCATCCTCGTAAAATTCTTTGAAATCGCCGATTATATCCATCGAGCCTTCAAAATCCGTACCGGGTAAAAATAAATAAACAAGATTATTTTTAACGGATACAACATCGGAATCCCTCAATACTCCGCCGATAGTTTTTACGAAATCGTCGTTGTATTTTGTTATATTCAGGATTGTCAGCCCAACATAGTCGATAGAGACAATATCTTCGGCAAGCCCAAGTTCTTTTTTAATTCTCTTCATATTAGACACGGAATGTTCCAAAACCGGTTCGAAATATTCAAACGGAATAATTTTTGCCATCTTAAACTCCTATATAATTATTTTATATTATATTATATCAGAAAAAATATGCGAAAAATGCTTTTTCGGCTACCCCTCCGCCTTCTATTCTCCAAACCGGATTTTCTATTACGAGAGAGGATAGCGCAATTTTCTTTCCGTTCATCTCTCCGAATCCCGCAAACCATTGATAAAGTCCTTGAGGATTATTACCCGATATCGTCCCGGTCTTGCCTCCGGCAATAACTCCCGGCAGCATATACCTGCCTGCCGTACTGTAAAAATCCGGATGAGCTACACCTTTAGTAACGGTTGCAATCATCATCCGTTTTAAAATATGTGCCGTTTTAGTCGTTATAGAGGTATTTAGAATTTTAGCTCCTTTATGGATATATACGACTTTTCCCGATGAAGATATAATTTCCTTTATCATATACGGTTCGACTATTTTACCTCCGTTAACCGCCGAACCTGCAACTAAGGCGGCATGAAGAGGCGTCATCTTTACGTTTTCGAAACCCGCCCCCGTAAGTTCTAATTGGTAAAATTTTCTGGGAATATAGGCTTTGCTTTTACGGATATCTAAAATGAAAGGTATTTTATTATTAAAATAAAATTTATTAAAATAATCCGTTAATAATTTTCTGCCTACATAATATCCTGCAACTTTGCCGAAAGCCACGTCGCATGATTTTGCAAAAGCCTGTTTAAAGGATATCGTATTCGACCCCGTACCTATATTTTGCTTCCAATATGCCTTATCCGTCCCATACATCGTTCCGTTAAAGCATATATTAAGTCCGGGATAAAAACCTTTGGATTCTATTGCGGCGGAAGCGGTTATTATTTTGACTAACGAACCTGAAGGGTAGGCAATAAGAGGGGAAATTTCATCGGATTTGCTTTTATTATAAGAATAAGATGCGAAACCGAGTACTGCTCCGGTATCTGGATTCACGGCGGCTAAAACGCCGAACGGAACGGAATATTCTTTAAAAACCTTTTCCACCTCTTTTTGCACGGCGGGGTCAACCGTGTAAACTATGGTATAGCCGCCTATTTTTTGAACATAACGACCGTTCAGGATAGTTTTAAATACAGGGGGGTTATATTTGAAGTATTTTTTTAAAGACCTGACCGATTTAACTTCAGCAATATCGAAATTAGAAAATTTTTTGCCGGCCAGACTGTCTTTAATAAATACTATAGGTCTGATTCCCGTTCCCTGCACTTTTTTATTTACGGCAAGAAAAATAGATTTCCCATAAAAATAAAGTGCGGAGGAACCGTAAAAAAGTAAAACGATAAATATCAGTATTGCGGTATATTTTATAAAACTAACAAATCTATTTTTTTTGCCTTTTCTTTTATTAAGTGTTTTTTGGTATGATTTCCAGTCTTTTATTCTTTCCATTCCTGTTTTCGTTATTTTGAATTTTTACCGCCTACTATTATCGACGGAATTCTCAGCGTAGGCTGAGCATCGGCAACCGGAACTCCCTGCCCGTCTTTCCCGCATGTACCGATTCCGAACCCTAAATCATTTCCCACCATATCGATATTTTTTAGTATCTCCGGTCCGTTCCCCATAAGAGTAGCGCCGCTGACAGCCTCGCCTATAACCCCGTTCTTTATAGCATAACCTTCCATAACGTCGAATACAAAATCTCCGGTAACGGTATTTACCTGACCGCCGCCCATTTTTTTAACAAATATGCCGTTATCCACGCTTTTTATAATATCTTCAGGGTTCGATTCCCCCGGAGCAATCATCGTATTTGACATTCTGACTATCGGAACATGCTCGTAAGACTGTCTCCTGCCGTTACCAGTCAGTTCATATCCGTATTTAATATACGACAGCCTGTCCGACATATATTTTTTAAGAACGCCGTTCTCGACCAGAACATTTCTATCCGAATAAGTTCCTTCGTCGTCAAACCTATAGAAACCGCGTTTACCGGTTAAAGAAGAATCGTCTATAACCGTTATTAAGTTTGATGCCACAGATTCTCCTATCTTATCCGAATATACGCTTAAGCCGTTTCCTGCAATATCCGCCTCTAATCCGTGTCCGATTGCCTCATGTATCATAGTACCGCCTGCTTCGCTGGATAACACGACGGGCATAGTCCCCGAAGGGGCAAACGGGGCTTCAAGCTGGATCAATGCTCTGCTTAAAGCTTTTTTAGCTATATCTTCCGGCATATTTTTATCGAAAAATTCAAATCCGGTAAATCCTCCAGCCGATTCATAGCCTACCTCGACTCTTTCTCCGTTTGAAACCACTACATGAGCAAGAAATGCCAGATTCTCTCTGAAGTCTTTTATGAAATCGCCTTCAGAATTTATTATTATAATGTCCTGCCTGTAATCAGAATAAGTAATATTAACCTGCACTACTCTTTTATCGAATTCCCATGAATATTTAACGGCAGGTTCAACCGTCTTTAATTTGTCGTCGATAGAAATATCTGCAATATCCTTTATAATATTAAAATCTATTTTTGGCTGTTTTTTGTTAAAATTTAAAGATTTAAATCCGCCGTCTTTTTTATCTTTTTTATTAATATCGCCGGCGGCGGCATCTTTTAATTCTTTCGCAATATTTATTAAATTATTTTCTTCAAGGTTATTGGTATAAGCATAATATGTTTTTTTATTTGAAATAAGCCTTAAACCCGCCCCCTGAATCATACCGTTAATAGCTTTTTCAAGCCTTTTGCCCTCATTGGACAATAAAGTAGAAATCTTGGATTCTATAAAAATATCTATGAAATCTTCATCGCTAAGGCGGGCGCCGTTAATAATCTTATTGAAATTTATATCGTTTAACTTCATTTTGAACCTCTTTGATATTATATATCAGTTAATATAATATCAAAAACTGCGCTTTCAAACAAGACTGAATGTTATAAAATCTTATGAAATTGACTTTTATGCCGTTTTTTCTTAAAATAAATCATATGAAGGATACCTCGCTTTACATAAATCTTGAAAACCTTAAAAATAACATAAACTTTATAAAACTGCTTAAATCCGCAAAAAACAAAACGATTATAGCAATTGTTAAATCGGATGCTTACGGACACGGACTTGTTCCGGTCGCCGAAACGCTCTTTAAAGCCGGAATAAATTTTTTCGGAATTATAGATATCGACGAAGCTAGCGGCATTATTAAAAAAATCCCTAAGGCTAAACTGCTTATGCTTAAAGGAGTGCATCTTGACGATTTGAAAGAAGTGGCTGAACTAAACTTAAGAATCGGGGTTTTCAGCCTCGATTATCTAAAAATGCTTCTGGATAAAGCAAAATCAGCCAACCTGAATAAACCGCTAAATGTTCACATAAAATTAGATTCAGGAATGAGCAGGCTCGGCTTGAATGAAGAAGAGATAAAATCCGCCGCAGGCATCATTAACGAAAATAAAAAATATTTTAACGCAGAAGGTTTATTCAGCCATTTATCTTCGGGAGGAAGCGACTTAGATTACACAAATTTTCAGATAGCCAATTTTAAAAAAACGGTTTCTCTTTTAAATAAAAACGGCATTAAGCCTTTATATTCTCACATAAGCGCCAGTTCGGCGCTTTTTAACGACAAAATAGGCGAAGATTATTCAAACGCCGTTAGACCCGGAATTTCACTTTACGGATTTAATCCAAATGAGGACATAACCACCGCAAACGGCAATACCGCACTTAAACCGCTTATGTCTTTAAAATCCATCGTTTTACAGGTTAAGAAAGTTAAAAAAGGCGGATTCGTTTCCTACAATAATACGTTTAAAGCGCCTAAAGATATGCTTATCGCCGTTATTTCCGCAGGCTACGACAACGGCATACCAAGACTTATGTCTAACAAGGGCAGGGTTTTAATAAACGGTAAATTTGCCGCTATAAAAGGGATAGCCACTATGAATCTGATTATGGCGGATATAACGAAAATAGAAGGGGTAAAAGCAGGCGACGAGGTAATAATAGCAGGGAAAAGCGGCTCTAACGAAATTACAATTCAAGAAATTGCTTCGATAACGCAAACAATTCCTTATGAGATATGCTTGAATTTTGGAAAATCTAATAAAAGAGTTTATATTTAAAATTAAAAACCCGCTTTTTAGCGGGCCTTTTAATAAATTTTATTTTCGTCGAATATTGAATTAAACTGCTATTGAACCGCGTTGACTTCTTTGACTCCCGGAATACGTTCTTTAAGCAGGCGTTCTATGCCGCCCTTGAGGGTCATTATAGAACCCATACAGTGGGCACACGCTCCTTTAAGCCTGACGTCAACCGTGCCGTCGTCGTGTATATTTACCAGTTCGACGTCTCCGCCGTCATACTGCAATGAAGGTCTGATTTCATCGATAACTTTTGATACTTCTGCTTTATTTAGCGCCATAAATCCTCCTGTTTTCTATAAATTAAATCGTATATATAAATAAATATATGGTATATTTATATTATAAACTTAAACATATTTAATGTCAATAATCTCGAACTCTTTAACGCCGTTAGGAACGTTTATTTTTGTTTCGTCTCCGATGCATTTTCCTATAAGAGCCTTGGCGATAGGAGAGCTTATGGAAATTTTTCCTTCTTTAACATCGGATTCCGTATCTCCGACTATTTTATAAGAAACTTCCTTATCGGAATTTAAATCCAACAGTTTTACGGTTGCGCCAAATACGACCTTTTCTTCGCAAATTTTAGATACGTCTATAACCTGGGCACGCGCTATTCTGTCTTCAAGCTCTATAATTTTGCCGGTTAAGAAACTCTGTTTTTCTTTCGCAGAATGATATTCCGCATTTTCGGATAAATCTCCGTGAGCTATCGCTTCCTCGATGGCTTTAATATTTGCCGGTCTTTCTACGGATTTCAACCGCTTTAATTCTTTAACCAAATTATCATGCCCTTCTTTCGTGATATAAAAAGCTTTTTCGTTTGCCGCCAATACAACCACCTCCAAATAAATATTAAATTAAATAATCCTTTAATATTATTTTATTATTATACTAATTATTATATGCCTTTGTAATAATCCTGCAAGGCGTTTACGGACAAATTATTTTCTTTAAGCGCCTTAATTGCCATACATGCGGCCGTTGCGCCTCTCATAGTCGTATAATACGGAAGAGAAAACTCTATGGCGCTTCTCCTGATTATATATGAATCCTCGAGAGATTTTTTACCCCTCGGCGTATTGAAAATCATAGAAATTTCTTTGTTCTTAAGGGCGTCTATTATATGCGGTCGGCCTTCTTTCACTTTATTTATTCTTTGATTTTTAATGCCGACCCCGTCCAGATATTCGGAGGTTCCTTTAGTGGCAAGTATATTTAAACCCGATTTCGCTAATGATTCGCCGAGTTCTTTTAAATATTTTTTATCTTCGTCTTTAACGCTTATAAGAACGTTTCCGGATAACGGCAGGTTCTGCCCGGCGGCAATCTGCGATTTAGCATAAGCCATTCCAAAGCTTGCGTCTATTCCCATAACTTCCCCCGTTGACCTCATTTCCGGACCGAGCATAGGATCGACGTTTGAAAATTTAGAAAACGGAAATACCGCTTCCTTAACGCAATAATAGTTAATATTAAAAGACCGCCCCAGTCCAAAATTTTTAATTTTTTCCCCAAGAAGAATCTTGGTCGCTAATTTTGCGACGGGCACTCCCGTGGCTTTTCCTATAAAGGGAACCGTCCTTGACGCCCTCGGATTAACCTCTATTATGTATATTTCGTTATTTTTTACGGCATACTGAATATTTACAAGTCCTTTAACGTGAAATTCCCTGCATATTATTTCCGTAATATCTTTTATCTTTTCCACGGCATTTGCGTCTAAAGAAAATGCAGGCAGAGAGCAGGCGCTGTCCCCTGAATGCACTCCCGCTTCCTCGATATGCTCCATTATTCCGGCAATATAAACAGATTCGGTATCGCTTAAAGCATCTACGTCAACCTCTATAGCATCTTCCAGAAATTTATCTATCAATATAGGAAATGAAACATCCTGCTGAAATATCTTTTTAATATATTCCGTCAGGCCGCTTTCGTTATATATTATTTCCATAGCCCTTCCGCCGAGAACGTAGGAAGGCCTTAATAAAACCGGAAACCCGATGGCTTTTGCCTTTTCGTATATTTCTTCGCCGTTAAACGCCATAGCGCTTTCAGGCTGTTTGAGATTTAATTTATTTATTATATTTTTAAACTTTTCTCTGTCTTCGGCTATATCTATATATTTAAAAGGAGTGCCGAGTATTTTAATGCCTTTTGAGTCAAATTTTTTGGCTAACTTCAAAGGGGTTTGTCCGCCGAACTGCAGTATGACCGGAGGGTTATTCTCCGCCTCGCAGATCGCCGCCGTATCCTCGAAAGTCAAAGGTTCGAAATAGAGCCGCGATGAAGTATCATAATCGGTGGAAACTGTTTCCGGATTGCAGTTCAACATAATAGACGAGTAATTATTTTCTTTTAAAGCAAAGGAACAATGAACGCAGCAATAATCAAACTCTATGCCCTGTCCTATTCTGTTGGGACCGCTTCCCAATATTATAACTTTTTCGTTTTCAAGCGGCTTAATTTCGTTAAATTTATCGTAAGACGAATACATATAAGGAGTGGCTGCCTCAAATTCCGCCGCACAAGTATCGACTTTTTTAAATACTCTTGTTATATTATTTGTCCTGCATACCTCGTCTATAATTTTTTCCGTTTTTTCTATTAAAGCAATCGCTTCTTCGTCTTTTTTAAAATATTCTTCCGGCGAAATATGACCGCCGTCGCCTTTTTTTGCAACTAATTTTGCGATTATTCTGTTTGAAAAACCTATTTCTTTAGATTCCCTGATAAGTTCTATATCTTGTAATGCGTTGCCGGCGAGAAACAGTTTTTTCTCCTGCTCGACGATCAGTTTAATCTGATTGAGAAACCACTTATCGACTTTAGAAAATTCGTTTATTTCTTCAACGGTAAAGTTTATCCTTAACGCATCGGTTATTAAGAACAATCTTCTGAAATCGTTGTTTTTTATTAAAGATTTTATTTCTTCTTTAATAATTTCGGCATCCTGTTTTTTTTCCGCTGAGCCATAAGATAAATCAAGACCGTAAAGCGATTCTATCCCGTAATATCCGTTTTCTAAAGATCTGGCGGCTTTTTGAATCGATTCGCAGAACGTCCTGCCTATAGCCATTACTTCGCCAACCGACTTCATATGCGTCGTAAGAGTGCTGTCTGTCTGCGGAAATTTCTCAAACGTAAAACGCGGTATTTTGGTTACTACGTAATCTATGGACGGCTCAAAACATGCGAGCGTTTTTTTCGTAATATCGTTTGTAATTTCATCTAAAGTATATCCCACGGCAAGCTTGGCGGCAATTTTTGCTATGGCAAAACCGGTCGCCTTGGATGCCAGACTGGAACTTCTCGAAACTCTCGGATTCATCTCTATAACGTAAACATCGTCGGAATCGGGATTTAGGGCAAACTGAATATTGGACCCGCCGGTTTCTACGCCTATCTCATCCATTATTTTTATCGAATAGTCCCTGAGTTTTTGTAAATCCACGTCGTTTAAAGTCTGGACGGGTGCAACGGTGATAGAATCGCCCGTATGAATCCCCATAGGGTCGAGATTTTCTATCGAACAGATTATAATGGTATTTTTATCTTTATCGGTCATTACTTCAAGTTCTACCTCTTTAAATCCGATTGCGGACTTTTCGATTAATATTTCGCTTATAGGGCTTAAATTTATTCCGTTTGAAGCAATATCGCCGAATTCATATATATTATAGGCTATGCCTCCCCCGCTTCCTCCAAGAGTAAAAGAAGGTCTTATAATTACCGGAAAGCCGATGCTTTTTTGCACCTCGTACGCCTCTTCCATATTTTTGGCAAAACCGCCCTGCAAAACCGGAACTCCTATCTTTTCCATGCTTTTCTTGAAATATTCCCTGTCTTCCGCTTTTTTAATCGCGTCTATATTTGCCCCAAGAATATTCAAACCGTATTTTTGTATAATTCCGGAGTCAAAGAGTTCTAAGGTAATATTAAGGGCAGTCTGTCCCCCAAGCGTCGGCAGTATGCTGTCCGGCCTTTCCTTTTCGATAATTTTGGCGACAAAATCCTTGGTAAGAGGTTCAATATATGTTTTATAGGCATAATCGGGGTCGGTCATAATAGTGGCGGGATTGGAATTTACGAGAACAACCTCGTATCCCTCTTCGGATAATGCTTTTGCTCCCTGCGTCCCGGAATAATCAAATTCCGCGGCCTGTCCGATAATTATCGGTCCGGAGCCTATTATTAAAATTCTTTTAATGTCCGTTCTTTTAGGCATATTTTATTTTTTTACCATAATCATTCTGAAAAAATCCAGTTAAATTCTTATCGATTAATTCCTTAACTGCGGCGAAATACTCTCTTTCCGTAATTTTTCTATTTAATCTGCCGTCGTATTCCGCCTTGTAAACAGGAAAATACTGGCTCATAAGACTTAAGGGAACATCCGCGCCTAGTTCTTCCGCAATAAATTTAAAGGAATCCGCATATCCGCTTATACTTTCAGGCAGTACGAGATGCCTTATTAAAAGACCTGAAGCGGCAATTCCGTATTTGTTGACTCTCAACTCTTTTACCTGACAGTACATAATCTTTAACGCTTTCCTGTTTACTTCGACATAGTCGGCAATACCGGAATAATTCAAAGCATTTTTATTGTCCGAATATTTTATATCCGGCAGGTATATATCTATAATTCCGTTAAGCAGATTTAACAGCTTTGCGTCTTCATATCCGGAGCTATTGTAAACGATGGGAATTTTTAACCCCATCTTTTTAGCCAGAAATATCGACTCCGCCACAAAAGGCATATAATGCATAGACGTAACAAGATTAATATTGACCGCCCCTTTTTCCTGCAGCTTAACCATGCCGTCCGCAAGTTCCGCCGTATCGTAAAAATTTCCCGCACAATACCTGCTAATCGGATAATTCTGGCAAAATTTGCATTTCAAAGAACATCCGCTAAAAAAAACGGTTCCGGAACCCGTTTTCCCCGATATAGGCGGTTCTTCGCCGAAATGCAGGTTTATACTTGCTATCTTTAATTTATCGGCCGCTCCGCACAGGCCTTTTTCACCCTTAAGCCTTTTTGCCCCGCAATGCCTTGGACATAATTCGCAGTTTTCCATCAAGCCGTAAAGAGCGTCTATCTTTGAAATAAAATCGCCGTTAGAAACAGCCAGATACGACGAAACGCAATTAGCGGTATTTATAATTCTCTTTTGCCGCTTAAACATAATTCTTTAAATTCCGAAAAAAGATACCTTGAATCTCTTGGTCCCGGCGAGCTTTCAGGATGATACTGGACCGAAAACGCCTTCAGCCTCTCATTTTTAATGCCTTCCACGGTATTATCGTTCAAATTTATATGGGTCAGCCTTGTATCGTTTGAATAATTTACGCTATCGTTAAGCAAATTAACGCAAAAACCGTGATTTTGAGAAGTGATTTCTACTTTTCCGGTTTTAAGATTCTTAACCGGCTGATTTATTCCGTGATGTCCGAATTTCAGCTTATATGTATCGAAACCGAGAGCCAACGACAGCAATTGATGCCCCAGGCAGATGCCGAAAACGGGCTTTTCGCCGAGAAGGCTTTTTAATGTTTCCACTTCTTCAACCATTGTTTTAGGGTCTCCGGGGCCGTTTGACAAAAGAATGCCGTCGGGTTCGGTAGCCAATATCTCTTGTTTCGAAAAATTATGCGGGACCACGGCAACATCGGCTTTGATATTGTTTAGACATCTCAGAGTATTAAATTTAACTCCGTAATCTATAACCGTTACTCTAAAATCCGGAAAATCTACATTCTTTTCGTAAACGTTTTTAGTCGAAACATTAGAAACAAGGTTTAATCCTTCCATCTTCGGCAATGCATCCAATCTATTCTTAATATGTCCGATTCCGGCTTCTTTTGGAGCGATATAGGCGTTAGACTGTCCGCCATCCCTCAATATAATAGTTATATGCCTTGTATCTATGCCCGATATAACCGGATAACCGTAAGAATTAATAAATTCCGCCAAACTTTTTGAAGCGGCGTAATGGGAAAAATTTTGAACGTAATTTTTTGTTACCAATCCGGAAATCCATACTTTTTCTGATTCAAAATCCGTATCGTTTATGCCGTAATTGCCAATCATGGGATAAGTCATAATAACAAGCTGTCCGTTATATGAAGGATCGGTAATAAGCTCCTGATAGCCGTTCATAGCGGTATTAAAAATCGCTTCTCCTCCGGATTCTATTATTTTGCCTTCATAAAATCCCTCATAATAAATTCCGCCCTCAAACATTAATATCGCTTTTTCTTTTTTAGAACCGGTCATTTTATATATTTATTTTATAAATTTAATTTGCCTCTATAAGCCTTCCGTCCACGATTACTGCGGTGGCAATACCCTTAAACTTTTCTCCGATAAAAGGAGAGTTTTTGCTTAAAGATTTAATGCTGTTTTCGGTAAATTTCCATTCTTTTTTAATATCTACCAACGTGATATCCGCTATATATCCGTTTTGCAAAGAGCCCCTCCTGCCTAATTTTAAAATTTTTGCGGGGTTAAAAGACATAAGTTCGGCTACCTGCATTAAAGAAATTTTTTTGCCGTAAAAAAGCCTTAACGTCAAAGGCAGAGAAGTCTGCAAGCCGATAATTCCAAAAGGAGCGGCATCCAGCGTAGCGTCTTTCTCGTCCTTGCTGTGCGGGGCATGGTCGGAAGCTATAGCATCGATAGCGCCGTCATACAAGGCTTTTATAATGGCCTCGACGTCTTTTTCCGTTCTTAAAGGCGGATTCATTTTTGCATCGGCATTATAATTTAATAAAGCATTTTCCGTAAGCGAAAAATAGTGCGGGCAGGTTTCGCATGTAACATTTATGCCGGACTGCTTTGCCTTTTTTATAATATCGACCGAACCGCTTGTAGAAACATGCGCTATATGAACATTTGCGCCGTAATAACCGGCAAGCATAACATCCCTCGCTACGCCTATTTCTTCGGCAATGCTTGGAATGCCGACTACTCCGAGACGTTCGGATATTGCCCCTTCGTTAATAACTCCTTTGCCGCGCAGTTTGGAATCTTCGCTATGCGATATTACCGGTAAATCGAAAGTGCGGGCATACAGCAGCGCCCTTCCCATAAGCGCGCCGTCTTCGACGGGATTGCCGTCGTCGCTCAGGGCGACCGCTCCGGATTCTTTCAGCTCCCCTATATTTGCAAGAGAAGTTCCCTGTAATCCTTTAGATATAGCGCCTATAGGAAATAAGTTTATTAAATTAAGGCTTTTTGATTTATCTAATAAAAAACTGCCGACGACCTTGGAATCGTTCACCGGATTAGTGTTAGGCATACAGCAAATAGACGTAAACCCGCCGGCTACTGCCGCTTCCATCCCTGATTTTATAGTCTCTTTGTATTCATATCCCGGCTCCCTTAGATGAACGTGCATATCTATTAATCCCGGAAACACGATAGAATTTTCGGCGTCTAAAGTTTTAACGCCGCCGATTTTTTGCTTTGGCGGCATATCTTTTATTATGCCGTCTTCGATATAAACATCCCTTTTGACTTCCGTCTTTGTCAGGGGGTCAACGACTATTCCGTTCTTTATTAAAAGCTTTTGCATGTCGTATTCATACATTATAAATTTAATTAATTATTTATTTTTTATAGCTAAGCAATATATAAAGGCATGCCATTCTTATTGCCACCCCGTTTTCAACCTGTTTAAAAATACACGTCTTGCCGCCGTTTATTATGCTTCCTGCTATCTCTACGTCTCTATTGACGGGTCCCGGATGAAGAACCATAACCCTCTTGGAGGCCGTTGACAACAGTTCCGGCGTCAGCTGAAAGAAATTTCTGTATTCTTCAATCGACGGTATAAAATAATAGCTCGCCCTTTCTTTTTGAATTCTGAGCATTATTATAACGTCCGCATCTTTAACCGCTTCTTCCATATTTCTTGCTATCTTCACGTTTTTAAGCTCGATTAATCTTGGCAAAAGGGAGTGCGGAGCATATAAATAAACATCTGCCCCCAATTTGGAAAATCCGTAAATATCTGACCTTGCCACTCTTGAATGATAAATATCCCCTATTATCGCTACCTTAAGAGACCCGACGTCTTTTTTTTCTTCAATGACGGTCATTATGTCTAAAAGGCACTGGGTAGGATGTTCATTTATGCCGTCGCCTGCATTTATTACGGAGGCTTTAGTCCATTTTGATACAAAATGTGCCGCTCCCGATTCCGAATGCCTTAATACAAAAGCATCCGGTTTCATGGCTTCCAGATTGAGTATCGTATCTTTAAGACTTTCTCCTTTTGTCACGGAACTCTGCGAAACGGCAATGCTTAAAGAATCTGCGCTCATTCTTTTCTGGGCAATTTCAAACGATGACCTTGTTCTTGTGGATGGTTCGTAAAAAATATTCACGACAGTCTTTCCTCTGAGCGTCGGAACTTTTTTTATATCTTTCAGCGATATTTTTTTAAATTCTTTTGCCGTTTCTATAAAATAATTAATGTCGGATGCGGAAAGGTCTTTAATGGAAATGAGGTCTTTTTTATTAAAGCTCATATTTTTTCTACAAATTTTTTTTTGCTTAAAATATCTACATTGATTACTTCTTTTTTACCGGCTCTTATTTTTTTTCCGGTAAAATCGGGACATATCGGCAATTCCCTTCCGCCTTTATCGATAAAAACCGCAAGCCTTATCTTCTCCGGTCTCCCAAAATCAAAAATTTCGTCTATGGAAGCCCTGACGGTTCTGCCGCTGCTTATAACATCATCTACGAGTATAACTTCCTTATCGTTTATATCAAAAACAAGTTCCGTAGCATCTCCGGATTTCTTTACGGAAAAAGGGTCGTCTCTGTAAAGAGTCATATCGACGTATCCTGTCTTGCAGTCGATATTAAACCGTTTGAAAACCGCCTTTTGGAGTAAACCGGCTAACGGAACTCCGCCGCTTTTTATACCTATTATAGCGGCATTGTTAAAATTAATCCTCGAATTTAAGATATCATTTATAAAATTATCTAAAATTAAACCTGTTTCTTTATCGTCGAAAATAATTTCTTTCTTCAATTTTACCGATCACCCTATATTTTTCTTAAAAGAACAGCCGGGGATAGTTTTAAAAAAACGCTTCCAGTAAATATCAAAATGATTTTTGGGATTCCACGAGAAGTAAATTATAAATGCCTCTCCTGCAATGTCTTTATAGGGAACAAAACCCCAGTATCTCGAATCGAAACTGTTGTCTCTATTATCTCCCATTACAAAAAGCTCCTTTCTGGGAACGATTACGGGACCGTAGTTGTCCCTCGGAGAATTATAAGCGGGTAAAATCGTTTTTGATTTCCACTCGGCATATCTGCATTTATAAATATGTCCGTTTATATAAACCCTGTCGTTAATAATCTGAATTTTGTCGCCCGGCGTTCCAACGACTCTTTTAATAAAATCTATTCCTCTATGCAGATTATATTTTCCGGCATAAGGAAATTTAAAAACTATGACCTGTCCGGTCTTTGGATGAGATACGGAAATGTAGGACTTGGTAAAAGGGATATGGATGCCGTATATAAACTTATTGACAAGTATATGGTCGCCCGGAATCAGAGTGGGCTCCATAGAACCGGAAGGTATTTTAAATGCCTGAACGACAAACGTTCTGAAAATTAAGGCGATAATTATAGCTATAACTACAGCCTTAAAATAATCCCATAAAGTATGCTTGCTCATATTTTAATTTTCATGAATCGAAACTATTTTTATTTATAAACTTTTTAATTATACCAATTTTTTTCTCTTAAGTCTAATAAATAACCGAACCCAAATCCCGATTTAGAAAATATTTAATAAATTCTAATATTCCGTCATTGCGAGCATATCTTTGACTGCGTTTATAAAACCAACGGTTTTATGCAGGCAAAGATGGGACGGACGAAGTCCGGTACAGCTAACTCCGGCGCAGCTAACCAATCTAAAACGAGATTGCTTCGCTAACGCTCGCAATGACACCGTTACGTCATTGCGAGCGTTAGCGGACGAAGTCCGGTACAGCGAAGCAATCTGTTTAGTTAAACCTTCAATATCGACAAGAAGGCTTCCTGTGGAATCTCGACCGAGCCTATGTTTTTCATTTTTTTCTTTCCTTCTTTCTGCTTCTCTAAAAGTTTTCTTTTTCTTGTAATATCGCCGCCGTAACATTTTGCCAGAACATTTTTTCTCAATGCTTTAATTTCTTCCCTTGCAATAATTTTTGAACCTATTTGCGCCTGAAGCACAACCTCGAACATTTGCCTCGGTATTAAAGTCCTGAGCTTTTCGACTATATTTCTTCCTCTAACGTAAGCTTTATCCTTGTGAACAATTACGGAGAGAGCATCGACTGGGTCTTTATTGACCAATATTTCAAGTTTTATCATATCTGCCGGCCGATACCCGCTGAATTCATAATCAAAAGAGGCATAGCCTTTGGAAAGCGATTTAAGCTGGTCGTAAAAATCAAGGACTATCTCCGACAAAGGCAATTCATAAACAAGCTGGACCCTGGTTTTAGTTATATATTTAAGTTCGACCTGCTGGCCCCTTTTTTCAACGCACAGGTTTATTATTTTCCCCAGAAATTCGGATGGGACGTAGATATTTGCTATGATAAAAGGCTCTTCTATATGGTCAACTTCCTGCATGGGTATCTCTTTGGAAGGAGGAAATTTCATCGGATTAAGCGCTGATTTCATTTCCCCCTTAATCGTCGTTATATTATAAAGAACGGTAGGGGAAGTAGATATAAGGCTTAAGCCGTATTCCCTTTCCAGCCTTTCCACTATTATTTCCATATGCAGAAGCCCCAGAAATCCGCATCTAAAGCCGAACCCCAGCGCAAGTGAATTTTCCGGTTCATAAGAAAACGAAGGATCGTTGAGTTTTAATTTTTCTATGGAATCTTTAAGCTCGGGGTAATCATCGGAATCTATGGGATAAATACCGGCAAACACCATCGGCTTCGGTTCTTTAAAATCCGGCAGAGGTTCTTTTGCGGGATTGGCTTTTAAAGTAATAGTATCCCCTATTTTAAAACTGCCCGAATCTTTTATATTTGCAATAATAAACCCGACCTCTCCGGCGGTTAACCCGTCTAATTCTTTCATATACGGATTGTAAACGCCTACTTTTTGGACCTCGTAGGAAACTCCGGAATTCATCAAGAGAATAATATCGCCCGGGGAAACCTTGCCGTCAAATATTCTGATAAGCGCAACGACGCCCTGATATGAATCGAACCAAGAATCGAAAATTAAAGCCTTAAGAGGAGAAAGCGGGTCTCCTTTCGGAGAAGGAATCTTATTTATAATAGCCTCAAGTATTTCCTTTATTCCGATGCCTTCTTTTGCGCTTGCCAAAATAGCATTATCCGCTTCGATGCCCACGACTTCTTCTATTTCTTTTTTAGTTTTTTCAGGATCGGCGCTGGGCAGGTCTATTTTATTTATAACCGGAACTACGGCTAAATTCATATCGGAAGCTATATAGACGTTGGCAAGAGTCTGGGCTTCGACGCCCTGAGTCGCATCGACGATAAGAATAGCGCCCTCACATGCGGCTAACGATTTTGATACTTCATAAGAAAAATCTACGTGTCCGGGAGTGTCTATAAGATTAAGGATATAATCCTTGCCGTCGTAATTATAATTTAATCTTACGGTCTGCGCCTTAATGGTAATTCCTCTTTCCCGCTCAAGCTCCATATTGTCTAAAAATTGGGAAACTTTTTCTCTTGCGGTAATTGCTCCGGTAAAATCCAGAAATCTATCCGCAAGCGTAGATTTTCCGTGATCTATATGTGCTATAATAGAAAAATTCCTGATGTTTTTGATTTCCATTTAGATTAAATTAAATAGTTAAAGGCGAGTTGCAGCCGCAAACAAAAACATAAGCCGGGTTCTGTCAAGGTCGGTCATTTCTCTGTGCGAACAACCCGAAGACTATGCAAGGCGAGCAGCCTTAAGTCTTCCTATTTGTTCTTGCTCCTAACGGGGCTTGCCATAGACTTTATTTGCATAATGTCCAAGTGAGCTCTTACCTCGCTATTTCACCCTTACCCTATTAAATAAGGCGGTATATTTTCTGTTGCGCTTTCCTTAAAGTTGCCTTCACCGCTATAAAACGGCGTTATGCTCTTTGGAGCCCGGACTTTCCTCGAAAGACATAAAAGTCTTCCGCGACCGACTGTTTTTGCTTGCGGCTACAAAAAACATTTTAGCAGTTTGGCGTCTGTTCGTCAATACTTAAACTTGCCGATTAAAATAAATAATACCGGATTACCGCCTATGCGTTAATCCGGTATTATTAAAACATTGAAGCCGATTTAACAAATTCAACCGACAGGTTTTAAGATAATGCCGTAAAATTTATAAATATTTTAAAACCTCGCCTCTACCGCAATGTCCTCGAAGAGCCCCTTGCCGTAAACACCGTAAGGGACGCGCCTAAGCCTCCAGCCCAGCGCGAAGTTTAAACTCAGGCTGCTTCCTATGTTTGCCTTAAGCCTGCCCCCTATGCTCTCCAATACCGAGGTATCGGGCAGTTCCGTATAGGAGGATTCGTTCTTTACCGAAGAGAGGTCGGCATAGTCCCAGAAGGCGGAGAGGTAAACCGGAAGGGGGTTGTTCTTATAAGCGGCTATAGTGCCCTGAAAGACGGGGGCTATGTTAACGGGCGGAAGGTTAATCTGTTCGTTAAGGATTACCCCTCTGGAGCCTAATGCGGAATCTACGAAGTAGCCCGGGGCGGAATAAATGCCCCCTGCGGCAAGCTGTTCGGAATATAAAAGGTTATGGTTTGCTATCTGGTAGTCTGCGTCAGACTGCAGGCTGAAGCTAAAAGGCAGCAGCTGGGTTCTCGATAAAGACAGGTTATCGTAAACGTAGCTTGATGAAGTGCCTGAGTATATATCTTTAAAGGCGGAGGCGGAGTTATCCGGATTAAACCCTCCCGGACTTAATACGAAACGGTTGTTAAGCCTGGTTATTCCGTAGGGGTCTATTTCGGTAAGTTTATAGAATATGGGGAACTGGTCTATCTGGGCGGTGGAATTA